>NZ_JBJNLB010000002.1:0-970168 GCF_052169275.1 Serratia sp. CY27727 | reverse complement strand
TGGTGATTTCCTTCTTACTTGTGGTGAGTAAGCTGGAATATTCCGGCATGGGTTTCCTTCAGGCTAGAGCCTCACAGGTTCAATCACCACCTCCTTAGGAGGTGGTTTAAGGCTTACAATAAAAAACCAGCCGCCAGGGCTGGTTTTTCATCTTGCGGGCGGGACATTGGCCTTACTTCTTACCTTCGACCCACTTGCCGTCCACGTAGAACGCGGACCAACCGGTCGCCTTGCCGTCTTTTTCAGAAGAGACGTACTGCTGTTTGGTTTTGCGGCTGAAACGCACCAGCGTTTTATTGCCTTCGGCGTCCGCCACCGGCGCATCGGCCAGATAGCGCAGCTTCTCCGGCAGGCGATCCTTGAAGCGAGCCAGCTCTTCCACCAGCGGCGCTCGGGTCTCGCGCGATTTAGGGAAGGTGTTGGCCGCCAGGAACACGCCGGCAGCGCCGTCACGCAGCACGAAATAGGCGTCGGACTTCTCGCACGGCAGCTCCGGCAACGGCACCGGATCTTCCTTCGGCGGCGCGACGTCGCCGTTACGCAGGATCTTGCGGGTGTTTTTGCAGTTCTCGTTGGTGCAGCCCATGTACTTGCCGAAACGCCCCATTTTCAGGTGCATTTCCGAGCCGCACTTGTCGCACTCCACCACCGGGCCGTCGTAGCCTTTCAGACGGAACTCGCCCTCTTCGATCTCGTAACCGTCGCACGCCGGGTTGTTACCGCAGACATGCAGCTTGCGCTGGTTGTCGATCAGATAGCTGTCCATCGCCGTACCGCATTTCTTGCAGCGGCGGCGGGCGCGCAGCGCGTTGGTTTCCGCCTCGTCGCCTTCGAGGATGTTGAGCACTTCCGCTTCCGGCACCAGGTTGATGGTGGTTTTGCAGCGCTCCTTCGGCGGCAGCGCGTAGCCGGAACAGCCGAGGAACACGCCGGTGCTGGCAGTACGGATGCCCATCTTGCGGCCGCAGGTCGGGCAGTCGATGCTGGTCATCACCATCTGGTTAGGCCGCATGCCGCCTTCTTCCGGATCCTTCTCCGCCGTTTCCAGCTGTTCGCTGAAGTCGACGAAGAACTCGTCCAGCACCGCTTTCCACTCGGCCTGGTTGTTGGCGACCTCATCGAGACCATCTTCCATGCGCGCGGTGAAGTCATAGTTCATCAGCTCGCGGAAGTTTTCTTCCAGGCGATCGGTGACGATCTCGCCCATTTTCTCGGCATAGAAGCGGCGGCTTTCCACCCGCACATAACCGCGATCCTGAATGGTCGAGATGATGGAGGCGTAGGTGGACGGGCGGCCGATGCCGCGTTTTTCCAGCTCTTTCACCAGCGAGGCTTCGCTGTAGCGCGCCGGCGGCTTGGTGAAGTGCTGGCTTGGGATCAGTTTCTGCAGATCCAGTTCGCTGCCGATTTCGACGTATGGCAGGGTGCGATCTTCATCGCCCTTGCGCAGCGCCGGCATCACCTTGGTCCAGCCGTCAAAGCGCAGCGTACGGCCCTTGGCGCGCAGCTGATAATCACCGGCTTTCACCGTCAGCGTGGTGGAATCGTATTGCGCCGGCGTCATCTGGCAGGCAACGAACTGGCGCCAGATCAGCTGATACAGCTTCTGCGCGTCCGCTTCCATGTCTTTCAACTGTTCGGCGAGCACGTTCACGTCCGAAGGACGGATCGCTTCGTGCGCTTCCTGCGAATTCTCTTTGCTACTGTAGTGATTCGGCGCCTTCGGCAGGTATTTGTCGCCGAAGTTGTCGCCGATGTAGCCACGCACCATGTTGAGCGCATCCTGGCTCAGGTTGGTGGAATCGGTACGCATATAGGTGATGTGGCCGGCTTCATACAGCCGTTGCGCCATCATCATGGTTTTTTTCACGCCGAAGCTCAGGCGGGTACTGGCGGCCTGTTGCAGCGTGGAGGTAATGAAAGGCGCGCCCGGTTTGCTGCTGGTCGGTTTGTCTTCGCGATCGAGCACCGTGTAGCGGGCTTTTTCCAACAGCTTGACCGCGGCGTGAGTCTGCTCGCGGTTGACCGGTTTGAACGGCTTGTCGTGCGCGTGGGTCACTTCCATCTGCAGCGCGGTTTCACCCTTCGCCAGCAGATCGGCATGCAGCTCCCAGTACTCTTCCGGCACGAAGGCCTTGATGTCGCGCTCGCGCTCAACCACCAGGCGCACCGCCACCGACTGCACGCGGCCGGCGGACAGGCCGCGGGCGATTTTCTTCCACAGCAGCGGCGAGACCATATAGCCCACCACGCGGTCCATGAACCGGCGCGCCTGCTGCGCGTTGACGCGGTCAATGTTCAGCTCGCCCGGCTGTTTGAACGCCTGCTGGATCGCGTTTTTGGTGATTTCGTTAAACACCACGCGGCTAAAGCGTTTGTCATCCCCACCGATCACTTCCCGCAGGTGCCAAGCGATGGCTTCCCCTTCGCGGTCAAGGTCGGTTGCGAGATAAATGTGGTCGGCGTTTTCCGCCAGCGATTTTAACTCGGCGACCACTTTTTCTTTACCCGGCAGGATTTCATAATGCGCTTTCCAGCCGTGGTAAGGGTCGACGCCCATGCGATTTACCAGCGCCGCCTTCTCATCTTTTTTAACTTTTTTCTTGGCTTTGTCTTCGGTTGAGTCAGCGCTCTTTTTGCTGGCTGAGCCACTGGTCGGCAAATCACGGATATGACCGACGCTGGACTTCACCACGTAGTCACTTCCTAAATATTTATTAATAGTTTTGGCTTTTGCCGGGGACTCAACTATTACGAGAGCTTTACCCATATTTACCTTTACCTAATTTATTTCTTCTAAAAAGAAGTCTTTTATCTCGCCGTGCCGCGGCAATTCGTGTCTCTTTTTTTATATTGCGGCAGTCTGGCAAGAGATCAACAGATTTTTTCCTTTTGGTTGCCCAACCGCTCAACCTGAACGCAAGTTGTTGATCCTGCCTGCTATTCACCCATGCCCCAGAAGTATGGCTGTGTGAGTTTTATTCATGGCGTAAACAAAACCTTCCACCCGACGCCGCAAAATCCCACACTGTACCTGATAAAAAGCGTCACGCAACCTAATTAGCACGGAAAGACCGATTTCGCCAACCGGCGGCCGCCCATGGCCATCCAGACGGCAAATAAACCTTAGTCGGTTTGCGGATAAAAGCGAACCGGCGTTAGAATATGCGCAGAGTTTTTAGTTTGGAGTCTAATAAATGCGCACGAATACTGCCCCTATCG
This sequence comes from Serratia sp. CY27727, assembly GCF_052169275.1. Taxonomy (NCBI): domain Bacteria; kingdom Pseudomonadati; phylum Pseudomonadota; class Gammaproteobacteria; order Enterobacterales; family Yersiniaceae; genus Serratia; species Serratia sp. CY27727. The sequence continues at coordinate 966,946 of NZ_JBJNLB010000002.1, read as the reverse complement.
GCCGCGAGGCCCTGCTGGCGGAAGCAAATAACATCATCCGCCAACACGAAGATTATCTGCACGGCATGATCGCCACCGACGTTGAACAAAAAAACGGCGTTTTAGTTTTCCGCGGCGAATACTTTTTGGATGCCGACGGATTGCCCACCGCCAAAACCACCGCGGTATTTAATATGTTTAAACATTTGGCCCATCTGCTTTCGGAAAAATACCACCTGGTCGATTGAGAAAAGAAAACGGGGGCGCCCGGCCCCCGCTGATTCACGCTATCGCCGCCGTTACAGCAATGGCTTTTCCCCACGCTGCCACCAGCGCAACAACAAGCGATCGACGCTTTCCGCCGCGCTGCCGGTAAAGCGATCCATCAGGCGTTTGCGGCGCGAATAGCGCACGGCGATCACTTCGTGGTTATCCAGCTCGGCGATCAGCAAGTCATCGCTGGTGCCGATAGCGTCAATCAGGCCCTTCTCTTTCGCCTGTGAACCGAACCAGTGCTCACCGGTGGCGACGCTGTCGATGTCGAGCGACGGGCGCTGCTCATGCACAAAGCGCTTGAACAGCTCGTGGGTTTCGTTCAGATCTTCACGGAACTTTTCGCGCCCCTGCTCGGTGTTTTCACCGAACAGCGTCAGCGTGCGTTTGAACTGCCCGGCGGTGTGCAACTCCACGTCGATGTCGTTCTTCTTCAGCAGGCGGTGGAAGTTCGGGATCTGCGCCACCACGCCGATCGAGCCGATGATGGCGAACGGCGCCGCCACGATGCGATCCGCGACGCAGGCCATCATGTAGCCGCCGCTGGCCGCCACTTTATCCACCGCCACCGTCAGGCGAATGCCGCCTTTACGCAGGCGCTCCAGCTGCGAGGCCGCCAGGCCGTAGCCGTGCACCACTCCGCCAGGGCTTTCCAGCCGCAGCAGGACTTCATCCTGCGCCGACGCCACCGCCAACACCGCCGAGATCTCTTCGCGCAGCGAGGTCACCTCGTGCGCGTCCATGCTGCCCTTGAAATCCAGCACATACAGGCACGGCTTGGCCACCTCGACCGCGCCGGACTTGGCGCGCTGCTTTTTCAGCTTGTCGTCGGCCTTGGTCTGTTTCTTGAACTGTTTCAGCCAAACCTTTTGCTCGGCGGCATCCATGCGCGCCAGGCGCATGTCACGCTGCATCTCGCGATACTGTTCACCGAGATCGGTCAGCTGCAGCTCCCCTTTCTGGCGGCTCTTGCGTTGCCCCAGACTGACAGCCAGTATGGCCAACGCGGCGATGGCGAGCACCACCGTGGCAACCTTGGCCAGAAACAGGCCATAAACAGATATAAACTCCACAGATTCCGCCTTTATTTACAGGTTGTTAGTATGATTCTTCCCATTTTAGCCAACCGCAGCGGCTGCTGTCGCGGCTAAATGAAAATTCATTGCGCACGGAGCATCACTATGGGGACGATTTGCGGCCGAACCAAGCCGTCGCCGCCGCGCTTTTGTTACAAAAGAATGCCATTTCAGCCTGCTACGCATTGAAAATGCCGGCGGATTAAGGCATATAACACCCATTATTCATCAATATGATGAGACGCATTCGCTGCGCGGCCCGTAGACGGTCGAGCCTTCGCTCCCGCCCCGGCCGCGCGTTTCACTCTTGCTCCCCGATATCTGCGGGAGAACGGCCCCCCAGGCGAGGATTTATCGTGCATTACCAACCCAAACAAGATCTGCTCGAACAACGTATCATTCTGGTCACCGGCGCCGGCGACGGCATCGGCCGCGAAGCGGCGCTGACCTACGCGCGCTTCGGTGCCCAGTTGGTGCTACTGGGGCGCACCGAAAGCAAGCTGCTGGCGGTACAACAAGAGATCGCGGCCCAGGGCGGCGCCCCGGCGTTGGTGGTGACGCTGGACTTGCTGCACGCCACGCCGGAGCAATGCCGGCAGATAGCCGACGATCTGGCGCGCCAGATCCCCCGCCTTGACGGCGTGCTGCACAACGCCGGCCTGCTCGGCGACATCGCGCCGATGGCCGACCTGTCGATGACCATGTGGCAAGAGGTGATGCAGGTTAACGTCAACGCCACCTTTATGCTGACTCAGGCGCTGCTGCCGCTGCTGCTGAAATCCCACGCGGGTTCGCTGGTGTTCACCAGTTCCAGCGTCGGGCGCACCGGCCGCGCAGACTGGGGCGCCTATGCGGTGTCGAAGTTCGCCACCGAGGGCATGATGCAGGTGTTGGCCGACGAGTATAAAAACCGCAATTTGCGGGTGAACTGCATCAATCCGGGCGGCACCCGCACCAAAATGCGCGCATCTGCCTTCCCGCACGAAGACAAGAACAAGCTGAAAACCCCGGCCGATATCATGCCGCTGTATCTGTATCTGATGGGCGAAGACAGCCGCCGCAAAACCGGCATGAGCTTCGACGCCCAACCGAACCGTAAACCCGGCGCGGCCGAATAAGGAGCGTTTTCATGGCGGAAGATCGTCATCAACAGCGCCAGCAGCGCCTGAAAGAACAGGTCGATGCGCGCATCGCCGCGGCGCAGGACACGCGCGGCCTGCTGCTGGTGTTTACCGGCAACGGCAAGGGTAAGACCACCGCCGCCTTCGGCACCGTCACCCGGGCGGTCGGCCACGGCATGCGCGCCGGGGTGATCCAGTTCATCAAGGGCGAATGGCCCAATGGCGAAAAGAATCTGCTGCAGCAACACGGCGTTGAATTTCAGGTGATGGCCACCGGCTTCACCTGGGAGACGCAGAACAAAGCCGGCGATACCGCCGCCTGCCAGGCGGTGTGGCAACACGGCAAACGCATGCTGGCCGACAGCAACCTGGATCTGGTGCTGCTGGACGAAGTGACCTACATGCTGACCTACGGTTATCTGGAACTGGAAGAGCTGAAGGCCGCGTTGCTGGAGCGCCCTGCGCACCAAACGGTGATCCTGACCGGGCGCGGTTGCCATCGCGATCTGCTGGAACTGGCGGATACGGTCACGGAGATGCGGCCGGTGAAGCACGCGTTTGATGCGGGCGTGAAGGCGCAACAGGGGATCGATTGGTAACAAAAGTTCTGGCCCCGAACGGGGCCAGAATGAGAGATTAGCTGCGTTTGCTCGGCTTGCCCGGTTTACCCGGCTTGCTGCCTGGCGCACTGCGGCGGCCGCTGCCGGCCACCTGCGAATGGCGCTTGACCGCGCGGCGGATCTGGTTGGCCTTCACGCGGCGGCGCTCACGCTCCACCGGCATCTTGCTGACCGTTTCCGGCTTCAATTCCACCAGCTCGCGCAGGTAGTTGATCGCCGGCAGATCCAACTCGGCCCAGCCGCCGCGCGGCAGGCCTTTCGGCAGATCGATGTCGCCATAGCGCACGCGGATCAGGCGGCTAACCTGCACGCCCACCGCTTCCCACAGGCGACGCACTTCACGGTTGCGGCCTTCGGTCAGGGTCACGTTGTACCACTGGTTGAGGCCTTCACCGCCCTGGAAGCTGATGGTGCGGAAGGCGGCCGGGCCGTCTTCCAGCTGCACGCCCTTGCTCAGCTGCTTCACTTTCGCATCGTCGACCTGGCCGAACACGCGTACCGCGTACTCGCGTTCCACTTCACGGCTCGGGTGCATCAGACGGTTGGCCAGCTCGCCATCGGTGGTGAACAGCAGCAGACCGGAGGTATTGACGTCCAGGCGCCCTACCGCCACCCAGCGCGAACCGCGCAGCTTAGGCAGACGATCGAACACCGTCGGGCGGCCTTCAGGATCGCTGCGGGTACACAGCTCGCCTTCCGGTTTGTAGTAAGCCAGCACTCGGCAGACCACGTCTTCAGACTCTTTGATCGACAGGACATGACCGTCCAGGCGAATTTTCATCGCCGGCGTCACTTCAACGCGATCGCCCAGCTTGGCGACCTTGCCGTCGACGCTGACGCGCCCGGCTTCAATCATGGTTTCGATTTCACGACGCGAGCCATGCCCGGCGCGCGCTAAAACTTTCTGTAACTTTTCGCTCATTGAGCAACCTCTAATGTCGCCTTCACAGGCGTCGGGGGGATAACCGCCGCGGCCAACCGCCACAACGGTAACAATACATTTATCAGGATCGAACCGCGCATTATACAGGCTTTCTAAGGTGTTGAAACCCACTTTATCGCCGGAGGCCCCCTTCAGACGGCGTTCACGGCGCCAAAAAATCCTCCACCGCCCACAGCACCGCGTCGGGCCGTTCCAGAATGCCGAGGTGAGTGCGAGCCTCCCCCAAACGCACCACGGAGAAAAACGGCTGCTCGGCGGCAAATGCCTGCTGGCGCCGCAGATAGTCGTCGCGGCGATCCAGCGAGTAGATGTGGCGGCACGGCGGCGGCGCGCTCATTCCCGCCAGACGTTGCAGCGGCGAGCCGAATTGCCGGTAGGCCTGTTCGATGGCCACGCCGGCGGCACGCCAGAGCCGGTAATCTTCCTGCGCCATCTCGACCTCCAGATGGCGTTTGACCCGTTCGTGGCGGATGCCGCCCTGCCAGAAGGCGAACAAGGCGTCGCGCGCCGCCAGCCACTGCTGCGGCTGCTGCATGCGGCTCACCGCCGTAAAGAACGCCGGTTCCGGCTGCGTCATGATCCAATCGAGAAACACCATGCCCCGCACCCGCTGCGGCAACGCTTCGGCCAACGCCACCGCCAGCCAGCTGGCGTGCGCCACCGACAGAGTCACCACGTTGTCCAAACGCAGCGCCGTCAGTAGCTGACGCACATCTTCCAGCAAATCGTCCGCCGCGAGCGACATCTCCGCCGTTTTTGACGACAGGCCGTGGCCGCGCCAGTCGATGCTGATCACCCGATAACGTTCTGCCGCCAGGGCGATGAAGGGATCGAACACGGTTTTCGGCTCGCACCAGCCGGGCAGCAGCACCAGCGTGAGCGGCCCTGAGCCGATATCCTGATAATCGAGAGCGATGTTGGCGCTGTGAAATGTGGTCATATAACCTCCTGCGCGTCTCTCCCCGACCCGTTCGGGGGATGCCGACGATGCTAAGGTGACAGCGCCGCGGAGATTGATCTATTGAAGTTCGTGCGGAAAGTATGAGAGCGCACCTTATGAAAAAATGCGCACTAAATGGAATGCAAATTTAATGGCGCACGCAGGGATAGGCGGCGCTTAACGCCAGCATGATCACCGAAGGCGCAGAGTAATGCAACTGCTCGGGATGCTCGTTCAAATAGCGCATCACCGCATCGGCGGCCGTGCCGATACTCATCCCGGCTTCCGGGCAAATATTGCGGTTGCCCTGCATCGAATAAGTATCGAATACGCCGGCGACGTATCCCATAAACATGCCGCCGTTAAGCGCTTCGGCAACGGTGGCCTCACCGTTTTTATTTTTTACGTAACCGCCGGATTCCGCCAGCAAGGAACTGCCCGAATAAAAACCCGCATTTGCCATCGAGGAAAATAATAAGGCCGCTAAAAAAGAAACCCGTTTAATCATTGGTGCGCATCCTGCCCATTATCAATTCTGAAGTAGTCAAGAATAGCTGCTTTCACCCGAAATAGCGTCGCTTCAGCCGATTTTCAGACAATGGGCAAGTCGGCGACGGTTTACATCAGCGGAAAGGCGCCGCGTCGCCCGCCCCTTCACGCACCACTTCCGGCGAGGATTCGGTCAGATCGATAACCGTAGTCGGCTGTTGGCCGAGGAAACCGCCGTGGATCACCAGATCGACCACCTTGCCCAGGTGATCGCTGATCTCTTCCGGATCGGATTCGGCAAAATCATTGCCCGGCAGCATCAGGGTGGTGGACATCATCGGTTCGTTCAGCGCCTCCAGCAGCGCCAGCGCGATCGGGTTCGACGGCACGCGCAGGCCGATGGTTTTACGCTTTTCATTCATCAGGCGGCGCGGCACTTCCTTGGTCGCTTTCAGAATGAAGGTGTAGTTACCCGGCGTATTGTTTTTGATCAGGCGAAACGCCGTATTATCGACGTGCGCATAGGTCGACAACTCGGACAAATCGCGGCACATCAGGGTAAAGTTGTGGTTGCCGTCCAGCTGACGGATGCGGCAAATGCGCTCCATCGCCGCCTTCTCTTCCAGCATGCAACCCAGCGCATAGCCGGAATCGGTGGGATAAACGATCACCCCGCCCTTGCGCAACACCTCGACCGCCTGGTTAATCAAACGCGGCTGCGGGTTGTCCGGGTGAATATAAAAAAGCTGACTCATGACTTGCTCCTAAAATGATGCCCGCGCGCGTTGCCACGCGCGTAAAATCAGACCGCCTCGCCAGGCTGCGGCCAATCGCGCCACACCGGCTCGACGCCGCCCGGCAGCCACAGTTTGCGGCCCAGTTCGATCCACGAACAAGGCTGATGAAAATCAGAGCCTTGCGAGGCCAACAGCCGGTAGTCCTGAGCGTATTTCGCCAATTGCGAGCGCTCATGCGGCGCCTGCTGACACTGCGCCACTTCCATGGCGTCGCCGCCGTGTTCGGCGAAATGCGCCAGCAAACGTTTCAACCACTTCGCGGTCAGATCGTAACGGCCGGGATGCGCCATCACCGCCTGGCCGCCCGATTGATGAATCGCATCAATGGCTTGTTCTATTGTACACCACTGCGGCGGCACGTAGCCGGTTTTGCCCTTGGCCAGGAATTTCTTGAACACCTGCGCCATGTTGCCCGCCACGCCAATCTCCACCAGATAACGGGCGAAATGGCCGCGGGTCACCGCGCCGGCACCCGCCAGCCGCTGGGCGCCGGCATAGGCGTCGGGAATGCGCGCCTTACCCAGACGCACGCCGATCTCCTGCGCACGCCGATTGCGCCGTTCGGTTTGTTCCGCCAACAGCGCCACCAGCGCCGGGTGCGCGACGTCCATGCCCAATCCAACGATATGGATCTCATGATTTTCCCACAGCGTCGAGATTTCCACCCCGTTGACCAGCCGCAGTGGTAACGCCTGCTCCGCAATGGCGGCGGCGGCCTCGGCCAGGCCTGCGGTGGTGTCGTGATCGGTGATCGCCAGCACGCCCACGCGCATCTCGACCGCCCGCTGCACCAGCTGCGTCGGCGTCAGGTAGCCATCGGAGGCGGTTGTGTGGCTGTGGAGGTCGTACAGAGTAAAGGCGGTGGATGGGGGGTTACTGTCTGTCAAAACGGCTATCCGGCAATGGCTTGGTTTTCTATCATACCCGCGATCGGCGGCCGGACGGAAATCTATTCTGCCCCGGCCGCGGACGCCAGGCTGAATGATGAATAGAATTCACGCTGACCGCTAAAACATTGTGCAAAAAGAGGGTTGACTTTGCCCTCTCGAACCAGTTAACTAGTACACAAGTTCACGGCAACGGCCGTGTCGGATGAGCGTTAACAGAGAGAGTCTACAAATGAACAACTACATTTCTCTTCACGGTTGGTGGCGTACCTCCCTCTTGCGGGCGGTGTAATCGCGCATAGCTGTCATCTGACAATGCAGATTTCCTGAGCCCGCACCTGATGCGGGCTTTTTTATGGACAGAATTCACTGGAACCACCGATGATGAACATCAAACCACAAATGACATTGCTGAAGGCGCAAGCCAGCTACCGGGGCGACCCCACCACCATTTTCCACCAGCTGTGCGGCGCCCGTCCGGCCACCCTGCTGCTGGAATCGGCGGAAATCAACAGCAAACAGAATCTGCAGAGCCTGCTGGTGATCGACAGCGCGCTGCGCATTACCGCACTGGGCCACACCGTCAGCGTGCAGGCGCTGAGCGCCAACGGCGCGGCGCTGCTGCCGCTGCTGGACGAAGCGCTGCCGCCCGAGGTGCGCAATCAGGCGCGCCCCAACGGCCGCGAACTGACCTTCCCGGCGATCGACGCGGTGCAGGACGAAGACGCCCGCCTGCGTTCACTGTCGGTGTTCGACGCGCTGCGCACGCTGCTGACCCTGGTGGACTCCCCGGCGGACGAGCGCGAAGCCGTGATGCTGGGCGGCCTGTTCGCCTACGATTTGGTCGCCGGTTTCGAAGACCTGCCGGCGCTGCGCCAGGATCAGCGCTGCCCGGACTTCTGCTTCTATCTGGCGGAAACCCTGCTGGTGCTGGATCACCAACGAGGCTCGGCCCGTCTGCAGGCCAGCGTCTTCAGTGAGCAGGCGAGTGAAGCGCAGCGTTTGCAGCAACGCCTGGAACAGCTGCAGGCCGAATTACAACAAACCCCGCAGCCGATCCCGCACCAAACGCTGGAAAACATGCAGCTGAGCTGTAACCAGAGCGACGAAGAGTACGGCGCGGTGGTCAGCGGGCTGCAGGAAGCGATCCGCCAGGGCGAGATTTTCCAGGTGGTGCCGTCGCGCCGCTTCTCCCTGCCGTGCCCGGCGCCGCTGGCGGCCTACCAGACCTTGAAAGACAACAACCCCAGCCCGTACATGTTCTTCATGCAGGATGATGACTTCACCCTGTTCGGCGCTTCGCCGGAGAGCGCGCTGAAATACGACGCGAGCAATCGGCAAATCGAAATCTACCCGATCGCCGGCACCCGCCCGCGCGGCCGGAGTAAGGACGGTTCGCTGGATCTGGATCTCGACAGCCGCATCGAGCTGGAAATGCGCACCGACCACAAAGAGCTGGCCGAGCACCTGATGCTGGTCGATCTGGCGCGCAACGATCTGGCGCGCATCTGCCAGGCCGGCAGCCGCTACGTCGCCGATCTGACCAAGGTGGACCGCTATTCGTTCGTCATGCACCTGGTTTCCCGGGTGGTGGGCACCCTGCGCGCCGATCTCGACGTGCTGCACGCCTACCAGGCCTGCATGAACATGGGCACCCTGAGCGGCGCGCCGAAGGTGCGGGCGATGCAGCTGATCGCCGCCTCCGAAGGCACGCGCCGCGGCAGCTACGGCGGCGCGGTAGGCTACTTCACCGCCACCGGCGATCTGGATACCTGCATCGTCATTCGTTCCGCCTACGTTGAAGACGGCATCGCCACCGTGCAGGCCGGCGCCGGCGTGGTGCTGGATTCCGTCCCGCAGGCGGAAGCCGACGAGACCCGCAACAAAGCCCGTGCCGTGCTGCGTGCCATCGCCACAGCGCACCATGCCAAGGAGGTGTTCTGATGGCCGATATTCTGCTGCTCGACAACGTCGATTCCTTTACCTACAACCTGGTCGATCAGCTGCGCGCCAGCGGCCACCAGGTGGTGATTTACCGTAACCAGATCGCCGCCGAGGTGATCATCGAACGCCTGGAGCACATGACCCAGCCGGTGCTGATGCTGTCGCCCGGCCCCGGCACCCCGTCCGAAGCGGGCTGCATGCCGGAACTGCTGCAGCGCCTGCGCGGCCGGCTGCCGATCATCGGCATCTGCCTCGGCCACCAGGCGATCGTCGAAGCCTACGGCGGCCAGGTCGGCCAGGCGGGCGAGATCCTGCACGGCAAGGCCTCGGCGATCGTTCACGATGGCGCAGGCATGTTCGCCGGCATGGCCAACCCGCTGCCGGTAGCGCGCTACCACTCGTTGGTCGGCAGCAATATCCCGGCCGATCTCACCGTCAACGCCCGGTTCGGCGAGATGGTGATGGCGGTGCGCGACGATCATCGCCGCGTGTGCGGCTTCCAGTTCCACCCGGAATCGATTCTGACCACCCACGGCGCGCGCCTGCTTGAGCAGACCCTGGCCTGGGCGCTGGCGAAGTAATATAAGGAACACGACGATGCAACCTATTCTTGAGAAACTGTACCGCGCCGAGTCGATGAGCCAGCAGGAAAGCCAACAGCTGTTCAGCGCCATCGTGCGCGGCGAACTGGAGCCGAGCCAACTGGCGGCGGCGTTGATCAGCATGAAAGTCCGCGGCGAGCGCCCGGAAGAGATCGCCGGCGCCGCCAAAGCGCTGCTGGACGACGCTCAGCCGTTCCCGCGCCCTGACTACCCGTTCGCCGATATCGTCGGCACCGGCGGCGACGGCACCAACAGCATCAATATTTCCACCGCCAGCGCCTTCGTAGCGGCGGCGTGCGGCGCGAAGATCGCCAAACACGGCAACCGCAGCGTCTCCAGCCGCTCCGGCTCTTCGGATCTGCTGGCGGCGTTCGGCATCCGCCTGGATCTGCCGGCGGAAGAAGCGCGCAAGGCACTGGACGATCTCGGCGTGTGTTTCCTGTTCGCGCCGCAGTACCACACCGGTTTTCGTCACGCCATGCCGGTACGCCAGCAGCTGAAAACCCGCACGCTGTTCAACGTGCTGGGCCCGCTGATCAACCCGGCGCGTCCGCCGCTGGCGCTGATCGGCGTTTACAGCCCGGAACTGGTACTGCCGATCGCCGAAACCCTGCGTGTGCTGGGCTATCAGCGTGCGGCGGTGGTTCACGGCGGCGGCATGGACGAGGTGGCGATCCACGCCCCGACGCACGTGGCGGAATTGAACAACGGCGAAATCAGCAGCTACCAGCTCACGCCGCAGTCCTTCGGATTGGAAACCTATCCGCTGGAAGCCTTGCTGGGCGGCACGCCGGAAGAAAACCGTGACATTTTGGCGCGGCTGTTACAAGGTAAAGGCGAGCCGGCGCACGCCGCGGCGGTCGCGGCCAACGTCGCGTTGCTTCTGAAGTTATTCGGACATGAAGACCTGCGCCAAAATGCGCGGCAGGCACTGGATATGATCAACAGCGGGCAGGCCTATGAGCGTGTCATCGCACTGGCGGCAAGAGGATAAATGATGCAGGAAACCGTGCTACACAAGATTGTCCGCGACAAAGCGCAATGGATCGCGGCGCGACAACAGCAACAGCCCCTGGCCGGCTTTCAGAACGACATCGTACCGAGCGAACGCAGCTTCTATCACGCGCTGCAGGGCACCCGGACGGCTTTCATTCTCGAATGCAAGAAGGCCTCGCCTTCCAAGGGACTGATTCGCGAGAACTTTGATCCGGTAGAGATCGCCACGGTGTATAAAGATTTCGCCTCGGCGATCTCGGTGCTGACCGACGAGAAATACTTCCAGGGCAGCTTCGATTTCCTGCCGCTGGTCAGTAAAACCGTCAGCCAACCGGTATTGTGCAAAGACTTTATCATCGATCCCTATCAGATTTACCTGGCGCGCTACTATCAGGCAGACGCCATCCTGCTGATGCTGTCGGTGTTGACCGACGAGCAGTACCGCCAGCTGGCGGCGGTGGCCCACAGCCTGAATATGGGCGTGCTGACCGAAGTGATCAGCGAAGAAGAGCTGCAGCGCGCGATCGCGCTGGAAGCGCGCGTGGTCGGCATCAACAACCGCGATCTGCGCGATCTGAGCATCGATCTGAACCGCACCCGTCAGCTGGCGCCGCGCGTGCCGCATGGCGTGACGGTGATCAGCGAATCGGGCATCAACAACTACGGGCAGATCCGCGAGCTGAGTCATTACGCCAACGGCTTCCTGATCGGCAGCGCGCTGATGTCGGAACCCGATCTGCGCGCCGCCGTGCGCCGCGTGATCCTGGGCGACAACAAAGTGTGCGGCCTGACCCGTCCGCAGGACGCCGCCGCCGCCTATCAGGCCGGCGCCATCTACGGCGGGCTGATTTTCGTCGGCCGCTCGCCGCGCTATGTGGACATCACCCGCGCTCGCGAAGTGATCTCCGGCGCGCCGCTGAAGTACGTCGGCGTGTTCTGCGACGCCCAGGTCGATACCGTGGCGTTGACCGTTGAGCGCCTCGGTCTGCACGCGGTGCAATTGCACGGCGCAGAAGACCAGGCCTATATCAACGCCCTGCGCGCCCGCTTGCCGGCCGATTGCCGCATCTGGAAAGCGCTGAGCGTGAAAGATCGGGTGCCGGCGCGCGATCTGCAGCATGTCGATCGCTATCTGCTCGACAACGGCGCCGGCGGCACCGGCCAACGCTTCGACTGGTCGGTATTGCAAGGTGAAGATCTGACTAACGTGATGCTGGCGGGCGGCCTGCGCGCCGACAACTGCGTCGAGGCTGCCAAGCTCGGCTGCGCCGGGCTGGACTTCAACTCCGGCGTGGAAAGCGAACCGGGCATCAAAGATCCCGCGCGCCTGGCCTCGGTCTTCCAGACCCTGCGCGCCTACTGAATACGGCTCAACATTAATAACGGATAATAACGGGAACTCTCATGACGCTGCTTAACCCCTACTTCGGCGAATTTGGTGGCCAATACGTGCCGCAAATTCTGATGCCGGCTCTGAAACAACTGGAAGAAGCCTTTGTCAGCGCCCAGCGCGATCCTGCATTCCAGGCGGAATTTATCGATCTGCTGAAGAACTACGCGGGCCGCCCGACGGCGCTGACGCTGTGTAAAAACCTCACCGCCGGCAGCAACACCAAGCTGTACCTGAAGCGTGAAGACCTGCTGCACGGCGGCGCGCACAAGACCAACCAGGTGCTGGGCCAGGCGTTGCTGGCCAAGCGTATGGGCAAAACCGAGATCATCGCGGAAACCGGCGCCGGCCAACACGGCGTCGCGTCGGCGTTGGCCTGCGCGCTGCTCGGCCTGAAATGCCGTATCTATATGGGCGCCAAAGACGTCGAGCGCCAGTCGCCTAACGTGTTCCGCATGCGGCTGATGGGCGCGGAAGTGATCCCGGTGCACAGCGGCTCCGCCACCCTGAAAGACGCCTGCAACGAAGCGCTGCGCGACTGGTCCGGCAGCTATGAAACCGCGCACTATATGCTCGGCACCGCCGCCGGCCCGCATCCGTACCCTACCATCGTGCGTGAATTCCAGCGCATGATCGGCGAAGAAACCAAAGCGCAGGTGCTGGAGCGCGAAGGCCGCCTGCCGGATGCAGTCATCGCCTGCGTCGGCGGCGGCTCCAACGCCATCGGCATGTTCGCCGATTTTATCGATGACGCCGACGTTGGGCTGATCGGCGTGGAACCTGCCGGCCTGGGCATCGAAACCGGCCAGCACGGCGCGCCGCTCAAGCACGGCCACGTCGGCATCTACTTCGGCATGAAGGCGCCGATGATGCAGACCGCCGAAGGCCAGATTGAAGAATCCTATTCAATTTCCGCCGGGCTGGACTTCCCGTCCGTCGGGCCGCAGCACGCCTACCTGAACAGCACCGGCCGCGCCGAATACGTGTCGATCACCGACGACGAAGCGCTGGAAGCGTTCAAGGCGCTGTCGCGCCATGAAGGCATCATCCCGGCGCTGGAATCCTCGCACGCCCTGGCGCACGCGCTGAAAATGATCCGTGAAACGCCGCAGAAAGAGCAGATCCTGGTGGTCAACCTGTCCGGCCGCGGCGACAAAGACATATTTACCGTTCACGACATTTTGAAAGCACGGGGAGAAATCTGATGGAACGTTATCAGCAACTGTTCACGCGTCTGGAAAGCAGCAAGGAAGGCGCCTTCGTCCCGTTCGTGACGCTGGGCGATCCTAATCCGGCGCTGTCGCTGCAGATTATCGACACCCTGATCGAAGCCGGCGCGGACGCGCTGGAGCTGGGCATCCCGTTCTCCGATCCGCTGGCGGATGGCCCCACCATCCAGAGCGCGACGCTACGCGCCTTCGCCGCCGGCGTCACGCCGACCCAGTGCTTCGAGATGCTGGCGGCCATCCGCCAGAAGCATCCGACCATTCCCATCGGCCTGCTGATGTACGCCAACCTGGTGTTCCATAAAGGCATCGATGCGTTTTACCAACGCTGTGCCGAAGTGGGCGTGGACTCGGTGCTGGTCGCCGACGTGCCGTTTGAAGAGTCTGCGTCGTTCCGCGCCGCCGCCGCGCGCCACGGCATCGCGCCGATCTTCATCTGCCCGCCGAACGCCGATGACGATCTGCTGCGGGAAATCGCGTCGCACGGCCGCGGCTACACCTATCTGCTGTCGCGTGCCGGCGTCACCGGCACCGAAAGCCGGGCGCAGCTGCCGTTGCATCACCTGGTGAACAAGCTGCGCGAGTACCACGCCACGCCGCCGCTGCAAGGCTTCGGCATCTCCGAACCCGAGCAGGTGAAGGCCGCGCTGCAGGCTGGGGCCGCCGGCGCGATCTCCGGCTCGGCAATCGTCAAAATCATCGAACAGCACCATGCCAACCCGGCGGAGATGCTGACCAAGCTGGCGGCCTTCGTCAGCAATATGAAGCGCGCCACCCGGGCGTGATCCTCTTCAGCGAGCGCCCTGCCGGCGCTCGCTTTAACAGCTTGTTTCCCCTCAAAGTTTGTTCCATTTATTTACAGCAAAAATTTGAACAAACCCAGGTCTTGTCTCACAATGAATTTTGTTCGCTATGCATTTCTTCGTTTGATTTGGGGAATGCGCTCGCTGCGGCGAAAAACCGTAGCGAATTTCAACCATAACATTGCATGGAGAGTAATTTATGAAGCTGTTTAAAACCCTTTCGGCCTTGTGCATGGCAGCCGTTGTGGCGGTCGCGGTGAGCGCTTGCGCGCCGACGGCAAAATCAGAGGGAACGGGCGGTTATATCGATGACACGGTGGTCACCACCAAAGTGAAATCGGCACTGCTGGCGGATAAAAACATCAAGTCACGCGAAATCAGCGTGGAAACCTTTAAAGGGCGCGTACAGCTGAGCGGCTTCGTGACGTCCAGCGATGACGCCAACCGTGCGGTGCAGGTCACACGCGGCGTGGCCGGCGTGAAATCGGTTGAAAACGTAATGCAGATTAAATAATACCGACACAGGGAGGCGCAACGCCTCCCTGCTTGGAGCCTTCATCAGAAGCGGTACCCCGCCCCGAACATGAACACCCACGGATCCAAACGCGTATCGAAGCTGTGGTGCCCGCCATTCGCATCGTTGAAGCGAGTTTTGGTTTCGATATTCATCCACCACACCGACATGTTCAGCATCCAGTGCTCATCCAGGTTGTAATCCAGGCCGGCCTGCGCCGCCACACCCCAGGAATCTTTCAGATCGAGATTGCTCAACCCGGCGCTTTTGCCGTAGTCGTTGAACTTCTCATCGAAGAAAGTGGTGTAGTTAACGCCGACGCCCAGGTAAGGACGCAGTTTGTCCTGCTTATCGCCGAAGTAGTATTGCGCCATCAGCGTAGGCGGCAACTGGTGAACGGTCGCCAGATCGGTGCCGCCCAGCGTCACCTTGTGGCGGAATGGCGTTGCGGCCAACAACTCAACGCCGATGTTGTCCGTCACCATGTAACCGAAGGTTAGACCGAGCTGGGTGTTGTTTTTCGCATCCAGCGAACCCAACCCCAGCACGTTGTCCGAACCCGCATTTGGACGCACCGTCGCGGTGCCCGCGCGGAACAGGAAATCACCGGCCTGATGCGCACTTGCCAACATAGGCGCCATCATCGTCGCCAATACCATCAGAGTTGTCTTTTTCATTATCCATTCCATTTGTGTGGTTAATCTCTCGGGATGGAATATACCTACTTTCGGGTATTTGTGATCCCATCGAGATCACATCTTATGTGTAAAAATTTAAAATCCTACTAAAAACAAGGTTACCTAACCGCCTAATAAATCAAGGATTGATCTGCATCAAAAAATCGATTTTGTTGCAAATTATCTACATGTTCAAATTTCGGTTGCGGAGAAAATTGCGGCTGAGGTAATTTCATTTTCCGTGTTGGTTTTGGTTGGTGCCGTGAGGAGTCGGCGGGCAATCAAGATGAGCGAAATCCTTAATCCCTGTGTCAGCTGCGGCGCATGCTGTGGCTATTTTCGAGTGTCATTCTATTGGGCCGAAGCCGAAGACGGCGGCGGCACCGTCCCTCTTTCCCTGACGGAGCCTTTGACCCCGTTCCTGCGCTGCATGCAGGGGACCAACAGCAAGTCCCCCCGCTGCAACGCGCTGGACGGCGAGATCGGCAAAGCCGTGTCCTGCTCGATCTACCTCAATCGGCCCAGCCCGTGCAGAGAGTTCGATCAGTCCGGTGAAAACGGCCTGCGCAACGAAGCCTGCGATCGCGCCCGGGAACGCTACGGCCTGCCGCCCTTGCCGGTGCCCCTGCCGCTGTCGCTGCCTGAGACGACGATCGTTGAAGAAATAGGCGTAGTGCAATTCGCGGGGTGCCACAGCGGCGTGGAACAGGGTACAATCACCCACTGATTTATCTCTGTTTTCCCGACGCCAAGGAGTCTGCATGTCTATCACGGCCAACGCTTTGTACCGTGACAGTTTTAACTTTTTACGCAACCAACTGGCCAGCATCCTGATGCTGGCGTTGTTGACGGCGTTTATCTCCGTGCTGCTGAATCAGGCCTTCAGCCCCGATGCCGAACAGTTGGCGACGCTCGCTGCCACCACCAGCGATTTCGCTTCGTCTACCGGTATGGGCATTCAGGAAGTGATCCAGCAGATGACGCCGGAACAGCAGATGGTGTTGCTGAAAGTGTCGGCGGCCGCCACCTTCTCCGCGCTGGTCGGCAACGTGCTGCTGGTCGGCGGGATGTTGACGCTGATTCGTCTGGTGTCGCAAGGGCAACGCACCAGCGCCCTGCGCGCGCTCGGCGCCTCGGCGCCCGACTTGCCGCGCCTGCTGCTGCTGCTGTTTATCTGCACCCTGCTGATCCAGCTTGGCCTGACGCTGTTTGTGGTGCCGGGCGTGCTGATGGCGATCGCCTTCGCGCTGGCGCCGGTGATCGCCTCGGTCGACAAGAAAGGCGTGTTCGCTTCGCTCAAGCTGAGCAGCAAACTGGCCTTCGCCAATGCGCGCGTGATCGTGCCGGCGATGATGCTGTGGCTGGCGGCCAAACTGCTGGTGCTGTTTTTGGTGAGCCATCTGTCGGTGCTGACACCGAACGTCGCCAGCGTGGTGTTGACCGCGTTGAGCAACCTGGTGTCTGCCCTGCTGCTGATCTACCTGTTCCGCCTGTATATGCTGCTGCGCGGCTAACGCCGGCGTCAGCGAAAATCAAGGGGCACGCTTCGGCGCGCCCCTTTTTTGTTTACCCCATCACGACGGCTTCCGCCTGCTCCTTACTCTGAATCAGCTTCAGCGCCAGATA
Organism: Serratia sp. CY27727; assembly: GCF_052169275.1. Classification (NCBI taxonomy): domain Bacteria; kingdom Pseudomonadati; phylum Pseudomonadota; class Gammaproteobacteria; order Enterobacterales; family Yersiniaceae; genus Serratia; species Serratia sp. CY27727. Next base: position 950,043 of record NZ_JBJNLB010000002.1, on the reverse strand, counting down.
CAGATCCGGCACCAAAATCAGCTCTTTGTCGCGCCCTAAGCGGTTGATGCGGAACCAGCGCGTCAGCTCGGTGCGGCGCCCCGCCAGCACCAGCCTAACGTTACGCTGTAACAGATCGCGTTTCAGTTCGTCGATGGCCGCCAGCACGCTGATGTCGGCATGGGTAAAACTGGCCACCGCGTCCACCACCACCCAACGCGGCTGGAACGGCGTACCGTCGACCAAATTGAGAATGCGGCGTTTGAAGTACGCCACGTTGAAATAGGTCAGCGGCGAATTGAAACGATACATCATGACGCCGGGCACCGCCTTCACCCCATTGTTGTTGCCCATGGAGTGGATCATGCCTTCGTCGTTGACGCCCAGCAGCTGTTCCGTCGGCCGGAAGACGGTGCGCAAAAACTGCATCAATCCCAGCAACACCGCCAGCCCGATGCCGCTGATCACCCCCACCAGCAGCACGCTGAGGAAGGTAAACAGCGCCAGGCGGAACGCCTGCGCGTTGCGACGGCGCAAGATCCAGATGCCGCGGATGTCCAGCAGTGACCAGGCCGCATACATCAGCACCACCCCCAATCCCGCCACCGGAATAAACTGCAGCGGCGACATCAGGAACAGCAAGACGAAGGCAATTACCGCGGCGGCGATGATCGACACCAGCTGGCTCTTGCCGCCGTTGGCGTCATTCACCGCGGTGCGCGAGTCTGCGCCGCTGATGGCGAAACCTTGCGACAGCGCAGAGACGATATTCACCAGCCCCAGCGCGCGAAACTCGGCGTCGGCGTTCACCTCATAACCGTTTTTGGCGGCAAAGCTGCGGGCGGTGAGCATCATGCTGACAAAGCTCACCACCGCCAAGTTGAGCGCCGGGATCACCATGTCGCGCAGTAAACCGGGCTGGAAATCCGGCCACTGGACGATCGGCAACACGCCGCTGAAACCGCCCACCGTCACCACGCCATGCTGTTGCAGGCCGCCGGCCCAGGTCACGAACGCCGCCAGCACGATGGCGAACAGCGGTGCCGGCCAGTTAGGCCGCCATTTTTTAAATCCGAGCAGCGTCACCAGCGTCAATAACGACACCGCCATCGTCAGCCAGTCGCTGTGCAGCAGGTTGCCGGGCAGCGCGTAGATGCGCTCGATCAGCTGCGCCGGGCGCACCGTGAACCCCAACACCTTGCCGATCTGATCGACCATAATGGTGATCGCCACCCCGTTCAGCAACCCGCTGAGGATCGGCCGCGACAGCAGATCCGCCAGCGCCCCCAGCTTGAACCGGCTGGCCAGCAGGCACCAGCCGCCCATCATCGCGGTCATCATGATGGTCAGCTGCCAATGGCGCTCCATATTGCCCGCCGCCAGCGGCGTCACCACCGCGGCGATCACCGCACAGGTGGCGGCGTCGGGCCCGACGATCAGCTGGCGTGACGAGCCGAACAGCGCATAGGCCACCATCGGCAAAATACAGGAATAGAGCCCCACCACCGGGCTGACCCCGGCCAGCTCGGCATAGGCGATGGCCACCGGCAAGGCGACGGCGGCGACGGAAAGGCCGGCGCGAATATCCGGCTTGAGCCAACTGCGTTGATAGCCCAATAAATGCGTCAAACCAGGCGTCAAGGCCTGGAGAGATTTCCACTGCATGCTGTTTTCCGCGGTAAATTATCTGGTTATTATGCTACTTACTATGCGGCCTGCGGCGCGCGCTGGCAATGCGCCCGCGCTTTCTCGCGTAAGTTTATGCAAATTCCTGCTTTCGCGGCAGAAATCCGCCGGCCAAACGCCGATAATCGGCAGCGCCCGGCGGTACACAGAGCTCGCCGAATCCGGTATAGTCGGCCGATGAACAGATGATGGATTGATTTATGAAGCAGTTTCTTGATTTCCTCCCGTTAATTGTCTTTTTCGCTTTTTACAAGCTGTACGATATTTACGTCGCTTCCGGCGCGTTGATCGTCGCTACCGCACTAGCGCTGGTGTTCACCTGGGTTAAATACCGCAAGGTCGAGAAGATGACGTTGATCACCTTCCTGATGGTGCTGGTGTTCGGTACCCTGACGCTGGTGTTCCACAACGATTTGTTCATCAAATGGAAGGTCACGGTGATTTACGCGCTGTTCGCGCTGGCGCTGCTGATCAGCCAATGGGTGCTCAAAAAACCGCTGGTTCAGCGCATGCTGGGCAAAGAGCTGACGCTGCCGGACAAAGTGTGGAGCAACCTCAACCTGGCCTGGGCGGTCTTCTTCCTGGCCTGCGGCTTGGCGAACATCTATGTCGCCTTCTGGCTGCCGCAAAGCGTCTGGGTCAATTTCAAAGTCTTTGGCCTGACGGTGCTGACGCTGGTCTTCACCCTCCTCAGCGGTATCTATATTTACCGGCACATGCCGGAAGAACAGAAAAAATAGTTACAAAATTGTTAATGCCTGCGGCGCTTGTCGCGGGCAGTATGATGTTATTCCCTCCTTTTAAAAGCAGACTGCTATGACACAACAACGACCTTTACCCAGCGGCGAGCTGGTGCTGCGCACGCTGGCGATGCCGGCCGATACCAATGCCAACGGTGATATCTTCGGCGGCTGGCTGATGTCGCAAATGGATATCGGCGGCGCCATCCAGGCAAAAGAGATCGCCGAAGGGCGCGTGGTGACCGTGCGCGTGGACGGCATGACCTTCCTGAAACCGGTGGCGGTAGGTGATGTGGTTTGCTGCTATGCGCACTGCATCCGTACCGGGCGCAGCTCGATCACCATCAATATCGAAGTGTGGGTCAAGAAAGTCTCCTCCGCCCCGATCGGCCAGCGCTACCGGGCGACCGAAGCGGTGTTCACCTATGTGGCTGTCGATGCGGAAGGCAACTCGCGCGCGCTGCCTGAGGGCAAAATGAATTTCCGCGTCGGCTTCGAAGAATAAACTGACGCTACGCCGCAAATGCAAAAAGGGTCGCCGAGGCGACCCTTTCTTTTTGTGTTGACCGAACTCAGTTCAATTCAGTCGTGCCGTTCAGCTTGAAGCGGATAGTGACGGTGCGATCTTTCGCTTCTTTGGCTTCATAGCGCCACTTGCGCATCGCCTGCTTCACTTCACGCTCAAACATGTTGCGCGGCTCGGCCGACAAGATGCGCACGTTGCTCACGCGCCCGTCGCTGTCGATATCGAACTGTACCCGCACGTTGCCTTCGATCTGCAAAGCCTGGGCCCGCGGCGGATAGAGCGGATTGGCGCGGCTGATCGGCCTTGGCCCGACCTCGCGCGAGTTGCCCTGCACCGGCGCAGCAGGCGCCTGTTTCACCGGCGCTTTATCGATCGGCTTGGCCGGCGAATCGTTGTTGAACGGCGACGGCTCGCGCGGCTCGACCTTCTTCGGCTCCGGTTTGACCTGTTTTTCGACCTTCGGCTTCGGCTTAGGCTTCGGTTTCGGCTTGACCGGCTCCGGCTTCACGATCGCCTTCGGCGGCGGCTCCACGATAGGCTCCGGTTCTGGCTCCGGCTCAGGTTCAACCTGCGGCGGTTCCGGCTCGGCCGGCGCCGGCGGTGGCGGTTCGGCCATCGCGGCGGTGTTGACCATCATGACGCTGATCGGCGCGTCCTCTGGCTTCGGCAGCTCCACCACTTCTTTTACCGAAGCGTAAAGCAATCCCGCCACCAGGGCGCTGTGCAGGCCTACGGACAAGACGAAAGGCACGGATATACGGCGATTAAGGAACATCTTTTTTAGCGGCATAATGATTCTGTTTCCTCTGGTTCGCCAAGTTTAAATGCAAATAGCAATCATATTCAATAACGAAAGGCAAACTATCGCTTTAATCGTCAGTATGCGCGGCTAAAACCAGCAAACTCATAAGGATATTAACCTGGCCGTTGCTTTTTTATCGCCGGAACACCACGCTTCATTAACGTTTCGCCTGACGTCAAAAAGTAAAAAACCCGCCGTAGCGGGTTGATTGCGGTGATTAAGCGTTATTCTTCATCGCCATAGTAAAGCACGCCCAGCTTGATCAGCGGCCGCCCTTGCGCCTTGCGGTGCAGGTTGGTGTCGCGCAGCGAATAGACGCAGCCGCAGTATTCCTGCTGATAGAAGCGTTCGCGCTTGCTGATCTCTATCATGCGCGACGAACCGCCCTTCTTGCGCCAGTTGTAATCCCAGTACACCAGGTCAGGATACTTTTCCGCCGCGCGAATGCCGCAGTCGGTGATCTGCTGCATGTTCTTCCAGCGCGAAATGCCGAGCGAGCTGGAGATGGTGTCGTAACCGTGCTCATGCGCATACAGCGCCGTGCGCTCGAAACGCATGTCGAAACACATGGTGCAACGAATGCCGCGCTCCGGCTCATTCTCCATCCCCTTGGCGCGGGCGAACCAGTTGTCGGTATCGTAATCGGCATCGATGATCGGCACCCCGTGCTGCTCGGCGAAGCGGATGTTCTCTTCCTTGCGCAGCAGATACTCTTTTTGCGGATGAATATTGGGGTTATAGAAGAAAATGGCGTACTCGATCCCGGAGGCCTGGATCGCTTCCATTACCTCGCCGGAACAGGGCGCGCAGCACGAATGCAGCAGCAGTTTGCTTTTGCCCGCCGGCAAATCGAGTTTTTCCCTTACCAGTTCCGTCATGTCCTCACCTCAATGGCATATCAGTTTAAGCGCGCCGCACTATACGAATAAAAAGTAGCGGCTTCAAGGCATAAGCGCCAATCCGCCGGGAAATTCGCCCTACGCCGTTCCCCTGTCGCGCCTTTTGCGCTACCTTGGTAGCACCGTTTTATAGCCATGATTTTAAAGGTGAAACATGCTTTATCTGATCTACGCGCAAGACGTCCCCAACTCGCTGGAAAATCGTCTGGCGGTGCGTCCGGCACACCTGGCGCGCCTGCAGGCGCTGCGCGACGCCGGTCGCCTGGTGGTCGCCGGCCCTAACCCGGCCATCGACAGCAACGATCCCGGCGCCGCCGGCTTTACCGGTTCGACGGTGATCGCCGAATTCGAGTCGCTGGCGCAAGCCCAGGCCTGGGCGCAACAGGATCCCTATATCGCCGCCGGTGTCTATGCCGACGTGACGGTGAAACCGTTCAAGCAGGTGTTCTGATCTCCAGCCCTCCCAATACCGGGAACGCCCGTTTGCGCGCCGTTCCCGGATCAATGCGTGCTCTCCCCCTAACCCGTCGGTAGAAAAAATGCTCTCCCTTCAGGAGGCGTCGCGTCGCCTGCCTATACTCTCCTGAACCCGCGGCATCGCCGCGAAGCCGGGAGATAGACCGATGCGACTCGACGTACACGCTCACCTGTGGAGCACAGAGTATCTGGATCTTTTGCAAGCGCATGGCGTGCACGACGTCGCCGCCTATCGGCAACTGGGCGCCGGCCGCACCGAGCGCGAACTCGACGCCCGCTTCGCCCTGCTGGACAGCGCCGGCATCGACATGCAAATCCTGTCGGCGACGCCGCTGTCGCCGCATCTGGAAGACGAACAGGCGGCCGTTGATGCCGCGCGCCGGATCAATGATGAATATGCGGAACTGGTAGCGCGTTATCCCACCCGCTTTCGGGCTATCGCTTCTTTGCCGCTGCCGCATATCGACGCGGCGTTGCTCGAGCTTGAAAGGGCCTTTACCCAGCTCAATATGCTGGGCGCCTGCATCACCACCTCGGTGTTCGGGCTGTCTATTGCCAACCCGCTGTTCGAGCCGCTCTATCAGGAACTCAATCGCCGCCACAGCGTGCTGGCCATTCATCCCGCCGGCCGCGGTGCGCATTCGCCGCTGATCGCCGATTACGCTTTGACCTGGTCGATTGGCGCGCCGATCGAAGACACGGTCGCCGCCATGCACTTTATTCTCCACGGCATCCCCCAACGCTTTCCGGAGATGAAAATCATTGTGCCGCACCTGGGCGGCCTGCTGCCGATGACGCTGGAGCGTCTCGACCAAACCGTCGCATGGGAAGCGCCGCATACGCCGGAACCGCCGAGCCGCGCCGCTCTGCGCATGTGGTACGACACGGTAGGCCACGATCAGGTGCCCGCATTGCAAGCGGCGGCGGCGACCTTCGGCGCAGAGCGGCTGCTGTTCGGCACCGATTTCCCGTTCCAGCCGGGCGACCTGTTTCAAACCACGGTGGACTACATCCGCCGTGCGGAATTGCCGGAGGCAGACGTGAACGCCATTTTGGATCGCAATGCGGCGGCGGTGTTTGGGCTGGGCGCGGACTAAAGATCCGTCCTCATTCAGTAACGGGCAGGAGACTCCATTCCAGCCCCGGATTCCGGTTAGCTCAAGTGGGTTTTTTATGCGGCTCTTTAAAAAGTCGCGCTTCACGTAGCGCCAGCGACAGCCGCGTAAAGCGCTGCGGCGTCAATGTCGCACCCCCCCTCGTAATAACGGGGTGTGCGACATGCCGTGACAGGTTAATGTTGGGAAACTGCGTCAGACCTGTCGCAGATAAACATCCGTAATGCGCAGGTCAAAGTTGCTTTTCATTTCGGTGACGTCAATAAGCAAGAAAGCGTGCGTAGCCCAGTCCGGCGCTCGCTCGAAGGCGGGAGGCTGCGTAGGATAGCCCTGCATTTGGCCTGGGATGATAACGCTCTTCAGATCAGATTCATTGCCGCTAAATTGATAGGTATAAACGTGACCGGTTTGCTGCTTGAGAATTTGGGGTTCAACGTCCTGGTGCGGACCATATTCGCGCAGTTTCGCCCATAAGATTTTGACCTGGCAGCGTTGCCCATCACCCGCGTAAGTGTTGGCGCGAACATGGTGAATAACGCTGCCGTAACCTTTCAGGCTGAGGGTTCCCAGCACCGCTTGGAACACACCATCACCAGCGGCCGCGTTGCGCCCCAATGAAACGAAATCGGCCTGGCGAATAAGGCTAAAATTGGTGCTGTTAGCCGTACCCCACCCGTAGCGAGATTTGCGTACCGTATTAACACCTCCCGGCGGCAGAACCCAAACTTCCTCAGTCCATTTGTCGCTACCGTTGCTATACGTCGTGCCATCCAGCCAATTGTCCTCTACGGCGGTATCGGTTCGCACCTGAGTTAACAGATAAGGCCAGGCGATAGGCAATTGCGTATTACGCAAAGAGACAGAACCCGTGCCATCAATCCAACCACTGACGTTGGTGTCACCACCTTGTTGCATCTGACCGATATTGACTTTATCAAACACCACTCGCGCCAAATCCCCCACATAGAATGGGTTAGAGGTTGTCGGATAGGCCGTTGGGCTACCGCCGGCTTTGAAGGTAAACAGACCGCCGATAATATTGACCTTGCAACGTTTAGCATCCGGGATGTTCAGGATGTAATTTTGTGGGCCATAGCCTTCAACGTGACAATCGCGGAAAATATGTTGTCCACCCTCGATATGCATATACTTTCCGACATGGCTGGAGGAGGTTTGCGGTCCGTTTTTACCGTAAATGTAATCGAAGGAACAGTTTAAGAAATAGCTGTACCCTCCCTGTAATTTCACCCCGCAATTACTCTGAGCGAAAATGCAGCTATGGAAATTCATCTCTTCACCGGAATTGGAAGTATTGTCGGGGAAGTAATAGCAAATGTCGCAGTGATTGAAACTAAAGCCGTACATGCGCAGGAAGTAAAAATCGGTGGTGCCTGTTATGCCATAGGCAAAACCTTCGATCCCGCCGCCGATAAAGGTCAGCGAATTGCGACCATAGCTTGCCGAGAGCGAAGTAGAAAACGTCATGCCATCGACAAATGAATTGGCCCCAGGTCCAATCATACGCAAATTTTTCACGCTGAGATTGCCCTGGGTATAACCGGCGTTGTTTTGCCATTGAATCGCGACGTTGCGGTCGATGCTGTTGCCTTGTGTCATGGCGCTAAAATCCAACAAGGCGCCGGAAAAATCGTAATCAACGGTTTTCAAATCCAGCTTCAGCGTTTTCGTACATTTAAATTGTCCGCTCCCGAACTGCAGATTGCCGTTTTTCAATATACGAGAACCGCTGGAGACAGCCTGTGAACTGGCATAATCGTGAGCAGCCTGAATGGCAGTGGCATCCTCTGAAATACCGTCACCTTTCGCGCCGAACATATAAGGCGACACTGTGCCGGCCACGTCCAGAACGCGCACCCACAACCAAGCGGCGTTAGGGCGGATGAACATCCCGCCGTCATCCATCGGTGTAGATTGTGCTTTGGCGACGAAGATACCGCCGCCGATGGGCTGACGATTGCTGATATTCCAATCGCCGTAGTATGCGGTCACGGCGATCAATTCGCCGACCGCGCCAGGAAGAGTGTTTCGCAACGTAGCGATATCAGGGCAGGTATTCATCATATTATCCTCATGTAATTACTGTATATACATACAGCCATGTGACTCTATAAGCGAATGAACCGTGCATCAATAGCGGGGATGTTGTTCTATTACCCACCGAACATACCGGTCAATTGGATATAACGCTTCCTTTCGCTCCCGTTATCCCCATACAAAGGCAGAGAAAGGCCGCTACGCGATGAGTTTTCCCCGCACCACCACCTTGCCCGGCTTGATATCGGGGTCGGCAATGCGCCGGATCGCCAGATTCAACGCTTGCCAGGCGATCTCTTGCAAATCATGCGACACGCAGGGGAAATGAAAACCGTAGATCTCAGCATGTGAAACCTCATCGATGCTGAACAGCGACACGTCCTGCATCAACGGCAGCCGGTGTTCAATGCAGGCCTTGATAATGCCCAGGGAGATCTGGTTATTGCAGCCGACGAAAAAGTCCGGTGCGCGGTTATTGGCCAGCCATCGGCTCGTCTCTTGCCAAGCGACATCCATAAAGAAATCGGCATACAGCACTTCAAGCGACGCCACCTTGCCTTGTAATGCCGCATGCAAGCCAGTGACCCTGTCACGCGCCACGTTGGAGTTTTCCGGTCCGGAGACCACCACCACCCGCTGCGCCTTCTGTTCCAGCAGCCAGCGCCCCGCCTGGAGGCCGCAGTCCAGGTTATCGATATACACCCCGCTGCAGTGGCGATTGTCCAGCTCCCGGTCGATCAGCACCACCGGAATATTCAAGGTTTCCAACCGTTTTAGGTAGGAAGGCTGGTACAAATGATCGTTGGAAATGACCGAGAGAATGATCGCATCGACGTTGTAGCCAATCAGTTTGTCGATGATTCTGTCTTCGCTTTCCTGAGACTCATAGGAGTCGAACACCAGGGTGTCGTATCCCATTTTTTGCGCTTCAAGCGTCATCAGCCGCGTCAGACCGCCAAAGAACGGGTTGGCCATATCAGGGTTGACGATACCGATGGTTCTGCTGCTTTTCGCCCGCAGGTTGCGCGCTGCGGCATTGACCACATAGCCGAGCTCGGCAGCGGTCTCCCGAATGCGGCGCAGCGTTTCCGGATGAACTTTGTCCGGCTGTGAAAATGCCCGCGACGCGGTGATTTTACTGACGTTTGCCTGTGCGGCGACGCTAGCCAGCGTCGCTTTCCGTCCTCGACCCACTGCCAAATGCAGCTCCTTAGCTTTTAGTATCATTTTGTACCATTAACAACATCATGACAGAACTTTCATCGTGGCGCTAATGATTTACGCCCGCCAGGCGGTTAATCCGGGGATCGGTAAAGATATCCAGCTCGTCACGGCTCTCGGAAGAGAACTCGGACACCACCGCCCCCCGCTTTCCAGCCTGAAACCAGTGCCGGGTATTGGGCGCGATGGTGTATTGCTCGCCCGGCCGCAAGAGGATATAGCGATTGCAGGTATACCAAGGCTCCGCGCCCTCTGGCACCCGGCATACCGGTTCACCGCCGGCGTCATTAAGCGTCAGGTTTTCATCATCGACAAACAGAAACACCTCGCCCCAACGGCAGCGAAACGTCTCTTGCTTGCCCGGCGTGCCGGCGAAAGGAGGATGCAAATGTTCCGGGCAAGTCTGCTCTGGAAACAGCACCAACTCTTTCGCACAATAGCGAGGCGAGTTGATATAGGTCAGCAGTTGCAGCCCTGAGGCGGGATAGTCGGCCAGGCCAAATGTCGCAATTTCAATACGTTGCTGTTCTTCTTCGGTCAGAATAATGTCCGCCTTGCGCAAATATTCCAGCGTAGCGGCTATGGCGCTTTGTTGTTTGTTCATCATTTCCCCTGCAAAGTAACGGTATCGATATCAGCACGCTGATATTAAAACCGTCATTGCATCGCCGATTTTGTGATCGCTATCCCCATATTGAATAACAACCCACCAGCAAAATTAACTCTCGTCGAGTAATTCCAACATCGATCACAGTTTACCCCCTCGCTTTGGCCCAATATCGCCGCATTGAAATGATATCGTTACCATAAAAATGATTCACCAGGAGGCAATATGAAAGCATTAGTGTTGGCCAAAGCGGGGGAAATCGCTATCGAGGACGTCCAGCTTGCCGAAACGCTGGGCCCCGATGATGTGCAGATAAAAATTCATTCCGTGGGCATCTGCGGCAGTGATGTGCACTATTACCAACATGGCCGCATTGGCCCGTTCGTGGTTAACGCCCCGATGGTGCTCGGCCATGAAGCCTCCGGCGTGGTGCTCGCGACAGGTAAAAACGTCACTCACCTCAGCATCGGCGATCGCGTTTGCATGGAGCCCGGCATTCCCGATCTCAACTCGGCGCAGACGCGCGCCGGTATTTACAACCTTGACCCGGCCGTTCGCTTCTGGGCGACGCCGCCGGTGCACGGCTGCCTGCGCGAAACCGTCATCCACCCTGCCGCCTTCACGTTCAAATTGCCGGACAACGTCAGTTTCGCTGAAGGCGCCATGGTGGAACCCTTAGCCATCGGCATGCAAGCGGCCACCAAAGCCGGGATCAAACCCGGCGATATCGCGCTGGTGATCGGCGCCGGGCCGATCGGCGTGGTCACCGCCCTCGCGGCGCTGGCGGGCGGCTGCTCGGACGTCATAATTTGCGATCTGTTCGACGAAAAACTCGCCGTTGCGGCCAGTTACGAGGGGCTGCACGCCGTCAATATCAAAACCGGCGACCTGGCGGGGAAAGTAGCCGCCCTCACCAGCGGCAATGGCGCCGATGTCGTGTTTGAATGCAGCGGCGCGAAACCGGCTATCGCTACGCTGGCCGAACATGCGGCGCCCGGGGCGACCGCCGTGCTGGTCGGCATGCCGATCGATGCCGCGCCGCTGGATATCGTCGCCGCGCAGGCCAAGGAAATTACCTTCAAGACCATTTTCCGCTACGCCAACATGTACCCGCGCACGCTGCGCCTGTTGAGCAGCGGCAAGCTGCGCGTCCAGCCGTTGATAAGCCAAACCTACAAGTTCTCCGACAGCGTGGCGGCCTTCGAGCGCGCGGTGGCGGGACATGCCTCAGACATCAAAATCATGCTGGAGATGGAGTGATCCTATGGCGCTCTATGCTGGCATAGACTGCGGTACGCAAGGCACGAAAGTCGTGATTGTCGACAGCACGCAGGGCGTGATCCTCGGTGAGGGCAACGCCCCTCACCGTCTCATCAGCCAAGCCAATGGCCGGCGCGAACAGGAGGCCGACTGGTGGATTGAGGCGCTAGTCATCGCTTTTCGCCAAGCCGTGACTCACGCCGGCGTTGATGCACAGGAGATTCACGCTCTGGGGGTCTCGGGCCAACAACATGGGTTTGTGCCGCTGGACGCAGACGGCAACGTGCTGCACAGCGTCAAGCTGTGGTGCGATACCGAAACCGCAGAGGAAAACGAACGGCTCCTGCAACAGCTCGGCGGAGCCAACGGCTCGCTGGAAACGCTTGGCCTGCGGATCGCCACCGGCTATACCGCGTCAAAAATCCTTTGGTTCAAGACGCACCATCCGGCGCTGTGGGCACAACTGCATACCGTGTTGTTGCCCCATGACTACTTGAACTTCTGGCTGACCGGGGAGCGCGTAGCGGAATATGGCGACGCTTCCGGCACCGGGTTGTTCGATGTGCGCACCCGTCGCTGGAGCAAAACCGCCGTCGATCTTATCGACGACAGCGGCCGCCTGTGGCAAGCCCTGCCGCCGCTCAAAAGCGCGGAGTGCTGCATCGGCATGGTGCGCCCCGCCGCGGCGGAAAAACTCGGCCTCGGCCCGGCAGTGCGGGTCTCGACCGGCGGCGGCGACAACATGATGGCGGCCATCGGTTCCGGCAACATCGAGGCCGGCACCCTCACCCTGAGCCTGGGCACCTCCGGCACGCTGTTCGCCTGGTCCGCCGCCCCCGTCACGGCGGAATCGGACATGATTGCCGGCTTCTGCTCCAGCACCAACGGGTGGCTGCCATTGATTTGCACCATGAATGTCACCTCGGCCACCACCGCGGTACAAACGCTGCTGGACCAAGATCTTGCCGGCTTTAACGCTTTGCTGGCGCAGGCTTCGCCCGGCGCAGGCGGTGTCGAGATGCTGCCGTTCTTCAATGGTGAACGCGTTCCGCCATTGCCCCACGCGCGCGCCAGCCTGCACAACCTTGATAGCGACAACTTTACCCGCGCCAATCTCTGCCTGGCGGTGGTCGAAAGCGCCACGTATGGGTTGCGCTATGGCATCGAGCTGTTTCGCCGTCAGGGCATCGAAGCGCGCGAAATCCGCCTCACCGGCGGCGGCGCCCGCAGCGCCGCCTGGCGACAAATCGTCGCGGACGTAATGGGATGCCCGGTGGTCTGTCTGAAAGCCAAAGAGACCGCGGCGCTAGGCGGCGCCATTCAGGCGATGTGGGCGACGATGTTGGCCGACGATCCGCGCCGGAACGCCGCCGCATTGCTGGCCGAACTGTGCCAACGCTTCGTTGCGCTGGATGAGGCCACGCGCACGCCGCCAAACGCCGGCAGGCAGGCGCAATACGAGACGCTTTATCAACGCTACCTGCAACGCTTGCAGCAGACCTACCCGGAGGTGCAACTGTGACGCGAGATCCCCATACGCCAACGCCCGCCTACCTGCTGGAGGTCAGCGGCGTCAGGAAAGCCTTCGGCCCGGTCGTGGCGCTCAAGAATGCGGAGTTTTGCCTGCGGCGCGGATCCATCCATGCCCTGTGCGGCGGCAACGGCGCGGGTAAATCCACCTTTCTCAGCATTCTGATGGGCTTTATTCAACCCGACGGCGGCGACATTTTTATCAATGGCCAACGCTGTGAATTTCATCATCCGCGGGAAGCCCTCAATGCCGGCATCGCCATCGTGCAGCAGGAGCTGAGCGCGATCCCGGATCTGACGGTGGCCGAAAACATTTGGCTGGGCCGCGAGCCGAGACGCCTGGGGTTCGTCGATTTCGCAACGCTCAATCAACGCACGACCAGCCTGCTCAAAGAACTCGATTTCAAGATCGACGCCCGAGAAAAAATGCGCAACCTGAGCGTCGCCGAACAGCAGCTGGTCGAGATCGCCAAGGCGCTGTCGCATGCCAATGCCGACATCATCATCATGGATGAACCCACCTCGGCGATTGGCGAAGAGGATGCGCAGAAAATCTTTCAGACGCTTCAGCAACTGGCGGCAAAAGGTAAAGGCATTATTTACGTCTCTCACCGTTTGTCAGAGATATTCCAAATCGCGGACAGCTACACCATTTTCCGCGACGGCGCCTATATCCATGAAGGCTATATCGCCGACATTACCCGTGAACAGCTGATCGAACACATTATTGGCGGCGAGTACGACAGCGAGTTCGCCAAATTCAATCAGCCCGGCGAACAGGTCTTGCTGGCGGTCAATAACCTGTGTTGGCGCAGCAAGATAAAAGATATCAGCCTGCAGCTGAAGCACGGTGAGATCCTGGGCATCTATGGGCTGGTGGGATCGGGCCGCAGTGAATTTCTCGATCTTATCTTCGGCATTCAGCATGCCGACAGCGGCACGATTCGCCTGGGCGACAAGACGCTGAACCGCCACTCTCCGCGCGAGGCCATCGACAGCGGTATTGCCTACGTGACGGAAGATCGCAAGGAAACCGGCCTGGTGCTGTGCCGTTCCGTCAGTGAAAACATCAATATCGCCTCTTTTGCCGCCATCAGCCGGATGGGGTTTGTCAGCGAGAAACGGGAGCAGGCGCGAACCCGCGACATGATCCAGCGCTTCAACGTTAAAACCCACGATGGCGAACAGCCGGTGGGCAACCTGAGCGGCGGCAACCAGCAAAAAGTCGTGCTGGGCCGTTGGGCGCTGCTGGATCCGGAGGTTTTGCTGCTCGACGAGCCGACGCGCGGTATCGACGTCGGGGCCAAGAAAGAGATCTATCGATTTATGTCGGAGTTCGCCTTGCAAAACAAAGGGATCATTATGGTTTCCTCCGAGCTTTCGGAAATTATCGGCATGAGCGATCGCATATTGGTGTTTCGTGACGGGCAGTTGGCCGGCGAGCTTTCGGCAGCCGATGCGACCCAGGCAGCACTGATGAAACTTGCGGTTTAACAGAGAGAGAAAAAAAATGAGCAGCGCCCACTCCTTATCACCAGGAATTTCATTTTTCACCCGCAATAAGCGCCGTATGCACAAATACGGCATTATCATCGCCTTTTTCGCCCTGTGCCTGATCGTGGCGCTGATTGGCGAATATCAGGTCGCTCAGGGGGCCTGGAGCAGCAATTATTTTCTCAGCAATGAAAACACCCTGATCGTCCTGCGCCAGGTCTCGATCAACGGCATTCTGGCGATCGGCATGACCTTCGTCATTATCACGGCAGGCGTCGATCTCTCCGTGGGCTCGGTGCTGGCGTTAAGCGGGATCGTCGCAGCCCGCTTCGCCACCAACAACAGCGGATTGGCTATCGGCGACACCGCGACCGCCGTCATGGCGCCGCTGATTGTGGCGCTGGGCATCGGCATCGTCTGCGGCCTGATGAACGGCACCGTGTTAGCCCGTTATCGGCTGCAGCCGTTTATCGTCACCATGGGCATGCTCTCCGCGGCGCGCGGTTTAACCATGCTGACCACCAACGGCAATCCGGTATCGCAATTGAACAGCGATTTCCGCTGGTTAGGCAATGGCTATGTCGGCGGCGTTCCGGTGCCCGTCATCATCTTCATCGTGCTGTTCGCCCTCGCCTGGCTCGTGCTGAATAAAACCCTTTTCGGGCGCTACATCTACGCCGTCGGCGGCAACCCGAAGAGCGCGCGCACCTCGGGGATCAACGTGACCCGCATCAAAATACTGGTGTATACGCTGTGCGGCGCGCTGGCCGGCATCGCCGGCCTGATCCTCACGGCTCGCACCGGTTCGGCGCAGACCAATGCCGGCGCAGGGTATGAGTTGGACGCCATCGCAGCGGTGGTGATCGGCGGCACCAGCATGGCCGGCGGCGTCGGTACGCTGGTCGGCACCTTCTTCGGCGTGCTGATTATCGGGGTGATGAATAACGGCCTCGATCTGCTCGGCGTGCAGTCGTATTACCAACAAATTATCAAAGGCGCATTGATCGTCCTTGCCGTATTGCTCGACCCCTCGCGTAAGCAACAGCGCGATTAATAACATCAGACCCAACTCTACCAGGAGAAAACCATGAATAAGACCAAGATAGCGTTGTTTGCCTCTGCCCTGATGCTGGGCAGCCTGTCGGCAGCCCAGGCCGCCCCGGTTAAAATCGCGGTATTGATGTACGGCAACAAAGCCGAGTTCGTGCAATTGATGGAAAGGTTCGGGAAGGAACACCCGGCGGTGAAAAGCGGCGAAGCCGTGCTGACCTTCTACGATGGGCGTTATGATGCATCGGTGCAAAACGATCAGGCCGCCACCGCTATCCAGACGCGCGCCGATGCCATTATCGTCAACCCTATGGACTTTGAGGCCAATATCGATATCGTCACCAATGCCAACGAGGCCAAAATCCCGGTGGTGGTCACCAATGCGCGCCTGAACACGGACGCGATGACGTCTGAAGTGGTGTCTAACGACGAGTTGGGGGGATATCTGGAAGCCAAAGCCGTACTGGACAAACTCGACTGCAAGAACCATAAGGTGAACGTGGTGATTATCGAAGGCCCGAAAGGCGGCAGCGGCGAGATCCAGCGCGGCAAGGGCAATGATAAAGCGATAGCCGAGTGCGGTGCCGGCCAGGTCACCGTGCTTGAACGCAAAACGGCCAACTGGTCACGCGCGGAAGCGCAGCCGCTGATGGAAAACTGGCTGCAGAAACATCGGGGCAAAATCAACGGCGTGATTGGCCAAAACGACGAGATGGCGCTGGGCGCTATCGAGGCGATTAAAGGCGCCGGCCTGAATGTGAAGGACTTCGCGATTGCCGGCGTTGACGGCGTTTCCGACGCGATTCATGCGGTGCAGGCCGGTGAAATGGTCTCTATCCTGCAAGATGCCAAAGGCCAGATGCAGGGGTCCATCGACGTCGCGCTGCGCGCCGTGAAAGGTGAAAGCTATCAGCCGCAGTCGGATATCTGGAAACAGTACGCCAAGGATCTGAAATGGGAAGGCGGCACGCAGAAGCATTATTACATTCCGTGGACCGTCGTCACCGCAGAGAACGCCCAATCGCTGTTGGACGCCCGTAAATAATCCCCCCGCCCCCTGCCTCCAGGGGGCACCGCTTGGGCGCTTGCCTGCAAACAAAAAAAAGCCAGCACGGAGTGGCTGGCTTAAAAGTTCTTCGAGGGAATATCTTGTTCGATAACCATACGCCCTTCACTGCGGGCTTTACTAGCTATCAGTGCGATAGGCATCCTCAGTTAAAATCAACGCCTGCATATCAGTGAACATCGTTTCCCATTCCGCCTGGTCGATATCCATCAAACCAAAATAACGCAGCATAAAGGCGCCTTCGGTGGCGAGAAACGCCAGGCGCGCGCGCTTGCCCTCTTCGGTGGTCAAATCGAGCCCGGCGATGCGGCTGCGATACCATTCGCGCGTGCTCGCCAGATGCTCCGGCGTTTGAATCAGCGTCGCCATCAGCCCGGCGGCCTTGGCGCTGGAGGTCTGATCCGAACTGTGGGTGGCCAGCATATGCGCCCGCACGGCGGTCTGCGGCGAAGGCTCGTCGCCGGCGATCGCCGTGAACAGCGTCTCGTAGGCACTGCCCCAGCGATCGAACATGGCATCGATAAGGGCGTCTTTGCTGCCAAAGCAATACTGCACCCCGCCCTTGGAGATCCCCATCGCTTTGGCGACGGCGTCGATGGTCAAGCCGGCGGCGCCCTGGGTGGCGACGATCTCTTCGGCGGTGTCCAAAACCTTGTCGCGATCGATGCTGCGTTGACGTCCCATTAAGAAACCCTTCTTTTCAATACGAACGTATGGATATATATTATCATCAGTATACCACCCGGCATCGCCGGTGGGTTACCCGAATGGCGGCGCCTCCGCGCCGCCCACTTTAACTGGATTATGACTTATGTACGCCAAGAACCGCTGGTTGATCCTGACGATGGTCGCCAGCGCCCTGTTCCTGATCGTCATCGATATGACGGTGTTATATACCGCCCTGCCGCGCTTAACCCAGGCGCTGGACGCCAGCGCCTCGCAAAAACTCTGGATCGTCAACGCCTACCCGCTGGTGGTGGCCGGCCTGTTGCCCGGCGCCGGCATGCTGAGCGATCGCATCGGCCATAAACGGCTGTTTCTCGCCGGACTGCCGGTGTTTGCCGTCGCGTCGCTGTGCGCCGCGTTCTCGCCCACCGCCGAGTGGCTGATCGCCGCCCGGGTGTTCCTCGCCGTTGGCGCGGCGATGATGATGCCCGCCACGCTGTCCATCGTGCGCCACGTCTTTACCGACGAACGCGAGCGCGCGCTGGCGATCGGCATCTGGGCCTCGGTGGCCTCCGGCGGCGCGGCCATCGGCCCGGTGGTCGGCGGCCTGCTGCTGGAGTATTTCTGGTGGGGTTCGGTGTTCCTGATCAATGTGCCGGTCGTGCTGCTGGTCTGGCCGCTGGCGTGGAAACTGATCCCGCGCTGCGGTGGCGATAACCCGCGCCCTTCGGACATCGTCGGCTCGGTGCAGATCATGATTGGCCTGGTCGGCGCTATCTATGCGCTGAAGGAGCTGAGCAAGCCGACGCCTGATGTGAGTGCCTTGCTTGTGGCAGCCCTGATCGGCGTGTTGTTCCTGGCCCTGTTCGTGCGTCGTCAGCAGCGCAGCGCCCACCCGATGATCGATTTCTCTCTGTTCCGCAACCGGCTGTTCGCCGGCGGCATCGGCGTGGCACTGCTTTCGATGGTGGCGCTGATCGGCATCGAACTGGTGCTCAGCCAGCGATTGCAGCTGGTGCTCGGCCTCAGCCCGCTGCAGGCGGCGCTGTTTATTTTGCCGATCCCGCTGGCCTCGGCGCTGGCGGGGCCCGTAGCCGGCCTGCTGTTGCCGCGCTACGGCGAACGCAGCATCATCCTCGGCGGTTTTGTCCTGACCACTCTCGGCATCGCCGGTCTTGCCGCGTTATACCAGAGCGGCATGGCATTGCAATTGGTCAGCCTGGCGCTGGTGGGTTTTGGCCTCGGTGGCGTGATCACCGCCGCTTCCACCGCCATCATGCTGAACGCGCCGGAGGAAAAATCCGGCATGGCGGCGTCGATCGAGGACGTCTCCTACGAGCTGGGCGGCGTGCTGGGCGTGACGCTGCTCGGCGGGTTGATGACGGCGGTTTACAGCCATAGCCTGGCGCTGCCGGCGGAGCTGCCGGTCAACCCGCTGGCATACGACAGCATCGACGAAGCCCTGCGCCTGGCGGCCGGGATGGCGGCCGATCGCGCGCAGCAGCTGACGCAGCTGGCGCGTCTGGCCTTTGATCGCGCGTTTATTACGGTACTGATCGCCGCCGCGCTGTTAATGGCGCTGGGCGCCGGGGCGGTAAAACTGGCGCTGCGCAAGTAACCGATAAAAGCGGCTTTTTTCGCCGGCGGAACCTGCGTAAACTAATTCGGCAATTTGCTCGACGGATTTGTCGTCATCGGTTTGAACGATGGCAATAATGCCTGTTATCGTATTTAACCCTGCGATAAATCCGGTTACTGTATCCCCTATGGAAATTGATTCTGTCTACTATCGGAACAGATAATCAGGAGAAGATTATTATGGCAACGGCAAAGAAAGCAGCGAAAACCCATATCGGCCTCGACAGTAAACAATCGGCAAAACTCGCCGAAGCGCTGAACGCGCTGTTGGCGAACTATCAGGTGCTGTATATGAACGTGCGCGGCTATCATTGGAACATTACCGGCCCGCAGTTCTTTGAACTGCACGCGAAGTTCGAAGAGACATATAACGATCTGCTGACCAAGGTGGACGAGCTGGCGGAACGTATTCTGACGCTGGGCTCGCAGCCGCGTCACGCTTTCAGCGACTATCTGAAAACCGCCGACATCAAGGAACACACCAACGTGACCGATGATAAGGGCACGCTGCGCGGCCTGTTGGAAGGGTATTCAATCTTGCTGCAACAGCAGCGTGAACTGCTGACGGTGGCGGCGGACGCCGGCGACGAAGGCACCGCGTCGCTGATGAGCGATTACATCAAAGAGCAGGAAAAACAGGTCTGGATGCTCAACGCCTATCTGGGCAAATAACCCTGGCGCCATAACAAAACAGTCCCTTACGGGACTGTTTTCGTTTTACCACTCGCAGGATACCGCAAACAGCAGCGCGCGCCGATGCTGATCGTCCAGGCGGCGCCGCACCCGGATGATATGGCGATTGCTGCACGACTGGCGCTCCAGCCAGCGATGCCGGCGGCGTTGGCTCTGCCGCAACATGCGCCAGCGGCCCACTTCATTTCTACTGCGTCTCATAATTCCGTCACTCGTTCGTCTAATGCCAACCGCGGGCATTATAGCCCTTTCCGCCCGTGATCCAAGCCGCCGTTATCGGCGGCACAGCGGACGCCGTGCGGGCAAAAGCTACCCTTTCATTTTCAGCAAGTGCCTTAACTTCATCATATTTATGTAACATAAGCGCCGATAAAAGGTTTCGCCTTGCCCGATCTGTGCGTACACTCATCATTGGTGGTTTGCGAACGGGATTTTTCGCCTTTATGACAACATTTTATACCGTAATCAGTTGGCTCATGGTGTTCGGCTACTGGCTGCTGATCGCCGGCGTGACGATGCGCATTTTGATGAAACGCCGTGCGGTTCCCTCTGCCATGGCTTGGCTGCTGGTTATCTACATTCTGCCGCTGTTCGGCATCGTGGCCTATTTATCGTTCGGCGAGCTGCATCTGGGCAAGCGCCGGGCCGAGCGCGCCAAGGCCATGTGGCCGTCGACCGCGCGCTGGCTGAAGGAGCTGAAAGAGAGCCGCCGCATCTTTGCCACCGAATACAGCGAAGTCGCCGAACCGCTGTTCCAGCTGTGCAACCGCCGCCAGGGCATCGACGGCGTCAAGGGCAACCAGCTGCAGCTGCTCACCACCACCGACGACACGCTGAAAGCGCTGATCCGCGACATCGAGCTGGCGCGCCACAACATCGAAATGGTGTTCTATATCTGGCAGCCCGGCGGCCTGGTCGATCAGGTGGCCGAATCGCTGATGGCCGCCGCGCGGCGCGGCGTACACTGCCGCCTGATGCTCGACTCCGCCGGCAGCCTGCAATTTTTCCGCAGCCCCTACCCGGCGATGATGCGCAATGCCGGCATCGAAGTGGTGGAAGCGCTGAAGGTCAACCTGCTGCGCGTGTTCCTGCGCCGCATGGATCTGCGTCAGCACCGCAAAGTGGTGCTGATCGACAACTACATCGCCTATACCGGCAGCATGAACATGGTCGACCCGCGCTACTTCAAGCAGGATGCGGGCGTCGGCCAGTGGATCGACCTGATGGCGCGCATGGAAGGCCCGGTGGCCACCACCATGGGCATCGTCTATGCCTGTGACTGGGAGATTGAAACCGGCAAGCGCATTCTGCCGCCGCCGCCGGACGTCAACATCATGCCGTTCGAACAGGAGAGCGGCCACACCATTCAGGTGATCGCCTCCGGCCCCGGCTTCCCCGAGGAGATGATCCACCAGGCGCTGCTGACCGCGGTCTATTCCGCCCGCGAGCAGCTGATCATGACCACGCCGTACTTCGTGCCGAGCGACGATCTGCTGCACGCCATCTGTACCGCCGCCCTGCGCGGCGTCGAGGTCAGCATCATCGTGCCGCGCGACAACGATTCGATGATGGTGCGCTGGGCCAGCCGCGCGTTCTTCTCCGAGCTGCTGGAGGCCGGCGTCAGGATCTATCAGTTCGAAGGCGGCCTGCTGCATACCAAGAGCGTGCTGGTGGACGGGCAACTCAGCCTGGTCGGCACCGTCAATCTGGATATGCGCAGCCTGTGGCTGAATTTCGAGATCACGCTGGTGATCGATGATGACGGCTTCGGCAGCGATTTGGCCTGCGTGCAGGAAGATTACATCGCCCGTTCCAAGCTGCTGAACGCCAAAGAGTGGCTGAAGCGGCCGTTCTGGCATCGCCTGGTCGAACGCCTGTTCTACTTTTTCAGCCCGCTGCTGTAAAAGCCGCGACGAGCGTGCTTTAATAGCGCCAAATCATTTGTTATCAGGATTTTTTTATGGATTTGAATAACCGCCTTACCGAAGACGAAACGCTGGAACAGGCCTACGACATCTTCCTCGAATTGGCCGGCGACAATCTGGATCCGGCGGATATTCTGCTGTTCAACCTGCAGTTTGAAGAGCGCGGCGGCGCCGAACTGTACGACCCCTCCGAAGACTGGAGCGAGCACGTGGATTACGATCTGAACCCGGACTTCTTCGCCGAGGTGGTGATCGGTCTGGCGGACAGCGACGGCGAGCCGATCAACGACGTGTTCGCCCGCGTGCTGATCTGCCGCGAGAAAGACCACAAGCTGTGCCACATTCTGTGGAAAGAGTGATTCGCCGATAGCATATCGGATAAAAAAAAGCCCCGCTCATTCAGCGGGGCTTTTTGTTGCCGGCTAGCGGCGCATTACAGCGGATCGACCTTCAGGCACGAAACTGCATGGCGGAAACTGCCCTCCAGCAGCGGACGCGTCTTGGCGCACTCCGGCCCAGCGATCGGGCAGCGGGTGCGGAACACACAGCCGGTCGGCGGGTTGATCGGCGAAGGCAGCTCCCCTTCCAGCAACTGGATCTGCTTTTCCTTCTCCTTGTCCGGATCCGGGATCGGCACCGCCGACATCAGCGCTTTGGTGTAAGGGTGCTGCGGATTGTGGTACACCTCGTCATAGGTGCCCAGCTCCACCGCATGGCCCAGATACATCACCAGCACGCGATCCGAAATGTGCTTCACCACCGCCAAGTCGTGGGCGATAAAGATCAGTGACAGCCCCATCTCGCGCTGCAGCTGCTGCAGCAGGTTCACCACCTGCGCCTGAATCGACACGTCCAGCGCGGAGACCGGTTCGTCGCAGATCACCAGCTTCGGCTCGAGGATCAGCGCGCGCGCGATGCCGATACGCTGGCACTGGCCGCCGGAAAACTCGTGCGGGTAGCGGTTGATCAGGTTAGGCAGCAGGCCGACCTTCAGCATCATCGCCTTGACCTTGTCCTTCACTTCCTGACGCGGCATTTTCGGGTAGTAGGTGCGCAGCGGCTCGGCGATGATCTCGCCGATGGTCATGCGCGGGTTGAGCGACGCCAGCGGATCCTGGAAGATCATCTGGATATCGCTGCGGGTTTTGCGCCAGTCGGCGTCGCTCATGCCCAGCAGATCTTTGCCCAACCAGGCGACGCGCCCGCTGGTGGCCTTCACCAGGCCGATGATGGCGCGCGCGAAGGTGGATTTGCCGCAGCCGGACTCGCCGACCACGCCCAGGGTTTCCCCCTCGAACAGCCGCAGCGTGACGCCATCGACCGCTTTCAGGGTTTTCGGCGGCTGCCAGAACCACTGTTTGTCGTCATGAATGTCGAAGTGCACTTTCAAATCGGCCACTTCGAGCAGCACTTTCTTGTCGGTTACCGCTGTCATACCAACGCCTCCACCGGTTTAAAGCAGGCGCGCAGGCGCCCTTCCCCAAATTGCTCCAACGGCGGAGCGCTCGCACACTGTTCCATGGCGTACGGGCAGCGCGGCTGGAACGGGCAGCCTTTCGGCAACCGCAGCAGGTTCGGCGGGTTGCCGGGAATGGTCAGCAGCGCTTCGCCTTCGGCGTCGAGGCGCGGCACCGCGTTCAACAGGCCGATGGAGTACGGATGGCTCGGCTGGTAGAACACCTCGCGCGCGCTGCCGTATTCCATGGTGCGGCCGGCGTACATCACCAGCACCTTGTTGCAGATGCCGGCCACCACGCCCAGGTCGTGGGTGATCATGATGATGGCGGTGTTGAATTCGCGCTTCAGTTCGTTGAGCAGCGTCATGATCTGCGCCTGGACGGTCACGTCCAGCGCGGTGGTCGGTTCGTCGGCGATCAGCAGCTTCGGCCGGCACAGCAGCGCCATGGCGATCATCACGCGCTGGCGCATGCCGCCGGAAAACTCGTGCGGATACATGCGCATGCGCTTGCGCGCTTCCGGCATTTTCACCGCGTCGAGCATGCGTACCGACTCTTCGAAGGCTTCGCTTTTGCTCATTTTCTTATGCAGCATCAGCACTTCCATCAGCTGTTCGCCAACGCGCATATAAGGGTTGAGCGAGGTCATCGGGTCCTGGAAGATCATCGAGATCTCTTCGGCCCGCAGCTTGTTGAGCTGATTTTCCGGCAGGTTGAGAATTTCACGGCCGTTGAATTTGGCCGAACCGCCGATGCGGCCATTGCTGGCCAGCAACCCCATCAGGGCGAACGCGGTCTGCGATTTGCCGGAACCGGATTCACCGACGATGCCCAGCGTTTCGCCGGCGCGCAGGTCGAAGTTCAGATCGTTCACCGCCGTCACGTCGCCGTCCGGGGTGGAGAACGTGACGCGCAGGTCTTTCACGTCCAGCAGCGGCGACGTTTTGACGCCGGCGCCGGTTTGCAGTTGAGGATGTTCAATGGTGCTCATGATTGCACTCCTTAACGATCTTTCGGGTCGAGGGCGTCACGCAGGCCATCGCCGATAAAGTTGAAACAGAACAGAGTGACAACCAGGAAACCCGCCGGGAACAGCAGCAACCACGGTGAAACTTCCATTGAGTTGGCGCCGTCGCTGAGCAATGCGCCCCAGCTGCTGAGCGGCTCCTGCGTGCCCAGCCCCAGGAAGCTGAGGAAGGATTCGAACAGGATCATGCTCGGCACCAGCAGCGAGGCATACACCACCACCACGCCGAGCACGTTCGGCACGATATGCCGCAGCACGATATTGCGCGTGGAGACGCCGCACACCAGCGCCGCTTCGATGAACTCCTTACGCTTGAGACCGAGGGTTTGGCCGCGCACGATACGCGCCATATCCAGCCACGACACCATGCCGATCGCCACGAAGATAAGCAGGATGTTCTGGCCGAAAAAGGTCACCAGCAGGATCACGAAGAACATGAACGGGAAGGAGTTGAGGATCTCCAGCAGGCGCATCATCACCGAGTCGACCTTGCCGCCCAGATAGCCGGACATCGCGCCGTACAGGGTGCCGACCACCACCGCCACCAGCGCCGCCGCCACGCCGACCATCAGCGAGATGCGCCCGCCGATCGCCACCCGCACCAGCAGATCGCGCCCGGAGGAGTCGGTGCCGAAATAGTGCCCCGATTCCACGCTTGGCGCGGCGGACATCATCGCCCAATCGGTATCGTCGTAGGCAAATTGCGACAGCATCGGCGCCAGCACCACAAACAGCGTGATCAACACCAGAATGAACAGGCTGCTGACCGCCGCACGGTTGTGCATAAAGCGCCGGCGCGCGTCTTGCCACAGGCTGCGTCCTTCCACTTCCAGCTTCTCGCTGAAGTGTTCCAGAGCTTCGCTGTTCTTTTTAGTCAACATCATTCGCGTGCTCCAGATTAATAACGGATTTTCGGATCGATGACCGCATACAGCACATCGACGATCGCGTTGAACAGAATGGTCAGTGCGCCCACCAGAATGGTCAGGCTCAATACCAGGGAGTAGTCGCGGTTCAGCGCGCCGTTAACGAACAGCTGGCCGATCCCCGGCAGACCGTAGATGGTTTCGATCACCATCGAACCGGTGATGATGCCGACGAACGCCGGGCCCATGTAGGACAGCACCGGCAGCAGCGCCGGCTTCAGCGCGTGGCGGAAAATGATGCGACGCATCGGCAAGCCTTTGGCGCGCGCGGTGCGGATGAAGTTGGAGTGCAGCACTTCAATCATCGAGCCGCGCGTGATACGGGCGATGCTGGCAATATAGGCCAGCGACAGCGCCACCATCGGCAGGATGATGAATTTAGGCGCGCCGCCGTTCCAGCCACCGCCCGGCAGCCATTTCAGCGTGATGGCGAAGATCAGCACCAGCAGCGGCGCCACCACGAAACTGGGTATCACCACCCCGGTCATGGCGAACCCCATCACCGTGTAGTCCCATTTGGTGTTCTGATTCAGCGCGGCGACAACGCCGGCGCTCACCCCCAGCACCACCGCCAGCAGAAACGCGGCCAGGCCGAGTTTGGCGGACACCGGGAAAGAGCCGGCGACCAGATCGTTGACCGAATAGTCCTTGTATTTAAAGGACGGGCCGAAGTCTCCCTGCGCAAGCTGCGCCAGATAATGACCGTACTGTTTCCAGATCGGGTCGTTCAAATGATATTTGGCCTCGATATTCGCCATAACTTCTGGCGGCAATGCGCGCTCACCGGTAAATGGACTGCCGGGCGCCAGGCGCATCATGAAGAATGAGATGGTGATAAGGATAAATAGTGTCGGGATCGCTTCCAGCAAGCGACGAAGTATAAATTTAAGCATTGCCCTAACCCTGTGCGACAGCCTGATGACGGCTTATTATTCTCAACATGGGCCGGCGGCCTGCGCCGCCGGCTCTTACCGTATCAATGCTTGATGATGTACAGGTTTTTGTCGTACACGTTATCAAGCGGGTCTTTGCCGGTGTAGCCACCGACGTAAGGTTTCACCAAACGGGCGTTCACGTAGTAATACAGCGGAACGATGGCGGAATCCTTATCCAGCTGAACTTCCGCTTTCTGATACAGATCGGCGCGCTCGTCTTTGGTCTTCGCGGTCAGCACGTTGGCCATCAGCTTGTCGAACTCGGCGCTCTTGTAGTGCGGGGTGTTACTGCTGCTGTCGGACAACATCATGTTCAAGAACGAGCTCGGCTCGTTGTAGTCGGCGCACCAGCCGGCGCGCGCAACGTCATAGGTGCCCTGATGGCGGGTATCCAGGAAGGTTTTCCACTCCTGGTTCACCAGCTTCACGTCCACGCCCAGGTTTTTCTTCCAGATGGAGGCGGCGGCGATCGCCAGCTTCTTGTGCAGATCGGAGGTGTTGTACAGCAGGGAGAAGGTCAGCGGTTTGCCCGGGCCGTAGCCGGCTTCCGCCAGCAGTTTCTTCGCCGCTTCGTTGCGTTTTTCCTGCGTCCAGCCGAACCACTCCGGCGGGGTCAGCTTGGCGCCGTCGGTGTATGGCGGCGTAAAGCTGTAGGCCGGCAGATCGCCCTGGTTTTTCACCTTGTTGACGATGATGTCGCGATCCATGCCCAGCTTCAGCGCTTCACGCACGCGCGCATCGGTGAACGGCGCCTTCTGGTTGTTGATTTCGTAGTAATAGGTGCACAGGTAAGGATCGACATGCACCTCTTTCGGGATCTCTTTTTTCAGCTTCTGGAACAGTTCGATCGGCATGTTGTTGTAGGTCATGTCGATTTCGCCGGTGCGGTAGCGGTTAACGTCGGTCACTTCCGACGAAATAGGCAGGAACGTCACTTTATTGATGATGGTTTTGGCGTTATCCCAATATTCCGGGTTGCGTTCCAGTACGATGCGTTCGTTGACAATCCAGTCTTTCAGTTTGTAGGCGCCGTTGCTGACGTAGTTGGCCGGCAGCGTCCACTTCTCGCCAAACTTCTCCACCGCGTCTTTGTAAACCGGCTTCATGGCGTAGTGCGGGGTCATTTCAACCAGATAAGGCACCGACTCGCTCAGGGTCACCTGGAAGGTGTGGTCGTCGATGGCCTTCACGCCCAGCGTCGACTTGTCTTTTTTACCGGCGATGATGTCATCGACGTTTTCCACGTGGGCGTATTGCAGGTAGCTGGCGTAAGGCGACGCGGTTTTCGGATCCACCACGCGCTGCCAGCTGTAGACGAAATCTTGCGCCGTTACCGGCTTGCCGTTGGACCATTTGGCGTCTTTACGCAGGTGGAAGGTCCAGACTTTGAAATCCTTGTTATCCCAGCTTTCCGCGACGCCCGGCACGATGGAACCGTCCGGGCTGTTGTTCGCCAGGCCTTCCATCAGATCGCGGGTGACGTTGTTTTCCGGCACGCCCTCGATTTTGTGCGGATCCAGCGACTGCACTTCGGAACCGTTGTTTTTGACGATTTCTTGTTTGTCGGCCAGCTGCACGCCTGCAGGAACGTCGGCGGCAAAGGCGGAGGTGGTTGCTGTGATGCCCAGCGCGGCGATGACGCCGGCGGCAATGAGCGTTTTCTTCGTGATGTTGGTCATACTTATCAACTCCAGTTTTTTATTATCACAGGCTCTTCGTGGAGCCTGCGTTGCCCGTAAGCGGACTCTGTTTTCCCGCCGCCGCGGAACGAATGCGGCGGCCGGCCTTCCCTATATTCCTCCGCGAACTAGCGCCAGGAACACCCCTTTTACTGCTTGATAATGTACAGATTTTTAACGTCGGTATAGTCCAGCGGATCTTTGCCGGTGAACCCGCCCACCGTCGGCTTGATCAAACGCGCGCTGACGCGGTAATAAACCGGGACCAACGCGGAGTCTTTGTCCAGCTGCGCTTCCGCCTGCTGATAGAGCGCGGCGCGCGCGGCCTCATCCGGCGCCTTCAGCGTGGCGGCCATGATGCCGTCGAACGCCGGGCTTTTATAGAACACGGTGTTGATGCTGCTGTTGGACAGCACCAGGTTCAGGAACGCGCTGGGCTCGTTGTAATCCCCGCACCAGGTGGCGCGCGCCACGTCGTATTGCCCCTGATGGCGGCTCTCCAGCGACGTTTTCCATTCCTGGTTGCGCAGCGTGACCTCGGCGCCCAGGTTCTTCTTCCACATCGACGCGGCGGCGATCGCCTGCTGTTTGTTTTGATCGGAGGTGTTGTACAGCAGCGAGAATTTCAGCGGCTTGGCGTCGCTGTAGCCCGCTTCCGCCAGCAGTTTTCTGGCTTCGGCGTTGCGCTGTTCCTGGCTCCAGCCGGCCCACGCGGGCGGCGTGAAGTTAGCGCCTTCCGTGAAGGTCGGCGTGAAGCTGTAGGCCGGGATCTGCCCCTGGCCCATGATCTTGTTGGCGATGATGTCGCGATCCAGCGTCATCTTCACCGCCGTACGCACGCGCGCATCGGTGAACGGCGCCTGCTTGTTATTGAGCTCGTAATAGAAGGTGCACAGATAAGGGTTAACGTGCAGCTGTTCAGGCATTTCGCGCTTCATCTTGACGTACAGGTATGGCGGAATGGCGCTGTTGGTGATATCGATCTCGCCGCTGCGGAAGCGGTTAACGTCGCTGACTTCCGAGGTAATCGGCAGGAAGGTCGCCTGATTGATCACCGTCTGCTTGTTGTTCCAGTAGCTCGGGCTGCGCTCCAGCACGATGCGCTCGTTCACCACCCACTCTTTCAGGCGGTAAGCGCCGTTGCCGACGTAGTTGGCGGGCAGCGTCCATTTATCGCCGAATTTCTCCACCACCGCCCGTTTGACCGGTTTGAGCGACGTGTGGCTCAGCATGCTGATGAAATACGGCACCGGCTCGCTCAGCGTCACCTGCAGCGTCTGCTCGTCCAGCGCCTTGACGCCGAGGGTCTGCGGAGGCTTCTTACCGGTCAGGATGTCGTCGATATTCTCGACTTTGGTGTATTGCAGGTAGCTGGCGTAGGGCGAGGCGATTTTCGGATCGGCCAGACGCTGCCAGCTGTAGACGAAATCTTGCGCGGTCACCGGGCTGCCGTCGCTCCACACCGCGCCGGGACGCAGGTGGAAAGTCCATTGCTGATAATTCTGGTTTTCCCAGCTCGCCGCCGCCGCCGGCACCACATGCCCGTTGGCGTCGGTGCTCACCAGCCCTTCCAGCAGGTTAAGAATGATATTGCTTTCCGGTACGCCCTCGACCTTATGCGGATCCAATGAAGCCACTTCGCTACCGTTGTTGATCACAATATTCTGCTGCTGCGCCAACTGAACGCCGGCCGGCACCTGCGCCGCCCAACCGCTATTTACGGCGCCGACGCTCAGCGCGCCGCTAATCAACAAGGTCAAAGAAGTACGCTTCAGGGTTTGCTGCATAATCGAGGCTCCTTTTCACCGACAAGCATCGCTTATCGAAGTTTGTGAAGTGTTTATAAGAATTCTAAATAAACGGATACCAGCAAAAATCATTCCCGTTTTTATGGCGCATTTCAGTTAATTGACCACGGGAAAGTTGCTCGGAAATTAGCAGAAGCCAAATTCCATAGCCAATAAATTTTACGAAAATGTTAAGCAATTCTCTTTTATCGCACGAAGCCCGATCCGTCCCCTGCGTTCGAGGCCAAGAAAAACCAATGTCATTGATATGATTTTAAAGGCAAAAAAACCGAATTCATTTCAATTGAAACCGTCAGCACGATCTCACCGCCGTGAAAAGAAACATTCAGTTAACAATCCAATCATTCAAAGAACAAACACCTGTCTACGGGCGGTTAATCACTAATAACACCTGGATGAAAGTGAGACAAGCCCCACAGAATGATGTGACTAATTTAACAACAGCTTTACCGTTGAACGGGGGCAAAATGCGCGAAAAAGGGGGAGGAAAAGTGTTTGAAATAGCGCTCAGCGTTTTTTTTGAGCAGCAACATGAGATTTATGCAACATAAGAGTGCAACGGCATAATTTTTATTCACTCTGTGCACTATAATAATGCGAACCAATAAATAATTTAAACTTTAAAATTAATTTTAGCCGCGCCGACGCGAAAGGTACGCGGCTAAACAAAGGGTATTACAACAGGCCGGGGAATATCGCCTTAATGCCGGTAACGATAAACTCGATGCCGAGCGCCATCAGCAGCAGACCCATGATACGGGTGATCACGTTGATGCCGGTCTGCCCCAGCAAACGCACCAACAGCGGCGCGGCGCGGAACAACAGCCAGCAACAAAAGGCGAACAAGGCGATCGCCACCGTAAAGCCGAGCAGGCTTTGCCAGTTGTGATAACGGGAACTCCACACGATGGTGGAACTGATCGCCCCCGGCCCCGCCATCAACGGCAGCGCTAGCGGCACCACGCCGATGCTTTCGCGGATCGCGCTCTCCGATTTCTCCTGTTTGTTTTGCTTGTCTTCCCCCAGCTTGCCGCTGATCATCGACATGGCGATGGTCACCACCAGAATACCGCCGGCGATGCGGAACGAATCGATAGAGATGCCGAACATCCGCAGGATCCCTTCGCCCAGGAACAGCGACGTCCACAAAATGATGGCGACCGACAGGTTAGCGGTCAGGTTGGTTTTATTGCGCCCCGCTTCCGCCTGGTAGCTGGTCATGCTGATAAACACCGGCAAAATGCCCACCGGGTTGACCAGCGCAAACAGACCGACAAAGAACTTGATAAAGCCGGAAAGATCCAACAGAGATTGGCCCACAGATGCTCCGCATTAATCGCTATAAAAAAGGTGTGCTGCCTATGCGCGCTAATGTAATGGAATTGGCGCGGGTAATCCATCCGGCCCAAGCAGCATTTTTGACTGTCAGCAAGTTATGCAACGAAACAAATGCCCTTTGTTAAAGTGATGTATGGCCTTTTGATTTTTTATGTTGAAAAAAGAGTCATCGCTCACAGTTATCAAGAATGATTCCCAACACCGGCAAGCTGAAAGGTGTCAGCTTGCACTTTTCATGATTTAGATCACAAATCGACTACCCAACAGTAGGTAAGCTCTTAGTCGTAGTCAGGGAGTAGAACAAAGTCGGCGGCAACCCAGCCGGTTCCCTTCTCCTCACTGCCTGCCCCTCCGGTTGGCGTAGGGTGAAGCTCTTTAAGCAAATCAGCAGCATGCGAAGAAATAACGCGGGAAAGCCCCGGTATTCAAATCACCGTTTATTCCCGTTATGACTATACTAGTGGCTCGCACGGCTTATTTACTGAAAGAGTTTAACATTATCAGGAGAGCATTATGGCTGTAACGAATGTCGCTGAACTGAACGAGCTTGTCGCACGTGTCAAAAAAGCCCAGCGCGAATATGCCAACTTCACTCAAGAGCAAGTGGATAAAATTTTCCGCGCTGCCGCCCTCGCCGCTGCTGATGCCCGTATCCCGTTGGCCAAAATGGCCGTGGAAGAATCCGGAATGGGTATCGTCGAAGACAAAGTGATCAAAAACCACTTCGCTTCCGAGTACATCTACAACGCCTATAAAGATGAAAAAACCTGTGGCATCCTGTCTGAAGATGACACCTTCGGTACCATCACCATCGCCGAGCCTATCGGCCTGATTTGCGGTATCGTCCCTACCACCAACCCAACTTCTACCGCGATCTTCAAAGCGCTGATCAGCCTGAAAACCCGTAACGGCATCATCTTCTCGCCGCACCCGCGTGCGAAAAATGCCACCAACAAAGCCGCCGATATCGTGCTGCAAGCCGCTATCGCCGCCGGCGCGCCGAAAGACATCATCGGTTGGATCGACCAACCGACCGTCGAACTGTCCAACCAGCTGATGCACCACCCGGACATCAACCTGATCCTGGCCACCGGTGGCCCGGGCATGGTGAAAGCCGCCTACAGCTCCGGCAAACCGGCCATCGGCGTCGGCGCCGGTAATACGCCGGTGGTGGTAGACGAAACCGCAGACATCAAGCGCGTGGTCGCGTCTATCCTGATGTCCAAAACCTTCGACAGCGGCGTTATCTGCGCTTCCGAACAGTCGGTCATCGTCGTCGACTCTATTTATGATGCGGTACGCGAACGCTTCGCTTCCCACGGCGGCTATCTGCTGCAGGGTAAAGAACTGAAAGCGGTGCAGGACATCATCCTGAAAAACGGCGGTCTGAACGCGGCCATCGTCGGGCAATCCGCACCGAAAATCGCCGAGATGGCAGGCATCAAAGTGCCGGCCAACACCAAAGTGCTGATCGGCGAAGTGAAGCTGGTCGACGAGTCCGAACCTTTCGCCCATGAAAAACTGTCGCCGACGCTGGCGATGTACCGGGCCAAAGACTTCGAAGACGCCGTCGCCAAAGCCGAAAAACTGGTCGCCATGGGCGGTATCGGCCACACTTCCTGCCTGTACACCGACCAGGATAACCAAACGGCTCGCATCGCCTACTTCGGCGATAAAATGAAAACGGCTCGCATCCTGATCAACACCCCGGCTTCTCAGGGCGGTATCGGCGACCTGTATAACTTCAAACTCGCGCCTTCGCTGACGCTGGGTTGCGGCTCCTGGGGTGGTAACTCCATCTCTGAAAACGTCGGACCTAAACACCTGATCAACAAGAAAACTGTAGCGAAGCGAGCAGAAAACATGTTGTGGCATAAACTTCCGAAATCGATCTACTTCCGCCGTGGCTCGCTGCCTATCGCGCTGGAAGAAGTGGCGACCGACGGGGCAAAACGCGCCTTCATCGTGACCGACCGTTTCCTGTTCAACAACGGCTATGCCGACCAGATCACCAAGGTTCTGAAGTCTCACGGCATCGAAACCGAAGTGTTCTTCGAAGTGGAAGCCGACCCGACGCTGAGCATCGTGCGTAAAGGTGCCGAGCAGATGAACTCCTTCAAACCGGACGTCATCATCGCGCTGGGCGGCGGTTCGCCGATGGACGCTGCGAAAATCATGTGGGTGCTGTACGAACATCCTGAAACCCACTTCGAGGATCTGGCGCTGCGCTTCATGGACATTCGCAAGCGTATCTACAAGTTCCCGAAAATGGGCGTGAAAGCGAAGATGATCGCTATCACCACCACCTCAGGCACCGGTTCGGAAGTCACGCCATTCGCCGTCGTGACCGACGACACCACCGGGCAGAAATACCCGCTGGCCGACTATGCGCTGACCCCGGACATGGCGATTGTCGACGCCAACCTGGTGATGAACATGCCGAAATCCCTGTGTGCCTTCGGCGGTCTGGATGCGGTCACCCACGCGCTGGAAGCCTACGTCTCGGTGCTGGCGAACGAATACTCCGACGGCCAGGCGCTGCAGGCGCTGAAACTGTTGAAAGAGTATCTGCCGGCCAGCTATAAAGAAGGCGCGAAAAACCCGGTTGCTCGTGAACGCGTGCACAACGCCGCCACCATCGCCGGTATCGCTTTCGCCAACGCCTTCCTTGGGGTTTGTCACTCCATGGCGCACAAGCTGGGTTCGGAGTTCCACATTCCGCACGGCCTGGCCAACGCGATGCTGATTTCCAACGTTATTCGCTACAATGCGAACGATAACCCGACCAAGCAGACGGCCTTCAGCCAGTACGACCGCCCTCAGGCGCGCCGCCGCTACGCTGAAATCGCCGACCACCTCGGCCTGAGCGCCCCGGGCGACCGCACCGCGCAGAAGATTGAGAAACTGCTGGCCTGGCTGGACGAGCTGAAAACCGAGTTGGGCATCCCAACCTCCATCCGTGAAGCGGGTGTGCAGGAGGCGGACTTCCTGGCGAAAGTCGACAAGCTGTCGGAAGACGCGTTCGACGACCAATGCACCGGCGCCAACCCGCGCTATCCGCTGATTGCCGAACTGAAGCAAATCATGCTGGATACCTTCTACGGCCGCGAATTCAGCGAAGCGGTAGAAGAGGAAGCTGCCGCTCCTGCTGCCGCCAAAACCGCGGTAAAGAAGCCCAAGAAATAACGGTTCCGTGAACCGATAAAAAAACCCGCCACACGGCGGGTTTTTTATTGCGCCCGAGGCGCTGCATTTCGACTCAGGTCACCAAAACGCTTCAGCGGGCTTTGGCGGCGTTTTCTCCCCTACTCCAGGGAGTGAATCGCTTCTTTATAATGCTTGCGGCAGACGGAGACATAGCTCTCGTTACCGCCAATCACCACCTGCTCACCGGCGTGCATCGCCTGGCCGTTTTCATCCAACCGCAACACCATATTGGCTTTGCGCCCGCAGTGGCAGATGGTTTTCAATTCCACCAGCTTATCAGCCCAGGCCAGCAAATATTGGCTGCCGATAAACAGCTCACCGAGAAAATCGGTACGCAGGCCGTAGCACAATACGGGAATGTCCAGTTGGTCCACCACATCGCACAATTGCTCAACCTGGGCCTTGGTCAGAAACTGGCTTTCATCCAGCAGCACGCAATGCACCGGCTGCTGTTGATGCTCCTGCTGAATCATGGCGTACAGCATCGAGTCGTTGTTATAGAGCTGGGCCTGCGAGGATAAACCGATGCGCGAGCTGACTTTGCCCACCCCAAAGCGGTGATCGATCTCCGCAGTGAACACCAGCGTGCGCATACCACGTTCTTGATAGTTATATGAAGACTGTAGCAGCGCGGTGGACTTGCCGGCATTCATCGCAGAGTAATAAAAATAAAGTTGAGCCATGGCCCCGCAACTCCGATGGTATAAGAAATATTCAAATGTTGATTAGGACGGTGAGTGTACCATAACCCGCCCCCCGGCTCAGCCCAAAGCGAGCGAATATTGCGTTCGCCGTAATAATGCGCTTTCAAGCGAAACATATCCTTCTGTCGGCCCGTTCTTTTTACCGCTATTTACAGGATAATGTATGCCTGTCATCACTATTAATTCTTGCTAATGGTTAAGCCGGTCATTTGCCGATTAATGCATAATCCCCCCTTTCACCTCGGCAGGCGCCGCGACCGCGGCGGAGTGCTTGCCTATTATACGTGAGGCCAATACAGGGCATTTAATCACCTTCGTTCTCCCCCGACGTTTCCTGACGCAATCTTTACCCAGATACCCCTATTGTTTACAATGTCTGCCTCGTCATGACGTGATTAAGCCCACAGAACCCATTGTAATATTGATATAAATTACAGCGATAACTTATCGATGAAAGCCTTGCGCCACGCGCATTTTAAAGCATGCCTGCTGAAATTTTGACTTAAGTGCGGTGAGGGTAATAGTTAACAGCCCTTCCTATATTAGTCGGACAGATCCGATTAACGGTTTTTTAAAAGGTAAATTTGAGTATTCAAGTCAATTTGGCTATTGCAGAAAGGAAAATAGCACTCTATTATTATCGAGACGCCCCCCACCAATATAATTTGAGACTAGGACAATGAGCGAAGCATTAAAGATTTTGAACAACATCCGCACTCTGCGCGCCCAGGCAAGAGAATGCACACTGGAAACGCTGGAAGAAATGCTCGAGAAACTGGAAGTTGTTGTGAACGAACGTCGCGAAGAAGACAGCCAGGCTCAAGCAGAAATCGAAGAACGCACCCGTAAACTGCAGCAATACCGCGAAATGCTGATTGCTGACGGTATCGATCCGAATGAACTGCTGCAAACCATGGCTGCCAACAAGGCTGCCGGCAAAGCAAAACGTGCAGCACGTCCTGCTAAATACCAATATAAAGACGAAAACGGCGAACTGAAAACCTGGACCGGCCAAGGCCGTACCCCTGCGGTGATTAAGAAAGCTATCGAAGAGCAAGGTAAATCTCTGGATGATTTCCTGCTGTAATAGCGATTCAGTCCGTATCTGAAAGGCTCCCTGCGGGGGGCCTTTTCATTTTAAAGCTTATAGCCGTGATCCCGCCTCATCCCTTTTCTTTTAGTAAATATCCTAATTCGCATTTTCCTCCTTGCACGAAATCCCAGTGAAAAAAAAGGGCCCTAAGGCCCCTTTATCGCATTTACCCTCGTTCAATTATTGAACCTGGTAGAATGCCTTATACCAATCAACAAAGCGCTTCACACCCTCTTCAACGCTGGTTTCCGGCTTAAAACCAATGTCACGATAAAGCTCTGCGGTATCCGCGCTGGTATCCATCACGTCGCCAGGTTGCATCGGCAGCATATTCTTGCGGGCCGTTACCCCCAAAGCCTGCTCCAATGCCGTGATATATTCCATCAGTTTAACGGGGGAGTTATTGCCGATATTATAAACATGATACGGCGCGGAACTGGTCGCCGGCGATCCCTGTTCAACGGTCCATGACGGATCTGCCTGCGGAATAACCGCCTGCAGCCGCACAATCGCCTCGGTGATATCATCAATGTAAGTAAAGTCACGGTGCATTTCACCGTGGTTATATACATCGATGCTCTCCCCCGCCAATATGGCCTTGGTAAACTTGAACAGCGCCATATCCGGACGCCCCCAGGGACCATATACGGTAAAGAAGCGCAGCCCCGTCGTCGGAAGACCGTATAAATGAGAGTAGCTGTGTGACATCAGCTCATTGGCTTTTTTGGTTGCCGCATACAGTGACACAGGGTGGTCGACAGAATCTTCGGTAGCAAACGGCAGCTTGCGATTGAGGCCATAAACAGAGCTGGAGGACGCGTAAAGTAAATGCTCGACCTTATTATGCCGGCAGCCTTCCAGCACGTTCAAATGGCCGATCAGGTTGGCGTCCGCATAAGCCAACGGGTTGACCAGCGAATAACGCACGCCGGCTTGCGCGCCCAAATGAATGACGCGCTGAAACTGATGCTCGGCAAACAATGCCGCCATGCCTTCGCGATCGGCCAAATCCAGCCTGATAAAGCGGAATCCCGGCTTATCCGCCAGTCTGTCCAGACGGGCCGTTTTCAGGCCCACGTCATAATAGTCATTCAGGTTATCGATGCCGACAACCTGATGCCCGGCGGTCAACAAACGCTCTGCAACGTGATAACCAATAAACCCTGCGGCGCCTGTAACCAGGAATTTCATGGTCACTCCTTAAATAACCGGTTTAATCGATGCGCCGCGGCCAATCGCATAGTAGGTAAAGCCACGATTCGCCAAACGCTCCGGATCGTACAGGTTACGTCCATCGAAGATCACCGGCTGTTTCAACGCCCCCTTGATCACGTCGAAGTCCGGCGCGCGGAAATTCTGCCATTCGGTGCAAATCACCAGCGCATCGGCGCCGTGCAACGCAGCCTCTTTGGTGCCCATCAGTTTCAGATCGTCACGCTGGCCATAGATGCGCTGAACTTCGTTCATCGCTTCCGGATCGTAGGCTTGAACGGTGGCGCCGGCAGCCCACAGTTGCTCCATCAGCACGCGGCTGGAGGCTTCACGCATGTCATCGGTATTCGGCTTGAACGCCAGGCCCCACAGTGCGAAGGTTTTGCCCTTCAAATCGCTGCCGAAATAGTCTTTGATAAAGCTGCTCAGCTTGTCTTTCTGTTGGTAGTTGACCTGCTCTACCGCCTGCAACAGCTTCGGTTGGTAACCGATCTGCTCCGCCGTGCGGATCAAGGCCTGCACATCTTTCGGGAAGCAAGAGCCACCGTAGCCACAGCCAGGGTAGATGAAGTGATAGCCGATGCGTGAATCGGAACCGATGCCCTGACGCACTTTCTCGATGTCCGCGCCCAGCATTTCCGCCAGGTTGGACATTTCGTTCATAAAGCTGATTTTGGTCGCCAACATGCAGTTGGCGGCGTATTTGGTCAGCTCCGCGCTGCGGATATCCATCATGATCATACGATCGTGATTGCGGTTAAACGGCTCGTACAGCTCGCGAATAGGTTCGATCACCTCTTTATTATCGGTACCGATCACGATGCGCTCAGGGCGCATGCAGTCAGCCACCGCAGCGCCTTCCTTCAGGAATTCAGGGTTCGACACCACGTCGAACGGCACGTTGCTGCCGCGCTTAGCCAGCGTTTCCGCCATCACCTGACGCACCTTGTCCGCCGTGCCGACCGGCACGGTGGATTTGTCGATCACCACTTTGCGATCGGTCATGTGCTCGGCGATGGTGCGTGCCACCGCGGTGACATATTTCAGATCGGCGGAGCCGTCCTCATCCGGCGGCGTGCCGACGGCGATAAACTGGATATTCCCGTGCGCCACGCCCGCTTTGGCATCGGTGGTGAAATGCAGGCGCCCGGCCTCATAGTTTTGCTGCACCAGCGGCGCCAGGCCCGGCTCAAAAATCGGGATATTCCCTTTTTTCAGGTTTTCGACTTTTCGCTCATCAACATCGATGCACATAACGTCATGGCCAACTTCAGCCAGCACCGCGGCCTGTACCAGCCCCACATAACCAATACCAAAAACTGTTACTTTCATGTGAAAATCCTAGTTTTTCAAATTAAGACGAAAGATCAAATTACTCCTTGTCAGCGGCAACAACCTGTTGCAGCCACTGAGAAAATTCTTTGCCCAGGCTGGCATGACGCATGCCGTACTCTACAAAAGCCTGCATGTAACCCAGTTTGTTACCGCAGTCATGGCTCACGCCTTTCAGGTGATACGCTTCCACCGTTTCCTGCTGCATCAGCATTTCGATGCTGTCAGTCAGCTGAATTTCATCGCCGGCGCCTGGAGGCGTTTTCGCCAACAGCGGCCAAATATCGGCGGACAACACGTAACGCCCGACAATCGCCAGGTTGGAAGGCGCTTTATCCGGCGACGGCTTCTCGACCACGCTGACCATCGGCGCGCTTTCGCCCGGTTGCAAATCGACGCCCTTGCAGTCGGCTACGCCGTAGTTTCCGACATCCTTATGCGGCACGGGTTCAACCATGATTTGGCTAACGCCGGTGGTTTCGAAGCGCTGCAGCATTTCGTGCAGGTTGTCTTTTTTCGGATCGGCGCTGTATTCGTCGAGGATCACGTCAGGAAGCACCACCGCGACCGGCTCATCGCCCACCATCGGGTAGGCACACATAATTGCGTGCCCCAGGCCTTTGGCATTGCCCTGACGAACCTGCATCACGGTAACGCCTTTCGGGCAGATCGACTGCACTTCATCCAGCAATTGGCGCTTGACGCGTTTTTCCAGCATCGCTTCGAGTTCGAAACTGGTATCAAAATGGTTTTCGATCGAGTTCTTGGAGGAGTGGGTGACCAGCACAATCTCGTTAATCCCCGCCGCAATGCACTCATTGACGACGTATTGGATCAGCGGTTTATCAACCAGCGGCAGCATTTCTTTCGGAATGGCTTTGGTGGCCGGCAACATCCGCGTACCCAAGCCTGCAACCGGGATCACGGCTTTTCTGACTTTGCGATTTACAGCAGGCATTATTTCCTCTCTTAAAGCTAAGACGCTCATTTTATGAGCTTGGCTCGATATAAAAAACCTTCGGAGTATACCAGCTTATACGCGCCGAGCATTAGCCGGAACACAAATAGAAAACATTTAGGACTATTACCCGTTCGGATAATCGGGAGAATAAATAAACGGTTTAATTACCGATAAGTGAATAGCTTAAGATCTCGCCGATCGCTGCCTGTTATTCAGCGCTGAGCATCAGCCGCAATCGGCCACCGCTGCCCCATACCTGACACTGCCAGGCAGCACAGCGCTGACTGATCTGATTCATGTAGGTAGCTCCCAGCGTCCCCAGCGGCACGCCGTTGTTCAGCTGGATTTGATTGTCACCGGTATTGACGTTGGCATGCAGCCCGGCGGAAACCAGGATCAGGTTTTTATTTTCGGTGTGATAATATCCCAACAACAGAGGGAATTGACCGTCTAATTTCCCCTGCCGCAATAATTGATTAACCTGCTTTAACAATGCCGACATTTGCGGCAGACGATGCTGTTGATTAGCCAGATGATCTTGCAGCAGCCCATTAAATAACGCGCGCAACAGCAAAGCCGCCAATACGCCATTATCGCCGGCGCGCGTGACGTCCAGACAATAGAATGCCAGATCCTTTTCTGACAAGGCGGCGATATCCAGCACCAGGCCGGGATTTTCGCCGGTGGTTAACTGCCGATAGTTGATCCGGCAATGCGCAATAGTCTGCTGTACCGGCGGCTGCAATTGTTTAAGCAGTTTGACGGCTTCGGAAGGATTTTTGCTCAGCGCGTCCCAATCCTGAAACAGTTCAACCTCTTCAATCGCCTGGGAGGTGAACATATTGGGGTATAAGCACGCCAGCACCGCTTCACGCAGGCGGTTGAGATCGGTCAGCGGCTTGAGCAGCACATCCTGCACGCCCAACCGCAGCACCTTGGCGATGTCCGCCATCTTGTCGGTGGCCGAGATCACCAGCACCGGGATCTGTACCCCCTGTAAACGCAGGTGTTCAACGAATTCGATACCGCCCATTTCCGGCATCGCGAGATCGCACAGGATCAGATCCGGCTTGAAGTCATCGACGGCACTCAACGCCTGTAAACCGTTGGTCGCCTCGCCGGTTTCAGCGCCCAGCGAGGCCAAATAACCGACCAGCACCGAACGAAAAACCTGTTCGTCCTCAACGATCAAGATGCGCTTGTGAGTAAGTGGTAATGCCATCAGCCGAGCCTCGTCCCTTTCCATAGTGTAATAGTGGCTCAAAAAGGTCACTTATGCTCGTCTGAAACAGACTGACCGCGCAATGCCAACCGAGAACCGAGAATTATCTATTTTTTATCAACGGCAACAACCGATCCAGTTGTTTTTCCACCGCCAGCAATCCCGCTTCGATCGCTTCATTGGCGCGGTGGAAATCCAGCGTCGAGATTTGCGGGCAAAAAGGTTGAATCAGCACATCCGGCGGATCGCTCGCCATCCGGTTGCGCTTCAGGCGATTTTCCAGCATTTGAATCGAGGTGCCCATGACCTCCATCGCCGTGGGCGCCGTCGCCGGTTTGCGCTGCCGCATTCTGCCGATGCGCTCCCGCAGACGCCCGCGCCAGGTGGCCGCAGGCGCATCGTCCGGGCTTTCTTCCTCGATACGTATCGAGAACAGATCCTGCTGCATCAGGTGCGCGTCATGCTGCAGATCGACCGCGATGACGATATCGGCGCCCATGGCGCGGCAAAGCGACACCGGCACCGGATTGACCACCGCGCCATCCACCAGCCAATAGCCGTCGGCCCACACCGGTGCCAACAGCCCAGGCATGCTGCAGGAGGCGCGTATTGCCTGATGAATATCGCCTTCGGTCAGCCACAGCTCACGCCCGGTGCTGAGATTGGTCGTCACGGCGCCGAACTTCAGCGCACATTCGGCGATATCATTGATCTTCAACAACTGTCCGACGGCGTTAAACACCCGCTCGCCGCGCAACAGGCCGCCACGGTGCCAGGAAAAATCCATCAGGCGAATCACGTCCCAATAGCTGAACGATCGCACCCACTGCTCCATCGCCGGCAGACGGTGGCTGGCGAACGCCGCCCCCACCAACGCGCCGACGGAGCAACCGGCCACGATATCAACCTCAATCCCCAGTTTCTTTATCGCATTAATCACGCCGATGTGCGCCCAGCCTTTGGCCGAGCCCGCCCCCAGCGCCAGTCCGATCTTGATTTGCCGCATAGCGCCATCCTCGCGGTGAAAGGTGTTCTCTGCTTTCAGGGTAGATTGTCACTGACGAATGTTGTTAGGTAACATATGCGCTAAATTCATTTTCTGCCTCGTGTTCTCAGGAGTTATTTTGCCCGAATCATGCCCATGCGGCAGCGGACAGGCGTATAACGCGTGCTGCGCCCCTTTTATCAGCGGCAATCAGCCGGCGCCCACGCCCGGTCAGCTGATGCGTTCACGCTTCACCGCCTACGTGAGTCATAACGTCGACTATCTGATCGCCACCTGGCACCCCGACTGCGGCGCCGAAGCGTGGCGCAATGCAATCGTCGACAGCTTTAAAAATACCGAATGGTTAGGCCTGACGATCGTGGAAGAGAAAGCCGGTCATGAGCCGGATGAAGGCTTCGTCGAATTCATCGCCCGCTTTATCGATGGCGAAAGCGGCGAACCACAGGCGATGCATGAGCGCTCGCGCTTCCTTCGTCGCGATCAACGTTGGTATTATATCGATGGCACCAAACCCCAGCCCGGCAGAAATGCGATGTGTCCCTGTGGCTCAGGGAAAAAATACAAGAAGTGCTGCGGGCGCTAGCCGGCCGGCGCTTCACGTTTACGCCTGCGCAGACAGGCCGTTCAGTATCAGACAGGATCCTCAAACCCATGCCACACCAAAATGTACAACGGAAAGTGTTACGCACCATCTGCCCGGACGCCAAAGGGCTGATCGCCAAGATCACCAACATCTGTTACAAGCACGAACTCAATATCGTGCAGAATAATGAGTTCGTCGATCATCGCACCGGGCGTTTCTTCATGCGCACCGAGCTGGAAGGCATTTTCAACGACAACACGCTGCTGGCCGATCTGGACAGCGCGCTGCCGGAAGGTTCACTGCGTGAGCTGCACAGCACCGGGCGCCGGCGCATCGTGGTGCTGGTCACCAAAGAGGCCCACTGCCTGGGCGATCTGTTGATGAAAAGCGCCTATGGCGGCCTCGACGTTGAAATCGCCGCCGTGATCGGCAACCACGACACGCTGCAATCGCTGGTGGAGCGTTTCGATATTCCTTTCCATCTGGTGAGCCACGAAGGCCTGACGCGTGAACAGCATGACCGCGAAATGACGGCCAAGATTGATCAATATCAGCCGGATTACGTGGTGCTTGCCAAATATATGCGCGTGCTGACCCCGGCCTTCGTGCAACATTATCCGAATCAGGTGATCAACATTCACCATTCGTTCCTGCCGGCGTTTATCGGCGCGCGCCCTTATCACCAGGCCTATGAGCGCGGGGTAAAAATCATCGGCGCCACCGCCCACTACGTTAACGACAATCTCGACGAAGGCCCAATCATCATGCAAGACGTGATCCACGTCGATCACACCTATTCCGCCGAGGATATGATGCGCGCCGGCCGCGACGTGGAGAAAAACGTGCTTAGCCGCGCGCTGTATCAGGTGCTGGCGCAGCGCGTCTTCGTCTACGGCAACCGCACCGTTATTCTTTAATCGCTCAATAAATCGGTGCATTTCGTTCAGGGATGCACCGCCAAGAATAAAAAAACGGCAAACGATTCATTTTCTGCATTTCAATGCTTTACACATCCGCTTCATTTGATATGATGCGCCCCGCTTACCGAGACAGCGCTCTCGCAAGCAAGGCCAGTTAAATAGCCATGTAT
The DNA here is from genome assembly GCF_052169275.1 of Serratia sp. CY27727. Taxonomy (NCBI): domain Bacteria; kingdom Pseudomonadati; phylum Pseudomonadota; class Gammaproteobacteria; order Enterobacterales; family Yersiniaceae; genus Serratia; species Serratia sp. CY27727. Next base: position 907,034 of record NZ_JBJNLB010000002.1, on the reverse strand, counting down.
ATGGTGGGGTTCCCGAGCGGCCAAAGGGAGCAGACTGTAAATCTGCCGTCACTGACTTCGAAGGTTCGAATCCTTCCCCCACCACCATCTTTTCGTTGCTGATACGCATTGGGTTAAAGCGAATCAGAAAGGGAAGGATAACGTGCTTTAGCGCGGCCCGAAGGGTGAGGAACGAAGTGACGAATAATCCTTCCCCCACCACCATCTTCTCTCCGCCAGGAGCGAAGACGCAGTAAAGAAACCGGCCAGGTTTCTTCCAGATAAAACTGGAACGACAATTTGTAAATCCATGAATACCATGGTGGGGTTCCCGAGCGGCCAAAGGGAGCAGACTGTAAATCTGCCGTCACAGACTTCGAAGGTTCGAATCCTTCCCCCACCACCATCTCTTTATAGAAAACCCCAAATAAACTTAAAGCACATCGCACCCACAATGCTCCGCACTGGGGAAGGATGAGAAGCTTCGATAAGGTTCGAGTCTCACGCAGTGAGACAACGCGCTTCAGCGCGGCCCGCAGGGTGAGTCGCGCAGCGACGAATTATCCTTCCCCCACCACCATCTCTTTATAGAAAACCCCAAATAAACTTAAAGCACATCACACCCATAATGCTCCGCACTGGGGAAGGATGAGAAGCTTCGACAAGGTTCGAGTCTCACGCAGTGAGACAACGCGCTTCAGCGCGGCCCGCAGGGTGAGTCGCGCAGCGACGAATCATCCTTCCCCCACCACCATCTTTTATAAAATCCCCCAAACCTCATCAAAGCACATCGCATCTATCACTCGCGCTTCGGGAAAACTCACACCGTCGAACGGCGCTCTCATCCGGCGTTTTATCTCCGCCTCCCAACCGTAACTTGAACTAAGACCGACAATTCGCTATACCACTGGCTTCTTTTGCGCAGTAAGGAACAGGTGGATGCGAAACAATATTTGCGTTTTTTGTGGCGCCAGCGAAGGCGTCAATCCCGCTTATGCCGAGCAGGCTCGTCAACTGGGGCAGTTGCTGGCCGCACAGGGGCGCCGTTTAATCTACGGCGGCGGCAAAAAAGGATTGATGGGGATCGTGGCGGACGCGGTGTTGGCGGCGGGCGGTGAAGCTGTCGGCATTATCCCCGAGCGCCTGGTTGAAGCAGAAACCGCGCATCGCGGCCTGACTGAATTGGAAGTGGTGCCGGATATGCACACGCGCAAAGCCCGTATGGCGGCGCTGGCGGACAGTTTTATCGCCCTGCCCGGCGGCATCGGCACGCTGGAAGAGCTGTTTGAAATCTGGACCTGGGGGCAAATCGGCTATCACAACAAACCGGTCGGCCTGCTCAACGTCAACGGCTTCTACCGCCCGCTGAGCCAGTTCCTCGAGCACGTCGCCGATCAGGGCTTTATGCGCCACGACTACCTCGGCACCCTGCACATCAGTGAATCGGCGCAAACGCTGCTGCAACAGTTTGACGACTATCAACCCAAAAATTACGACCGCTGGGCGAAATAAAGCCGCTGCGCAGCCAGCGGTCCCGCCGCTGTCTGCGTTACATTTCCCGCCAAACTCTGCTACTATCACAGCACATTTTTCTCGTGAAAACGGCACCGCTCATGAAGTTTGTCTCTTTTAATATCAATGGACTGCGCGCGCGTCCGCATCAGCTGGCGGCAATTATCGAACAGCACCAGCCCGACGTGATCGGCCTGCAAGAAACGAAAGTTCACGACGACATGTTCCCGCTGGAAGACGTCAGCCAGCACGGCTATCACGTGTTCTATCACGGGCAAAAAGGCCATTACGGCGTAGCGCTGCTGACCAAAGCGGAGCCCCTGGCCGTGCGCCGCGGTTTCCCGACCGACGAAGAAGACGCACAGCGTCGCATCATCATGGCCGATCTGGCTACGCCGCAGGGCACGCTGACGGTGATCAACGGCTACTTCCCGCAAGGTGAAAGCCGCGACCATCCGATCAAATTCCCGGCTAAAACACGCTTTTATCAGGATCTGCAAAACTACCTGGAGCAGCAGCTGTCGGCGGAATCCCCAGTGTTGATCATGGGTGACATGAACATCAGCCCAAGCGATTATGACATTGGCATCGGCGAAGACAGCCGCAAACGCTGGCTGCGCACCGGCAAGTGTTCCTTCCTGCCGGAAGAGCGCGAATGGATGGAGCGCCTGCTGAACTGGGGGCTGGTGGACACCTACCGCCACGCCAACCCGGGGCGCAGCGACGAATTCTCGTGGTTCGACTACCGCTCCAAAGGGTTCGACGACAACCGCGGCCTGCGTATCGATCTGCTGCTGGCCAGCACCCCGCTGGCTTCGCGCTGCATCGCCACCGGCATCGATTACCAAACCCGCGGTATGGAAAAACCTTCCGACCATGCGCCGGTCTGGGCGGAATTTACGCTGTAATCCTATCACCCCGGCGCTCGCCGGGGTTTTACTCTGTGAAGCCAATGAAAATTATCGACGTGGTAGCCGCCATTCTGGAACAAAATGGCCGCATTTTGCTGGCTCAGCGCGGCGCAGGCAGCGATCAAGCCGGTCTGTGGGAGTTTCCCGGCGGCAAAGTTGAAGCCGGCGAAAGCCAGCCAGAAGCGCTGGCGCGCGAGCTGGATGAGGAGTTGGGGATCTGCGCCCGTATCGGCGACTATGTGGGCAGCAATCAGTGGCAGCAAGGCGAACGCATCATCCGGCTGCACGCCTGGCGAGTCGCGGCGTTCTCCGGTGAATTGCAGCTGCATTGCCACTCGGCGCTGGTCTGGGTCACGCCGCAACAGGCGCAGGAATACGCCCTGGCGCCCGCCGACGTTCCACTGCTGGCGGACTATATCGCCGCGCAAGGCGATGCGCGCTGAGCGCGGCGATAGGTTACATCGTCACTTCTTCAATCGCACCCAAATCAAGGGGTTGGTGCCGATGGTGTTAGGCTCACGCACGCACTGCAGCACTTCCCCTTCGACTTTGAGCACCGCCCCTTCGGAATAATTCTGGTTCTGGTAGACACAACAGCGGTTGCAGGGCTGCGCCGGCGGCGGATTGACGCCGCTTTTGGCCGTGCCCCAAATCTCCGGCGAAACCGGCAACACCACGTCCACATCGCCGCGATTGGCGGCGGCCAGGCCGGAAAACGCCAAGACAGCGGCGGCTAAAACCCCACTGAGTCCATGCTTCATTCACTCTTCTCCTGCGCCTTGCCGGCGCTTTTCCTGCGTTTTTTGCCCCCGCTGGAAGGCGGCGGCGGCAACCCACGAAACGCCATGCTCGCCCGGCTCTGCTTGGCCTGATAAATCAGCTCTTGCAGCGTGCCGACCAACGGCTGCATAAAGTCCTGATAGCGGCAGGATTTCTCGCTGATTTGCGTCAGCGTGGCTTCCCAGTTGGCCGTCATATCAGGACGCGCAGCAAGATCCGGCAGCGAGTGAATCAACGCGCGCCCGGTTTCGCTGGAGTGAATATAGCGCCCCTTCTTGTACAGAAACGCCCGTTTGAACAGCAATTCGATGATCCCCGCTCGCGTCGCTTCCGTACCTAAACCATCGGTCGCCCGCAGGATTTTCTTTAACGCTTTATCTTGTACGAAACGCGCGATGCCGGTCATGGCCGACAATAGGCTGGCGTCGGTAAACGGCCGCGGCGGCTGCGTCTGGCGCTCCACCACTTCACCGCGCTCGCACAGCAGCTCATCGCCTTTGGCCACCACCGGCAGCGGCGCGCCTTCGTTTTCCTCGTCGCGCTCCTTGCTGCCCAGCAGCGTACGCCAACCGGCCTCCGCCAGGAAACGCGCCTTGGCGATGAATTTGCCGCCGGCAATATCCAACTCGATCACGCATTTGCGGAACACCGCATCCGGACAGAACTGCATCAAGTACTGGCGCGCCACCAGCCCATACACATTCCGTTCATCCTGCGTCAGATTCACCTTGCCGGCGCGGGCGGTGGGAATAATGGCGTGGTGCGCATCGACCTTTTTATCGTCCCAGCAGCGGTTGCGGCGATCGCTGTCGATCACCGGCTGCGGATACAGCTCAGGCTGGTGCACGCTAATGGCGTTCAGCACCGCGTGGCGGCCAGCGAAATGTTCTTCCGGCAGATAGCGGCAGTCGGAACGCGGATAGGTGATCAATTTGTGGGTTTCGTACAGCCGCTGGCAAACGTCCAGCACCTGTTGCGCGCTGAGGTTATAGCGCCGGGCCGCCTCGATTTGCAGCGTAGAGAGCGAGAACGGCAGCGGCGCGGTATCTGATTCCCGTTTATCATTATAGGACGTGACCAGGGCAGGCTGCCCCTCGATGCGCTTGACCACGTGCTCCGCCAACGGCCGGTGCAGCAAACGCCCCTCTTCGTCCTGATAAGGTTCGCAGGACTCGCTGGGTTGCCACAGCGCCACGAAGCGCTCTTCTTTCGGCGTGACGATGTGCGCCTTGACCTCAAAGAAGTCTTTTGGCACGAAGTTTTCGATCTCTTCATCGCGGCGCACTACCAATCCGAGCACCGGGGTCTGCACCCTGCCCACCGACAGCACGCCGTCGTAACCGGCGTTGCGGCCCAGCAGCGTGTAGGCGCGGGTCATATTGATGCCGTACAGCCAGTCGGCGCGCGAACGCGCCAGCGCAGACACGCACAACGGAATGAAATCACGGTTGTCGCGCAGACGCTCGACAGCACGCTCCACCGCCTGTGGATTGAGATCGTTGATCAGACAGCGGCGCACGTTCTGGCGCTTCTCCGCCGTCAAATCCAGGTAGTCCAGCACCTCATCCACCAGCAGTTGCCCCTCGCGATCCGGGTCACCGGCGTGAACCACTTCATCGGCTTCGTGCAGCAGCTTTTTAATGGCGTTGAGCTGTTTGCTGACCGAAGGGCGTGGCTGTAAGCGCCATTTTTCGGGGATGATTGGCAGATCCGCCAACGACCAGCGCGCATAGCGGCTGTCATAGGCGTCAGGCTGGGCCTGCTCCAACAGATGGCCGACGCACCAGGTCACCACGTCGTTGTTGCCACAGGCGATATAGCCGTCGCCGCGGCGATGCGGCTTGGGCAAGACGTCGGCAATGGCGCGCGCCAAACTCGGTTTCTCGGCTATGAACAGTCGCATTAATCACCGTTTTTCTGGCTGAACGTCATCAAGAATTCTCTTACTTCTGCATAGTTCCCGCGGAAGACGATCCGCTGGGCTTTCTTTTCCAGCTGATAGCAGTACATCGGATCGTAGTACTGCTGCAACAGAGGCGCCAACCACTCGCGGTGCGCGTCGCCCTGGCCGCTGAGGCGCTGCGCCCGCAGCGCCGCCTCCAGCCGCTGCGTCAACTGCTGGAAGCGCTCCAGGCCCAAACGGCGGCGAATGGCGAACAGGCCATGATGCAAATAGTCGGCGTACTGCCGCCAGCCCTCTTCCATGCCATAGGCCTGTTCGAACTGTTCGCGCATACCGTCGATATATTCGGCCTGCAGGCGCGCCAGACGAATATCGAACGGATCGTCGATCACCGCCACCGGCGCCTGCTGCATGCCGTTGAACAACGGCAACGGCAGATTGTTGCTGCCGATGATCCGCCCTTCGTCTTCCAGCACCCAACGGCGGCTGCCACCATGCTGTTTTTTCAGCAATAACACAGCCAGACGATTCTCAAAATCTATCTGCGAGCTCTGCCCCGCCAGCGTTCGGCCAAAAGATGAACCGCGATGGCGCGCCGCGCCTTCCAGATCGACGCCGTCGGCCAGTTCGTTGACCAGCAGCGTCTTGCCGCTGCCGGTATTACCGCCCACCAGGGCCATCGGCAATTGCGCGCTTTGCGTCAGTACACCGAGCAGATAATTGCGCAGCGCTTTATAACCGCCAGTGATACGCGGATAATCCACGCCGGCCTCGTGCAGCCATTGCTGCACCAGCTGCGAGCGCAGCCCGCCGCGGAAGCAGTAAATATAGCCTTCGGGCCGCGCTGAGCAGGCCGCCAGCCAGGCGGCGGTGCGCTGTTCGCGCAGTTTGCCGTTCACCAGGCTGTGGCCGAGCGCGATCGCCGCCTGCTGCCCATGCTGCTTATAGCAGGTGCCGACCGCCTGGCGTTCGCTGTCGATCATCAGCGGTAAATTCACCGCCTGTGCGAAGGCGCCCTGCTGAAATTCGATCGGTGCGCGCACGTCAATCAGCGGCACGTCCTGCAGGAAAATGCGTGGGTAATCGTCGCTGTCCGGCCTTCCTTGGATGTTGGACACTACACGACCTCGATCAGCGGCTTACCGGCCGATGCCACATGCAGCTCACCGATGGCGTTGAGGGTGATACCGTGCTGCCCGGCAATCGCCAGCACCTGCGCTTCCGCCTCTGGCAATACCGCCAACAGCAAGCCGCCGGAGGTTTGCGGATCGCACAGCAGCTGGCGCTGCAAATCGCTCATCTCGCCCACCAGATGGCCATAGCTGTCGAAGTTGCGCCCGGTGCCGCCCGGCACACAACCTTCGGCGATATACGCTTCGACGTCCGGCAGCTTCGGCACCCGATCGAACCAGACCGTCGCCTGCAGACCGGAGCCCTGGCACACCTCGCTCAGGTGGCCCAGCAGGCCAAAACCGGTGATATCGGTCATCGCCGTGACGCCCGCCACCTCGGCAAAATCGGCGCCCGGCTTGTTCAGGCGGCACATCACTTCGGTCGCCAGGCCCTGATGCTCAGGGCGCAGTTTGCTTTGTTTCTCGGCGGTCGTGAGCACGCCGATGCCCAGTGGCTTGGTCAGATAGAGTTTCGCCCCGGCCTGTGCCGCGCTGTTTTTCTTCACCCGCTCGGTATTGACCACGCCGGTGACCGCCAAGCCGAAAATAGGTTCCGGCGCATCGATGGAATGGCCGCCGGCCAGCGCGATCCCCGCCTGCTGGCAGGCGAAACGGCCGCCGTCGATCACCTGCTGCGCCACCTCCGGCGGCAGTTTGGCGATCGGCCAGCCGAGAATGGCGATCGCCATGATCGGTTTGCCGCCCATCGCATACACGTCGCTGATGGCGTTGGCGGCCGCAATGCGGCCGAAATCGAACGGATCGTCGACGATCGGCATGAAAAAGTCGGTGGTGCTGATGATGCCGACGCCGTTGCCGATGTCGTACACCGCCGCGTCGTCGCGGGTTTCATTGCCGACCAACAGGCGCGGATCGACAAACTTTTCCCGCTCGCTGTGCAAGATGGTTTCGAGAACTTTCGGTGAGATTTTGCAGCCGCAGCCAGCGCCATGGCTGTACTGGGTTAAACGGATCGCTGGCGATGTCATAGTCCACTCCCTTCGGTAACGGCACTCAAGATAACATAGGGTAGCGCTTGCCGAAGGGATTGATAAGAGCGCGCCAGCGATAAGCGAACGGCCTGCTCAGAAACCATGCGATTTTGCGGGGTTTGGCGCATTTTCGCCGCGCCCCGCGGGAGAAAACTCAGAAATAGCTGACGAAAGGCGTGCTGTCCGGCGGGGTCACCTTGGTGGCGGCCTTCAGCTGCGGCGTGCCCAGATAGAGGAAACCGACGATCTCGTCCTGCTCGCGGCAGCCGAAGGCTTCGCGCACCAGCGCATGCTCGGTCCAGGCGCCGGTGCGCCAGATGCCGTTAAAGCCCTGCGCCAGCGCCGCCATCTGCATCGCCTGCACCGCGCAACCGGCGGAAACCACCTGCTCCCAGCGCGGCACCTTGGTCTCTTCAGTGCAGTGCGCAATGACGGTGATGATCAGCGGCGCGCGGAACGGCGCCTTGGTGGCCTTTTCGATCGCCGCTTCGTCCAGTTGATCCTGTTTCGCCGCCGCCTGCAGCAGCTGGCTGAAGCGCTCCAGACCCTGATTTTCGATCATCACGAAACGCCACGGCTGCAGCGCGCCGTGATCGGGCGCACGCAGGCCCGCGTTGATGATATTTTGGCGCACTTCCCCCGCCGGCGCCGGTTCCGCCAGGCGCGAAGCCGAGCGGCGATTCAATAAAAGATCCAGAGCATCCATCGTAAACTCCTGATAACAATTTTCATTCCGGCCACGTTAACATAGCTAAACGACGAGTTACAGCCTCGGCGATAGCGTCTGTGTGCCACGATTTAAAGCTGACATTTCCCCGGCCGCTCATTAGGATAGCGGAACATTCTCGACTCTTGTTGGAGAGCACATGCGCACATTGTGGCAAATTATTGCCGGCATTTTCCGGTGGACATGGCGTCTGCTGAATTTTATCAGGGAACTGATCCTTAACCTGTTCCTGGTCTTGCTGATCCTGGTTGGGGTTGGCATCTATCTGTCCTTCCAAAGTTCCTCCACCACGACGGCCCCGGCGCGCGGCGCGCTGCTGGTCGATTTAAGCGGCGTGGTGGTCGATCAGCCCTCGGTAAACAACCGGGTGCGGCAATGGGGCCGCGAGCTGTTGGGCGCCTCCAGCAGCCGTCTGCAGGAAAACTCGCTGTTCGACGTGGTCGATAGCATCCGCAAGGCCAAAGACGATAAAAACATTACCGGCATGGTGTTGCAGCTGAATGACTTCGTCGGCGCCGATCAGCCGTCGCTGCGCTATATCGGCAAGGCGCTGCGCGAGTTCCGCGACAGCGGCAAGCCGATCTTCGCCATCGGCGACAGCTACAACCAGACGCAATACTTCCTGGCCAGCTACGCCAACAAGGTCTATCTGTCGCCGCAGGGCGCGGTCGATCTGCACGGTTTCGCCACCAACAACCTGTATTACAAGTCGTTGCTGGACATGCTCAAGGTCACCACCAATATCTTCCGCGTCGGCACCTATAAATCGGCGGTCGAACCACTGATCCGCGACGATATGTCTCCGGCGGCGCGCGAAGCGGACAGCCGCTGGATTGGCGGCCTGTGGCAGAACTATCTGGAAACCGTCGCGGCCAACCGCCAGCTGACGCCACAGCAGCTGTTCCCGGGTGCCGCCGGCGTGCTGAGCGGCCTGCAGGCGGCCGGTGGCGACACCGCTCGCTATGCGCTGGACAATAAGCTGGTGGACGAGCTGGCCTCGCGCACCGCGATCGAAAATCAGCTGGTCAAGACCTTCGGCTGGGATAAACAGGCGAACGATTTCAACGCCATCAGCATCTACGACTACCAGCCGAAGCCGGACGCCAACCAGGGCGGCAAGATCGCCGTAGTCTTCGCCAACGGCGCCATCATGGACGGCCCGCAGACGCCGGGTAACGTCGGGGGTGATACCACCGCCGCCGAACTGCGTCAGGCCCGCCTGGATCCGGCCATCAAGGCCGTGGTGTTCCGCGTCAACAGCCCGGGCGGCAGCGTCAGCGCATCCGAAGTGATCCGTTCCGAACTGGCCGCCGTGCGCGCCGCCGGCAAACCGGTGGTGGTTTCGATGGGCGGCATGGCCGCGTCGGGCGGCTACTGGGTTTCGACGCCGGCCGACTACATCATCGCCAGCCCGAGTACCCTGACCGGTTCCATCGGCATTTTCGGCATCATCAACACCTACGAGAAAACCCTGGATACGCTGGGCGTGCACACCGACGGCGTGGCGACCTCGCCGCTGGCCGACATTGCGGTCACCAAGGCGTTGCCGCAGGAGTTCTCGCAGATGATGCAGCTGAACATCGAAAACGGGTATAAGAACTTCCTCGATCTGGTTGCCAAATCGCGCAAGATGACCCCGCAGCAGGTTGACCAAATCGCCCAGGGCCACGTCTGGCTCGGCAGCGACGCCAAGGCCAACGGCCTGGTCGATCAATTGGGCGATTTCGACGACGCGGTGAAAAAAGCCGCCGAGCTGGCGAAGCTGCAGCAGTGGCAGCTCAACTGGTTCGTCGATACCCCAAGCCTGAGCGATATGGTGCTCAGCCAGTTGGGCGTTTCCGTTCACGCCATGCTGCCGGCGGCGATTCAGGCCATACTGCCCGCTCCGCTGGCCTCGGTCGCCAACGCGGTGAAAGAACAGCCGGGCTTGTTCAATAACCTGAACGATCCGCAAAACCGTTATGCGATCTGTCTCACCTGCGGAGAAGTCCGCTAACAAATAATTCTGCAGCCCGGCCATCGCCGGGCTTTTTTTCTGCCGCCATGCCCCTATAATTCAGCCCATCTTATCTTTGTTAAAATCATGACCATGCAAAAGAAATCCATTTACGTCGCCTACACCGGCGGCACCATCGGCATGCAGCGTTCCGATCACGGCTATATCCCGGTTTCCGGCCACCTGCAGCGCCAGCTGGCACTGATGCCCGAATTCCATCGCCCGGAAATGCCGGATTTCACCATTCATGAATATGCGCCATTGATTGACTCTTCGGATATGACGCCGGAAGACTGGCAGCACATCGCCGATGACATCAAGCAGAACTACGATCGCTACGACGGCTTCGTGATCCTGCACGGCACCGACACCATGGCGTTCACCGCGTCGGCACTCTCTTTCATGCTGGAAAACCTGGCTAAACCGGTGATCGTCACCGGCTCGCAGATTCCGCTGGCGGAGCTGCGTTCCGATGGCCAGACCAACCTGCTCAACGCGCTGTATCTGGCGGCCAACCATCCGGTGAATGAAGTCAGCCTGTTCTTCAACAACAAGCTGTTCCGCGGCAACCGCACCACCAAAGCGCACGCCGACGGCTTCGACGCCTTCGCCTCCCCGAATCTGCCGCCGCTGCTGGAAGCCGGTATTCACATTCGCCGCCAGCAAGGCATCGACAGCCCGCCATGCAACGGCGCGCTGCGGGTGCACGACATTACGCCGCAGCCGATCGGCGTGGTCACTATCTATCCGGGCATTTCCGGCGCGGTGGTGCGCAACTTCCTGCTGCAGCCGGTCAAAGCGCTGATCCTGCGTTCCTACGGCGTCGGCAACGCGCCGCAGAAGGCCGAGCTGATCGACGAGTTGCGCGCGGCCTCAGAACGCGGCATCGTGGTGGTGAACCTGACGCAGTGCATCTCCGGGCGCGTCAATATGGAAGGCTACGCCACCGGCAACGCGCTGGCGCACGCCGGGGTGATAAGCGGTTTCGACATGACGGTGGAAGCCGCCCTGACCAAGCTGCACTACCTGCTGAGCCAGCCGCTGACGCCGGAACAAATCCGCGCCCTGATGCAGCAAGACCTGCGCGGCGAACTGAGCATCAACGGTTAACCTACTGAACTCTGGAGCGGCGATGAAAACGGCCCTGTTGTTGATCGATCTGCAAAACGATTTCTGCCCCGGCGGCGCGCTGGCGGTCACGGCGGGCGACGCCGTCATCCCGGTGGCCAATCAGGCGATCGCCGCCTGTCTGGCGCGTGGCGAGCCGGTGGTGGCCAGCCAGGACTGGCATCCCGCTAATCACCGCAGTTTTGCGGTGAACTCCCATGCGCAGGTCGGCACCCTCGGCGAGCTGGAAGGCCTGCCGCAGGTGTGGTGGCCGGTGCACTGCGTGCAAGGGAGCCACGGCTCCGATTTTCACCCCCAGTTACAGCGGCAACATATCAATGCCGTTTTTCGCAAAGGGCAGGATACCGATATCGACAGCTACAGCGCATTCTTCGATAACGGCCACCGAGCGCAGACCGAACTGCACGGCTGGCTGCAATCGCAGGGCGTCCGGCGGCTGGCAATCATGGGCCTGGCGACCGACTACTGCGTGAAGTTCAGCGTGCTGGATGCGCTGGCTGCCGGCTATCCAACGCAGGTGATCGTCGACGGCTGCCGCGGCGTGAATCTGCAGCCGGACGACAGCGAGCGGGCGCTGCAGGACATGGCGCGCGCCGGCGCACAATTAGTTACCCTGTCACAGTTTCTCGTCCACTAACCCTCCCGGGCGCCAGCGGCGCCTTCTCCGAGCGGCGGCGAAACTTCGACGCCGCTCACAATATCGTCCTTCTTCTCCGCCAGCCGCTTGTGAGCAGCAGGCGCTTTTGCTGTTATGGCTGCGACGCTTTTGGCGTCAATCGGTTATACGCATCCGGGGCCCGCTGAGCCCGGTTTTATTGTGACCGCCCCTGGCGGTACGGTCGGCCTTGCCGACCCAAGGAGACAGACATGAAAATAACCCGAAAACTGCTGCCTTTGCTGGCGGCGGTGCAGTTGGCTATGGCCGGCGCAGGCACGGCCCAGGCGGCTTATCTCTCCGTCGGCTACTTCAACGGCGGCGGCGACGTCACCGCTGGCCCCGGTGGCGACATCGACAAGCTGGACGTCACGCAAATCACCCACCTCAACTATTCGTTCGGCCTGATCTACAACGGCGAGAAAGACGAAGCCAATGCAGCGCTGAAAGACCCCGCTCGCCGCCACCAGATCTACCTGTCGCCGAAGGTCACGGCCGATCTGCAACGGCTGCCGATACTGCGTAAACAGAACCCCGAGCTGAAAGTGCTGCTGTCGGTCGGCGGCTGGGGCGCACGCGGTTTCTCCGGTGCCGCGGCAACTGCGGAAAACCGGGCGATATTCATCCGCTCCGCGCTGCAGGTGATCGCCCAGTATCAGCTGGATGGCATCGATCTGGACTGGGAATATCCGGTGAACGGCGCCTGGGGGCTGGTGGAAAGCCAACCAGCGGATCGCGACAACTTCACCCTGCTGCTGAAAGAGCTTCATCAGGCGCTGGATAAAGGCAAGCTGTTAACCATCGCCGTCGGGGCCAACGTCAAAAGCCCACAGGAATGGGTTGATGTGAAAAGCATTGCCCCTTACCTCGACTACATCAATCTGATGACCTACGACATGGCTTACGGCACGCAGTACTTCAATGCCAACCTGTACGATTCAAAGCGTTGGCCAACCGTGGCGGCCGCCGACCGCTACAGCGCCGATTTCGTGGTCAAAAATTATCTGGCTGCCGGCCTGAAACCGGCGCAGATGAACCTGGGCATCGGTTTCTACGGCCGGGTTCCGAAACGGGCGACCGAGGCGGGTATCGACTGGGACAAGCCGGACGCCGCCAAACATCCGGTGACGCAACCTTACTTCAGCGCGCGAGAAACCGCCCTGTTCAGCGCGCTGGGGCTGGATCTCAGCAAAGACACTTACTTTGAATACCACGATATCGTCAGTAAATTACTCAACGATCCGCAGCATCGTTTTCGCGAGCACTGGGATGACGACGCCAAAGTGCCTTACCTGACGCTGCAATCCGCCGAAGGCAAGCCGCTGTTCGCAATCTCCTACGAGAATCCGCGTTCGGTGGCCATCAAGGCCGAATACATCAAAAGTCAGGGATTGGGCGGTGCGATGTTCTGGGAATACGGCGCGGATGACGACAACCGGCTGGCGCAGCAGCTGGCGGAATCGCTGGGGATTAAGGGCGAAAAACGGTGAATCGACGGGGCGATGGCGACATCGCCCCGCTTTCTTAAGGGAAGCCTTACTGCGGTTTGAGTTTGGCCAACGGCTCGGCAACGAACTGCTGTTTCAGCTCTTGCTTGCTCTTCATCACGATCTGCCCGTCGGTGCCGATGCTCATGTGCTGCGGATCGACGTTGTTCATCGACTGCCACAGCATCACCGCCTGCAGGCTGTTTTCTTTTTGCTCCGGCGTCAGCGCCACGCCGTCCGGCCATTTGCCCAGCTCAACCGCCTGTACCAGGCGCTGGTATATCTCGGGCGTCATCGCCGCAATCAGATCTTTCACGTCCATCAGAGCCCTTCTCGCTTACGGATGAATAATTAGCTGAATCGATTTTGTTGGTTAAATTACCACTTAACCGGCCGTTTGGTCGCCATTTTCGCCATCGGTAAAGCTCAGTGAAGCGGAATTGACGCAGTAGCGATCGCCGGTCGGCTGCGGGCCATCGGGGAAAACGTGCCCCAGGTGTGCGTCGCAATGGCCACAGCGGATTTCAACACGATGCATATTATGTGAATTATCATCAAGATAACGGATAGCATCGGCGGAAACCGGCTCATAAAAGCTCGGCCAGCCGCAGCCGGAATCGTATTTGGTTTCGGAATAGAACAGCGGCTGGTTACAGCACAGGCAATGGTACACGCCCTCGCGCTTGTTGTGCAGCAATTTGCCGCTGAACGGCGCTTCGGTGCCGCGCTGTTGCGTCACATAACGTTGGATTTCATTCAGTTCCGTGACCGGATGACCGGGGGTTGTCTCTTTAGCCATTTGTGCTTATCTCTGAATGTGGATAATGTCAACGAAAACAATGAGTAATAATAACAAAAAATTAACACCACTGCAGGGGTTTTTGGCCTAAACTGTAGCCCATAAAGGCCACGTCACGATGATATGTGATAGCGATCACACATCTTGCGTATGCTGACTTTATACTTGGCGGCTTGTCCCCATATAACGGATGAGGCCGAGCGCAAATGGACTGTGCAATAAGCGTGCAAAACCACCCTTCCGGTTTGACTTGCCGCAAGAATTGACACGATTCCGCTTGACGCTGGGTAAGGTTTTTGTAATTTTACAACCAACCTTTTATTCACTAACAAATAGCTGGTGGAATATATGACTATCAAAGTAGGTATCAACGGTTTTGGCCGTATCGGTCGCATTGTTTTCCGTGCTGCTCAAGAGCGTTCTGACATCGAGATCGTTGCAATCAACGACCTGTTGGACGCAGAGTACATGGCTTACATGCTGAAGTATGACTCTACTCACGGCCGTTTCAACGGTACGGTAGAAGTTAAAGACGGCCACCTGGTTGTTAACGGCAAAACCATCCGTGTTACCGCAGAGAAAGACCCGGCTAACCTGAAGTGGAACGAAGTGGGTGTTGACGTGGTTGCTGAAGCGACCGGTATCTTCCTGACCGACGAAACCGCACGTAAGCACATCACCGCCGGCGCTAAAAAAGTGGTTCTGACTGGCCCATCCAAAGATGCGACCCCAATGTTCGTGCGCGGCGCCAACTTTGATAAATATGCCGGCCAGGACATCGTGTCCAACGCCTCTTGCACCACCAACTGTCTGGCGCCACTGGCTAAAGTCATCAACGACAACTTCGGTATCGTTGAAGGCCTGATGACCACCGTTCACGCGACCACCGCAACTCAGAAAACCGTTGATGGCCCGTCCCACAAAGACTGGCGCGGCGGCCGCGGCGCATCCCAGAACATCATCCCTTCTTCTACCGGCGCAGCGAAAGCGGTTGGCGTTGTTCTGCCAGAGCTGAAAGGCAAACTGACCGGTATGGCGTTCCGCGTACCGACGCCAAACGTATCCGTTGTTGACCTGACCGTGCGTCTGGAAAAAGCGGCTACCTACGAAGAAATCAAGAAAGCCATCAAAGACGCCGCTGAAGGTTCTATGAAAGGCGTTCTGGGCTACGTTGAAGACGACGTGGTTTCCACCGATTTCAACGGCGAAGTGCTGACTTCCGTGTTCGATGCCAAAGCCGGTATCGCACTGAACGACAACTTCGTGAAACTGGTTTCCTGGTACGACAACGAAACCGGTTATTCCAACAAGGTTCTGGATCTGATCGCTCACATCTCCAAGTAATGGCATGATGTTAAGCTGATAATGAGGGCGACATTTTTGTCGCCCTTTTTTATTTGTCTCTCCGGCAAACAATAGGTCATGAAATGAACGAGAAAATTTTCACCCTGCCCGTTTCCGAACAGATTTCGCCATACATCAGCCAGCGGCAACTCGATGAGCTGGGCGTGGTTGTGGTGTCGCATCCGAAAGTGCGCGCAGCCGTCGCACTGCAGGGCGCCCATTTGCTGGCCTGGCAGCCCAGCGGTGAGCAGCCGGTGATTTGGCTCAGCAACAATACCCCCTTCGCCAAAGGCAAGGCCATCCGCGGCGGCGTGCCGATCTGCTGGCCGTGGTTCGGCCCGGTGGCGCAACCCTCCCACGGTTTTGCCCGCAACCAGCCCTGGAGCCTAACGGCGCACGATGAAGATGACAACGGCGTCATCCTGACCTTTACGCTGAAAGACAATGAGCAGACCCGCAAACTGTGGCCGCACGCCTTCACGCTGATTGCCCGCTTCAAGCTGGGTGCGGAGTGCGAAATCGAACTGGAATCGCACGGCGATTATCAGGCCACGGCGGCGCTGCACAGTTACTTCCAGGTCGGCGACATCGATCGGGTCAGCGTGGCGGGCCTGGGCGAGCCTTATATCGACAAGGTGGCGGGCGGCGCAGAGGCGCTTCAGGAAGGCGAAGTGACCTTCGTCGGCCAAACCGACCGCGTCTATACCCGCCCGGAAGCCTTCAGCCAGATCCGCGATCAGGCGCTCGCGCGCACCATAGAGGTTCACCACCATCATATGAGCGACGTCATCGCCTGGAACCCCGGCGTGGAGCTCTCCTGCAGCATGGGGGATATGCCGAACGACGGTTACAAGACCATGGTCTGCATCGAGACCGGGCGCGTCAGCAAACCGCTGGTCGCCGCAGGCGAGCAACCCGCCCGTTTGGGCGTGACCTTCCGCAGCCGTAAGAAGGCCTGAGGCGCCGCGCGCGACAGCGCACTGCAGATGTGCAAAAGGGGCGCCAGCGCCCCTTTTTGATGCACGCCATGCACGATAATCGTGCAATGCGTGATTAGAAGGTGTAGCTCACACCCGTCATCAACAAACCGGTGTAGGATTTATCCACCATCGGGCTGTCTTTCACTTCATCCGACAACTTCACATAGCGGCCGAGGAAGAAGGCGTTCCAGCTTTTGTTGATCTGGTAATTGGCGCTCAGCTCGAGATACGGCGCCCAGCTATCGCCAGGGGTGTAGCTGTCCAGGCCGCTGCGGCGCGATTCATTGGCGCTGACGCCGTAGTAATATTTGTTCTGGTTTTTGCTGTTCCACATCACGCCTACGCCCGGAACCAGCGTCAGCGCGTCCAGATCAAACTTGTACAGATAAGCCACATCGCCCACCAGCCCGTTGCTGTAGTTCAACGTGTCGCCGGTGAAGGTGGTGCGGAGGGTGCCCCACTCCGCGTGGTGCGAATAAGCCAGGCCGGCCATCAGCGTGCCGCGGCGTTTGTCGAGACGCTTCATGCGATCGTCATCGCTGTCGCCAGGGCGGTAGCCCCATGGCGTGTAGTAACCCATGATGCTCAGCTGGTTTTCTTGATCTTTCCACAGGTAGTAACCGGCGGTCAGAGTACGGAAGTAGAAGTCGTCACCTTCATAGTCGATGACGGGCACCGGATATACGCGATCCTGATAACCGCGATACGCGTCCGGGCTAACCAGCGCGCCGGCGCCGAGTGACCAGGTTCCCGCCTGAGCACTTTGCGCACAAACCATTGCGGAAGCGATAATTGCTAGCGTTTTGAGTTTTGAAATCTTCACTGGTTCTTTTTCCATAAATTACAGGGTTAATAGCCGCAATAGTTTATGTGAAAATTTAGTTGCGCGCCTAATCTTTACAATAGAAAACGACCAAGATCGAATAACTTATAGCGGAATTATGAATTAATCATGGCGGAACGATGACGTTTCATCCTGCAGGCCGCGCCAGACAAGGCATTTGGCTTCCACTGTAATAACTGAGTCATTGATATGACTTAAAAAAAGCTTTTTCTGCGGCAGGAAATTTTCCGGCAAGCAAACTAAGCTTAAATCAGAAGGTGAATTTATCCTGAGCCCAGTGGCAAACAGCGCAACTCGCGATAATAAGCGCACCAAGTTGGCATACGGGTTGCTGTACTCAGGCGTATTCTCATCTTCCGGGGGCCAGAACACTATCACACGCTCTCTTTAACCTGTGCTAATAACGAAAGGACGGGCATCATGAACATATTTGACCACTATCGCCAGCGCTACGAAGCTGCCAAGGACGAAGAGTTCACACTGCAGGAATTTCTTACCATTTGCCGGCAAGATCGCAGTGCCTATGCCAACGCGGCCGAACGTCTGCTGATGGCTATCGGTGAACCTGTGATGGTCGACACTGCGCTAGAATCACGCCTGTCGCGCCTGTTCTCCAACCGCGTGATCGCACGCTATCCGGCCTTTGAAGAATTCTACGGCATGGAAGAGGCCATCGAACAGATCGTCTCTTACCTGAAACACGCCGCGCAGGGCCTGGAAGAGAAGAAACAGATCCTTTACCTGCTCGGCCCGGTGGGCGGCGGTAAATCCTCGCTGGCGGAGCGTCTTAAGGCGTTGATGCAGCGCGTACCCATCTACACCCTCAGCGCCAACGGCGAACGCAGCCCGGTCAACGATCATCCGCTGTGCCTGTTCAACCCGCAGGAAGATGCCTCGATCCTGGAGAAAGAATTCAACATCCCGAGTCGCTATCTCGGCACCATCATGTCGCCGTGGGCGGCGAAGCGCCTGCATGAGTTCGGCGGCGACATCACCAAGTTTAAAGTCGTCAAAGTGCGCCCATCCATCCTGGAGCAGATCGCCATCGCCAAAACCGAACCGGGCGATGAGAACAACCAGGACATCTCGGCGCTGGTCGGTAAAGTGGACATCCGTAAGCTGGAGAATCATGCGCAGAACGATCCGGACGCCTACGGCTACTCCGGCGCCCTGTGCCGCGCCAACCAGGGGATAATGGAATTCGTCGAGATGTTCAAAGCGCCGATCAAGGTGCTGCACCCGCTGCTGACGGCGACCCAGGAAGGCAACTACAACGGCACCGAGGGCATCTCCGCCCTGCCGTTCAACGGCATCATTCTGGCGCACTCCAACGAATCCGAGTGGGTGACCTTCCGTAACAACAAGAACAACGAAGCGTTCCTCGACCGCGTGTACATCGTCAAGGTGCCTTACTGCCTGCGCGTGTCGGAAGAGATCAAGATTTACGACAAGCTGCTGGATCACAGCGAGCTGACCCACGCGCCCTGCGCGCCGGGCACCCTCGAAACGCTGGCGCGCTTTAGCGTGCTGTCGCGGCTGAAAGAGCCGGAAAACTCAAGCATTTACTCGAAAATGCGCGTGTATGACGGTGAAAGCCTCAAGGATACCGATCCGAAAGCCAAGTCCTATCAGGAGTACCGCGACTACGCCGGGGTTGACGAAGGCATGAACGGCCTCTCCACCCGTTTCGCCTTTAAAATCCTCTCGCGGGTATTCAACTTCGATCACGCCGAGGTGGCGGCCAACCCGGTACACCTGTTCTATGTATTGGAACAGCAGATCGAACGCGAACAGTTCCCGCAGGATTTGGCAGAGAAATACCTGGAGCACCTGAAAGGCTATCTGATCCCGAAATACGCCGAATTTATCGGCAAAGAGATCCAGACCGCCTATCTGGAATCCTACTCGGAATACGGGCAGAACATTTTTGACCGTTACGTGACCTACGCGGACTTCTGGATCCAGGATCAGGAGTATCGCGATCCCGACACCGGTCAGCTGTTCGACCGCGAGTCGTTGAACGCCGAACTGGAGAAAATCGAGAAGCCGGCCGGCATCAGCAACCCGAAAGATTTCCGTAACGAAATCGTGAACTTCGTGCTGCGCGCCCGCGCCAACAACAACGGCCGTAATCCGAACTGGACCAGCTACGAGAAGCTGCGCACCGTGATCGAGAAGAAAATGTTCTCCAATACCGAAGAGCTGTTGCCGGTCATTTCGTTTAACGCCAAAACATCGACGGACGAGCAGAAGAAACACGACGACTTCGTCGACCGCATGATGGAGAAAGGCTATACCCGCAAGCAGGTTCGCCTGCTGTGTGAATGGTATCTGCGGGTCAGAAAATCCTCATAACGCCTCAGGTAAGCGGCATTATCAGGGCCATGTCCACAGTCATGGACGTTGCAGCGCAGCCCAGGGAGGGGCTGACATATTGCGCTGTCGCGGCCGGGACATGAAGAGTTGGCAACGTCGTTTGGGGGAAGTATGGCCTATTTCATTGACCGGCGGCTGAACGGCAAAAACAAGAGCATGGTGAACCGCCAGCGCTTCTTGCGCCGTTACAAGTCGCAAATCAAACAGTCGATTGCCGAAGCCATCAACAAGCGTTCGGTCACCGACGTAGACAGCGGGGAGTCGGTCTCCATCCCCACTGACGATATCAACGAACCGATGTTTCATCAGGGGCGCGGCGGCACTCGCCATCGCGTTCACCCGGGCAATGACCACTTCGTGCAGAACGATCGCGTTGAGCGGCCTCAGGGCGGCGCAGGCGGTGGCGGTGGCCAGGGCAACGCCAGCCAGGACGGTGAAGGCCAGGATGAATTCGTCTTCCAGATCTCCAAAGACGAGTACCTCGATCTGCTGTTTGAGGATCTCGCCCTGCCCAACCTGAAAAAGAATCAGTACAAGCAGCTGACCGAGTTCAAAACCCATCGCGCCGGCTATACCGCCAACGGCGTGCCGGCCAACATCAGCGTCGTGCGTTCGCTGCAGAACTCGTTGGCGCGACGTACCGCCATGACCGCCGGTAAAAGACGCGCGTTGCACGAGCTGGAAGACGCGCTGACCCAGCTGGAAAACACCGAACCGGTGCAATTGCTGGAAGAGGAGCGGCTGCGCAAGGAAATTACCGAACTGCGCAAGAAAATCGAAAGCGTACCGTTTATCGATACCTTCGACCTGCGCTACAAAAACTATGAGCGCCGGCCGGAGCCTTCCAGCCAGGCGGTGATGTTCTGCCTGATGGACGTGTCCGGTTCGATGGATCAGGCGACCAAAGACATGGCCAAGCGCTTTTACATTCTGCTTTATCTGTTCCTGAGCCGAACCTACAAGAACGTCGAGGTGGTCTATATTCGCCATCACACCCAGGCGAAAGAGGTGGACGAACAGGAGTTCTTCTATTCGCAGGAAACCGGCGGCACCATCGTCTCCAGCGCGCTGAAGTTGATGAACGACGTGGTCGAAGAGCGTTATGACCCGGCGCAATGGAATATCTACGCCGCGCAAGCGTCGGACGGCGACAACTGGGCCGACGATTCACCGCTGTGCCATGAGCTGTTGGCGAAGAAGATCCTGCCGATGGTGCGTTATTACAGCTACATAGAAATCACTCGCCGCGCTCACCAAACGCTGTGGCGCGAATATGAGGATCTGCAGGCAAGATTCGATAACTTCGCCATGCAGCATATCCGCGAACCGGACGATATCTATCCGGTATTCCGCGAACTGTTTCGCAAGCAGACCGTGTGAATAATGTCGCGTGAATGTCACCACAGCCGGAAAACGCCGTTTTCCGGCTGTTTCTTTTTCGCATTATATATTTACATCACCTATGTTTGATTTTTAGGCAATGGCAATATCAATAATAAGTCAGATTTCCCAGAACGGCCGTCTCTATTATTTGTTCTTCTGAGGTTATTCCTAAACATTCGCCTCTGCGCCCACACGGCTTGATAGGAATATTCCTATTCAGTTATCGTTACCCCGTCGCTTAAGTCTCTTCCTAAGCGAAATTTGCCTCATTTTATTTTTCTATGGCTTCTCAGCCTGCTCCGGCGGGCATTTACCTGTCAGCAGGTTAGACATCATGATCGATTACACCCTCTATGGCCTCAACAAGCACGATGTTGATGAATACCATAAGCAAATATGCTGCCTGCTTGGCAAAAACGTGCTGCTGGTGCTGACCGCCAACAAGCCGATAACCAAACAGAACCTGCTCGCCAGCCTTATCCAGGAGATAGAAAAACAGCCCGATGATTATTTTCAGCGGTTGCATCGTGCAGCCATAGAAATGATCGGCGTTAACGGACGCTAAGGCGATATACGTAAGGCAGGCATCTACGCCATTATTGCCGCCGCCGCGTGTCGATGATGCTGTTGATTATTAATATCGATAGCGATTTCAGCGAAGGGATAGCCTGCCGCAGAATGTCATCTTTTAGTCCGAAAACCCTTTCTGCCCTTGCTGTATTTCGCGCTGGCTGCCTCATCAATCAAACCCGCCACCTCATCGGCATGGAAACCAGCGAGGTCAACGCATCTCCTCTGTATGAATCGCCGAATATCCCCTGCGCGACGCCGTCCCAGAATCAGCGTACCAGCACGATAATGGGGTGCGTGCTCATTGCCGACTCCTTCATCTCATAGACTGCGCCGTAGACAGATGAATGGCTCCCCTTAAGGGAGGCGCGTGGCTGCCTTCGGCGCCACGCAGTCCCCATTTTCTATAGTCAGCCTCAGGCGTTCAGCAATGGCGACGACGAGTTAGCGTTCCCGGTTTTCCGGCGTCGCCACGGCCTTATCGAAGCGGCTTACGCCGCAAGGGGGGAGAAAAAAACGATTAAAACTAGGATTTTTACCCATGTCGATCTAAAATTTCGCGCAAAAACAAAGAGAAGTAAATTTAGCCCAACGGGAAAAGGAATGAAGTTGTGAAGGAAATGATCTCCATCGTTTTTATGGCATGCCTGCTGGCGCTGCTGTTTTCGTGGCTGTTCGTCTACGGTCTTAACATTCATTAAACCCGCAACGTCCACGCCCCCCCTCCCTGGCCGGCTGGCGGCGCATCGTGACAGATGCGCTAAAACCGGCACCTGAAAGGTTCACGTACCGCCAAACCCACGCCACCTCACCTTAGCCGTCCGCCCGCCAATACATCATTAATTTTTATGAGTCATAACCCCCATCGCGTTCCCCCCCTTCACCGGCTCTTTTACTGCTTAGGGGAGTCACCTCCAGAAAGAAGGTTTGCCAGACGCGGAATGTTACCGGTAACTATGCTGTTGATTTCTTTTGGTAATAAACGTAAGACCGTTAATAACCCTACGTTCTTTATAGAAATAAATTATGCATTCTTATGGATAAAGGTTTGAATAAACGGCCTTTAGTCATTGATTATCACCCGCCAAGCTCCTAGAATTCGCGCGTAAAAATACAACTGGGATCGGGTTTCATGTCGTCGCTGTGGGTTGCAACGCAATACTGTTATTTTATCGGCCTGTTAGTTTCTATGATTTTCACCTACCTGGTTAGCCGGGACACCGTCAAAATTCGCTGTATCAGCGCGCTGACCATCGGGTTAACCTGGCCGTTAAGCCTGCCGGTGGTGTTGCTGTTTTCGCTGTTCTGACGCCCCCAATACCTCGCGTGGGTTTTTAAACAGGCATGCTAATGAAAAGAGGCCGACCACCGGCGCAGTGGATTTTTGGCGCGGGATAAAAAAACGCCAGCGCAAGGCTGGCATGAAAATTGGAAGCAATGTGAGCAATGTCGTGCCGGATCGGGGGGCACAGAAGGAGACAACCCTTTTCCCCTCACCGGCGATTCAAATGATAATACGTCTCATTATTGAATGTAAAGTCATTTCCCTGCGTAACTCTTCCCCCTGGAAAAATATCAGCCGCGCGGCGCACGCCAGCGTTGATACAGCCGCCCTGCGCCCCACACCAGCAGCCAGAGAAAAATATTCACCCCCAACCATAACATCAGCAAGTAGAAGAACGTCTGATAACCGGGTATGCCCCGATCGGCTGAAAACGGGTTAAAGTGGAAAAATTTAACGATCGCAAACGGGTTAAGATTGAAACGGTCAAACACGGCCGCCGTCAACAACGGCGGCAACAACGTATAAAACGCCAGGCTGAACAGCAGCAGGATTTTTGTGCCCGAAGTGTTTTTATAATCTTTCATATCAATGCATTACGTCTTCCATTGTGGTGCGAACACCGCCAGGCGTTCACACGCCAATCGACCCCGCAAGCGCAAAAGAGTTCCAGGCAAACGCGGAAATAAAGCCGATCCGGCGTTTAATTGTCATTTAGCGCTCGGGTGATATATACCCTGTGGATTTTAAATTACGATGTCGCCGCGCCGCCTTCAACCGCAGCGTTCGCATGGCATCATCAGGAGGCATTAATGAAACCGGACGCACTCTCTCTGCCGCCGAACCCGAAAAAGCTCAAGGTCATCTACGGCTGGTATATTTACGTGATCTATACCCTGCTGGTTTTCAACATTTACATGGCGGTCTACAACGTCTGCGTTCGGCATCCGATCGAGGCCCCGCTGCTGTCGCTGTTTCACAGCCTGTTCCTCGCGCTGATGCTGCAGCAGGTGCTCAAGAAGAACGTCGTTTTCGCCTGGGTCTTGCTCAGCTATTTTATTCTGATGCGCCTGTATTACGCCAATGTGCTGCATGTTGAGTTCACGCTGGTGAGCCGTGGCCTGGTGCTGCTGATTCTGACGCTGCTGCTTACCGGCGCCGTGGCCGTCGGGCAACTGGCCACGCCGCCCCAGCGGCATGACTGGCTGGCGCGGTTGGGCTGGCGGCAATGGGGAGCGCTCACGGCGCTGGCGGCCATCCTGACGCCGCTGATTACCACCGACTATCTGGGATAAACAGGGGGCTATTAGGGGATGTGCGGTTCGGAAATGTCTACGATACGGCAGATTTTAGTGTAGTTACCCGCCTTCTCACAGATCTTGTCCGTGACGAACATGCCAAGGTAGCCCAGCAACAGCAAGTAGCCAACCATGCACAGAATAAAGATAAGCGTTCTCACCGATAGCGACCAACCTGACAAGAGTATCCCGAATATCATAACCTGAACGCGGCGCTTTAAAAGGATTTCATGCGCACACAGCCCTCATCGGCGCACGTTCTGTAGTAACATTAAGCCACCACGCAACCGCCGGATACGCCGATGCACCATCTGATGTTAGACATTGAAACCCTGGATATAAAACCCAGCGCCGTCATTCTGGTGGTGGCGGCGGTGTTTTTCGATCCCCGAACCGGGGAGCTGGGCGCCGAATTCGAAGCCGCCGTCAGCAGCCAGAAAGACCAGCCGGGCCGTACCATTAGCCTGGATACGGTCGCCTGGTGGGCGAAACAGTCCGATGAGGCCCGCAAACAGGCCTTCAGCGGCACCGAGAGCCTGAAACGCGTGCTGAGCAGCCTCAGCCGCTTTATCCATATGAACAGCACCGACACGGTGAAAGTCTGGGGCAACGGCAAAGAGTTCGACTGCGCGATCCTCGAACACGCCTTCCAGCAATTGGAAATGCCCTGCCCGTGGAAATTCTGGGATACCCAGGACGTGCGCACGGTGATCACGCTGGCGGAACTGCACGGCTTTAACCCGAAAAAAGCCCGCCCGTTCGAGGGTATGCCGCATCGCGCGCTGGATGATGCTCGCCACCAGGCCCGTTATGTGGCCGATACCGTCTCGGCGCTCTATTACCGCCAAGGGGCGCAGCGCTGACCCGCTTTGCCCCTTTCCATTTACCGCCAGAGTCTCTACTCTAGCCCTCTTTGTCACTTGGACGTGCCTTTCCTGTTATGCAAAAGTTTCTGTTTATGCTTCTCAGCCTGGTGCTGCTCGGCCCATTAGGCATCGATCTTTACCTGCCGACCATTCCCGCCATTGCCGTCGGCCTGGGCAGCAGCGAAGCGCTGATCCAATCCACCATTTCACTGTTTATTCTGGTGCTTGGCCTCGGCCAGGTCATCGCCGGGCCGCTGGTGGATAACTATGGCCGCAAGCCGGCGGCGCTGGCCGGCATTATCCTCTACATGATCGGCGCCGCGATGGCGGCGCTGGCCACCAGCCCGACGATTTTCATCGCTTCGCGTCTGCTGCAAGGGGTGGCGGTTTGCTGCACCGCCGTCGTCGCCTTCAGCGGCGTGCGCGATCGCCTGAATGGCGACGATGCCGCCCGCGCTTTCGGCTTTCTCAACGGCACGCTGAACATCATCCCGGCGCTGGCGCCGCTGCTCGGTGGCCTGCTCGCCGAAGCCTTCGGCTGGCGCGCCCCCTTCTGGTTCCTGGTCGGCTACGCGCTGCTGGTGTTGGTGCTGATCGCGCTGCGCCTGCCGGAAACTCGCCCTGCCGACACCGTGCCGGTCAAAGGGTTGCCGGTGCGCCAATACGCGCGCATCCTCAGCGATCGCCGTTTCCTCTCCTTTGCGGTGGTGAACTCCGGGGCAATGGGCATGGCGCTGACCTACGTTTCTCTGGCGCCGAACGTGCTGATGGGCACCGCCGGCCTGACCCCGCTGCAATTCTCGCTGGTGTTCGGCGCCAACGGTTTCTGGATCATGCTGGTCAGCTTCTTCGCCAACCGCATCATCCACAAGGTCGGCCGCCCGGTTTGTCTGGCGACCGGCGGCATGTTGATGGGGCTGGGCTGTCTGGGCCTGCTGCTGGGCGTTATGCTGCTGCCCGCGACGGCGCAAGCGCACTGGCTGGCGTATATGTTGCCGGTCGCCAGCGCCTGCGCCGGGTTGGCGTTCGTGATGGGCCCGGCCACCAGCTACGCACTGGAGCCGTATTCCAATGAGGCCGGCGTCGCGTCCGCGCTGGTCGGTTTCGTGCAGATGGCGGGTGGTGCCGCGCTGGGTCTGGTGGCGATGGCGTTGCCGCTGCAACCGAAGCTGTCGCTGGCACTGGTGATGCTGGCAGGCTGCCTGCTGGCGCTGCACGCGCGGCGGCTCAGCAAGCAGATTAAAGGGCAGATCAGAAAAGTCGCCTGAGCCACGGCTCAGGCTTCAATGGCGACCGGCACCCGCGCCGCTAACGCCGACAGCAGCTCATAGCCCAACGTTCCTGCCGCCGTGGCCACCTCGTCCACCGGCAGGCGTTTCCCCCACAGCTCCACTTCGGCGCCCAGCTCGACTTGCGGACAGGGCGTCAGATCCACCGCCAACATATCCATCGATACCGTTCCCAGGGTGCGTGTCAGCACGCCGTCAACCCATACCGGCGTGCCGGTCGGCGCATGACGCGGATAGCCGTCGGCGTAACCGCAGGCCACCACGCCAATACGCTGCGCGCCGGCGGCGCTGTAACGGCCGCCGTAACCCACGCGATCGCCAGACTTCAGCTGCTGAATGCCGATGATCTCGCTGCTCAGCGTCATCGCCGGCTGCAACCCCGTCGCCGCAACGTCATTCCAGCACCCGCTCGGCGAAGCGCCATACAGAATGATCCCAGGGCGTACCCAACTGCCGTGGGTAGAAGAATGCCACAGCGTGGCGGCCGAGTTGGCCAGGCAGCGCGGCAGCGGGATATCGGCAGCGGCCGCCTCGATGGTAGCCATCTGCTGGGTCACGCCTTCCGGACCGTCGGCGGTGGCGAAATGGCTCATCAGCGTAAGCTCACCGATGTTGGCAACCGCCTGCGCCCTGCGCCACACCTCATGCAGCCGCTCGGGTGCGAACCCCAGCCGATTCATGCCGCTGTTCACTTTCAGATAGACATTGAGCGGCGCGCTCAGCGTGGCATTGGCGATCGCCGCCAGCTGCCAGTCGTTGTGCACCGCCGTCGTCAGGCGATAACGATCGAGCAACGCCAAATCCTGCGGCTGGAAGAAACCTTCCAGCAGGAGAATCGGCCCTTGCCAACCCGACTCACGCAGCAGCACCGCTTCGGCCAGATCCAGCATGGCGAAGCCGTCGGTTTGCGCCATGCTGCGCCAAACGTGTTTGATGCCGTGGCCATAGGCGTTGGCCTTGACCACCGCCCAAACTTTGGCGCCGGGGGCGAAACGGCGCACCACCTGCAGGTTATTTTCAATTGCGCCAAGATGCATCGTGGCGGTTATCGGACGGGGCATCGCTTCTCCTTGGGGCAGCGTACAGCGGCCACGCGCGCCTGCGCGTGGCCGGGAAAGTCTATGACAGCGTCGACGATTAACGCGCGGGATGCACGTCGTTCAGCGGAACCGCGTGTTGCTGGCGAAACCCGGCGCTGTAACGCGCCACCGCCAGATCATCGGAAGGGATCGCCGGCGTAATGCCGGACATCAGATCGGACAACAGCTGCCCGGAACCGCAGGCCATCGTCCAGCCCAACGTGCCATGCCCGGTATTGAGATACAGGTTCTTCAGCGAAGTGCGGCCGACAATGGGCGTACCGTCCGGCGTCATCGGCCGCAGGCCGGTCCAGAACGTCGCGTCTTCCACTCTGCCACCGTTCGGGTAGAGATCGCGCACCACCATCTCCAGCGTTTCGCGCCGTTTTTGCTCCAGCTGCGTATTGAAACCGACGATCTCCGCCATGCCGCCGACGCGGATGCGCTGGTTGAAACGGGTGATGGCGATTTTGTACGTCTCGTCCAGCACCGTGGAGAACGGCGCCGCCGCTTCATCGGTGATCGGAATGGTCAGCGAATAGCCCTTCAGCGGATAAACCGGGATAGAAACCAGGCCGCGCAGCAGCGCCGTGGAATACGAACCGAACGCCACCACGTAGCTGTCGGCTTTAAACACGTCCTCGCCGCACTGCACGCCGGCGATCTTGTCGCCTTCCACCAGCAGGCGGTCAACGCTGCGGTTGAACAGGAAGGTTACGCCCGCCTGCTGCGCCATTTTCGCCAGCTGCTGCGTAAACAGCTGGCAATCGCCGGTTTCGTCGTTCGGCAGCTGCAGGCCGCCGGTCAGCTTGTGCGCCACCTGCGCCAGCGCCGGCTCGACGCTGCCGAGTTGGCCGGCTTCCAGCAATCTGTAAGGCACACCGGCATCTTCCAATACCGCAATGTCTTTCGCTGCGTTTTCGAACTGTTGTTGGGTGCGGAACAGCTGCAGCGTGCCGCCCTGGCGACCTTCGTACTGGATGCCGGTCTCCTGACGCAGCGCCTTGATACAGTCGCGGCTGTATTCCGCCAGGCGCACCATGCGGCCTTTATTGGTCATGTAGTGTTCGGTGTTGCAGTTTTTCAACATCTGCCACATCCAGCTCAGCTGGAAGCTGCTGCCGTCGAGACGGATCGCCAACGGCGCATGGCGCTGGAACATCCACTTGATGGCCTTCAGCGGCACGCCCGGAGCCGCCCAGGGAGCAGCATAGCCCGGTGAAATCTGCCCGGCGTTCGCCGCGCTGGTTTCCAGTGCCGGGCCAGGCTGACGATCGATCACCGTCACCTCATGCCCTGCCTTCGCCAAATACCAGGCACTGGCTACGCCCACCACTCCACTACCTAAAATTACCACTCGCATCGCTGACTCCAGCCCAAGGCTTCACAAAGCATAATCTTCTGCTCACAGGAAATTAACTCAGTGAAAAAATCCGTCCAACAACTTCGTCATCAAACGTGACAATATTCACAATTAATTTATCGTCGATGAGTCGAGCATTTGCAATAGCCGCTCGTAAATAGCGATAAGATGCGGTTTAGAAGGGATTATAGCGTCAAACCGCCGCTGAATCGATAGCAACGCTATCAATGATAGCACTCAAAAAAGGCGTAATAAGCAACATTGATTTAACAGAATATAAAAACATCAGCCAACATATAAGCAGAATAAAAAACCAATAAAATAAAAAATACCAACATAACAGACAAAATGAATCCCCTCTCCCCGCAGCAGAAAAAACGCGTAAAATTTCGGCAAAAAATTAACCTTGTTTTCACTACTGGAATAAAACAGGCGAACGCCCTTAACCCCGCCCGTTTAGGTTGAACGCGGCAGCACGATATGAACGTTGAAGCCAGAAGCAGATCCTAAAGTTCACATTGTCGCTTTTCTGGAGACCCCTTATGTTCATCGCCATCTACCGGTTCTCAGTCAAAACCGGGCACGAACACGCCTTTCGCCAGGCCTGGCTTGAGTTGACCCAAGGGATCTATCTGCAGCGCGGCAGCCTCGGCTCGCGCCTGCATCGAGATATGAGCGGGAAGTTTATCGGCTATGCGCAATGGCCAAGCCGAGCCGCATGGGAAAACGCCGGTGATATTCAGTTGGATGAACGCTACCGGCAAGCCCGGGAGCGAATGCGGGCGACCCTGTTGGCGGATGAAACATTATTTGAAATGGCAGTGACGGACGATTACCTGCAAATCAGACCGTTTGCCTGAGCACAAGCCCACATAAGCGGGCTTGTGGTTGCGGGGGAGCGGCATCAATGATGCAGCATCTCGTCCACGACTTCTTTGGTCTGCAGTTGGAATGGGTAATAAGTCGGCCAGTTGTCCATTTCTTTCAGCAACGCTTCCTGCGACGTGTTGCCCATAAAGATATGGAAATGTGCCGATTTTCGCGGGCCGATAATATGATCGCTGAACTGCACGAATTTCGGTGCCTGGCTGCCGGCATCCTGGCATTCGAACAGATAACGCACGCCCTTTTTACCGGAAACATAGGTCAAGATCTTGTGCCCGGCGTACTTATACTGACAGGCGCTGGATTGGTCGCCGCGATGAAACTCCATGACGCCGTTTTCAATGCCGATGGTATCCACATCGGTAGCATACCCTTTTCGGTAATACGCTTTTACTTCCGCGAAGGTCTTACTCTTATCCTTTGCCGCTTTCTTCTTGAACACCGGGTCAAGATCCCCATTGAGCAGATAAGGATACACGGATTGCCAGACGCCCTCCCAATCCGCCAAGTTGCGATCTTTGACGTCCTTATCGTCGAACACGCCCGCCTCCGCTTTTTTTTCCACCTCCGTCAGCGGCTTGCCATGTGAATGATGCCCGTGGGCAAACGCCTGCCCGCTGATAAACAGTGCGGCCAGCGCCACCGCCAGTTTGCCAAAATGCCTCGCCAAAATGCGCTCCTTGTCCGTTATTGAGAAAAACTAAAAGTTACAATATAACATAACATTTTTCAATCCCTGTCGCGTATCAGGCAGTGTGTTGCGCGCCCTTGCCGCAGGGCTATACTCGGAGAGGAAGCCAGATGCTGAGGCGCTTTCTGCCGGGACGGGCGCCGGATTGACCGCCGTTCGCTCCCTTGCGTACCGGCATTTTTATTTCACTGATTTGCAATGGTTAATTATGACTTGAACTATGCTTGATACAGGGTCTGCCGTTTGAGCAAGACCCGTGAATAATGAGGGTGCGCTGATGACTACTTCAACACATGAAAAGGTCAAGGATGACAAACGTCTGAGCGATGGACCGGACTGGACGTTCGAACTGCTGCAGGTGTATTTGGAGCAGATTGACCGCGTCGCCAAGCATTACCGGCTCGACACCTACCCCCATCAGATCGAGGTGATCACCTCCGAGCAGATGATGGACGCCTATTCGAGCGTCGGCATGCCGATCAACTATACCCATTGGTCCTTCGGCAAGAAATTCATCGAAACCGAACAGCGCTACAAACAGGGCCAGCAAGGGCTGGCGTATGAAATCGTCATCAACTCCAATCCCTGCATCGCCTACCTGATGGAGGAGAACACCATCACCATGCAGGCGCTGGTGATGGCGCACGCCTGCTATGGCCACAACTCGTTCTTCAAGAATAACTATCTGTTCCGCAGTTGGACCGACGCCAGCTCCATCGTCGATTATCTGCTGTTCGCCCGCCACTACATCAGCCAGTGCGAAGAACGCTACGGCGTCGATGAAGTGGAGCGGCTGCTGGACTCCTGCCACGCGCTGATGAACTATGGTGTCGATAGGTACAAACGCCCGCAGAAAATCTCACTGGTGGAAGAGAAAGCGCGCCAGAAAAGCCGCGAAGAGTATCTGCAAAGCCAGGTGAACACGCTGTGGAAGACCCTGCCACGCGTCGAACGTGAAGAGTCGCCGGAGCAGGCGCGCCGCTATCCGAGCGAGCCGCAGGAAAACATCCTCTATTTTATCGAGAAAAATGCGCCGCTGCTGGAACCCTGGCAGCGTGAGGTGCTGCGCATCGTGCGCAAAGTCAGCCAGTATTTTTATCCGCAAAAACAGACTCAGGTGATGAACGAGGGCTGGGCCACTTTCTGGCACTACACCATCCTCAACCATTTGTACGACGAGGGGCGGGTGACCGAGCGGTTTATGCTGGAGTTTTTGCACAGCCACACCAACGTGGTGTATCAGCCGCCGTACAACAGCCCGTACTATAACGGCATCAACCCTTATGCGCTGGGCTTCGCCATGTTCCAGGACATCAAGCGAATCTGCCAGTCGCCAACCGAAGAAGACCGCTACTGGTTCCCGGACATCGCCGGCAAAGACTGGCTGGACACCTTGCACTTCGCCATGCGCGACTTCAAGGACGAGAGCTTTATCAGCCAGTTCCTGTCGCCCAAAGTGATGCGCGATTTCCGGTTGTTCACCGTGCTGGACGACGATCGCAACAACTATCTGGAAATTGCCGCGATCCACAACGAGGCCGGTTACCGGGCGATCCGCCAGGAGCTGTCGGCGCAATACAACCTGAGCAATCACGAGCCGAACATTCAGATCTGGAACGTGGATCTGCGCGGCGACCGCTCGCTGACGCTGCGCTACATCCCACAGGAACGCGCGCCGCTGGATAAGAGCCGCCGCGACGTGTTGAAGCACCTGCATCGCCTGTGGGGCTTCGACGTGATCCTCGAACAGCAAAACGAAGACGGCAGCGTGGAGTTGCTCGATCGCTGCCCGCCGCGGCCAACGCCGCTGTAACCGCCACAACGACAAAGGGCGCCGCATGGCGCCCTTCGTTATTTCATCGACACGCGATTAGCGACGCGCTTCGGTCAGATCGCTCGGCATGGTGCCCTGCATGCTCTGCCAAATCGCCCCGCTGTCTTTACCGTAGTTGCGCACGGTATCCATCACCTGATCGTACAGCTTCTCATGGCACAGCGTGGACAGCTTGCTGTAGAAGGCCAGCGCCAGCTTGCGCGCTTCCGGGTTGGAGAAGTAGTAACGGCCCACGCGGGTATACAGCCCTTTCAGGCCGTTGAAAATCAGGCCGTAGATCGGGTTGCCGGAAGCGAACGCCAAGCCGCGGAAGATCTCGTAATCGAGCAGATTGAAAGCGTCCGCCTGATCTTCCACCTCGGCGGCTTTCGCCAGCACTTCCTGCGCCTGCTCAGGATGATTGCGCACCGCGGCGCGAATAAAGATCGACGCGATATTGGTGCGCACGGACAGCAGGTTATCGATCAGCTGCGGGACGCTTTTGTGATCGAGACGGGCTACGGTCTCAAGGATATTGAGGCCGGACGTTTCCCAGAAATTGTTCACTTTGGTCGGTTTGCCATGCTGAATGGTCAACCAGCCATCGCGGGCCAGACGTTGCAACACTTCACGTAACGTGGTGCGCGTGACGCCAATCAACTCCGAAAGCTCACGCTCCGCGGGCAAAATAGAGCCAGGGGGGAAGCGATTATTCCAAATACTCTCAATAATGTACTCTTCCGCGAAACCGGCAGGACTCTGCGCCTTTATGACCATGTGTTTGACGTTCCGTTGCGACGATAAAATCAGTAAAAGTAATCAGCTCATCATACCAGATCGTGCTGACATGACATAGCGTGAGCGAAAAACAATAAACGAAAGTGTGCATAAAGTGGCAAAAAACGCGCAAAAACACCGGCCGGCAGAAATTTGCCGCCGTAAAACAAGCTCCGGTTGCGCCCGCCCCCGCCGCATTGTTAGGGTACGTGCTACGACTGATTTAAGGATGCATAAAGGACAATGGAAACAACCTTGCGCAGCGCCCTGCTCAAAAATTTTCTGGGGCAATCTCCCGACTGGTACAAACTGACCATTCTCATTTTTCTGGCGATCAACCCCCTGGTGTTCTTTTTCGCCAGCCCGTTTATCGCGGGCTGGCTGCTGGTGGTCGAGTTCATCTTTACCCTGGCGATGGCGCTGAAATGCTATCCGCTGCTGCCGGGCGGCCTGCTGGCGCTGGAGGCGGTGGCCATCGGCATGACCAGCCCGGCGCAGGTTTCGCAGGAAATCGAACATAACCTGGAAGTGCTGCTGCTGCTGATCTTTATGGTGGCCGGCATCTACTTTATGAAGCAGCTGCTGCTGTTCGTGTTCACCAAGCTGCTGCTCAACATCCGTTCGAAAACGCTGCTGTCGCTGGCGTTCTGCCTGGCCGCCGCCTTACTTTCCGCCTTCCTCGACGCGCTGACGGTCGTGGCGGTAGTGATCAGCGTGGCCACCGGCTTTTATTCCATCTATCACAACGTGACCTCGAATCGCCCCGATGGCGACATCGGCGATGACAGCGATTTCGCCGGTGAAGAGCGTAAACAGACGCTGGAGCAATTCCGCGCCTTTCTGCGCAGCCTGCTGATGCACGCCGGCGTCGGCACCGCGCTCGGCGGGGTCATGACCATGGTGGGCGAGCCGCAGAACCTAATCATCGCCAAAAACGCGGGCTGGGGCTTTATCGATTTCTTCCTGCGTATGGCGCCGGTCACCCTGCCGGTGTTGGTGTGCGGCCTGCTGGTTTGTTGGCTGGTAGAACGTTTTCGCCTGTTTGGCTATGGCGCGCAGTTGCCGGAGGCGGTGCGCGACGTGCTGAAAGAGTATGACCGCAAGGCCACCGCGGGCCGCAGCAAGCAAGAACGGCTCAAACTGGTGATGCAGGCGCTGATCGGCGTTTGGCTGGTGCTGGCGCTGGCCTTCCACCTGGCGGAAGTGGGGCTGATCGGCCTGTCGGTGATCGTGCTCGCCACCTCCCTGTGCGGCGTGAACGATGAGCACGCCATCGGCAAAGCGTTCCAGGAAGCGCTGCCGTTCACCGCTCTGCTGACGGTGTTTTTCACCGTGGTCGCGGTGATCATCGAACAGCACCTGTTCAGCCCGGTGATCCAGTTCGTGCTGCGCGCCGAGCCCGCCTCTCAGCTTTCGCTGTTCTATCTGTTCAACGGCCTGCTGTCGTCGGTTTCCGACAACGTGTTCGTCGGCACGGTTTACATCAACGAGGCGCGCACCGCGCTGGAAACCGGCGCTATCGGGCTGAAGCAGTTCGAGCTGCTGGCGGTCGCCATCAATACCGGCACCAACCTGCCATCGGTTGCCACCCCTAACGGGCAAGCGGCGTTTCTGTTCCTGCTGACGTCGGCATTGGCGCCGCTGGTGCGTCTGTCGTATGGCCGCATGGTGTGGATGGCCCTGCCTTATACGGTGGTGCTGACGATAGTTGGCCTGCTGTGCGTCCAGTTCACCCTGGAGCCGGCGACCGAGCTGTTGACGCAGTGGCATTGGCTGACGCTGCCGCCCATCGACGCCGTCGGCCACTGAAACGGTGCCGGCAGGGTGAACCGACTATTTTTACGCTGAATCCAGCCCAGGAGGCTGGCAGCGAGGAGGAATTGGTTTACACTGCCGGTTCAATTGCTTACTGCATGGAAGAATCTAGATATGTTGCAATTCTTTAACCGCTGTTCACAAGGACGCGGCGCCTGGCTGCTAATGGCCCTGACAGCGTTGGTGTTGGAACTGGTCGCGCTCTATTTTCAGCACGTTATGCTGCTGCAGCCGTGCGTGATGTGCATTTATGAGCGTTGTGCGCTGTTCGGCATCCTCGGCGCCTCGCTGGTGGGCGCCATCGCGCCGAAAACCCCGCTGCGCTACGCGGCGATCTTGCTGTGGATCTACAGCGCCTGGGAAGGCCTCCAGCTGGCGTGGAAACACACCATGATCCAGTTGCACCCTTCGCCGTTCAATACCTGCGACTTCTTCGTGAGCTTCCCTTCGTGGCTGCCGCTGGACAAATGGCTGCCGGCGGTGTTCCACGCTTCCGGCGACTGCTCCGTGCGCCAATGGCAATTCCTGACGCTGGAAATGCCACAGTGGCTGGTCGGCATCTTCGGCGCCTATCTGCTGGTGGCGCTGATTGTGCTGATCGCACAATTTGTTCGCCCACGTCGCCGCGATCTGTTCGGCCGCTGATCGGCTGACAAACAAACAACGGCGCCGAAAGGCGCCGTTTTTTTAGGTATTGCTGTCACATTCCGAGATAAAACCCTCTCAGGTATGTGTAAGGAAGTAAACGAGCACGATCAGCGCTCCAGCCACGGCAAACAGACGGACCATTTTCATTGTTATACTCTCGAACTTGCGGGAGAGCGGCCAAATTACCCAACTTATCGTTTGAAAAGAAGCATCCTGGCGCGGTTAAGCGCGTAATTTACATAACATTAAACTTCTGCGACGCCGGCGGGTAAAAACAGGCTGCGCCAGCGCGGCCCTCCCTACCTACAGGCATCAATAAATTACCGTTACTTATGAACGACCGCACCTTTGTCACATTCAGAGCACAATATTTTGGTGAAGTTTACCCATAAAATCCTTATAGTATCGGCAAAGTGAGTACTACCGATTTCCCTGGTGTTGTTGTGTGTCTTGCCCCTCATCTTTGCAGGGGCTTTTTTCCCCCTACCTCCTATTACGCAAGCCCCTATCATCCTTGAATCAAATGTTGAAATTTCCCTCTGTCCGGCCTCGAGCGTCAACGCCATTCGCACGCCAATGATTAAAATCGTTAGCTCAATAATGCAAGAGGGCGGCATGTCTGAACACGCCGCCCTCTTGCATGAAGCCCCATTTTGCCCTGCAGGCGCCCGCCTTTATCTGGCCCAGTCCGGCTTGTTGAGGATATGATCCTGCCAGTCCACCACTTCGCTCTCGCGCACCGCGATATGCCGCACCGTGATGCGCTCGCCGTGCATCGCCGCCTTGGATCCGCTCAGCAGCGGATGCCAGGGGAACAGCGGCTTGCCTTCGCCGATCAGGCGATAGGCGCAGGTCGGCGGCAACCAATCGAAGGTGGTGAGGTTCTCGCGCGTCAGTTTGATGCAGTCTTCTTCCAGCTCGAAGCGCCGCTCGTAGTTGCGGCATTGGCAGGATTTGATGTTGAGCTGGTTGCAGGCTACGTTGGTAAAATAAATCTCGTCGGTATCTTCGTCGATCAGCTTATTCAAACAGCATTGCCCGCACCCGTCGCACAGCGATTCCCACTCTTGTTCTGACATTTCCGCCAGCGTTTTCTGTTGCCAAAAAGCGAGTTGTGACATGTTAGCGTCCGGTTTCGGTAAATGGATAAGTCACCTGCGCACAGGTTCGAGGGGGGACTATATAGACATTTTAGCCGCAAGATGCAAGCTTTGCCGCCGACAGCGCCGGCGGCGAGAGATCAGATCACGCGGGTACTGAGCATTTTGCCGTTCAGGCTGATTTTCAGCATGTCGCCGGAGGCCATCGGGCCCACGCCCTGCGGCGTGCCGGTCAGGATGATGTCGCCGGCGCGCAGCGTGAAGAAACGGCTCATGTAACTGATAAGCGGCAGGATCGGCGTGATCATGTCACGCGTATTGCCCTGCTGGCGCAGTTGATCGTTAACGGTCAATGACAGCTCGGCGTTTTGCGGATCGCCAAATTCCGCCACCGGGATAAACCCCGACATCGGGCAGGAACCGTCGAAAGCCTTGGCCTTTTCCCACGGCTGACCGGCTTTTTTAAAGCCCGCCTGCAGATCGCGCAGCGTCAGATCGAGCGCCACGCCGTAGCCGGCGATCGCCCGCGCAACGCGGTCTTCGTTGGCCTGTTTCAACGGCGTGCCGATCAATACCGCCAGCTCCACCTCATGGTGCACCGCACCGAACTCTTTGGGGATAGCCACCGGCTGACGAATATCGCACAGCGCCGTTTCCGGTTTGATGAACACCACCGGCTCGACGGAAACCGCACTGCCCATTTCCTTGATGTGATCGGCGTAGTTGCTGCCGACACAAACCACCTTGTTCACCGGAAAATCGAGCAGCGAACCCTGCCAGTCTCTATGTTGATACATACCGCTTCTCCCAAACTGTGGAGGCTTGGCGCGCCAAGCCGATTATTGGTGTGCCGGATCAATGCCCGATCGCGTCCGCCATCATACCCACGGCGATGGCGAAATAGTAAGAGCGATTCCAGTGCATGAGGGTGCGGAAATTATCATAGACCAGGAACGTCCGCCCCTGGAGATCATCCGGCGCGATGATCCAACCGCGCTGGACGGCATGCGGCAATGCACTGCCATCCGCACGACGCACCCCGCGCTGTTGCCAGGCGTTGACGCTGCGCGCCTGCGCGTCTTTCAACCCCAGCTCGGATCGCTTGAAACCGGCGGGCAGTTTAACCTCGCGCCCCCAGCCGATACCGGGCTGCCAGCCCTCTTTGGACAAATAACTGGCCGTAGACGCAAAGACGTCATCAATGTTATTCCAGATATCGATGCGCCCGTCACCGTCGCCGTCCGCCGCGTAGCGCAAGAAGGAGCTCGGCATAAACTGGCATTGCCCCATCGCGCCGGCCCAGGAGCCTTTCAGCGGCGTATCGCCGACGTGCCCCTGCTCGACTATCCGCAGTGCCGCCATCAGTTCCTGGCTGAAAAAGGCCTCGCGGCGCCCTTCAAACGCCAGCGTCGCCAGCGCGGACACCACGTCTTCCCGCCCCTGAATCTTGCCGTAGGCGCTCTCCATGCCCCACAGCGCAATGATATAGCGCCCCGGCACCCGGTAGCGCTCGCTGGCGCGCGCCCATTGCGCCTGGCGCTGCCGATACAGTTCGCGCCCTTGGCGCACCTTGGCGGGCGACATCACCCGCCGCAGGTAGTCGTCCAGGGTAATTTTCTGCTCCGGCTGATTGCGATCGGCCTTGATCACCCGATCGACGAAATGGATTTGCGCAAAAGCGCGGTCAAGGGTGCCCTGGCTGATGCCCTGCTCCCGCGCCCGGCGCTTGAGCTGCTCGACATACGCCGGGAACTGCGCCGGATCGCGGCCGCTCGCCGCCAGCGTCGTCTCCTGAGCCGCCTGCGGCGCGCCGGGCATCAGCACACCGCCCAGCGCCAGCCAGGCGGCCAATACGGTTCTTCTCGCCGAACGTGTCATCGCGCCTCCCTAGGCCGTGGCGACTGTCTCAGGCCTTGTCGCCCGCCAGATGCTGATTGAGCAGGTTTTCAACCGGCGGCGGGAACTGCAGGTAATAGCCTTCGTCTTTCAACGCCTGCTTCACCTTTTCGATATCCGCCGAGGCCAATTTCTTGCGCTCATCGAGCGAAAGCATCATGGCGAATTGCGGCACGCCGAAACTTTTCATCAGATCCTCTGGCACACGAGAGAAATCGTCTTTTTTTTCGACATAAAGATAAGTTTGATCGCGTTTCGGGCTTCTATAGATCACACAAAGCATTTTTTTAACTCTATTTAATTGAGGGAGCGTCTTGCCTGGATATAACTCTGACTATAACATGCTTATAGTACATCGGAATATCGCACCCCGAGTGGTATTCCGGGGATTTAAAGTTGCTGAGACTGAGTCAGGATAGATGTCACAATCGCCAATTGAGCTAAAAGGCAGCAGTTTTACCCTATCGGTTGTTCATTTGCATAATTCGCAGCCCGAGGTAATACGTCAGGCGTTACAGGAAAAAGTTGAGCAAGCGCCCGCTTTTCTGAAAAACGCCCCTGTTGTTATCAACGTCGCAACGCTGGAAGGCGATGCGAACTGGAAAGAACTTCAACAGGCTGTCGCGGCAGCAGGTCTGCGCGTTGTGGGTATCAGCGGTTGCAGAGATGAGCGTCAAAAGCGCGCGATAGCCCGCGCCGGGCTGCCGCTGCTGAGCGAAGGCAAAGGCCAGAAAATGGCGGCGCCGGAGCCTGCACCTGCGCCCGTGGTGGCGGATAACGCCCCCGCCAAAACGCGCATCATCAGCACGCCTGTCCGTTCCGGCCAACAGATTTACGCCCGCAACTGCGATCTTATCGTGACCAGCAGCGTCAGCGCCGGCGCCGAACTGATTGCCGACGGCAACATTCATGTTTACGGCATGATGCGCGGTCGCGCACTGGCAGGCGCGTCAGGCGACACGCAATGTCAGATTTTTTGCACCCACCTGGCGGCTGAGCTAGTCTCTATCGCAGGGCAGTACTGGTTGAGCGACCAAATCCCGTCCGATTACGTCGGGCAGGCCGTACGACTCAGCCTGTTGGATAACGCTTTAACCATACAACCTTTAAATTAAGCCCTTTTGACAAGGAATCCATTTCATGGCACGCATTATTGTTGTTACATCGGGTAAAGGGGGCGTTGGCAAGACCACTTCGAGCGCGGCCATCGCTACCGGCCTGGCCCAGAAAGGCAAGAAAACCGTCGTGATCGATTTCGATATCGGCCTGCGTAATCTTGACCTGATCATGGGCTGCGAACGTCGGGTAGTGTATGATTTCGTGAACGTGATTCAGGGCGATGCCACGCTGAATCAGGCGTTGATCAAAGACAAACGCACTGAAAACCTCTATATCCTGCCTGCTTCGCAGACGCGCGACAAAGACGCGTTGACCCGCGAAGGCGTTGAAAAAATTCTCAACGATCTCGGCGAGATGGATTTTGACTTCGTGGTGTGCGATTCACCGGCCGGTATCGAAACCGGTGCGCTGATGGCGCTGTATTTCGCCGACGAAGCTATCATCACCACCAACCCGGAAGTGTCTTCGGTACGCGACTCCGACCGTATCCTGGGCATCCTCTCCTCCAAGTCACGCCGCGCCGAGAAAGGCGAGTCGCCCATCAAGGAACACCTGCTGCTGACCCGTTACAACCCGGGTCGCGTCAGCCGTGGCGACATGCTGAGCATGGAAGACGTGCTGGAAATCCTGCGCATTCCACTGGTGGGTGTGATCCCGGAAGACCAGTCCGTGCTGCGCGCTTCCAACCAGGGTGAGCCTGTCATTCTGGATGCCGAGTCAGACGCCGGTAAGGCGTACGACGATACCGTTTGCCGCTTGTTGGGGGAAGAACGCCCATTCCGCTTCATTGAAGAAGAGAAGAAGGGTTTCCTGAAACGCCTTTTTGGGGGATAAACCATGGCCTTATTAGACTTCTTTCTGTCCCGCAAAAAACAGACAGCCAATATAGCCAAGGAACGGCTGCAGATTATCGTCGCAGAGCGTCGTCGCGGGGACAGTGAGCCCCCGTATCTGCCTGATCTGAAACGCGATATTCTGGCGGTTATTTGCAAATACATTCAGATCGATCCTGAAATGCTGCACGTGCAGTTCGAGCAGAAAGGGGACGATATTTCGGTACTTGAACTTAACGTGACATTACCGGAATCGGAAGAAGCAGCTAAATGATTGCGACGCATTAATTACCCCCTGTATATTTTATGCAGGGGGTAACTGTATGTGCATCCAGTTATTAAGCTTTATCGGCAGCAAAAAAGCGATTTTTCCCTTTGGGACTATTCCCAATTAACTTTGCCGCCGCCTCGTTTAAAGTAAATTCTGGCCAGATTTACCTTCAACGCATTATTTCCTGCCTATATTCACCCGAGCAGAGTTTCCCTACCCTGCCCTGGTGATAATCAGCGATTAATAATCTTTCAGGATGTCCTGCAGCGGTGCCATTAATAGATCGCCGCGCCAGCCGCTGATTAATTCAGGACGACTTTCGCCGTCTTTCAGTTGCCAATGCCAGTTCAGCAATTGGTTAATTTGGCGACGGGATGCCAGCAGCTCGCTGCTCAACCCGCTTTGCTCGCTGACGGTAGCGATCGCCGCCTTGATGTCTTTGAACACCTTCTTGTAGCCCGGCTGATCGATCAGGTTAGCCAACGGCGCCGGCAGCTCGGATTCGTCCAGCGCTTCGGCCTCCGCCACCAGCGCCAGCAGCGTTTTACCGTGATAACGGATCTCCGGCCCGCTCAGGCCCAGCGAATCCAGTTCTCCCAGCGAAGACGGCATATAGCGCGCCACCTGCCACAGGTTTTCCTCACGCACCACGAAGTTCACCGCCAGATCGCGCTCGCGCGCCTGGCGCAGCCGCCATTGCGCCAACTTCTGCAAACAACCGAGCTGACGCGGGCGCAGCTGCCAGGCATTGCTGATTTCGCGATAGGCCAATTCCGGCGCCAGCGCCTCACTGCGGCGCTGGCACAGCAACAGGCACTCGTTGTTGGCCGCCGCGGTCCAACCGGCCTCTTCGGTCTCCTGCACCAGCTGTTTGGCCATCGGCAGCAGATAGAACACGTCGGCGGCTGCGTACACGCACTGCCTTTCGGTCAGCGGACGCGCCAGCCAGTCGGTGCGCGACTCGCTCTTGTCCAGCTCAACTTTCATATACTCCGCCACCAGCGTCGCGAAACCGCAGGAGAGCGGCCGGCCGGTAAACGCCGCCAGGATCTGGGTATCGACCATTGGCGTCGGCAGCGTTTTAAAGGCGTTGAGAAACACTTCAAGATCTTCACTGCCGGCATGCAGGAACTTCACCACGGCGGTATCGGCCAGCAGGTCGACAAACGGCTGCCATTGCTTGATCGGCAGAGGATCGATAAGGGAGAGTTGTTCACCGTCGTAGAGCTGGATCAGGCCCAGCTGCGGATAGTAGGTGCGCGTTCTGACAAACTCGGTGTCCAGCGCAATCTGGGCATGCTTTCTCGCCTGCTCGCAGACCTGCTGCAATCCGGCATCGGTAGTGATCAACTGATAATTCAAAACATCATTCTCTTGTAGGATTCAAACACAACAACGCCGGCATTCACCGGCGTTGTCGATAGTCAGGCGCAAGAGCGAAACCTAGGCGGCATCGGCCGGTTTCGGCGTTTTTAGCTCATCGCGCAGTTCTCGCCGCAAAATCTTGCCGACGTTCGACTTCGGCAATTCATCGCGGAACTCAACAATTTTAGGCACTTTATACCCGGTCAGGTGCCGACGGCAATGGGTCAACAGCTCTTCCTTGGTCAGCGAGGCGTCTTTCTTCACCACGC
Organism: Serratia sp. CY27727; assembly: GCF_052169275.1. NCBI lineage: Bacteria > Pseudomonadati > Pseudomonadota > Gammaproteobacteria > Enterobacterales > Yersiniaceae > Serratia > Serratia sp. CY27727. The sequence goes on along the minus strand of NZ_JBJNLB010000002.1, from coordinate 864,837 downwards.
AGATCTTCACCGTCTCGCCGGAGACCTCGCTGGGCACCCCGATCGCCGCACATTCCAGCACCTTCGGATGCTGGCTGACCACGTCCTCGATCTCGTTCGGGTAAACGTTGAAACCAGAGACCAGGATCATGTCTTTCTTACGGTCGACGATGCGCACAAACCCCTGCTCGTCCACGGTCACCACATCACCGGTCGCCAACCAGCCATCTTTCAGCACTTCGTCGGTAGCTTCCGGGCGTTGCCAATAGCCTAACATAACTTGCGGGCCTTTGACCCACAGTTCGCCCGGTTCTCCCGGCGGCACATCCTGGCCATTGTCGTCCAACAGCCGAATATCCGTCGACGGCACCGGCAAACCGATGCTGCCGCTGTAGTGTTTCAGATCGTAAGGGTTGCCGGCCACCAGCGGCGCGCACTCCGTCAGGCCATAGCCTTCCAGCAAGTGTTTGCCGGTGGTTTTCTCCCACTTCTCGGCCACCGCTTTTTGCACCGACATGCCGCCGCCGACCGAGAAACGCAGCGTGGAGAAGTCGAGTTTGTGGAACTCTTCGTTGTTCAGCAACGCGTTGAACAAGGTATTCACCCCGCTCATGGCGGTGAACGGGTATTTGCCCAGCTCCTTCACCAGCCCCGGAATATCGCGCGGGTTGGTGATCAGCAAATTGCGCCCGCCCAGATCGATAAACAGCAGGCAGTTCACCGTCAGCGCGAAAATGTGGTACAGCGGCAACGCCGTCACCACCAGTTCCTGCCCTTCACGGAACAGCGGCGAGTAGGCGGCTTTGGCCTGTTCGAGATTGGCCTGCATGTTGCGGTGCGTCAGCATCGCGCCTTTCGCTACGCCGGTGGTGCCGCCGGTGTATTGCAGGAAGGCCAAATCGGTATTAATGATGTCCGGCTTTACATATTGCAGACGGCGTCCACGCTGCAGCGCGCTGCGGAATGAAATGGCGTCCGGCAGATTATATTTAGGCACCAGGCGCTTGATGTACTTGACCACAAAGTTGACCAGCGTGCCTTTGGCGGCCGAAAGCTGATCGCCCATGCGCGTGAGGATCACGTGCTTGACCTGGGTGTTGAACACCACTTTTTCCAACGTATGGGCAAAGTTGGAGACGATAACGATGGCGCTGGCGCCGCTGTCGTTCAACTGGTGTTCCAGCTCGCGCGGGGTATACAGCGGGTTGACGTTAACCACCACCATACCGGCGCGCAGAATACCGAACAGGGCGATGGGGTACTGCAACAGGTTAGGCATCATCAGCGCGACGCGGTCGCCCTTCTTCAGGCCCAGTTCATTTTGCAGGTAAGCCGCGAAAGCCCGGCTGCGCTCTTCCAGTTTGCGGAAGGTCATCACCTCGCCCATGTTGATAAAGGCGGGCTGATCGGCATAGCGCTGCACGGCATGCTCAAACATTTCGATCAACGACGAATAGCGATCGGCATCAATCTCTGCGGGCACATCTGCCGGATACCGTTTTAACCAGACCTTATCCAAGGTATTACTCCTGAAATCATTACTAATTATCATCGCAGCCTCAAACTCGCAGCCTAACCATAACAATATTTTAACTCAGCAGACCAGTGCAGGTTTTAAACATTATTCAGGTTGCGATGTACGTCACTAATTGTCGGATATTCCTTATCCCAAAAAGCAAAAGGGCGGCCTGAGCCGCCCTGTCAAATGTGTTCACATCAAGCGTATGCTACTCGGTTACGATGGTTTGCACCTGTGCCGGGCCGGGATTGTACCAACCATAGCCTGCGCCCCAACCGGGTCCCCACGGGCCACCGCGCCAGCCCCAAGGGCCCATTGGCGCAGGCGGCATCACCACCTGCTGCACCAGGTGCCAGCGTTTGAAACCGGTCACGTTCATCGTCACGAAGCGATACGGCGTCATGCCGATACGCCCCTCTTTCAGACCGGTAATGGGGCCGACGACGGTCACCAACTGGCCTTTGAAATCAACAGGCTCGAGGAAACCGTTTACCGTGGCCAGCAAGCGGCCGCGCGACGGTTCACCCGGAATCGGCCGCGCACCGCTGCCGAGCGGCACCGCCGCGATCTCCAGCACCGTGCGCCCTTGCTCGTTGGCGACGTTTACTACGGTGCCGCCGAAGCGGGCTTCCGCGCCGGTAAACAGATTGGGTGCATTTTGTACCGAGGAAAGCTGAGTCACCGGCGAAGGGGTGGAACCTTTGATCGCATCCGGTACGGTGACGCACCCGGACAGAACCAGCGCGCCGCAGGCGACGGCCAGCAGCGACAGCTTTTTACTTGCAGTGCGGATTAACATGGTCGCAATCTCCTGAAATGGCTGTAACTTTGACCGCGTTTCATCGTTCAAGTTGCAGGCTTTCATCGCCCGGCCTCAACAACAGCACAATAGGCCGCGCTTACTCGCGGCCCGGCAGTTTTTTCCAGGTGACTTCATTGCGCAGATAGGTCGGCTCGGCGTTTTCCACCGCCACCGCCAGCCCCTGTTGCCAGGCGTGCAGCGCCAGCGGCAGCATGTCTTGCGCCTGCGGCAACAGCATCTGCCCGTCACGCACGCTCAGCGTAGACCCCTTGACCAGATCGGGATAGGTTTGCCAGCCGGTGCCGACGTGAGCCCACTCGCCCTGCAGGCGCTGCGCACGCTCCAGCGCCTGCGCCGGCGACAACACCGCCTCGCCTTCGCTTTCCAACCAGCTACCGTCCGCCTGGCGTTCGAACTGCCCCCAGTAGACCTCACCCATGCGCGCATCTATCGCCGCCAGCACCCGCTCCGCGCCGCCGACGCGCCAGGCGCCCTGCGCCATGGTTTGCAGCGTGGAAATGCCGAGCATCGGCAGATCGGCGCCCAGCGCCAGGCCCTGAGCGATGCCAATGCCGATGCGCACCCCGGTAAAGCTGCCGGGGCCGCGGCCAAAGGCCAGCGCATCGAGGTGGTTGAGCGCCAGGCCGGATTCCGCCAGCACCTGCTGCACCATAGGTAAAATACGTTGCGTATGCTCGCGTGGGCACAGCTCAAACAGGGCGTGGATTTCGCCTTGATTCCAGACGGCGACGGAACAGGCTTCCGTCGCGGTATCGATCGCTAAAATTCGCGTGGACATGCCAACCTCTGGCGGGAATAAAACTGGGTTTTTCATACAGGGCGCGCATTGTAGCACAGCCCCGTAAGCCCTTCATCTTTACGTGGCCGACGTGTCGGCGGCCTGCAGGAAGGCGATCGCCTGCTTCAAATCGCGGGTGCGCGGCGTAGGCGGCAGGCTATTGAGGAACACCTCGCCGTAGGGCCGCATGACCAGACGGTTATCGCAAATCACCAGCACGCCGCGATCGTCGGTGTCGCGGATCAAACGGCCGACGCCCTGTTTCAGGGTGATGACCGCATCCGGCAGCTGCACGTCATTGAACGGATCGCCGCCGCGCAGGCGGCAATCTTCAATGCGCGCCTTCAGCAGCGGATCGTCCGGTGAAGTGAACGGCAGCTTATCGATGATCACGCACGACAGCGCATCGCCGCGCACGTCCACCCCTTCCCAGAAGCTGCTGGTCGCCACCAGCAGCGCGTTACCGGCGGCGACGAACTGCGCCAGCAGCTGCCCTTTGCTGGTTTCCCCTTGCAACAGCACCGGCAGCGTCATCGTGGCGCGGAACTCTTCCGCCAGCTCGCGCATCATCTGGTGCGAGGTGCATAAAAAGAAGCAGCGGCCGTTGTTGGCTTCAATTAGTGGCCGCAGCATGCGCGCCAGCTGGCGCGCTCCGCCGCGCTGATTCGGCGAAGGCAAAAAGCGCGGCACGCACAGCAGCGCCTGCTTGGCATAGTCGAACGGGCTCGGCAACAGCAGCGTTTTGGCCTTGGTCAGCCCCAGCCGTTCGGTGAAGTGGCCCAACCGCTCGTTGACCGACAGCGTGGCCGAGGTAAAGATCCAACTGCCCGGCTTCTCGTCCAGCATTTCGCGGAACCGATCGGCTACCGTCAGCGGCGTCAGCGCCAGCACGAAATGGCGCGAGTTGCATTCATACCAATAGCTGTAGCCAGGCTCCGTCACCGCCTTCAGCCGCTTGAGGCGCGCGCGGTACAGCGTGGCACGCTCAAAGGCGGCGTCCAGCAGCGCCGAACGCCCCAGCGACAGTTTCATCACGTCATAACACAGCTCCAACGCGTCATCGAGCAGCAACAGAGCGCGCTGCACGTTCGGTTCACCGAGCACGTCACGCAGATTGCCGCGAAAACCCGGCTCGCCCAGATTCAGACGGAAATCTTGCGTGCTCAGGCTGAGACGGTCGGCGCTTTTTTGCAGTTGAGCGGCGTCGCGCACCTCGGTGCGGTAGGCGATGGTGATGTCCTTCGCCAGATCCAACAGTTGGCGGCTGGTGAGCTGTTGGCCGAAATACTGGCTGGCGATGTCGGGGATTTGGTGCGCTTCGTCGAAAATCATCACCTCGGCTTCCGGGATCAGCTCGGCGAAACCGCCCTCTTTCACCACCATATCCGCCAGGAACAGGTGATGGTTTACCACCACCACATCCGCATCCATCGCGCGGCGGCGTGCCTTGACCACGAAGCAATCCTGATACAGCGGGCAATCGCTGCCCAGGCAGTTGTCATTGGTGCTGGTCACCAATGGCCAGACGAAGCTGTCTTCCGCCACTTCGCTGCAGGTGCTGATGTCGCCCTCTTTGGTCTGCGACGACCACTTGCGCAGCTGCACCAGATCGATCAGCGTCTGCCCCGCCAGCTCACCGCCGGCCATCGACTGCTGCTCCAGCCGCTCCAGACACAGATAATTGGAGCGCCCCTTCAGCAGCGCCAGCTTGCCTTTGTACTTCAACGCTTTGGCGACGGTGGGCAGATCGCGCGCATACAGCTGATCCTGCAACGCTTTCGAACCGGTAGAGATGATCACTTTGCGATCGGAGCGCAGCGCCGGCGCCAGATAAGCGAAGGTTTTGCCGGTGCCAGTGCCGGCTTCCACCACCAGCTCCTGCTTGAAATTGATCGCCTCGGTGACGGCTTGCGCCATCTGCCGCTGCGGCTCACGCGGTTTGAATCCCTTGATAGCCTGCGCCAATGCGCCGTCTGTTACAAAATCGTCTGTCACGCTGTCTCTCTGCCGGTGTCATTCAGCGGTGATTATGCCAAGCCTGCCGCCCGGCTACCACCCACTTTATCGCCGCGCTTTTTCATTACCGGCTGTGCTACCCTTAGCGGGACTATGATATGGAGATAAGCAAATGAATATCGAAAGAATTGATCCTGATCAGCGCTGGTCCGAAGCCGTGGTGCACAACGAGACCGTTTACTACACCAGCGTGCCGGAGAACCTGGACGACGACGCGACCGCGCAGACCGCCAACGCCCTCGCCGCCATCGACGTGCTGCTGGCGCGCGTAGGTTCGGACAAAAGCCGCATTCTGGACGCCACCATCTTCCTGGCCAACAGCGCCGACTTCGCCGCGATGAACGCCGCCTGGGACGCCTGGGTGGTCGCCGGCAGCGCGCCGGTGCGCTGCACCGTGCAGGCGCAGCTGATGAATCCGAAGTACAAGGTGGAAATCAAAATCATCGCCGCGCTGTAAGCCTGAGCGCAGACGAAAAAAAACCGCAGACGGCAACGCCTGCGGTTTTTTATTGCCCGTTATCAGGACAGTTTAAGGATCACCATCCCCATCAGCAGCAGCGCCAGGCCAATCCAGCCTTTGGCGTTCAACCGCTGGCCGAACATGATCCAGCCTGCGGCGATGGTGGCGGCGATACCGAAACCGCCCCACAGCGCATAAGCGATCGACAGATCGATGCCCTTCACCGCCTGCGCCAGGGCGCTGAACGCGCCGAGCACCGACAGCAGCGACAACAGCCCCAGCCAAATTTTACGGAAGCCGTCCGACATCTTCAGGAAGATGTTGGCGATGATTTCCAGCACGATCGCCAGCCCCAGGAACCCAATGTGGTACAACTCAAACTGTTGCATGGTTGTTACCTCGCGGGCTGACCTGTTTTCGCTCTTTGCGGGTACCGGATTTCACCAGCATGATGCCGGCGATCAGCGTAGCCAGGCCCAGCACCTTCAGCGCCGAGATTGGCTCGTCGAACCACAGCACGCTGAACAGGGTAATGAACAGAATACCGATGCCTTCCCACAGCGCATAGGCCACGCCCAGCGCCACGCGTTTTACCGCTACGGACAGCAACACATAAGACGCGGTGATCATCACGTACATCACGATGTGCCCGATCATGCCGCCATTGACGCTGGCGTATTTCATCGACAAGGTGCCGATGATTTCGGTCATGATGGCCAAACCTAAAAAGATCCAATAAATCATAATTTTTCTCCCAAACGGCGAATAACGCGCGCCAAGGCATATTTATCCCGATTTATCTCGTCAAACGGCGCATTGCGGCGCGCAAGACGCAGAGATCCCTGGGGATAAACTGACCCAAACGCAAAAAAGAATGTTTGCCCGGCTGAACGGTAGAGCGAAGGCGAAAGCCCGCTACCGGCACCGGTTAAGGGAGAAAGACGCTATAGCTCGCTGCACCAGTGATGCTCACTGGCAAGGATCGCAGACAGGAAGAGTTGGCACGTAGAGGTTCTGAGGGTAATTCCGTTAATAGTCATCATAATCGTTCTCTATTATCAGCCGCACACCGTGCGATTTGCCCAATATCCTCATGAAAGTAAAATTTTCGACTAAGATATTTTTACCACAGCCAAAATAAGAAAGCAAACTGCCGTTTTCATAAAAATCGAAAAAAAACGGGTTAAAAATAAGAATGTTAATCACGATAAAAATTAAAAAAGGCTCAACGGAGCGTTGAGCCTTGCGATATTCGCGGGCGCGCAAATAAGCGCCAACCCCAGGCGCGGCGCGGGTTACAACGCGGCCCCGCTGACGGCACTGCGCGCCAGTTCAGTGATGCGCGCGTAGTCGCCGCTTTCGAGCGCGTCCGCCGGCACCAGCCAGGAACCGCCGATGCAAAGTACGCTGTTCAGCGCCAGATAATCGCGGTAGTTGTTCGGCGTAATGCCGCCGGTCGGGCAAAAACGCACCTGCGGGAACGGGCCGCCGATCGCCTGCAGCGCCTTCACGCCGCCGTTGGCTTCCGCCGGGAAGAATTTGAACTCGCGCAGGCCGTGATCCATGCCCTGCATCAGCTCGGAAACGGTGCTGATGCCCGGGATCAGCGGGATTGGCCCCGCCGTCGCCGCCTGCAGCAAGGCTTCGGTCAGCCCCGGGCTGATGGCGAACTGCGCTCCCGCCTCGGTCACCTCCCGCAGCTGCTGCGGATTGATCACCGTACCAGCGCCGATAATGGCCTCCGGCACCTCTTTGGCGATAGCGCGGATCGCCTCCAGCCCGCAGGTGGTGCGCAGCGTCACCTCCAATACCCGCACGCCGCCGGCAACCAGCGCTTTCGCCAGCGGCACCGCCTGCTCCAGCTTGTTGATCACGATAACAGGCACCACCGGCCCTGCCGTCAGGATCTGCTCGGCGCTGGTTTTCCAGTTTTTCATCGTTATTTCTCCATTACTCGCGGTTAACAATGGCACGCCCCTGCCACAGGGCTCCGCGCAAATGCGCGGACGTCCGGCCGTACCGTAAGTGATGTGGCCCACGCGCAGATCGCAGGCAAAAAAAAGCCGGCAGACAGGCTGCCGGCATTGCGCATTACTCGAACTCGTTCCAGGAACGGCCGTCGCGGGTGATCATCGCCACCGAGGCCACCGGCCCCCAGGTGCCCGCCTGATAAGGCTTCGGCGCCTCGTTGTCGGCTTTCCATGCGTCCATGATGGAGTCGACCCACTTCCAGGCCTCTTCCACTTCATCGCGGCGCACAAACAGCGCCTGAATGCCGCGCATGGTCTCCAGCAGCAGGCGCTCGTAGGCGTCCGCCACGTGCTCCTGGTTGAAGGTTTCCGAGAAGCTCAGATCCAGCTTGGTGGTCTGCAGACGGTGCTTGTGATCCAGCCCCGGCACCTTGTTCAGCACCTGAATTTCGATGCCTTCGTCCGGCTGCAGGCGGATGGTCAGCTTGTTCTGCGGTAGCTGTTGGTAAGAGTCGCTGAACAGGTTAAGCGGTGGGTTCTTGAAGTACACCACCACTTCCGAGCATTTGGTCGGCAGACGTTTACCGGTACGCAGGTAGAACGGCACCCCGGCCCACTGCCAGTTGTCGATATCCACGCGGATGGAGACGAAAGTTTCGGTGCTGCTGCTCTTGTTCGCCCCTTCCTCTTCCAGATAACCCGGCACTTTCTTGCCCTGGACGAAACCGGCGGTGTACTGACCGCGCACGGTGGTTTCCCGTACATTGGTCTGATCGATGCGGCGCAGCGAACGCAGTACCTTCACCTTCTCGTCGCGGATACGGTCAGTGGTCAGATCCGCCGGCGGCGACATGGCGATCATGGTCAGGATCTGCAGCAGGTGGTTCTGGATCATGTCGCGCATCTGGCCGGCCTGGTCGAAGTAACCCCAGCGCCCTTCGATGCCCACCTCTTCCGCCACGGTGATCTGCACCGAATCGATGGTACGGTTATCCCAGTTGGATGCGAACAGCGAGTTGGCGAAACGCAGCGCCAACAGGTTCAGCACCGTCTCTTTGCCGAGATAGTGGTCGATACGGTAAACCTGGGATTCGTTGAAGTACTCCGCCACCTGGTCGTTGATCACGCGGGAAGACGCCAGATCGGTGCCCAGCGGCTTCTCCATCACCACGCGCGCCGGCTCATGGTTCAGTTTGGCTTCGCCCAACCCTTTGCAGATGGCGCCGAAGGTGCTTGGCGGCATGGCGAAGTAGTTGATGGTGGTGCGGTGTTTCTGATCCAGCATTTTACCCAATTTGGTAAAGTTCTTGCTGTCGTTGACGTCCAGATTGCAGAAGTCCAGGCGTGCGCTCAGCGTGGCCCAGAGTTCGTCATCCAGTTTTTCCTTCATGAAGGTGCCAAGCGCTTCCTTGACCACTTCGGTATAGGCTTTTTTATCCCACTCCGCGCGGCCGACGCCGATGATCCGCGTTTCCGGGTGGATGTGTCCGGCTTTCTCTAACTGGTACAGGGAAGGCAGCAGCTTACGGCGCGCCAAATCACCTTTCGCGCCGAAAATAACCAGGTCACACGCCTGGGCTGTAGAGGTTACCGCCATGTTCATCTCCTCGTTGCAGGATATTTGTAATTTTCTTACATTACTAATGTACTCTGTTTGACTACGGCCAGCAAACCCAGCGCAGAAGCAGAAAAAAAGACCTCAATATTCCAGTGGAAAGCGCCAATGTGCGCCAGCGCCCTCGTCCCGGGCAAAACTGTAATTTTTCGTCTTTTTTGACGCTCTGTTACCATTATGAAAGTTAGACACAGGTCATATTCTGGTGAAAAAAGCCTGCATACGCCCTGTCGAGACTGCCAACGGTTACCAGCACGTAGTATATTTTCACTAAACCGGCATTGATTTCTCCTTTGTTTGAAATCGTCATACCCTATCGATTCCAGGTTACAGCCGCTCGTTTGGCGTCTGCTTGCACGGCGAACACGGGCGAGATTCGACGCTGTTGCTTGAAAGCCACAGGGATAAAACCATGAGTGACTCTCGTTATATGAATACGCTGGACAAAATCCAGAGCCATCTGGAACTCCTGAGCAAATCTGAAAGGAAAGTCGCCGAGGTGATCCTGGCCTCCCCGCAGACCGCCATTCACTCCAGCATCGCCACGCTGGCGCGCATGGCCGACGTCAGCGAACCCACCGTCAACCGTTTTTGCCGCCGCCTTGATACCAAAGGCTTTCCCGACTTCAAACTGCATCTCGCCCAAAGCCTGGCTAACGGCACGCCCTACGTAAACCGTAACGTCGAGGAAGACGACAGCGTCGATGCTTATACCAGCAAGATCTTCGAATCGGTCATGGCCAGCCTGGATACAGTAAAGGCAAATTTGGATATTGCCGCAATCAATCGTGCGGTTGACCTGCTCACCCAGGCAAAAAAGATCTCTTTCTTCGGCCTGGGCGCCTCCGCGGCGGTAGCGCACGATGCGATGAACAAATTTTTCCGCTTCAACATTCCGGTGGTCTACTTCGATGACATCGTCATGCAGCGCATGAGCTGCATGAACTCCGGCGAAGGCGACGTGGTGGTGCTGATCTCACACACCGGCCGCACCAAGAATCTGGTGGAGATGGCCCACCTGGCGCGAGAAAACGACGCCACGGTACTGGCTGTCACCTCGCGCGACACCCCGCTCGCTCAGGCGGCGACCCTCGCTCTGCTGCTCGACGTGCCCGAAGACACTGACGTTTACATGCCGATGGTGTCACGGATCGCGCAATTAACGCTCATTGACGTGCTCGCCACCGGATTTACCTTGCGCCGAGGGGCTAAATTCAGAGATAACTTGAAGCGGGTCAAAGAAGCGCTCAAAGAATCGCGCTTTGATAAAGGCGTGGTCATTCCCAACAGTTTTGATTCGTGACCCGACGAAGAAAAAATCGCCGTTCAACAGACATTTGAATGACGGCATCAGAGGCGGTACCCTGTTAACATGCTCATGCGGGTAACCCGGGTGAAATATCAGTGTTGTAAAATTACATTTCACGCCTGGTTTCGTTATCCGACGTTATCGCAACACCAATATTTGCTTCACCAGTCAACGGAGTAATACATGTCCAGACGGCTCAGAAGAACCAAAATCGTTACCACCCTGGGTCCGGCTACTGACCGCGACAATAATCTGGAAAAGATCATTGCCGCCGGCGCCAACGTAGTTCGGCTTAACTTCTCCCACGGCAGCCCGGAAGATCACCAGGCTCGCGCTGACAAAGTGCGCGAAATCGCCGCAAAACTGGGACGTCACGTCGCTATACTCGGCGATCTGCAAGGGCCGAAAATCCGCGTCTCCACCTTCAAGGAAGGCAAAATCTTCCTCAACGTGGGCGATAAATTCCTGCTGGACGCCAACCTGTCAAAAGGCGAAGGCGATAAAGAAAAAGTCGGTATCGACTATAAAGGCCTGCCTGCCGACGTGGTGCCGGGCGATGTCCTGCTGCTCGACGACGGCCGCGTTCAGCTGAAAGTGCTCGAAGTTCAGGGCATGAAAGTGTTTACCGAAGTGACGGTCGGCGGCCCGCTGTCCAACAACAAGGGCATCAATAAGCTCGGCGGTGGCCTGTCGGCCGAAGCGCTGACCGAAAAAGACAAGGCGGACATCGTGACCGCCGCCAAGATTGGCGTCGACTATCTGGCGGTTTCCTTCCCGCGCACCGGTGAAGACCTGAACTATGCCCGCCGCCTGGCGCGCGACGCCGGCTGCAACGCCAAGATCGTGTCCAAGGTTGAGCGCGCCGAAGCGGTCTGCAGCGACGAAGCGATGGACGACATTATTCTGGCCTCCGACGTGGTGATGGTTGCCCGTGGCGATCTCGGCGTCGAGATCGGCGATCCGGAACTGGTCGGCATTCAGAAGAAACTGATCCGCCGCGCCCGTACCCTGAACCGCGCGGTGATCACCGCAACTCAGATGATGGAGTCGATGATCACCAACCCGATGCCGACCCGCGCCGAAGTCATGGACGTGGCCAACGCCGTGCTGGACGGCACCGACGCCGTTATGCTGTCGGCCGAAACCGCCGCCGGCCAATACCCGGCGGAAACCGTGGCGGCGATGGCGCGCGTTTGTCTGGGCGCCGAGAAGATCCCGAGCATCAATGTTTCCAAACACCGCCTGGACGTGCAGTTCGACAACATCGAAGAAGCGATTGCCATGTCTTCGATGTATGCCGCCAACCACCTGAAAGGCGTTACCGCGCTGATCGCCATGACCGAGTCCGGCCGCACCGCGCTGATGATGTCGCGCATCAGCTCGGGCCTGCCGATCTTCGCCATGTCGCGTCATGAGCATACGCTGAACCTGACCGCGCTGTATCGCGGCGTGACGCCGGTGTATTTCGACAGCCACAAAGACGGCGTGATCGCCGCCAATGAAGCCGTCAATCGCCTGCGCGACAAGGGCTTCTTGGTCTCCGGCGATCTGGTGATCGTCACCCAGGGCGACGTGATGGAAACCGTCGGCACCACCAATACCAGCCGTATCCTGCGCGTCGAGTAATCCACGCCGCAGACGAAATGCCGGCCGGCTCACGTTGGCCGGCATTTTTTTTGCCCCTGCACCGCCATAAAAGACGGAGAACACCATGCTCCACCAACACACTCCCGCAGCGAGCAGTGATGAGCTCGATCTCGACGGCCACGGCCTGACGCAGCTCGACGAGTCGCCGTTAGCCGGCCACGCGCTGCGCAAGATTAGCCTGTACGACAATCAGCTGACGGCCCTCCCTGTCGCCCTCTTCCGGCACCGAAATCTGCGGGTGCTGAATATCTCCTGCAATCAGCTCGACCGCCTGCCGCCGGAGATTGGCCAGTTGCAACAGCTCGAGATGTTCGACTTTGGCCACAATCGCGCAAACGAACTCCCCGAAGAACTGGGGCAGCTGCATCGGTTGAAATACCTCTATCTGAGCGATAACGGCTTTAGCGATCTGCCGCGCTCGCTGGCGCAGCTGCAGCAGTTGGTTTACCTCAACGCGACCGACAACCATTTAACCGTTTTGCCGCAGGCGATACCGAGGCTGGCGGCATTGCAGGAGCTGCGTTTATACAACAACCGCATCGGCAACCTGCCCGCCGAAATCGGGCAACTGCACGCGCTGCGCGAACTGCATATCATGAAAAATGCCCTGACTTCGCTGCCGGCGGAAATGGTTCAGCTCGGTGAGCTGGAGATACTCGACGCGGCTAACAATGCCATCGCCGAGCTGCCGCAGGCCTTCTGTCGGTTGCCGCGGCTGAGCGAGCTGAACCTGCGTTTCAACCAGCTGACGCGCCTGCCGGAAAATATCGGCGAGCTGACGGCGCTGAGAAGTCTGGATCTGCGCGCCAACCGCCTGAGCGACCTGCCGGAAAGCCTCGGCGAACTGAGCCGCCTGCGCAAGCTGGACCTGCGCTGGAATGATTTCACCCACACGCCCAACGTCATCGACATCCTGCGGGCTCGCGGCTGTAGGGTGCATATATGAAGAGACGCCGGCCGGATTGCGGCCCGGCCGGCGTTAGCGGCAGAAAGGATTAACGATACAGATCGTCGCGCGAGTAAGGTTCAATCTCCCCTTCCTTGCGCGTCTTCAGCAGTTTGAGGATCCAGGTATACTGCTCCGGATTCGGGCCCACCAGATTTTCCACTTCTTCATTCATGCGGCGGGCAATGCGCGGATCGTCGGCTTCGGCCAGATCGTCCATCGGCTCGCGAATATAAATATCCAGCATGCTGGTTTTGCCGTCGTACACCGGGAACAAAGGCACGATCGCCGCACGACACACCTTCATCAGCCGCCCCACCGCCGGCAGCGTCGCCTTATAGGTGGCGAAGAAATCGACGAACTCGCTGTGCTCGGCGCCGTGATCCTGATCGGGCAGATAGTAGCCCCAATAGCCCTGCCGCACCGAACTGATAAACGGTTTGATGCCGTCGTTGCGCGCGTGCATGCGGCCGCCGAATTTACGTCGCACGGCGTTCCACAGGTAGTCGATCAGCTGATTGCGCTGGTTGTGGAACATCGCCGCCATCGGTTGGCCGCGCGCGGCCATCAGCATCGCCGGCACATCCACCGCCCAGCCGTGAGGCACCAGGAAAATCACGTTGCGCCCTTCCGCCCGGATCTTGTCCAACACCTCTTCACCGTGCCAACGCACGCGCTTGAGCACTTTCTCGGGCTTGGTGCAAGCCAGCTCAGCCATCAGCACCATCGACTGCGGCGCACAGGCGAACATCTGGTCGATAATGTGCTCGCGGTCGCTTTCCGGCAGCCCCGGCAAGCAATACAGCAGGTTGATGCGGGCACGACGGCGCGCGCCCTTCGCCAGCTTGCCGGCCAGTTTGCCGACCGCACCCAGCACCGGATCGCGCAGGCGCGCGGGCACCAGCGAAATGCCGGCCATCAGGCCGGTTCCCAACCACACGCCCCAGTAGCGCGGATATAAAAAGGCTTTTTGAAACTGCGGGATGAACTCTACGTTCGATTTCTTCTCGTTTTGCATGCACATGCTCTTAGCTTAGCGATTCGGCTAATCATAATTGCCATCACCGATTTTGCAATTAACAACCGCGAACCGCCCAGATAAAACAGCATCGGCCCGCAATCAGGCCGATGAAATTAGCGGCGCCGAAGCGCCGGAAAAAGGGGGACGTTAATCTAACTGCAGTTGAGGAACCACTTCCTTCACCTGTGCCAGATAATCGCTGCGGTCTTTGCCGCCCAGCCCTTCGGAACGCGGCAGCTTGGCCGTCAGCGGGTTCACCGCCTGTTGGCCGGTCCACAGTTCAAAGTGCAGGTGCGGCCCGGTGGAGCGGCCGGTGTTGCCGGAGAGCGCAATGCGATCGCCGCGTTTCACCTTCTGGCCCGGTTTCACCAGCAGCTTTTTCAGGTGCATATAGCGCGTGGTGTACTGGCGACCGTGACGGATCGCCACATAGTTGCCCGCTGCGCCACTGCGTTTGGCGATCACCACTTCACCATCGCCGACCGCCAGCACCGGCGTGCCGACCGGCATGGCGAAATCGACGCCTTTGTGCGGCGCCACGCGACCGGTCACCGGGTTCACGCGGCGCGGGTTGAAGTTGGAGGAGATGCGGAACTGTTTCATGGTCGGGAAACGCATGAAGCCGCGCGCCAGGCCTGAGCCCTGGCGATCGTAGAATTTGCCGTCTTCGGCGCGGATCGCGTAGTAATCCTTGCCGCCGGTGCGCAGACGCACGCCCAACAGCTGGCTTTGCGATTTCTTGCCGTCGAAATGCTCGCGCGACATCAGCACGGAGAACTGGTCGCCTTTGCGTAGCTTGCGGAAATCGAGCTGCCACTGCAGCGCCTTAATCACCGAGTTGATTTCGTTACGGCTCAGCCCGGCGTCGCCGGCGCTGCTGACGAAGCTGCCGTTGACCCGGCCGCTGATCACGTTGTTGCGCCATTCGCCCTGCTGCGCCTCTTTCGACTCTTTGAAGCTGTTGCCGACGCGGTCATAGGTGCGGGTTTCGCGGCGGGAAACTTCCCAGGTCAACTGCTGCAGATCGCCCGCATCGTTCACGGTCCACGACAGCTGTTGGCCAATCTTCAGATTACGCAGATCGCGGTTTTGCGAGGCCAGCAGCGTGACATCCGACATATCGATGCCATATTGCGTCAGAATGCTGCCGAGGGTGTCGCCGGTAGAAACCACATATTCATGCACGCCATCGTCGCCGGCGTCTTTCTGATCCAGCTCATCCTGCGGGATTTCGTCATCGGGGGTGGGTTGGTCGGCATCAATCGGCTCACTGGCTTCGGGGAGCAATGACCGCATCTGGCTGGATTCTAACTCGACGCTCTTGGCAATGGGGTTGTGTTCTGGGTGGTAAACAAAAGGCCGCCAAACAGCGACGGCCAATGTGACGACTGTCAGCGACCCCAGCATGACGCGGTGGGGCCGTGGCAGGTTGTTATACGCCAGAGCGATAGTTCGGACTATCTGCTGCACTCGATATTATCCTCATAAGCTTTACTTCAGGCAGCTCACGTACTGGTTTGACAGCTGAGTCAGGAATTTCCCGTAGCTGTCCTTCCCCAGCGCGATGCCGATGCCCAGCGGGTCCAGCGTTCCGGAACGCACTTTGGTACCCTTGGCGACGGCATTGATTATGGCCGGCCTGAATTGTGGCTCAGCAAAAACGCATACCGCTTTCTGCTCAACCAACTGTGTTCGAATTTGGTGTAGGCGCTGTGCTCCAGGCTGAATTTCGGGATTGACGGTGAAATGGCCCCGCGGACTCAAACCGTAGTGTTTCTCAAAGTAGCCGTAAGCATCATGAAAAACAAAATAACCCTTACCTTGCACAGGCGTAAGCATGTTACCAACATTTTTGTCAGTTTGCGTCAGCAGATTCTCGAACTGGCGCAGGTTTGCGTCTAATTTGTCCTTATTTTGCGGCATAAGTTCCAACAATCTGTCGTGAATCGCGATCGCGGTCACTTTTGCTATCTCCGGCGACAGCCAAACGTGCATATTGTACTCGCCGTGATGATGCCCATGATCGTCATCGGCATGGTTATGCGCTTCGCCTGCATGATCATGATCGTCGTCCTCTTCGCCTTTCATCAGCAGCGGCTTCACCGCCGGCAGTTCGCTGATGGCCAGCTTTCGGGTCGCCGAGATCGGCACCAGCGCCTTGTTCAGGAACGCTTCCATGTCCGGCCCAACCCACAGCACCAGGTCCGCGGAACGCAAGCGCTGGATATCGGAAGGACGCAACGCAAAATCGTGCGGTGAAGCGCCATCCGGCAGCAACACTTCGGTCGGCGTCACGCCGTCGGCGATGGCCGAAGCGATAAAGCCCAACGGACGAATCGAGGTCACCACCGCCGCGGAAGCGCTGCTCAGCGGGCCGGCCATCAACAGTGCGCTGGCCAGCAGCGTGCGCTGCAGCCATTTATTTTTCTTTGCCATCATCAGTAATCCCATCGTTTTCATCAACAAGGCGTGATATTATAACATTCGCTTCGTTCTGCAACCTGTAATCTCGAGATGTCTACACTGATAACGCTAAAAAATATCTCCGTCGCCTTCGGCAGCCGCAAGGTGCTGTCGAACATTTCCCTCAGCCTGCAACCCGGCCGTATTCTCACGCTGCTGGGCCCGAACGGCGCGGGCAAGTCTACGTTGGTGCGCGTGGTGCTGGGATTGGTCAAACCGACCGCCGGCACGCTGGAGCGTGAGCCCGATCTGCGCATCGGCTACGTGCCGCAAAAGCTGCACCTCGACGCCACCCTGCCGCTGACCGTCAGCCGCTTTATGCGCCTCAAGCCCGGCGTCAAGAAAGCCGACATTCTGCCGGCGCTCAAGCGCGTGCACGCCGCCCACCTGCTCGACCAGCCGATGCAAAAGCTCTCCGGCGGTGAAAACCAACGCGTGCTGCTGGCGCGAGCGCTGTTGAACAAACCGCAGCTGCTGGTGCTGGACGAACCCACGCAAGGGGTGGACGTCAACGGCCAGCTGGCGCTGTACGATCTCATCGATCAACTGCGTAAAGAGCTGGGCTGCGCCGTGCTGATGGTGTCGCACGATCTGCATCTGGTGATGGCGAAAACCGACGAGGTCTTGTGCCTCAATCAGCACATCTGCTGCTCAGGGGCGCCGGAGGTGGTGTCGATGCATCCCGAATTCATCGCCATGTTCGGCAACCGCGGCGCAGAGCAACTGGCGGTGTATCGCCACCATCACAATCACCGCCACGACCTGCAGGGAAGAATTGTCTTGAAGAAAACCGGGAGCCGCGAAGCATGATCGAACTGTTACTTCCCGGCTGGCTGGCCGGCGTGTTGTTGGCCGGCGCCGCCGGGCCGCTGGGCTCCTTCGTGGTCTGGCGCCGCATGTCCTACTTTGGCGATACCCTGGCGCACGCCTCGCTGCTCGGCGTCGCCTTTGGTCTGCTGCTCGACATCAATCCTTTCTATGCGGTGATCGCCATTACGCTGCTGCTGGCTCTGGCCCTGGTATGGCTGGAGCGCCGCCCGCAGCTTTCGGTGGATACCCTGCTCGGCATTCTGGCCCACAGCGCCCTGTCGCTGGGCCTGGTAGTGGTGGCGCTGATGTCCAACGTGCGGGTCGACCTGATGGCCTACCTGTTCGGCGATCTGCTGTCGGTCACGCTGAGCGATATCCTGATGATCGCCGGCGGCGTCGCCGTGGTGCTGTTGGTGCTGTGGTGGCAGTGGCGCGATCTGCTGTCGATGACCATCAGCCCGGAGCTGGCGCACGTCGACGGCGTCAATCTGGCGCGGGCGCGCACCGTGCTGATGCTGGTGACCGCGTTGACCATCGGCCTGGCGATGAAATTCGTCGGCGCGCTGATCATCACTTCGCTGCTGATCATTCCCGCAGCCACCGCTCGCCGCTTCGCGCGCACGCCGGAACAGATGGCCGGCGTCGCGGTGCTGCTCGGCATGGTGGCCGTCACCGGCGGCCTGACTTTCTCGGCGTGTTACGATACGCCGGCCGGCCCTTCGGTAGTGCTCTGCGCCGCCGTGCTGTTCACGCTGAGCCTGTTCAAAAAACAGCAGGCTTGATTGAAGCCAGAACCAGAATATGACGAGGGCCGCAGATGCGGCCCTTTTGTATGGAGGATGGCAAACTTCTTATGCTTCGCGTTCCAGCCCGAAATGCCGGTAGGCATGCTGGGTCGCCAAACGGCCGCGCGGCGTGCGCTGGATAAAGCCCTGCTGGATCAGGAACGGTTCAATCACGTCCTCGATGGTTTCGCGCTCTTCGCCGATCGCCGCCGCCAGGTTGTCCAGCCCGACCGGGCCGCCGGTAAACTTGTCGATAATCGCCAACAGCAGCTTGCGATCCATATAGTCGAAACCTTCGGCATCGACGTTGAGCATATCGAGCGCCTGCGCCGCCACCGCGCCGCTGATCACGCCGTTGGCGCGCACCTCGGCAAAGTCGCGCACCCGGCGCAACAGGCGGTTGGCGATACGCGGCGTACCGCGCGCACGGCGGGCCACTTCATGGGCACCCTCGTCGGACAGCTCCAGCCCCAGGCAGCCGGCGCTGCGCGAGACGATGTGCTGCAGATCCGCCACCTGATAAAACTCCAGCCGCTGGACAATGCCGAAGCGATCGCGCAGCGGCGAGGTCAGCGAGCCGGCGCGGGTGGTAGCGCCCACCAAGGTAAACGGCGGCAGATCGAGCTTAATCGAACGCGCCGCCGGCCCTTCGCCGATCATGATATCCAGCTGATAGTCTTCCATCGCCGGATACAGCACCTCTTCCACCACCGGAGATAAACGGTGGATTTCGTCGATGAACAACACGTCGTGCGGTTCGAGGTTGGTCAGCATCGCCGCCAAATCGCCCGCCTTCTCCAGCACCGGGCCGGACGTGGTGCGCAGATTCACGCCCATTTCGTTGGCCACGATGTTGGCCAGGGTGGTTTTCCCCAGGCCCGGCGGGCCGAAGATCAGCAGGTGGTCGAGCGCGTCGCCGCGCTGCTTGGCCGCCTGGATGAAGATCTCCATCTGCTCGCGCACGTGCGGCTGGCCCACGTATTCGGTCAACAGCTTGGGACGAATGGCGCGATCGAGGACTTCTTCCTCGTTGATCGGTTCGGCGGAGATCAGGCGATCGGCTTCAATCATTATCTACCTCTTAGCGGCCTTACAAAGCCGCGCGCAGCGCGTCGCGGATCAGGGTCTCGCAGTCGGCGCCCGGTTTGGCAATTTTGCTGATCATGCGGCTGGCTTCCTGCGGCTTATAGCCCAGTGCCACCAACGCCGAGACAGCTTCGGCTTCTGCGTCCGCTTCCGGCGCGTTGGCGGCGGCGGACGGCAGGCTGATCTCGCTACTGCTGTTGAACAGATCGCCGTTCAGCCCTTTGAAGCGGTCTTTCATCTCTACCACCAGGCGCTCGGCGGTTTTCTTGCCTACGCCCGGCAGCTTGACCAGCGCAGTGATCTCTTCGCGCTCCACCGCGCTGACGAACTGCTGCGCGGACATGCCCGACAGGATCGCCAACGCCAGCTTCGGCCCGACGCCGTTGACCTTGATCAGCTCGCGGAACAGCGCGCGCTCCTGCTTGTCGTTGAAACCGTACAGCAGCTGCGCGTCTTCACGCACCACGAAGTGGGTAAACACGATGGCCTCTTGCCCCAGTTCCGGCAGCTCGTAAAAGCAGGTCATCGGCATGTGTACCTCATAGCCCACGCCGTTCGCCTCCAGTAACACCAGCGGCGGCTGCTTTTCCAGAATATTTCCCCTGAGACGACCTATCATTTACCCTCCTGCAGAATGACCGGGCATGGCGCCCTGCCATGCCGTTGCTGGTAAAGCTTATAACATAAAAAAGGCTGGATGAATATCCAGCCTGAGCAATCATCGCTTTGCGTCAGCGCAAACGCCCGCGCGCCAGGTTCAACCGCCCTTCGCTCATCCGCAGCACATTCTGGCTGAGGTGGCAGTGGGTAATGGCGATGGCCAGGGCATCGGCGGCGTCCGCCTGCGGGTTGGCCGAGAGTTTGAGCAGCGAGCGCACCATGTGCTGTACCTGCGCCTTTTCGGCCGCGCCGGTGCCGACCACGGTCTGTTTGACCTGCCGCGCCGCATACTCGAACACTTCCAGATTCTGATTCACCGCCGCGACGATCGCGACGCCGCGCGCCTGGCCGAGCTTGAGCGCCGAGTCCGGGTTCTTGGCCATAAACACCTGTTCGATGGCGAAGAAATCGGGCTGAAACTGGGTGATGATCTCACTGACGCCGGCGTAAATCAGCTTCAGCCGCGTCGGCATGTCGTCCACCACCGTGCGGATGCAGCCGCTGGCGATATAGCTCAACTGACGCCCCTGCTGGCGGATAAGGCCATAGCCGGTGACGCGTGAGCCGGGATCGATACCGAGTATGATCGCCATATCTACATCCACCTTGCATGCACGGCGCCGCCGAACGGCGGCGCCCGTTTTACCGGATTACAGCGTCGCCGCCACTTCGTCGGAGATTTCACCGTTATGGTAAACTTCCTGCACGTCGTCGCAGTCTTCCAGCATATCGATCAGGCGCAGCAGCTTAGGCGCGGTTTCCGCGTCCATGTCGGCCTTGGTCGATGGGATCATCGACACTTCCGCCGCTTCGGCTTCGAAGCCCGCCGCGGTCAGCGCGTCTTTCACCGCGCCCAGGCTTTCCCAGGCGGTGAACACGTCGATGGCGCCATCGTCATAGGTCACGATGTCTTCCGCACCGGCTTCCAGCGCCGCTTCCATCACGCTGTCTTCATCCAGGCCCGGTGCGTAGGTGATCACGCCCTTCTTGGTGAACAGGTAAGCCACGGAACCGTCGGTGCCGAGGTTGCCGCCGCATTTGGTGAAGGCGTGGCGCACTTCCGCCACGGTGCGGTTGCGGTTGTCGCTCAGGCATTCGATCATCACGGCGGTGCCGCCAGGGCCGTAACCTTCATAGATGATGGTTTCCATATTGGTATCATCATCGCCGCCCACGCCGCGCGCAATCGCACGGTTCATGGTGTCGCGCGTCATGTTGTTCGACAGCGCCTTGTCCATCGCCGCGCGCAGACGCGGGTTGGAATCCGGATCGCCACCGCCCAGCTTGGCGGCCGTGACCAGCTCACGAATAATCTTGGTGAAAATTTTACCGCGCTTGGCGTCCTGCGCCGCTTTACGGTGCTTTGTGTTGGCCCACTTACTATGACCTGCCATAAAAAATCTCCGAAAAAAACTACTGGACTGAATTGATCACGAACTCTTCAATCGCCTGCTGATTGCTCCACGACTTGGTCAACTTCACGGCCTCGGCCGCCTCAAGCCATTGGTAAGCGTGATGCTCGGTAATCACCGGATCGCGCTCCTCGGGCAACGCCAGACAGAACCAGTGCTCTTTATTGCGCGTGGTTCCCGGCGCATAGCGATGTCGCAAATGGACAAAGAGTTCAAACTCCACGCAGCGCTGGCAATCGAACAACGGCAGGTGCTCTGCTTCGATATCGATGCCGACCTCTTCCATCACTTCACGCCGCGCGGCATGCGGTGGCGACTCATCCTGTTCCAGGCTGCCGGTGACCGACTGCCAGAACTCGGTATCGTCGCGCCGCTGTAACATCAGCACCCGACCACTGGATTTCGCGTAAATCACTACCAGGATAGATTCAGGGCGCTTGTAACTCATCACTCGCTCTCTTGTTCCGCACCGGCTTTCTTTACCACGCTGATCGCCAGCTCCTGCAGCGCAGCCGGGTTGGCGAAGCTCGGCGCGTCGGTCATCAGACAGGCCGCCGCGGTGGTTTTCGGGAAGGCGATGACGTCGCGGATGTTGTCGGTGCCGGTCAACAGCATCACCAGACGATCCAGGCCGAAGGCCAGGCCGGCGTGCGGCGGCGTACCGTACTTCAGCGCGTCCAGCAGGAAGCCGAACTTCTCGCGCTGTTCGTGTTCGTTAATGCCCAGAATGCTGAACACCGTCTGCTGCATTTCGCTACGGTGGATACGCACCGAACCGCCGCCCACTTCGTAACCGTTGATCACCATGTCATAGGCGTTGGCGATGGCGTTGACCGGCGCTGCCGCCAGCTCTTCCGGGCTCATGTCGCGTGGCGAGGTGAACGGGTGGTGCATGGCCGCCAGGCCGCCCTCTTCGTCTTCTTCGAACATCGGGAAGTCAACCACCCACAGCGGTGCCCAGCTGTCGAGTTGGGTCAGCGCCAGATCGCGCCCCAGCTTCAGGCGCAGCGCGCCCATCGCATCGGTGACAATCTTGACGCTGTCGGCGCCGAAGAACAGGATATCGCCGGTCTGCGCATCGGTGCGCGCCAGGATGCCTTCCAGCACGTCTGCACTGAGGAATTTGGCGATCGGGCTCTGCACGCCTTCCATGCCGGCGGCGCGGTCGTTGACCTTCAGCCACGCCAGGCCTTTGGCGCCGTAGATATTGACGAAAGCGCCGTACTCGTCGATCTGCTTGCGGGTCAGCTGTGCGCCGCCCGGTACGCGGATCGCCGCCACGCGGCCTTTGGCGTCGTTGGCCGGGCCGGAGAACACTTTAAACTCGACGTCTTTGACCAAGTCAGCCACGTCCACCAGCTCCAGCGGGTTACGCAGGTCCGGCTTGTCGGAGCCAAAGCGACGCATCGCTTCGGCGAAGGTCATGACCGGGAAATCGCCCAGATCCACGCCCTTCACGTCCAGCCACAGTTCGCGCGCCAACTTCTCCATGACTTCACGCACCTGATCGGCGGTCATGAAAGAGGTTTCGACGTCGATCTGGGTGAATTCAGGCTGACGGTCCGCACGCAGGTCTTCGTCGCGGAAGCATTTGACGATCTGGTAGTAACGATCGAAGCCGGACATCATCAGCAGCTGTTTGAACAGCTGCGGGGACTGCGGCAGCGCGTAGAATTTGCCCTTGTGTACGCGGCTCGGCACAAGGTAATCGCGGGCGCCTTCCGGCGTCGCCTTGGTCAGCATCGGCGTTTCGATATCGAGGAAGCCGTGGCTGTCCATGAAGCGGCGCACGAAGCTGGTGATTTTGGCGCGGGTCTTCAGACGCTCGGCCATTTCCGGGCGGCGCAGATCCAGGTAGCGGTATTTCAGGCGCGCTTCTTCGCTGTTGACCTGATTGGAGTCCAGCGGCAGCGGCTCGGAGCGGTTGATGATCTCCAGCGCGTGGGCGAACACTTCCACTTCGCCAGTGGCCATATCTTTATTGATCTGGCTGTCCGGACGCGCACGCACGGTGCCGACGATCTGGATGCAGAACTCATTGCGCAGGTCGTAGGCCTTGTCGAACGCCACTTTCTGGTCCGGATCGAAGAACACCTGCACGATGCCTTCGCGGTCGCGCATATCAATAAAGATCAGGCCGCCGAGATCGCGACGACGATTGACCCAACCACACAGAGTGACTTCCTGGCCCACGTGGGACAGATTCAACTGCCCGCAATATTCAGTACGCATACGCTATCCTTTTACACAGCCGATGCCGCGCCGGGCTACTGCGCCCCTGTCGCGCGGCTGTTATCTGATAAATTCTACTTGTTACCCGGTTTAAAATCCGTCGCATACCAGCCGGTGCCCTTAAGCTGGAAACCGGAGGAAGAAATCAACTTGGTCAACGCGGGCTGCCCACACGCCGGGCAGTCTGCCAGCGGCGCATCGGAAAATTTTTGCAATTTCTCTAACCGATGGTTGCAAGCACCACATGCATATTCATAAATCGGCATAGGTCGTTGGATTAAAGAGTGTTGAAAAAAGGGAGTCATTATAAAGGAAATTCATCCGCCCGATAAGTGCGAACACAGCATTGTTACTGCACTAAATGGCGCGTTTTTGCTCGAATCAACACATCGGTTAACAAATTTCCCATTAACCTGCGACAGTTTTTTCACGTAGCCTGATTCTCCCCCGGTTTTGCGCCGAACGCAGCTCGCCCGGCGCGCCGATCAGTTTTTATCCACTTTGCAACGAGATGAAATCCATGCTGAAACTTGACGCCCAAACCACCGCTCTGGTGCTGATCGATTTGCAAAACGGCATTCTGCCCTACGCCGGCGGCCCGCACAGCGCCGACCAGGTGGTGGCGAACGCCGCCCTGCTGGCCGCCCGTTTTCGTCTGCTGGGCGCGCCGGTGCTGCTGGTGCGCGTCGGCTGGTCAAACTCCTTCGCCGAAGCGCTGAAACAGCCGGTGGACAAGCCGGCTCCCGCGCCCGCCGGCGGCTTGCCGGCCAGTTGGTGGGAGTTCCCCGCGCCGCTGGCGGTCTGCGACAGCGATATTCTGGTCACCAAGCGCCAATGGGGCGCCTTCTACGGCACCGATCTGGATTTGCAGCTGCGCCGTCGCGGCATCAAATCCGTGGTATTGGGCGGCATATCCACCAATATCGGCGTGGAATCCACCGCCCGCGCCGCCTGGGAGCATGGCTATGAGCTGGTGATCGCCGAAGATGTCTGCAGCGCGCAGAACGCGGAAATGCACCGTTTCGCGTTCGAACACATCTTCCCGCGTTTGGCACGGGTGCGCGACACCGGCGAAATTCTTGCCGCGCTCGAGCGGTAACGTTAAGTTGTAGCCTGATAAGCCAAGGACAAGTAAAGGAAGACGACGCCGTGATCTACATCGGACTGCCGCAATGGCAACATGCAGCCTGGAATCGCATCGGGCTGCGTGATTTGGCGGATTACAGCCGCTATTTCAACTGCGTGGAAGGCAATACCACCTTCTACGCGCTGCCGAAGCTGGAAATCGTGCAGCGCTGGCGCGACATGACCGGTGACGATTTTCGCTTCTGCTTCAAATTCCCGTCGGACATCAGCCACAAGGCCGCCCTGCGCAACTGCGCCGCCGAGCTGCAGGCGTTTTACCACTGCCTGAGCCCGGTGCATCAACGCATCGGCCAACTGTGGCTGCAGTTGCCCGCCGCCTTCGGCCCTGACGAGCTGCCGCGCATGTGGCAGTTCTTCGAAAGCCTGCCGAAGGAATTCACCTACGGCGTAGAAGTGCGTCATCCGGCGTTTTTCGCCAAGGGCGAGGAAGAGCGTGCGCTGAATCAGGGATTGCACCAGCGCGGCATCAATCGGGTGATCCTCGACAGCCGCCCGGTGCATCACGCCGCCCCCAACACCGCCGCCGTGCGCGATGCCCAGCAGAAAAAGCCGAAGCTGCCGGTGCACGCCCTGGTCACCGCCGACCAACCGCTGGTGCGCTTTATCGGCGGTGACCAATTGGCCGACAACCTGCGCTGGTTCGACGCCTGGCAGAAAAAACTGCCGCTGTGGCAGCAACAGCATCAGCCCTATCTGTTTATTCATACGCCGGACAACGGCGATTCGCCCCAGCAGGCGCAAAAAATTTGGCAGCAGCTACGGCTGGCGATCCCCGATTTGCCTGCGCCGCCGGACTGGCCAGAACAAGATGCACTGTTTTGACCTATTAATCTGACCAATAACATCAAATATTTCCCCGCGACAGTGAATACAATGACGGCTATGATGCTGGCTGCCAGTTTTGGTTAGGGAACGGAGTTAAAAATGGTAAGCGCGCTTTATGTGGTGCTCGGCGCATTGTTGTTGATCAAACTCTCTTATGACGTAGTCAGATTAAGGATGCAGTACCGCGTAGCCTATGGCGACGGCGGTTTCTACGAATTGCAGACCGCCATCCGCGTGCATGGCAACGCCGTTGAATACATTCCGATTGCTGCCGTCTTGCTGGTGATTATGGAAATGAACGGCGCGGAAATCTGGATGATTCACCTTTGCGGCCTGATGCTGATGGCCGGGCGACTGGTGCATTACTACGGTTTACGCAACCGCGAGGTTCGCTGGCGCCGTTCGGGCATGGCCGCGACCTATATCTCTTTGTTGTTGATGGTTCTGGCAAATATCTTCTATCTGCCCTGGGATCTGATTTTCAGCCTGCACTGATCTCGTTTTATCATCAGGCGGCCGCGCCGCCTGCTTCCGCTCCGCTTTTTTGCGCTTTTCTGTTAGACTACGCAGCTTCGAATTCTGAACTGATTTGCCGCTATGCCAAACCGCGATACCCTTTTTTCCGCCCCCATCGCCAAACTGGGCGACTGGACCTTTGACGAACGCGTCGCCGAAGTGTTCCCCGACATGATCCAACGCTCCGTTCCCGGCTATTCCAACATCATCTCGATGATCGGCATGCTGGCCGAGCGCTTTGTGCAACCCGACAGCCGGGTGTATGACCTGGGCTGCTCGCTGGGTGCGGCGACGCTGTCGATGCGGCGGAATATCAAGGTGCCCGGCTGCAATATCGTCGCCGTCGACAATTCACCGGCGATGGTGGAACGTTGCCGCCGCCATATCGATGCCTTCCGCGCCGACACGCCGGTCGATGTCATCGAAGCCGACATTCGCGACATCGAGATCGAGAACGCCTCGATGGTGGTACTGAACTTTACGCTGCAGTTCCTCGAACCGGCCGATCGCCTGCGTCTGCTGGAGAAAATCTATCGTGGCCTGCGCCCGGGCGGCGCACTGGTGCTGTCGGAGAAGTTCAGCTTTGAGGACGCTGAAGTCGGCGAGCTGCTATTCAACATGCACCACGATTTCAAACGCGCCAACGGGTACAGCGAGCTGGAGATCAGCCAAAAACGCAGCATGCTGGAAAACGTGATGCTCACCGACTCGGTGGAAGCGCACAAGGCGCGCCTGCAACAGGCCGGGTTCGAGCATGCCGAAGTGTGGTTCCAATGCTTCAACTTCGGTTCGCTGATCGCCCTGAAAGCGGGGGATGCGCAATGATCGAGTTCGGTGATTTCTATCAACGCATCGCCAAAAGCCCCCTCAGCCATTGGCTGGACACGCTGCCTGCGCAGCTGAGCGCCTGGCAACGCGAATCGCTGCACGGCAAATTCAAACAGTGGTTCAACTCGGTCGAGCATTTGCCGACGCTGACCCCAACCCGTCTCGATCTGCTGCACGGCGTGCGCGCCGAGATGGAGCCGGGCCTGTCGCCGGGCCAGCTTGAAGGCATCGAGAAAATGCTGCGCACCCTGATGCCATGGCGTAAAGGGCCCTTCTCGCTGTATGGCATCGATATCGATACCGAATGGCATTCCGACTGGAAGTGGGATCGCGTGCTGCCGCACATTGCTCCGCTGGCCGGCCGCACCATTCTCGACGTCGGCTGCGGCAGCGGTTATCACCTGTGGCGCATGATTGGCGCCGGCGCACACCTCGCCGTCGGCATCGATCCGATGCAGCTGTTCCTGTGTCAGTTCGAAGCGGTGCGCAAGCTATTAGGCGGCGATCAGCGCGCCCACCTGCTGCCGCTCGGCATCGAGCAATTGCCGGAATTGGCGGCATTCGACACCGTGTTCTCGATGGGGGTGCTGTATCACCGCCGCTCGCCGCTCGATCATCTGTATCAGCTGAAAAACCAGCTGGTGGCTGAAGGTGAACTGGTGCTGGAAACGCTGGTGGTGGAAGGTGATCGCCACCAGGTGCTGGTGCCGGGCGATCGTTATGCTCAGATGCGTAACGTGTATTTCATCCCTTCCGCCGAGGCGCTGAAATGCTGGTTGGAGAAGTGCGGCTTCGTCGACGTGAAGATCGCCGATATGTGCGTCACCAGCCTCGAAGAGCAGCGCCGCACCGACTGGATGACCAGCGAATCACTGGCCGAATTCCTCGATCCGAACGATCGCAGCAAAACGATCGAAGGCTATCCGGCGCCCCTGCGCGCCGTGCTGACCGCCAAAAAGCCCTAGCGCTCGCTAATCGGGCCGGCCTGGGCCGGCCCGACGTTACCCGTTGTTGACATCGACAATCCGCAGCTCATACACCATGGTCGCGTTCGGCGGGATCTGCGGCGCATAGCCCGTTTCACCGTACGCCAACGCCGGCGGCACCACCATCGTCAGCGAACCATGATTTTTCAGATGGCCGATCGCCTCGCGGAACAACGGCGGATAGGCAGAGAGCGGCTGTGACATCACCTTCCCACTGCGATCCATATCCTGAATCACGCTGCCGTCGGTTAAACTTTCCTTCACCACGATGTCCACCCGCGCGTTTTCCTTAATGGCTTCATCACCCGCATACTCGATGCGATACCAGAAACCGGAAGGCGACTTCTGCGTGCCCTTTTTCTTTTTAAACTCGGTGACGAACGCCTCGCCCTTGCTGGTTTGCACCTTCGCTGCCTGGTTCCGGGCGTCGTTCACCGCTTTTTCCGACTCCGCCAGCGCGCGGGTCAACTGCGCATCGCTTAACTGGTAATGGCCGTTGAAGGTATCGATCACGCCCGCCAGCAGCACGGTTTTATCGGGATTGATGCCCCAATTTTTACGCTCCGCCAGCATCGTTTGAATATCGCGCCCCAAAGCGACACCGGCAGCATAGCTCTGTTGCGCCGGCTTTTTCTCGAGCGCCTGCGCATCCGGCAGCCATTTGGCGCGAGAGCGCAGCCCATCCAGCTCCTCACGCAATGCCTGCTGCGTTTGGTTGGCGTCCGCTAGCGCCAATGCGTTTTTTTTCGCCTGCTCCGTCGTTTTCGCCAGTTGCAGCGTTGATTTTTCGCTTTCCGCCACCGCCGTTGCCAGCCGCTGCGCCAATGCCTTCGCCTGCTCGGTTTGCGTCTTGTTTTTTTCCTGTAGCTGCGCCAGCTGTTGCTGAAGTTCACCCGTCGCCTTGGCGGCTTCGGCCTTTTGCTGTTCCAGCGCCGTTTTCAGGCTTTTCTCTTGCCGCTCGGCCTGTTGGCGTTGTTCATCCAGCTCTTTCTGCCGCAGTGCCAGCTGCTGCCGAAGTTCTCCCGTCGCCTTGGCGGCTTCCGCCTTCTGTTGCGCCAGCTCAGCGGCGGCCGCTTGTTTGTCCTGCTCATAACGCTGGCGCGCTTTATCGTTGGCGGTCTGCGCCGCCGTCAGTTTCTCCTGCCAGGCGTTATCCGCCTGTTCAGGCAACGCCGCCAGCCGTTGTTCCAGCAAGGCGATACGCCGATCGCGCTCCTCGGTTTGTTGTTTTTCCTGCGCTAACGCTGCCTGCGCCTCGGCGATCTGCGCCTGAGCCTTGCGCTCCTGCGGCGTCAGGTTCAGCGCCCGTCGCACGCCGCTGGCGAAGTCGCTCAACGCGCTCAGATCGGGAGCAGCTGTCGGTTTATCGGCAGCCGTCAGTGACGACGCAACCCGCAACGCGGTCAGCTCCTGCTGCAGTGATTGAATAGCGGTTTGCTGTTGCTCCAATCGAGCCTCTTTCTCGCGCAGCGTCTTTTGCAACTGCGCCAGTTGCTTTCTCTGCGAGCTCGTTTCACGCGGTTGAACCGGCCGGGGCGCCGGCTTTTGGGTTTCCCGGGAGGGAGTAACCGCGGCGTCAGCTGCCGGTGCGTCCTGCCGCTGGTAGCGCTCGGCGAACTGCAGTAATGCCGGCACATCGTCATCCGCTGCGGCCATCGCTGGCGCAAACGCCAGCGGTATCATCAGGCTCAGTAATGCCTTTCTCGCACGAGGGGTCATTGGGCGCGCTCTCCGCGCTCAGCCAGGCCGGTCATCATGGCAGAACTGATGTCTGCGCACAGACGGCTGGTGCGATAACGATACAGGGCGTCGACGGTTTCCTGCGTGCCCGTGTTGACCCGCTGGCGTACCCCGGCATACTGCGCGGCGCCGCCCATCAAGGTATCGAATTCACGTTTGAATTTTTGGTATTTTTCGTTATCCATGCCGCGCATGGCATCCAACTCGCGCTGGCACTGCTGTATACGCTCGGCTTCACGCTGCCGCTTGTCTTGTTCCGCAATGTCTTCTGCGCTGGGCGGCTTACTTAATGTAGAAACAGGCCGCTTGGCGGTCTGGCACCCGCTCAGGGTCAAGGTCAGCAAAAGCGCAGCGGTCAAACAGTGTGCCGTTCGGGTCATTATCGTTATCTCCTTGTTAAGTCCGCCGCCAACGCGCTCCGCGGCTGCATCGACGGCTCTCCTCATTAATGCTGTGATGTTCCGGCCATAGGCCGGCGATGAACGGGTATGAAAATGCAGACGTGGCGATGAGCGGCAGAGCGCAAATCATTCACCACGAAAATGCATACCAAAAAATCATTTAATATTATGATATTTAAAGGATTTTAACTCACAAACTTATCAGCAGGGCATGATGAGCGCAAGAAGAGATGGGGGGCAGTGCGACAGAGAAACAGCGTGAAACGGGCACCGCGTCTTCGCAAGACATAAAAAAAGCCCCGGCAAAACGCCGGGGCCTGGTACTTGCGTGATCGCCGAGGGCTCAGTGACACGCAAAGGGGTCTTACGGCCCGGAAACCGGTTGTCAAACGCGGTTAGCTGCGTGTTTATGCGCTTTGCGCCAGGGGATCAACCAAGGCCAGCGCGTTTTTCATCGCCTCCACCATTTCGCCATCCACGCAATAATGGCTAAATTCGTCAAACTCGTTATCGGAGCACATGGTGACGCCCGCCTTGCGGTAACGCATGGTCGACGGCACCAGGTGACCGGAAGAGCTGTGCAGTTCATGCAGGCCAATATCGACAAACTTGTGCAGATTGCTGAGGCGCACGCCGGCACCCGCCATGATTACCGGGCCCTGACTGGCCTGGCGCAAATCGCGCAGCAACGGCAGGCCCAGTTCGGCGCTCTGCTGCTGGCCGGAGGTCAAAATGCGCGCCACGCCCAGCTCGCTCAGTTGCTCCAACGCCACCATCGGGTTCTGGCACATGTCGAACGCGCGATGGAACGTCACCGCCATGCCCTCGCACAGCCTCATCACTTCGCGCATGCGCGGCAGATCGATGTGCCCTTCTTCGTCCAGCATGCCAACCACTACGCCGGGGAACCCCATCTCGCGGATCTGGCGGAGATCCTGTTTGATCACCTCGAAATCCACCGCGCCGTAGCAGAAATCGCCACCGCGAGGGCGAACGATCGGATGCACCGGGATCGAAACCCGCTCGCGCGCCAGACGCAGCGTGCCATAGCTCGGCGTCAATCCCCCCTCGCTCTGGCTGGCGCACAACTCAATGCGATCGGCGCCCGCCCGTTCGGCCGTCAGCGCGCAGTCGACGCTAAAGCAACAAACTTCCAGTTTTATCATTGTCACCCCCAGATAACGGCCAACATACGGCGGCAATTGTTCATTTCTTCATTTCTCACGTAGGCTCATGCATAGGCATAAACCGGCTCAGGGTTGTAACTATGGCATTCAATTTTGATCAATGGGTAGACCGCAGTCACAGTGACAGCGTTAAGTGGGATAAATATCGCGACCGCGACATCATCCCGCTTTGGGTCGCCGACAGCGATTTCACCTCACCGCCGGCGGTGATCGAAGCCTTGCAGCGGCGCGTGGCGCACGGCGTATTCGGCTACACTCACCCATCCCCTGATCTTATTGAGGTTTTTACCCGCCGCATGGTAGAGCGCTACGGCTGGCACATCAAGCCTGAATGGATCATTTTCCTGCCTGGGCTGGTGTGCGGCCTGAATTTGTGCGTGCGCGCCTGCACCGAAGGACATCAGAGCACACTGGCCCCCTCTCCCATTTATCCGCCGTTTCGCAAAGCGGCCAAATTCGCCGGGCGCGAGCACCTCGCGGTGCCGCTGCAGGCGACCGGCCAACGCTGGGTGCTGGATTTTTCCTCGCTGCATGATCGGCTGAGTGGCAACGAGAAACTCCTGTTGCTGTGCAACCCGCAGAACCCCGGTGGCACCGTTTATCGCCGGGATGAGCTGTTGCAGCACCATCAGTTCGCTCGCGAACACGATTTAATCGTCTGTTCCGATGAGATCCACTGCGAACTGCTGCTTGAGCCCGGCGTGCGGCATATCCCTTTCGCCACCCTGAATGACGATGCGGCCCAACGCAGCGTGACGCTGATGTCGCCGTCAAAAACGTTTAATCTCGCCGGGCTCGGCGCCTCGATGGCGATCGTTCCCAACGAAGCGCTGCGACAAAAGCTGAAACGCGCGCGCAGCGGTATCGTGCCGGAGGTCAATCTGTTGGCGCTGGTGGCGGCGCAGGCGGCTTATCAATACGGGCAACCCTGGCTGGATGAGCAGTTGATTTATCTGCGCGCCAATCGCGATCGGCTGATAAAGCGTATCAACGCCATGCCGGGTTTGACGTTGCTGCCTGTCGAGGCCACTTACCTGGCCTGGATAGACTGCAGCGCGTTGCCGGTGGATAACCCGCATCAGTTCTTCGAACGTGCGGGCGTTGGGCTAAGCGCCGGTTTGGACTTTGGCGATCGGCACTTTGTGCGGCTTAACTTTGGTTGCCGATGGGCCCTGCTCGATGAAGCGCTCGATCGCATGGCGCGAGCCTGTGCGGCACTGCCTGGCTAACCTTGTTCGCTGGCGACGATGTCTCGAATGGAATAAGGATGAAACTTGATCGTGACCGTTCCGTCGGTGATGGCCAGCGTCGGGTTCGGCAGTCGTTCGCCCTCGCCTTTTGGCGAGCTTTGCTTCAGCTTGATCCCCGGTGCCAGCAACGCTTCATCGGCCAGGTGGCTCAACGCCCGGGCGTACAGCGTCTGCGGATCGCCACTGAGCACTAATTCAACGTGTTCCCAGCCTTCGTGCGGATAGCGTTTCTCCCCCGGATACGGCAGTTCGATGCAGTCTATCCGCCACGGCCCAACGGCCAGTGGCTGAGACAAATCGAACAGACAGATAGGTCGCCCGTTGATCATCGATTCGGACAGCAGTGTCCCGCACTGCATCAGCCCCTGGCGCCAGCGCTCGGCGGTGGCGTTCTGGTGACAGCGCAGAGAGATGTGATCGGCGGTAAACGCGGACAGATCAAGCCGCAATTTGGCGGCAAATTGGTGCAACGCCTGTTCGAAACGCGGCAGGTCGAGCTTCAGATCGTCAAGCTCGGCAATGGCCTGCAAGGGAGTGGTCATAGGAACCTCAAAACAACGGGGCGCAAAGTTAAACGCCGTAATTTACACGCTGGCGACAGCGCTCGCCAGCGTTGCGAGGTTTTTCGGCGGCAGTTCAGCATGATTTTTGGTTGCGGGCACGGAGAATAAAAGCCGGATTTTTATTAAGGTGGCAGCTTATTAAATCAACGGAAAAATAAAAAATAAGATTTTTCGCAAGACATTATACCTTTTCTTTATGACGCTATGATTTAAGTTATTTTGCACAAAATCCTCTGCAGGCCATTGGTCAAGCCGATTGAATCGCTGGGTTTAATCAAAACGACTCACTTATCAATGTCGCACAAATCCGCAATCACAACCCATTGTAAAAGAAGAAAATAAAACGCATTAATTGATTAAAAGCTAAGGATTATCTTAATTTAACCCCAGACAATTGATTCACCAAGACAACTCGGCTACTTTGGAGGAAATTTAAATTCGAGATGATCATTATGTTATTGCTGACGATATCCTTGGTGTTGATAATTATCGCCGTATACGCCATCTACCGTCATTTCAAATCACGCAGCGTCAACACGCTGGATGCCGGTCGCCGCAATAAAAAGCGCTAGCTTCGCAACTCTCCCCTCCGTACATTCTGTTCAGCTCATTCTGCTTTTCACCTTCCGGCAATCAACGCGCCGCACCCGACAACTGTTTCATCGCAGCGGCCGCGCCAACTGCTGACGGACTCCGTCAGATCGGTTACAATTGCAGGCTGTTTTGTGGCGGTCGCCCATCGCGCCCGCCACCGTTGAATCCCACAGGGGCTGGCTTCAGCCCCTCGTTCGTCATTAAGGTAACCCGGTGAATATTCAGGTTCTTCTTTCAGATAAAGTCAGCCAGGCGCTGATCGCCGCTGGCGCGCCAGCCGATTGCGAAGCGCAGGTCCGCCCTTCCGCCAAGGCGCAGTTTGGTGATTACCAGGCCAACGGCGTGATGTCCGTCGCCAAAAAGCTGGGCATGCCGCCCCGGCAGCTGGCGGAAAAAGTGGTGCAACTGCTGGATCTCGGCGACGTCGCCGGTAAAGTGGAAATCGCCGGTCCCGGCTTTATCAACATTTTCCTGAACAGCGACTGGGTCGCCCGCCAGGCCGACCAGGTGCTGAACGCACCGAAACTGGGCATTGCGCCGGTTGAGCCGCAAACCATCGTTATCGACTACTCCGCGCCGAACGTGGCGAAAGAAATGCACGTCGGCCATCTGCGCTCCACCATCATCGGCGACGCCGCGGCGCGTACCCAGGAGTTTCTGGGCCATAAAGTGATCCGTGCCAACCACGTCGGCGACTGGGGCACCCAGTTCGGCATGCTGATTGCCTACCTGGAAAAAATGCAGAACGAAAACGCCAGCGACATGGGCCTGTCCGATTTGGAACAGTTCTATCGCGAAGCCAAGAAGCATTACGACGAAGACGCCGAGTTCGCCGAGCGCGCGCGCGCTTACGTCGTGAAGCTGCAGGGCGGCGATCAGTACTGCCTGAAAATGTGGCGCAAGCTGGTCGACATCACCATGGCGCAAAACCAGCTGACCTATAACCGCCTGAACGTCACGCTGACCGAAGACGACGTGATGGGCGAAAGCCTGTATAACGCGATGCTGCCGGGCATCGTCGCCGATCTGAAAGCCAAAGGGCTGGCGGTGGAAAGCGAAGGCGCCACCGTGGTGTTCCTCGACGAATACCAGAACAAGGACGGCGATCCGATGGGCGTCATCATCCAGAAAAAGGATGGCGGCTATCTCTACACCACCACCGATATCGCCTGCGCCAAGTACCGCTACGAAACCCTGGGCGCCAATCGCGTGCTGTATTACATCGACTCCCGTCAGCATCAGCACCTGATGCAAGCCTGGACCATCGTGCGCAAGGCCGGTTACGTGCCGGGGTCCGTCTCGCTGGAACACCACATGTTCGGCATGATGCTGGGCAAAGACGGCAAGCCGTTCAAAACCCGCTCGGGCGGTACGGTGAAGCTCTCCGATCTGCTGGATGAGGCCATCGAACGCGCCGAACAGCTGATCGCCGGCAAAAACCCGGACATGCCGCAAGACGAAATGAAGACCGTGGCCCGCGTGGTCGGCATCGGCGCGGTGAAATACGCCGATCTGTCGAAAAGCCGCACCACCGACTATGTCTTCGACTGGGATAACATGCTGGCCTTCGAAGGCAATACCGCGCCTTATATGCAATACGCCTATACCCGCGTGGCATCAGTATTCAAGCGCGCCGGGATCGACGAAAGCAGCCTGACGCTGCCGCTGACGCTGACCGAAGAGCGTGAAATTGCGCTGGCTACCCGCCTGCTGCAGTTCGAAGAGGTGCTCACCACCGTCGCGCGTGAAGGCACGCCTCACGTCATGTGCAGTTACCTGTACGATCTGGCCGGCTTGTTCTCCGGTTTCTACGAGCACTGCCAGATCCTGAACGCCGACAGCGAAGAAGCGCGTCAGAGCCGCCTGAAGCTGGCGCTGCTGACCTCGAAAACGCTGAAAACCGGTCTGGATACGCTGGGCATCGAAACCGTCGAACGCATGTAAACCGCACCGCGCGGAAAGCAAAAAGGTCGCCTGGGCGACCTTTTTTTGTTCTTGCTTTCGGCTCAGGCGGCGCGGCGCGCAAAGTCGCGCGGGCGGAAGCCCAACCCTACCAGCACGCCAAAGTAGGCCACCACACCGGCCACCACCACCGCAGCCAAACGCAGCAAACGTTCCAGCATATTGCCCTGATCCCAGGCCGGCATCAGCCACATCACGCCAATCAGCACCGCCGACATCACCAGCACGGCGATCACCAGCTTGGTGAGGAACAGCGCCCAACCCGGCTGCGGCTGGAAGATCTTCTGCTTGCGCAGCTGCCAATACAGCAGCGAGGCGTTCAGGCAGGCCGCCAAACCGATCGACAGCGCCAGGCCGGCATGCTTCAGCGGGCCAATAAACGCCAGGTTCATCACCTGCGTCATAATCAGCGTGATGATGGCGATCTTGACCGGCGTTTTAATGTCCTGCCGCGAATAGAAGCCCGGCGCCAGCACTTTAACCACGATCAACCCCATCAGCCCAACCGAGTAAGCCACCAGCGCGCGTTGCGTCATCGCCGCGTCAAAGGCGCTGAACTTGCCGTACTGGAACAGCGAAACGGTCAATGGCTTGGCCAAAATGCCGAGCGCGATGGCGCTCGGCAACGCCAGCAGGAAGCACAGACGCAGCCCCCAATCCATCAGGCGCGAGTACTCGTCATGGTTGCCGCTCGAGAAGCTTTTGGCCAGCGACGGCAGCAGGATGGTGCCCAAGGCCACGCCCAGCACGCCGGAAGGAAACTCCATCAGGCGGTCGGCGTAGTACATCCAGGACACCGAGCCGGACACCAGGAACGAAGCGAAAATGGTGTTGATGATCAGCGAGATTTGGCTGACCGACACCCCGAGGATCGCCGGCCCCATCTGGCGCATCACTCGCCAGACCCCGGCATCGCCCAGCTTGAGGCGCGGCAGCACCAGCATGCCTATCTTGCGCAGATGCGGCAGCTGATACCCCAGCTGCAGCACGCCGCCCACCACCACCGCCCAGGCCAGCGCCAGCACCGGCGGGTTGAAATACGGGGCGGCGAACAGCGCGAAACCGATCATGCTGACGTTAAGCAGCGTTGGCGCAAAAGCCGGGATCGAGAAGCGGTTCCAGGTATTGAGGATCGCCCCCACCAGCGACGCCAGTGAGATCAACAAAATATAGGGGAAGGTGATGCGCAGCAGCGCCGACGTCAGGGCAAACTTGTCGGGCGTATCGGTAAAGCCCGGCGCAGTAATGTAAATAACCCAGGGCGCGGCCAGCATCCCCAGCACCGTCACCACCGCCAGCACCAGCGTCAGCAGCCCGGAGACATAGGCAATAAAAGTGCGCGTCGCCTCTTCACCCTGCTGGCTCTTGTATTCGGCCAGGATCGGCACGAAGGCCTGCGAAAACGCCCCTTCGGCAAAGATACGGCGTAACAGATTCGGGAGTTTGAACGCCACGAAAAAGGCGTCCGTTGCCATGCCAGCCCCGAACACGCGCGCGACGATCGCATCGCGGGCAAAGCCCAACACCCGCGAAAACATCGTCATCGAGCTGACGGCAGCCAAGGATTTGAGTAGGTTCATGTGGTTGTCTGATAGGTACCGTAAATATCAACGCCTGCAACAGCAGGCGTCAGTGAAACAATCGGCTCAGTTTACGCATCCGGAAAAGAATAGCTACCGCCATATGTTACATAGAGTTATCCCGCAGCAAACGCTCGACCACCCGCTGGGCGGCCAGCGCCTGTTCGCCGCCGGTTTCCGGCGCGCTCTGGTTGGCGACGGCATCAAGGAAATGCCGCACCGCACCGTCGAAGCCGCGTTGCACCAGCGTGCTTTGCCAGCCCGGCACCGGCTGCTCCAACTCGCCCTGCGCATCTTCACGCAGCCAGTGGCGCATATCGGTCAACTGATACAGCGCGCCGTCGGTCACCGCCTGCACGCTTTCGCGCTGGCTGCCGCCGCGGCGATGCATACTGGTCGTCACCTGGGTGTCGCCGCAGGCGAAGTGATGCTCGGCGTACAGCATTTCACCGGCGGCGTTGGCGCGCAGGCTGCCGCTCAGCAGTTGCTCCCGCCCGCCCGCCAGCCACAGCGCAGTGTCCACCACGTGCAGGTAATCATCCAACAGGGTAAAACGCAGATCGTGCGGGCCGACGCTGTCCGCCCGATGTTTATCCATGCGA
Organism: Serratia sp. CY27727; assembly: GCF_052169275.1. Lineage (NCBI taxonomy): Bacteria > Pseudomonadati > Pseudomonadota > Gammaproteobacteria > Enterobacterales > Yersiniaceae > Serratia > Serratia sp. CY27727. The sequence continues at coordinate 827,126 of NZ_JBJNLB010000002.1, read as the reverse complement.
ATGGAGGCCGGCTGGTTCATTTGCTGTTTGAGCTGCCGGTAAAGCGGCGCGAAACGGCGGTTGAACCCTACCATCAGCGTTTTGCCTCGCCGCTCGGCCTGCTCAAGCAGCTGCTCGCCCTGCTCCAGCGTCTCCGCCAGCGGTTTATCGACGTAAACGTGCACGCCGCGGTTCAGCAGCTCGCCTATCACCGAAAAATGGCTGGCGGTGCTGCTGTGAACAAAGACCGCATCGCACTGTTCGGCCAGGCTGTCCAGACGGGAGAAACAGGCCATACGGTAGCTGTCGCACAGCGGCTGGGCTTTTTGCTGATTGGGCGAAAAACCGCCCACCAGCGTCCAATCCGCCGCCTGGCCAAGGATTGGCAGATACGCCTTCTGCGCGATACTGCCCAACCCCACCACGCCTACACGCAATTTAGTCATTCGCATCCCTCGCCAACAGCTGTTGCAACTGCCGTTTCAGCTCCGCCACTTCGCTTTCCAATGCGCTGACTCTGGCGCTCAGTTCGCCGTCGTCCTCAGCGTCGAACGCCGCCGGCGGCGCTTCATCAATCGGGCCGCTGAACAGATGCATGAACCGGCTTTCGCGCTTGCCCGGCTCACGCGCCAGGCGCACCACGAACGGGCCATCTTCGCGCGTGGCCAGTTGCTGCAGCACCTGTTCGACCTCGCTGACATCGCTGAACTCGTGCATCCGATTGGTGCGGGTGCGCAACTCGCCCGGCGTTTGCGCGCCGCGCAGCAATAAGGTGGCGATCACCGCCAGTTCGGCGGGCGAGAGTTTCAGCTGGCCGAACTCGGAGTTGCAAAACCGCTGTTCGTACTTCACCACCCGGTTGCCGAACCCGCTGAGGGTGCGCAGGAAATGTTTGCGCAGCAACAGATCGAGCAGTTGCTGCACTTCGCTTTCGCTCAGGTCCATCACCGGTTCGCGGTTGGTTTTTTGGTTGCATGCCAGCGTAATGGCATTCAGCGAAAGCGGGTATTGATCCGGTGTCGTGACCTGTTTTTCCAACAGGCAGCCGATAACCCGGGCCTCTCTGGCGTTCAATTCATATTTCATCGTTTGGCCTCAACGTGGGGGTAGCCACTCTTTATTGGTGTATGCCGTCAAAACGTGGTCTTGCCACTGGCCGTCGATCAGCAGGTAATCCTTGGCGTAACCTTCGCGTTCGAATCCCAGACGCGTCAGCAATGCGCCGCTGCGCTGGTTGTGTGGCATATAGTTGGCCATGATGCGGTGCATGCGCTGTTGGCGCAGCATATAGCGGATGGCGGACTGCAAGGCTTCGAACATCAGCCCTTGCCCCTGCCACTTTTCCCCCAGCGAATAGCCGAGGAAACAGGCATGAAACGAACCGCGCAGCACGTTGCTGAAGTTCGCCACGCCGCGCACTTCCTGCTCTTCTGGATCGAGCAGGATAAAATAGTAGGCGCTGCCCTGCTTTTGCATTTCGGTGATCATGCCCAGACGCGCCTGCCAGCCGGAAGGATAACAGTGGCTTTCGTCGCGCACCGGCTCCCAGGGTTTGAGAAAGGCTCGGTTCTCGGCATAATAATCCGCCAGACGGTAGGCATCCCGTTCATTCACTAAACGGACCACCATCCGGTCGGTTGTAAGACGTACTTTTGGCGATGCAGAGCGATAGCCGAACATCATTTCCCCCGCAGTCAAAACGGTTCGATAAGAAGTATTTATTGGGAAGCCGCGTGGATAATTATCCGGCGCCGACCTGATGCCATGACTTTATTTTGCCAATAGCGCCTCAGAACCGCACTTCCCCGCATTCAATATAACCGTAGCCCGCCCCCGAGGTAAAATCCCGGTCGTTCAGTAAATCGCCGAATACGCGTTTTACGGCGTTTTTCCGCTCATTTTGCAGCACAGGTAACACCTTGACGATAAAAAAATATTATCTATACGCCCCCTGTCGCCGTAGGGGAATTGGGTAGAGAATGGAGGCGTTGTTCCCCCCTCTTTCTTTATTGCTCATGGTGAAGCATGTCTCTGGTGTCGCAAGCACGCAGCTTGGGTAAATATTTTCTGTTGCTCGATAACCTGCTGGTGGTTTTAGGCTTCTTTGTCGTTTTTCCGCTTATTTCGATCCGCTTTGTCGATCAATTAGGATGGGCGGCGCTGATCGTCGGCATCGCGCTGGGTTTGCGGCAGCTGTTGCAACAAGGGCTCGGCATCTTTGGCGGCGCCATCGCCGATCGCTTCGGCGCCAAGCCGATGATCGTCACCGGCATGCTGCTGCGCGCCGCCGGTTTCGCCACCATGGCGATGGCCGATGCCCCCTGGATCCTGTGGTTCTCTTGCGCGCTGTCCGCCCTCGGTGGCACGTTATTCGATCCGCCGCGCACCGCTTTGGTGATCAAGCTGACCCGTCCGCACGAACGCGGCCGTTTTTTCTCGTTGCTGATGATGCAGGACAGCGCCGGTGCGGTGGTCGGCGCGCTGATCGGCAGTTGGCTGCTGCAGTACGACTTTCACTTTGTCTGCTGGGTTGGAGCGGCGATCTTCGTGCTGGCCGCCGGCTGGAACGCCTGGCTACTGCCGGCTTATCGCATCTCTACCGTGCGCATACCGATGAAGGAAGGCATGTTGCGGGTCCTGCGCGATCGCCGCTTCCTCACCTATGTCCTGACGCTGACCGGTTACTACATGCTTGCGGTGCAGGTGATGCTGATGATGCCGATCGTGGTCAACGAAATCGCCGGTTCACCGGCGGCGGTGAAATGGATGTATGCGATTGAAGCGGCGCTGTCGCTATCGCTGCTCTATCCGCTGGCGCGTTGGGGAGAAAAACACTTCCGGCTAGAACAGCGCCTGATGGCGGGCCTGTTGCTGATGACGCTCAGCCTGCTGCCGATCGGTCTCGCCACCAGCTTGCAGGGTGTATTCACGCTGATCTGCTGCTTCTATCTGGGATCGATCATCGCCGAACCGGCGCGCGAAACGCTGAGCGCTTCGCTGGCCGATCCGCGTGCGCGCGGCAGCTATATGGGCTTCAGCCGCCTCGGCCTGGCGCTGGGCGGCGCGTTGGGTTATACCGGCGGCGGCTGGATGTACGATACCGGCCGGACGATGAACATGCCGGAGCTGCCCTGGTTGCTGCTTGGTGCAGTAGGCTTCGCTACGCTGCTGGCGCTGTACTGGCAGTTCAGCCCGCGGCGCAGTGCGTCGATGATGCTGCGCGGCGGTTGACGCCATAGAAATCCGGCCGAATCGGCAACAGCTGCTATCCTGTTAGTAAAAACACCCACAGGAGCCCGTCGGCATGAGTGAAGAAGCAAAATTACCGCAACTACTCGAACATATGATACTGAACTTGCGCATGATTTATGCGCGCGCCACCCTGGTGGAGAAGGCGCTGGCCCATATCCTCGCCAGCGACGCCGGCCTGAAAAACGATATTATCAAACAGCTGCAGGTCGTCACCGCCGCCAACGAACGTGACCGAATCGATCTGGATGAAGCTCGCATTCACCTGATCGATGTGCTCAACTCAGTACCGGCCAAGAAATAACGCCCCCTGGCCCGCGCCGATGCGCGGGCAATTTCGCAATAACGCACCATCCAACACACGCACGTCAAGACAGCCTCGATAAGCTGTGGTAACTATTGCTGTTAAAACCTGACAACCCGGAGCAAGCATGAAACTGTTTATTTACGATCATTGCCCATTCTGCGTGAAAGCCCGCATGATTTTTGGCCTGAAACGTCTGCCGATTCGCCTGGTCACGTTGCTCAACGACGATGAAACGACTCCGTTTAACCTGATCGGCCAAAAAATGGTGCCTATCCTGGTCAAAGACAACGGTGAAGCGATGCCGGAAAGCCTGGATATCGTGCGCTATGTCGATGCTCTGGACGGCAAGCCGGTACTGACCGGCCGCACCAACCCGGCCATCGCCGAGTGGCTGCAGCGGGTGGGCGGTTACAGCGCGAAATTGTTGTTGCCGCGAATTGCGCATGCCGATTTCGAAGAGTTTGCCACCGACAGCGCCCGCCGTTACTTTATCGATAAAAAGCAGGCGTCAATCGGGGATTTCGCCGAGCATCTCGCCAATAGCGCCGATCTGATCGCCCAGTTGGAAGCCGATCTGCAAGCGCTGTCGCCGCTGATCGTCTCCGCCGACGCGGTGAACGGCGAACTGTCCGAGGACGATATTCACCTGTTCCCGCTGCTGCGCTCATTGTCGATCGTCGCCGGGGTTGCGCTGCCGGATAACGTGGAAGCCTACCGCAACCGCATGGCGCAGCGCAGCGAGGTGCCGTTGCTGCTGGATATGGAACAATAACGTTTGAGCAACCAAAAGGATATGGCGTACTGATGCTGAAAATGGTGCTCGCCACCGCTCGCGATCGGGCGCGGCTGAAGGAAATTACCTCCGTTCTGATTCGTTATGGTCTGCAAGACGTTCTGCGTCTGCTGGGTCTGGGGGCTTTGCTGCGCGGCGCCCGCGCTGGATCCGCCCAACAGGACGCCCAAACCCTGCCTGAGCGGCTGCGCGAAGCGCTCGAGGCGCTGGGGCCTACCTTCGTCAAATTCGGCCAGATCCTGGCCACGCGTTCCGACCTGCTGGATCCGGCCTGGACCGACGAACTGGATCGCCTGCACAGCCGGGCGGCAGTGTTGCCATGGGAAACGCTGGCGCCACAGATCGTTGCCGACTTGGGTGGCGAACCCGAGCGGCTGTTCGCCGAATTCGATCGCACGCCGCTGGCGGCGGCGTCGATGGCGCAAATCTACCGCGTACGCCTGCACAGCGGCGAACAGGTGGTGGTGAAAGTGCTGCGGCCCGGTCTGGCGAAAACCATCCACGCCGATTTGCGGCTGCTGGCCTCGCTGGCGGAAACCGTAGAGCAGCAGAGCCCGGCGCTGGCGCGCTATCGGCCGCGGCAGATGGTCAGAGCGCTGGCGACGGCGCTCAATCATGAACTGGATTTGACCCACGAAGGGCATAACTGCGACCGCGTCGCCGGGATGTTCGCCCATCAACCTGACGTCGTCGTGCCCAAAATCTATTGGCAATGGTCTTCCCCGCGCCTGTTAGTGCAGGAATACCTACCCGGCACCGCGCCGGAAAACCCTCAGCAGCTGGCGGCGGCGGGCTTTGACGGCCCGCTGCTGGCGCAACGCGGCGCCCGCGCCTTTATGAGCATGGTACTGGAGCATCGGCTGTATCACGCCGACCCTCACCCCGGCAACGTCATGGCGCTGAGCGGTGACCGCGTCGGCTTTATCGACTTCGGCATGGTGGGCCAGCTGTCCGAGCGGCGGCGCAACCAGTTGCTCCTGCTGCTGCAGGCCATCGCCGATCGTCAGTCCGAAGGCATCGTCAACACGCTGATCGCCTGGTCGGACAGCGAACCGCTGGATTTGATGGATCTGGAGCTGGCGGCGCAAAACTTTCTCGACAAACAGGCCGCCGCCACTCTGACCTTGGGCAAGGCCCTGACCGACCTGCTGGTGATGGCGCGTGAGCACCAACTGGCGCTGCCGCCCGATCTGGTGCTGCTGTTCAAGGCGTTAATCACCGCCGACGGCGTGCTGCACCGATTGGATCCGGCCTTCGACATCGTCGCCACCCTCAAACCGATGCTGCAACAAACGGTGCTGCAACGCTATGCCCCGGGCGCCGTGCGCCAGCGGCTGTTGGCTCTGGGCGGGGAAGCGCTCGACGCCGGAGAAGAACTGCCGCAAACCCTGCGGCTATTGGTTCGCCGTCTGAAACGCGGGCAGCTCAATGCCGATATCAACGTCAGGAACCTCGGTCAGTTGAGCAAAGCGCTGGAGCGCGCCGCCGTCACCCTGGCCATCGCTATCGTCACCGCCGCTTTTGCCCTGGGCCTGGCGCCTTATCTGATGCATTCTTCGCTGCGGCTGTGGGGCATTCCGCTGTTCCCGCTGTTGGGGGGCGCTGCCTGCCTGGCCGGCGTGGCGCTCTTGGCGCTGCGATTGCGGCGTTGACGCTTTCGGCGTTATCCGATAGGTGTCGCCCGCTTTTGCGCGCACTATCCCCTGCACATCGCCGCCTGCCGTTTTCAGGGGCAGGCGGAACGTTTATAATGATTAATCAATTATCTGCAGCACTTTTCGCCAGCAGTCGCAATGAGGCATTAATGAAGAAGATCCTGATGGGCGCAGCCGCCCTGCTGTTCGCCGGCGTATTGGCCGGTTGCAATCAACTGACCCAGTACACCCTGAGCGAGCAGGAAGTGAATGATTACCTGCAGAAACACAACGACTATCAGAAGCAGATCGGCGTGCCCGGCCTGGTGGACGCCAACATCGTACTGACGCAGCTGCAAAGCCAGATTGGCCGCAGCGAGCCGGGCAAGGTCACCCTTTCCGGCGATGCCAAGGTCAATATCACGTCGATTCTCGGCCCGCAGGCGGCGGATCTGAAGCTGACGCTGAAAGCGCAGCCGGTTTACGACCGTGCACAGGGCGCCATTTACCTGAAAGACATGGAACTGACCGATTACAGCGTGCAGCCGGAAAAAATGCAGACGGTGATGAAAGCGCTGACGCCATATCTGAATCAGTCGCTGAAGTCTTACTTCGACCAAAAGCCGGCTTATGTGCTGAATCCTGACAACAGCAAAACCGAAGCGCTGGCGAAAAAACTGGCGAAGGGATTGGAAGTGAAACCGGGTGAGTTGGTGATCCCGTTTAGCGACTGACCGCCTCTTGATGCATCAAGCCCGCCGCCAGGCGGGCTTTTCATTGCGGAAAACGATTACTGCGGCGCGCTGTAGGCGATCTCGCCGGTGTTGCAGTTGAGCGTCACGTTGTAGGTTTTATCCGCTTTGGTGCCACGCACCGTCAGCGGCACCTGCCACACCTGATCCTTGCCGGTGATGGCATCCGGGCTAACCCAGGCGATCGGGGTAGCGGTGCCCAGCAGTTTTTTGTCCGCCTCCCAGCGCGTGATGCGGTTCTGCAAGAAGTCGCGCTTGACCTGGGCGGCGATATCCGCCGGCTGCAGCCCCGCACACTGCCCCACCTTGGCGCTGCGTTGCTCTTGAACCTGCGCCCACACCGCAGTCGATGCTCCCATCATGGCCAACAAGGCGATAGCCAAAGCCGTTTTTTTCATGTCTCCTCCCGTTGTGATTAGCGCTATCCGGGCGCCCATCCCTGGCTCACAACAGGGTTTCGGCAAAGGGTTACCGTTTGACGAACTCGATGACAAACAGCGCATCCAGACCCGGATAGATTTCCTTGATCACCTGCTTCAGTTCGCCGAGCGACATGTTCTCCTGCTGTGCATGGCGTTCGGTCAGCGCATCCAGGCGCACCGGCGTTACCGACAGCACTTCGATAAAGCAGAAAAATACGCCGTCTTCATTGCGGCTTACGCGCAATACCTCGCCCGGTTCGAAGTGCGACTCACTGGCATCCCGAATGGTGATGGTTTTGCGCCCCGCCAGAATGTCTTGCTCAAAGCGGCTGAAGAAAGTTATTTCACGGCTCATTTTAGATCCTTTTTCATCACAACACCGCAACATAAGCCATTATGCCGCTTGCTTTTCTGACGCAGATCCCTCTTTTGAGTTAGAGACTGCTTTTTTCGCTTTCGCTTCCGTCGGTTTCTTGCCGGTTTCCGCCGGTGATGCGCCGCGCAGGATCAGCCCCAGCGCATCCTTATTCTCCGCCAGGAAGAAGCTCAGCCCTTCGCGCTGTTCGTCATCCAGGTTCAGCGGTACCTGTCGCAACCACTCTCCGAGGTTATCCGCCAAATCCAGCATTTTGTCGTAGGCGTCGGCTTCTTTCTTGCTCGCGAAAGTCATTTTTTCCTCACCGTTTCTCACCACCACATATTTAACTTCAACCGCCATGCGTGCGTCCTCAAATGCTCAAATACCTGTAAATATATACAGTATAAATAGATAGTGGCGGGAAGGCAAACCGCCGCCCGCCTTCGGCTTATTTCAGCAGCCGCACCTTGCAGCTCTTGCCTTTGATTTTGCCCTGTTGCAGCTGTTGCAGCGCCTTGCGTGCGCTGGCTTTACGGATCGCGACGTAGGCATGCACCGGGAACATGTCGATCTTGCCCACTTCCGCCGCCGTCAGCCCGGCATCGCCGGTCAGCGCGCCGAGGATATCGCCGGGGCGAATCTTCGCCTTGCGGCCGCCGTCGATGCACAGCGTCACCATCTCCGCCTCCAGCGAACCGTTGGCGGCTCCGCTCAGCTCGGACACCGGCGCCCAATCGACGGTCATCTGCAGGTAGTCTTCAATCGCATGCGCCCGCACCATTTCCTGCGGCGTGCACAGGCTGATCGCCAGCCCGCTCATGCCGGCACGGCCGGTACGGCCAATACGGTGCACGTGCACTTCGGGATCGAACGCCAGTTCGTAGTTAACCACCAGCTCCAGCTCTTTGATGTCCAGCCCGCGAGCGGCAACGTCGGTCGCCACCAGCACCCGGCAACTGCGGTTGGCGAAGCGCACCAACACCTGGTCGCGATCGCGCTGCTCCAGATCGCCATGCAGCGCCAATGCGCTGATGCTGCGGGCCTCCAAAGCCTCAAGCACCGTCTGACAATCGCGTTTGGTATTGCAGAACACCACGCAGGACGCGGGTTGATGATAACGAATGGCTGACACCAGCAGCGCCGGGCGCTGATCGCGCGTGGTCTCATAGAAGCGTTGTTCGATGGCGGTCTGCGCTTCGTCATCGTCCACTTCGACGCTCAGCGGCTGGCGCTGAACGCGTTCGCTGATGCGTTCGATACCCGCCGGATAGGTGGCAGAAAACAGCAGCGTCTGACGCTGCGGCGGCGTGTAGCTGATCACATCGTCGATATCGTCGGCGAAGCCCATGTCCAGCATGCGGTCGGCCTCATCCAGCACCAGCACCTTCAGCTCGTCCAGCAGCAGCGTTTTCTTGCGCAGGTGCTCCTGAATGCGCCCCGGCGTCCCCACCACGATGTGCGGCGCGTGCACCAGCGAATCGAGCTGCGGCCCCATCGGTTGGCCGCCGCACAGCGTCAGGATTTTGATGTTCTGCGTGAAGCGCGCCAGGCGACGCAGCTCTTTGCTCACCTGATCGGCCAATTCGCGGGTGGGACAGAGCACCAGCGCCTGCGTGGCGACCTGAGCGACGACGATATTATTCAGCAGACCAATGCCGAACGCCGCCGTTTTGCCGCTGCCGGTTTTCGCCTTGGCGCGCACGTCCCGCCCTTGCAGAATGGCGGGCAACGCGGCGGCCTGTACCGGCGTCATTTTGGCGTACCCCAGTTCGTTGAGGTTGGCCAACTGTTCGGCTGGCAGCGGCAGGGAAGAAAAAGAAACTGTGCTCACGGCGATAACTCTTATATGACGAATGGAATGGCGGCGCGCCCGCAGGTTGGCGCCGAATCAGCGGCAAATGATAACAGAGATGGGCGGCGTTACGGGCAGCGGGCATAAAAAAACCCGCCGGCGGCGGGTTTCTTGGCGGCTCCGTCGTTAAATGGCGACGACGTTGGCTGCAGCAGGGCCACGTTGGCTGTCCTGGATGGAGAACTCAACCTGCTGGCCTTCAGCCAGGGTCTTGAAACCATCGCTAACGATAGCGGAAAAATGAACGAAAACGTCTTTAGAACCGTCGGCAGGCGTGATGAAGCCGAAACCTTTGCTTTCGTTGAACCATTTAACGTGACCAGTGATCTTGCTCATTTGTGTTTCCTTTACTTGATAAACCTGCCTTGACGGCACGAGACGCGAAAACCATGCGATATGTGGGCTTTCTTTCGTCGTCGGTTATTAACGCATAATCGCCCATGCAGGGCAAATATTTCTGCTTGTTATAAAAACAGTAAGTTAGCAACAAACTTGGCGCACCGGCTGCGCACGCAATCGTTTTCGTATATACTGCCCGCCGATCATCAATCCGCTTACTTTCACCGATCCAGGTACGAAACTATGTTAACGATTGGAACCGCCCTGCGCCCTTCCGCCACCCGCGTTATGTTGCTCGGCTCCGGGGAGCTGGGTAAAGAAGTCGCCATTGAATGCCAGCGCCTCGGCCTGGAAGTGATCGCCGTCGATCGCTATCCCGACGCCCCCGCCATGCACGTGGCGCACCGCAGCCACGTCATCAATATGCTGGACGGTGACGCGCTGAAAGCCGTTATCGAACAAGAGCGGCCGGACTATATCGTTCCCGAAATCGAAGCGATCGCCACCGCCATGCTGGTCGAGCTTGAACGCCAGGGCCACCGCGTGGTGCCCTGCGCCGAAGCCACGCGCCTGACCATGAACCGTGAAGGCATCCGCCGTCTGGCGGCGGAAGCGCTTGGCCTGCCCACCTCCAGCTACCGCTTTGCCGACAGCGAGGCGACTTTCCGGCAGGCGGTCGAGCACATCGGCTACCCGTGCATCGTCAAACCGGTGATGAGTTCTTCCGGCAAAGGACAAAGCCTGATCCGCACGCCTGAGCAACTGCAAAGCGCCTGGGATTACGCCCAACAGGGCGGCCGCGCTGGCGGCGGCCGGGTGATCGTCGAAGGGCTGGTAAGATTTGATTTTGAAATTACGTTGTTGACCATCAGCGCCGTGGACGGCGTACATTTCTGCGCGCCGATCGGCCATCGTCAGGAGGATGGGGACTATCGCGAATCCTGGCAGCCGCAGAGCATGTCAGCCGCGGCGTTGAGCCGCGCTCAGGCTATCGCGGAGAAGGTGGTGAAGGCCTTGGGCGGTTTCGGCCTGTTCGGCGTGGAGCTGTTCGTCTGTGGTGACGACGTGATCTTCAGCGAGGTGTCTCCGCGGCCGCACGATACCGGCATGGTCACGTTGATCTCACAGGATCTGTCCGAGTTCGCCCTGCACGTTCGCGCGTTTCTCGGATTGCCGATTGGCGCCATCCGCCAGTTCGGCCCTTCCGCTTCGGCGGTGATCCTGCCCCAGCTGACCAGCAGCGATGTGCGCTTCAGCGGCCTGGAACACGCGCTGCGCGGGCACAGCCAGCTGCGCCTGTTCGGCAAACCGGAGATCGCCGGGCAGCGTCGCCTGGGCGTGGCGCTGGCGACGGCGGACACGACGGAACAGGCAGTGGAGCAAGCGAAACAAGCCGCCGCAGCCGTGGCGGTCAACGGCTGATACTCACGGGGCCGCTTGCGCGGCCCCGATAACGTCAATAGTCTTCGTCTTCTTCAGCATCGTCATTCCGCGACGCCTCCGGGGCGGCCTCATGCTGCTCGTCTTCATCATCGTCATCGAACAGTACCGCAACCTGAGCGCCCTGATGCTTCTCGCGAATTTCCTGCGCAACGCGAGCAATGGCTTCACCGCTGCTCATGCCCTGCTCCATCAGTTGATGGATGCGATCCGCCGCTTCCTGCTGCTCCGCGTGACTCAGTAATGGCATACCTGCATGCATGTGTCGTTTTCTCCGGCAAAAGGGAGAAGGAGTATACGCGCTAACGCGGCGGATCCCAACGTCTTGTGGCTCAGGCCGGTTGCGAGCAGCCGTTATCGCTGCGCCACTGCTTCAGCCGATGCCGCCACAGCATGACATGCCACCCCTGTTTCAGGCCGCGCGCATTGGCGAACATCGCTCTGTCGATGCCGCGCTGATAGAACTCTTCGGTGATTTGACTCTGGGCAGCCGGATCCGGCTCACGACGAATACTGTGGCAAATGCCCAGCGCTTCGCGGGTGATTTGCCAATGGAAAGCCGGGCGAATGGCGACAGTGCCGGCATAGCGCCGGTTGAGCCGCTCCAGCATCTCGACGATTTTCATATAGTGGCGTTGATAATCCACGTTCGCCTGACCGGTGCGACGACGGTTGCTGATCGATTTGTCGTGCACCCGTTGACGGTACAGCGGCGTGCTTAAATATTTGACCCGTTTGGCATTAAACATGACTTCCGTTGTCCAGGGAATATCCTGGTGATGCAATCCCGGCTCGAAATAAAGGCGATGCTGGCGAATAAAGTCGAAGCGATATATTGCCAGCCATACAACGTGAATAAACTTTCGCGATTTCAACGCACGTTCAAACCACTGTACGCCGGTGATAACGTCGGTGGTGCGCAAACGCGCCTCGGGAAAAATCGGCTGCAATTCATCCTGGCTGGTGAAATAGCGTTCGCCATTGCATTGCATCACGTCTAATTGGTGTTGTTCCGCCTGTTCCAGCAGCGTGGAATACATGTCCGGCGCCAGCACATCGTCGGCATCGGGAAACGCCACATATTTGCCTCGGGCAACGGCGAGCCCGGCATTGCGCGCGTTAGAAACACCGACATTGGCTTGATCGATCACACGAATATGCGGATGCGCCGCCGCGTAACGGTGTGCGATCTCCCCCGAACCGTCGGTGGAACCATCGTTAACGATGATCACCTCCAACCGCTGCTCACGCTGGGCCAGCAGCGAGGCCAGGAAAGGCTCCAATAATTCCCCCGCATTGTGCATCGGGACGATCACGCTCAGCATTAACGACATAGGCAGCTCTTTAAGGATAATGTAACAAAATAATAATTTTACTTTTCTAAAAGACGCATAGGGTTCAGCGCACGCTGAAATAGCGTGACGCCTGCAAATTCCCGCAGCGGCTAATGGAACCGAACCTGCTTTTCTTTATTCAAACCAGCGCCAGAAAGCGCTGAGTAATTAACCCATTAATTCCAAAGGGCGGCGACGCTGGCTAAAATCAGGCAAAACCACGCCGCTCCGCATCTAATAACAAGCAGAAATAATAAATTTATGAAATTAACGAATCTTTTTTTATATTTTCGGGCCTTGCGCCCGCGGCAAATAGGCTTCCAGTGCATTTGACGTTAAATTTTTAACATATCGAAGTATAATCAATGGCGCAAAAAATGCCTTATTTCAGGTTTATTGAACTGCCGTTTATGTGAACTGTGCTGCATGCCGCGCATGGCAAAACATGCATGACGTGACCGTCTATGGCACACTAGCCGCCAGATATCGCCGCCCTCACAGCCAGGTTTATTGACGTTCATGAGCGTAACCGCCCCAAACATAAAATCGTTGCCCTACAGCCGCAGTGCCCTGATGACGCTTTTCGCCCCGCTTTCAGCACAGCCCTGGGCGATGCTGCTGCATTCTGGCTTCGCCGACCATTCGCATAACCGCTTCGATATCCTGGTCGCACAGCCGCGCGTTACGCTCACCACCCAGGGCGCCGGCACGACAATCGAAAGTGACGGCGTCACCATTGAGTCTCAGAAGGATCCGTTCTCCCTGCTGCAGCAGCAGCTGGCGGCGCAAGGCTGGCAGCCGGCGTTTAACCCGGATCTGCCGTTTCAGGGCGGCGCCCTGGGGCTGTTCGGCTACGATCTCGGGCGCCGGGTGGAAACCTTGCCGCAGTTGGCTGAAGCCGACCTCGCTCTGCCGGACATGGCGGTGGGCATTTATGACTGGGCATTGATTGCCGACCACCAATTGCAAACCCTGACGCTGCTCAGCTATGGCGATGTGGAGCAGCGCTGGCGCTGGCTTACTAGCCAAACCGCGCCGACGGAGCGCCCCTTCACGCTGCTAAGCGGCTGGCGTGCCAATATGAGCCGCCGGCAATACGGCGAGAAGTTCCAACGTATTCAACACTACCTGCGCAGCGGCGACTGTTACCAGATTAATCTGGCGCAGCGGTTCTCCGCCGACTATCAGGGGGATGAATGGCAGGCGTTTTGCCGACTGAGCGCCTGCAACCGTGCGCCGTTCTCCGCTTTCCTGCGGCTACCGCACAACAGCGTGCTGAGCGTCTCTCCCGAGCGCTTCCTGTGGCTGGCGCAGCAGCGCATCCAAACCCGCCCGATCAAGGGCACGCTGCCGCGGCTGGCGGACGCCGAGCAGGACGCCGCGCAGGCGCGCCGCTTGGCCGATTCGCCCAAGGATCGCGCTGAAAATCTGATGATCGTCGATCTGCTGCGCAACGATATCGGCCGCGTCGCCCAGCCCGGCAGCGTACGGGTGCCGGAACTGTTCGTCGTGGAGCCGTTCCCCGCCGTGCACCACCTGGTGAGCACCATTACCGCCACCCTGCCGGAGCAGGCCTCGGCCACCCAGCTGCTGCGCGCCTGCTTCCCCGGCGGTTCGATCACCGGCGCGCCCAAGGTGCGCGCGATGGAAATCATCGAAGAGCTGGAGCCGCAGCGGCGCAACGCCTATTGCGGCAGCATCGGTTACCTGAGCGCCTGCGGCACCATGGACACCAACATCACCATCCGCACGCTCGTCACCGAAAACGGCCGCATCCACTGCTCCGCCGGCGGCGGCATCGTGGCGGACAGCCAGGAGCAGGCGGAATACCAGGAGACCTTCGACAAGGTTGGCCGTATTCTGCCGCAGCTTGGGGAGTATGCCCCGTCGTGATCCCATCGAACTCACCGGCCTCGCTGCACGCCTTTATCAGCCGTTTTCAACTGCAGCTGCCGCAGGCGGCGCAGATCTCGCACAATGTGCGCCCGGCGGCGGTGCTTATCCCGATCGTCTGCCGCGCCGAGCCGACGCTGCTGTTGACCCGCCGCGCCGACTCGCTGCGCAAACATGCCGGCCAGGTGGCCTTCCCTGGCGGCAAGACCGACGCCGAAGACGGATCGGCGATCGTCACGGCGCTGCGGGAAGCGCAGGAAGAAGTGGCGATACCGCCGCACGCGGTGACCGTCCTCGGCCAAATGGCGCCGCTCGACAGCAGCACCGGATTTCAGGTCACGCCTATCGTCGGCCTGATCCCGCCGGACGTGCAGTTCCGCGCCAACGAGGGTGAAGTGGCGGACGTGTTCGAGATGCCCTTGCGAGAAGCGCTGACCCTGTCGCGTTACTACCCGCTGGATATTCATCGCGCCGGCCGCACGCACCGCATTTATCTCTCTTGGTATCACAGCCAGTTTATCTGGGGGCTGACCGCCGCCATCATTCGCCGCCTGGCGCAACAGGTCAGTATTTAGCCCGCATTGCGTGATCTGACTCGCAATCTGGCATGGCCGTCGGCGTCAGCTGCAGGTAAAGCGATCGAAATCACTTCATTTGATCGCTTTTTCAACTACCGTTCCGGTTGAATGGTTTTAAAAAAACTGTAAACCCTCTCTTAAACCTTACGAAATACCTGTAAAATACCACCGCCCGAGATAAACCACTGTAGAAACAGGGATTAAGCCGGCGGCGTTCAGCACGGAAGGCTGGCGCGATTACCGCTAATGGAGCTTGGGCGAAAGCGGATACCCCGCTTAAGGGTTCGCCCCGGGTAATCAGGAAAAAAAGCGACACCACGGATTATTTAATTTCATGCGAAAAAGGCAGCCGAACCCGCACGGCCCTTTTACAATATCGCTGTTCCCTGCGCGGTTTTTAACCGCCGCAGCCATAACAATACGTCTCTTTAAGGAGTTTTAGCGTGATTAGCGTTTTCGACATGTTTAAGATCGGCATCGGCCCGTCCAGCTCTCATACGGTTGGACCGATGAAAGCCGGCAAACAGTTTGTCGACGATCTGGTAAATAAAGGCCTGATGCCTTCTATCACGCGTGTTGCCGTAGACGTTTACGGCTCACTCTCATTGACCGGCAAAGGTCACCATACCGATATCGCCATCATTCTCGGCCTGGCCGGCAACATGCCGGACACCGTCGATATCGATAGCATTCCGGGTTTTATTCGCGATGTAGAACAACGTCAACGCCTGATGCTGGCCAACGGCCTGCATGAAGTCGATTTCCCGCGCGACGGCGGCATGGTCTTCCGCAGCGACAACCTGCCGCTGCATGAAAACGGCATGCAGATCCACGCCTTCGCCGACGATAAAGAAGTGTACAGCAAGACCTATTACTCTATCGGCGGCGGTTTCATCGTCGACGAGGAGAACTTCGGTAAGGACGCCGAGCAAGAGCTGCAAATGCCCTATCCGTTCAACTCCGCGCGCGAAATGCTCGATCACTGCCGCGAAACCGGCCTGTCGCTGTCCGGCATGGTGATGCAAAACGAACTGGCGCTGCACAGCAAGCAAGAGATCGAGACCTACTTCGGCAACGTCTGGCAAACCATGCGCGCCTGTATCGATCGCGGTCTGAACACCGAAGGCGTGCTGCCGGGGCCGCTGCGCGTGCCGCGCCGTGCCTCCGCGCTGCGCCGCATGCTGGTGGCGTCGGACAAACTGTCCAGCGATCCGATGAACGTGATCGACTGGGTCAACATGTTCGCGCTGGCGGTTAACGAAGAAAACGCCGCCGGCGGCCGCGTGGTTACCGCTCCGACCAACGGCGCCTGCGGCATCGTGCCTGCGGTACTGGCTTACTACGATCACTTCATCGAGTCCGTCAGCCCGGACATCTATATCCGCTACTTTATGGCGGCGGGCGCCATCGGCGCGTTGTACAAGATGAACGCCTCCATTTCCGGCGCCGAAGTCGGCTGCCAGGGTGAAGTCGGCGTAGCCTGCTCCATGGCGGCGGCCGGCCTGGCCGAACTGCTAGGCGGCAGCCCTGAGCAGGTGTGCGTGGCGGCGGAGATCGGCATGGAACACAACCTGGGTCTGACCTGTGACCCGGTCGCCGGCCAGGTGCAGGTGCCGTGCATCGAGCGCAACGCCATCGCCTCGGTCAAGGCGATCAACGCCGCCCGCATGGCCCTGCGCCGCACCAGCGAGCCGCGCGTTTCGCTGGATAAGGTGATCGAGACCATGTACGAAACCGGCAAAGACATGAACGCCAAGTACCGCGAAACGTCACGCGGCGGCCTGGCAATCAAGGTGCAATGCGACTGACAGATAACCCCGCCGCCCGGCGGGGTTTTTTATGGGTAATCAATTCATTGAACGTTTTAGTGACAATGTCACCAGAAAAAATCCTGCATTTTTCTCATCGATCCGGCGGTTAGCCTGCAAATTGGCCTTCTGTTTTACCAAACTGAAATAATTTACTGAGTTACCATCAATCTTGTATAACCTCAGGCTAGAATTAGCCGAGCGCAACTTAAGGATCAATGGCCTGACTGTGACTCGGAGCTGGATTACCGAACAAGGATTTACCGGATGTTGATGACCCACCTCGCCGCGTCCCGATATCGTTACTACCGTTGGCTGCTGGCCGGAGCGGTGGGCGCGGCTATTCTGTTGGTATCGCTGTATACCCGTTACTATCAAGAGGTCAAAAGCATCGAGTTGAGCCAACACACGTTGGCCACCCGCACCGTCGGCAAACTCAACCAGTTGCTGACGCCGGCGCAGCTGCAGGCGGAACGCAGCATGGACATGCTGAACCAGTCCTGCGAGAACGTGTCATCTACCCTGCGCTTTCGCGCCGCGCAAAATCAGGCGCTGCGCGCCATGTTGCTGGTGAAGAACGGCATTATTTATTGCTCCAGCCTGTTTGGCGCCCGTCATTATCAGCTGGCCGCGGTGATGCCCTCCTTCGTCAACAGCGACGCCAGGCTGGCGCTGCGCCCCTCGCTGGCGGTGAGCAAAGGTCTGCCCACGCTGGTGCTGTGGACGCCATCGCCCCGCGATAAAACCAGCGGCGTGCTGCACGTGTTTAATATCGAACTGCTGTCCAACTTTTTACTCGAGCCGCAGGAGCCTTACGTTCAGCGCGTGGTGCTGAACGTGGCCGACAGCAGCCTGGAATACGGCCGCCGCGAAATCCTGAGCCGCGATACCCTGACCAACGATCTGCGCTACACCGCCGGCTCCGCGCTGTATCCGTTCTCGATTTCGCTGTTCGGCCCGCAGATCGGCATGCTGGCGCTTTCCGCCCTGCCGCGCCATATTCCGCTGGCGCTGCTGATCAGCCTGTTGGCCGCCTATGTGGTCTATCTGCTCACCGCCAACCGCATGAGCCTGTCTTATCACATCGGCCATGCCATCACCCATCGCGAGTTCCGCGTCTACTGCCAGCCGATCATCCACAGCGATACCGGGCGCTGCGCCGGCGTTGAGATGCTGCTGCGTTGGAAAAAGAAACGGCAAGGGTGGATCTCGCCCGACGTGTTTATTCCGCTGGCCGAGCAGCATGAGCTGATCATTCCGCTCACCCGCTACCTGATGAGCACCGTGACGGAAAATCTGCAGCTGTTCCCGCCCCGGCCGTCGTTCTACATCAGCATCAACGTCGCTGCCGAGCATTTTAAAACGCTCAATATCATCGACGATATTCGCCAGATTTGGCTGCCGGCGCACCCGATGCCCTCGCTGATGCTGGAGCTGACCGAACGCACCGCGCTGTCGGCAATTCAGTATGACCAAATTCGCACGCTGAAAGACATGGGGATCATGCTGGCCATCGACGATTTCGGCACCGGTCACAGCTCGCTGAGCTACCTGAAGAACCTCAGCCCGGACGTCTTGAAGATCGATCGCGGGTTTACCGCCGCCATCGGCACCGACGCGGTCAACGCCACGGTGACCGACACCATCATTACGCTGGCGCAGCGCCTGAAGCTGAAACTGGTGGCAGAGGGGGTGGAAACGGAGGAACAGGCCGACTATCTGCGCTCACGCGAGGTCAATGCCCTGCAGGGATATTATTTCGCCAAGCCGATGCCGATCCACGTTTTCCCGCTGTGGTTGCAACAGTACGAATCGCGCGTCAGGAAAGCGGAAGAGGATCCGCCGGAGGCCTGAGCCCCCGGCGGGAGGGTTACGCGTGCGCCGTCTCGTCCAGGACGACGCGGGTAACGCGCACCAGTTCGATACGGTATTCGGACACCTCAACGATATCGAACCGCAGGTGGTTCAGCTCAATGCTATCTCCCGCCACCGGCATCTGCCCGTAATGGGCCAACAGCAGCCCCGCCAGGGTGGCGTAGTCGGCGGTGGGGCTGACCAGGTCATCGCAGGCCAGCGCCTGTTCCAGCGAGTGCAGATCGGTTCCGCCCTTCACCAGCCAGCCGTCGCCTTCCGCCACGATGTCCGGCGTTTCGTCCTCGTCCGGGAATTCACCGGCAATCGCTTCCAGCACGTCCAGCGGCGTCACCAGCCCCTGCACCACGCCGAACTCATTGGTGACCACCACCAGACGCCCTTTGGCGCGGCGCAGCACCGCCAACAGCTTGATGACGTCCATGGTTTCCGGCACCACGATCGGCGGCGTGCGGGCGGCGAACTCGGCGATATCTTCCCCTTGCTCCAGCGCCACCAGCAGATCCTTGGCGCGTACCACACCGACGATCTCATCCACCGAGTCGCGGCACACCGGGAACAGGCTGTGTGGCGTATCCAGCAGCTGTGCGCGCACCTCCTCGCGGGAGCGCTCGCAGTCGACCCAGGAAATGTCGGTGCGCGGCGTCATCACGCTGCGCAATGAACGCGAGGCCAGCGTCAACACGCCGCTGATCATATAGCGCTCTTCCGCCGCAAAGGTTTCATCCCGCGGCAAGGCGACCGCATCGTCCGTCTGCTGCGTACGCTGCTGCCCCATCAGGCGCATGATCGCTTCCGCGGTGCGCTCGCGCATCGGGCGACGCGCTTGATGCTTGATAAAGTTGCGACGCGCGATCTGGTTGAACAATTCAATCAGGATCGAGAAGCCAATAGCGGCATACAGGTAGCCTTTAGGAATATGCAAACCGAAGCCTTCGGCGATCAGGCTCAGGCCGATCATCAACAGGAAGCTCAGGCACAGCACCACGATGGTCGGGTGCGCGTTGACGAAGTTGGTCAACGGCTTCGACGCCAACAGCATCACCGCCATCGCGATCACCACCGCCGCCATCATCACCGGCAGATCGTTCACCATGCCCACGGCGGTAATCACCGCATCGAGCGAGAATACCGCGTCGAGGATCACGATTTGCACCACCACCGCCCAGAACTTGGCGTAACCGCGGTTGGCGCCGTCTTGATGCGTCTGCCCTTCCAGCCGTTCATGCAGCTCCATGGTGGCCTTGAACAGCAGGAATACCCCGCCGAACAGCAGGATAAGATCGCGGCCGGAGAAGCTGAAATCGCCGACGCTGAACAGCGGCGTGGTCAGGGTTACCATCCAGGAGATCACCGACAGCAGGCCCAAACGCATCAGCAATGCCAGCGACAGGCCGATGATGCGCGCCTTATCGCGCTGCTTCGGCGGCAGCTTGTCGGCCAAAATGGCGATGAACACCAGGTTGTCGATGCCCAGCACGATTTCCAGCACCACCAGCGTCAGCAACCCCGCCCAAATAGAGGGGTCCATTAAAAATTCCATATCAGACTCCAGAGAAAAGTGGGAATGAGCGCACGCCGCTCAGACGTGACGATGCCGCCGCTGCATGGGTGCAGTCGACAATAGCAAGGTGACGGGATGGGATTGCCGGGAGATGGCCGAAGGGCCGAACAGCATATGCAACGCCAGCGGGTGGCGGGTGAAACCTGGAAAAACAGTAACTTCGGTGACAGTCCATAGGGAGGGCTGAGGCCCTTCACTCCTTAGTAATGAAAGAAGGAATTACTGTATCAGGATTTTTCTGGGGGACAAAGCGGCTTTTTCAACGGCGGTTTAGGGTGACGCCCCCGTCATGTCATCTGCGACAGCTAAGATTTCTCCGAGCATTCAATAGCGGAGCAGCGTCACAAAAAATATTTTTTCACTCACTAAAATAAATGTCGCGTTCGTGAAGTATTGCGCACAGGCATTTGAAACTGCGTGAGAAATGTTAGGCGTGCGTTTCTTTTTTTCTACCATAATGTATCTGAACCGCGGAAGTGACTGCCAAGACGGCGCGGAGAAACGACACAAACCGCGCCTGGAGTTCAACGAGGAGGTAGCGAGTGGCAATAGCTATTATCATCGGCACACACGGGGCTGCAGCGGAACAACTGCTGAAAACGGCGGAGATGCTATTGGGCGAGCAGGACAACGTCGCCTTTATAGACTTCGTTCCCGGTGAGAATGCCGAGACGTTAATCGTCAAGTACAACGAAAAAATCAGTGGGTTGGATACCAGTGGCGGCGTGCTGTTCCTGGTGGATACCTGGGGCGGCAGCCCGTTCAACGCCGCCAGCCGCATTGCGGTCGACAAGGAAAACTATGAGGTCGTCACCGGGGTCAACATTCCGATGCTGGTGGAAACCTTCATGGCGCGGGACGACAACCCCGCCTTCGATGAACTGGTGGCGCTGGCGTTGGAAACCGGCCGCGAAGGCGTGAAAGCGCTGAAAAAACCGCAGGAAGAACCCGCAAAACCCGCAGCACCCGTCGCCAAAGCCGCTGCCCCTCAGGCGCCGCTGGGGCCGAATGACCACATGAAAATCGGCCTGGCGCGCATCGATGACCGCTTGATTCACGGCCAGGTCGCTACCCGCTGGACCAAAGAGACCAACGTCAGCCGCATTATCGTCGTCAGCGATGAAGTCGCCGCCGACCATGTGCGCAAAACCCTGCTGACCCAGGTTGCCCCGCCGGGCGTCACCGCCCACGTGGTGGACGTGGCGAAGGCCATCCGCGTCTGGAACAACCCGAAATACGCCAACGACCGCGTGATGCTGTTGTTTACCAACCCGACCGACGTCTTGCGTCTGGTGGAGGGCGGCGTGGATATTCAATCCGTCAATATCGGCGGCATGGCGTTCCGTCAGGGGAAAACCCAGGTGAACAACGCCGTTTCCGTCGATGAAAAAGATATCGAAGCGTTTAAGAAACTGAACGATCGCGGTATCGAGCTGGAGGTGCGTAAGGTCTCGTCCGACAGCCGGCTAAAAATGATGGACCTGATTAACAAACTCAATTAGTGGCGCCAGCCGCTGATTATTTTACTCAGAGCTTTTTTGGTCATAGGAGAAGTGCAATGGAGATCACCACTCTTCAGATTGTGCTGATATTTATCGTTGCCTGTATCGCCGGGATGGGTTCCGTCCTCGACGAGTTTCAGTTCCACCGTCCGCTGGTCGCCTGTACCCTGATCGGCTTCATTCTCGGCGATATGAAAACCGGCATCATTATCGGCGGTACGCTGGAAATGATCGCCCTGGGCTGGATGAACATCGGCGCGGCGGTCGCGCCGGATGCCGCCCTGGCGTCCATCATCTCGACCATTCTGGTCATCGCCGGCGGGCAAAGCGTCGGCGCCGGTATCGCCCTGGCCATTCCGCTGGCGGCGGCCGGCCAGGTGTTGACCATCATCGTGCGCACCCTCACCGTGGCCTTCCAGCACGCGGCGGACAGCGCGGCGGAGCGCGGCAGCCTGCGTGCCATCACCTGGATCCACATCGGCGCCCTGCTGCTGCAGGCAATGCGTATCGCCATCCCGGCGGTCATCGTCGCCATCTCGGTCGGTACCGCCGGGGTACACGCCCTGCTCAACTCGATCCCGGAAGTGGTCACCAGCGGCCTGAACATCGCCGGCGGCATGATCGTGGTGGTCGGTTACGCGATGGTGATTAACATGATGCGCGCCGGCTACCTGATGCCGTTCTTCTACCTGGGTTTCGTGACCGCCGCCTTCACCAACTTCAACCTGGTGGCGCTCGGTGTCATCGGCGTGGTGATGGCCGTGCTGTATATCCAGCTCAGCCCGAAATACAACAAGTCTCAGGTTGTCCAGGCCGGCCCGGCTAACGCGAACGATCTCGATAACGAACTCGACTAGGAATAGGTGAGAGAAATGGTTGATACAACTGCTCAAAAGAAACTCACGCCGGCCGATATTCGCGGCGTATTCCTGCGCTCGAACCTGTTCCAGGGTTCGTGGAACTTCGAACGCATGCAGGCGCTGGGTTTTTGCTTCTCGATGGTGCCGGTGATCCGTCGCCTGTATCCGGAAAACAATGACGATCGCAAACAGGCGATCAAGCGCCACCTCGAGTTCTTCAACACCCACCCTTACGTGGCGGCGCCGGTGCTCGGCGTAACCATGGCGATGGAAGAGCAACGCGCGAACGGCGCGCCGATCGACGACGGCGCGATCAACGGCATCAAGGTCGGCCTGATGGGGCCGTTGGCGGGCGTCGGTGACCCGATCTTCTGGGGCACCGTGCGGCCGGTGTTCGCCGCGCTCGGCGCCGGCATCGCCATGAGCGGCAGCCTGCTCGGGCCAATCCTGTTCTTCGTGCTGTTCAACCTGGTGCGCCTGTTGACCCGCTACTACGGCGTGGCCTACGGTTACCGTAAAGGGGTGGATATCGTCAACGACATGGGCGGCGGCTTCCTGCAGAAATTGACGGAAGGGGCGTCCATTCTCGGCCTGTTTGTCATGGGGGCGCTGGTCAACAAGTGGACGCACGTGAATATCCCGCTGGTGGTGTCCAAGATCACTGACCAGACCGGGCATACCAACGTGACCACGGTGCAGACCATCCTCGACCAATTGATGCCGGGCCTGGTGCCGTTGCTGCTGACCTTCGCCTGTATGTGGCTGCTGCGCAAGAAAGTCAACGCGCTGTGGATCATCATCGGCTTCTTCGTCATCGGTATCTTTGGCTATTGGATTGGCCTGCTGGGCCTGTAATCGTTCGAAACGGCCGGGGGGCAACCCCCGGCTTTTTTATGTGTGGAGCAAGAGATGTCACTGACCGACGCCGTACTGATGCTGTTTATCACCCTGCTGTTGCTGTACTCGCTGTATGACGAATTCGGCATGGATCTGCTGAAAGGCAAAACGCGCCTCAAGGTGCTGCTCAAACGCCGCCACCGCCTCGACAGCCTGATTTTCGTCGGCCTGATCGCCATTCTGATTTACCGCAATGTCACCGACAATGGTGCGGTATTAACCACCTACCTGCTTATTTCCTTGGCGCTGCTCGCTATCTATGTTTCTTATATTCGCGCTCCCAAGATGGTGTTTAAAGCGCAGGGTTTTTTCTTCGCCAATGTGTTTGTTGAATATAACCGCATTAAAGCCATGAATTTATCGGAGGACGGTATTCTGGCCATCGACCTGGAACAGCGCCGGCTGTTGGTTCAGGTGACACACCTGGACGACCTGGAGAAGATTTATCAATTTTTCGTTGATAATCAATAGATAAATAAATAACCGCTTTGTTGTCGCTCAAACCTTGCGCGGCCTGTGGGTAATTAATGGGCTGCGTCACTTTCACTATGACTATTATTTCCGCAACATTGTTACCCACGTCTACATTATATTCCCACATGAAATTAGATTAATGAAAACGAGTCTCAATTAAGCGCGAACATCACGCCAGAATAAAGTTGTCGATGGCGGAAATAATATGGTATGGTTGCGCCGTCATTGGGGAGTAGCCGGTTTCTGGAGAATAAAACGCCAGAAACGCCCGTATCAACATACTCGTTTCGCCGTATGAAACGTGGTGCGGGCAGCCAGGTAAGGTTGGCGAGACCATAGACACGTAACTCCGTCGTTTGGTTGGGGGTGGGTTACGTGTATATGGAGCCACCCGGCCGAGGCTATTTCACATGAACCTTTCAGCAACACTCATTCTCGCTTTCGGCATGTCCATGGATGCTTTCGCCGCTTCGATCGGCAAAGGCGCCAGCCTGCATCAACCCCGTTTCCGCGAAGCGATCCGCACCGGCCTGATCTTCGGCGTGGTCGAAGCGATCACCCCGCTCATCGGTTGGGCCATCGGCCTGTTCGCCAGCCAATACATCATGGAATGGGATCACTGGGTCGCCTTCTCGCTGCTGTTCATTCTCGGCATGCGCATGATTGTCGAAGGGGTGCGCAACAAGCCCGATGAAGAAGAGAAGGTCAAACGCCACGGCTTCTGGATCTTGGTGGCTACCGCTATCGCCACCAGCCTCGACGCCATGGCTATCGGCGTCGGCCTGGCCTTCCTGCAGGTCAATATCGTGCACACCGCCATGGCCATCGGTTGCGCCACCATGATCATGGCGACGCTGGGCATGATGATCGGCCGCTTTATCGGCCCGCTGCTGGGAAAACGCGCCGAGATCCTCGGCGGCGTGGTGCTGATCGGTATCGGCGTCAACATTCTGCTGGAGCATCTCGGCTACCTGGCCTGAGGCGCTCGCGCTACAAAAAAACCTGCCGCGGCAGGTTTTTTTGTTTCTGGGCTCACTGCGCCTGTTAAGCACGGCGCCGGTACAACGCCAGCACGAAATCCGTTTCGCACTCAAACTCGCCGCCGTGCGCCAGCCTCTGCTGCACCTCCGGCGTAGCGCGCCAGGCGAACGGCGTCATCTGCAGCAGGTTGGCGGCCTGTGCGCCCGGCAAGGTCATCGTATAGGCCAATGCCTCTTTACGCTCGCACTCGAATCCGTCGAACTGTTCGTCCTGTTCGGCATGCAGCTGCGCCTGCTGGTACACCTGCTCTTTCAGTTGGTACAGATGACGCGGGCCCGGCGAAACCGTCACCACCACGCCGCCCGGCTTCACCACTCGCGCCAGCTCCGCCGCCTTGCAGGGCGCATAGATGCGAAACACCGCATCCAGCGCCCCGTCGGCGAACGGCAGGCGGTGGCTGGAGGCGACGCAGAACGAGACCGCGGGATAACGCTTGGCAGCGTAGCGGATCGCCACCTTGGCGACGTCCAGCCCATAAACCGCCATATTGCGCTGCTGCGCCAGCCGTGCGGCCACGGCGGCGGTGTAATACCCTTCCCCACAGCCTATATCCAATAACGCGCCTGCATCGGCCGCCAGCGCCAAATCCAGCCACTCTGCCACCTGCTGCTGCAGCGGCTGATAAAAACCGCCGTCGAGAAACGCGCGCCGCGCCTGCATCATTTCCGCGCTGTCTCCCGGCTGCTTCGATCGCTTGTGCTGTACCGGCAGCAGATTGACGTAGCCTTCTTTGGCTTGATCGAACTGATGATTGCCGTCGCAACGCCAGCGTTGCGATGAAAAATGCAGCGGTTGATGACACAGAGGGCATTGATAGGACATGAATGGGCTTCCAGAAAGACAGGGCGCGGCTAGTCTAAAGAAGGCGTCGGCTCGATGCAAGGCGCATCCCCGCTCGCTTTCGCCGCCAACAACGCCTGGTCAAGCGGGGAAAAAGCTGGCTACACTGTGAGTCTGTTTTCTCACGCAGGTGAAAATAACTTATGAGCGATCGTTCCGCGCTGCTCGATGCGGTGCCCCACATTCAGCACGGCTTCGGCAGCAAACTCGCGCTGCTGCCGGGGCATCTGCTGCCCTACAGCGCCACGCTGCCGGAAAAGAAGCAGGTGCACGGCACCCGTATCGTCGAGGTGCTGCAACCGGCGCAGGTGTGCGGTGAAGCCGACGGCTTCTACACCCGCCAGCCCGGCATTCTGCTCGGCGTGCTGACGGCGGACTGTCTGCCGGTGCTGTTCAGCCGCCGCGACGGCGGCGCCATCGCCGCGGTTCATGCCGGCTGGCGCGGGTTGCTGGACGGCATTCTGGAACAGATGGCAGCGCACATTCGCCAGGACGGCGACACCGCCGACTGGGTGGTCTCTATCGGCCCCGCCGCCGGCGCGTGCTGCTACGAAGTCGACGAAGCGCTGGTGGAGAATTTTAAACAGCGCCTGCCGCTGCCCGCCACGCTGATCAGCCCGCATTACCGGCATCTGGATTTGGCTGCGATTGCCGAACACAAGCTGGCGGCGCTGGGCTTCGCCGCCGTTGACCGCGCCGGCAGTTGCACCATCTGCACGCCCGACGTCGACCCGCAGCGGCCGCAGCGCTTCAAGTACACCAGCTATCGCCGCAACAGCCATCGGCGCGCGCAGGATCCGACGCATCCGGGGATCAAAGGCCGCAACCAGTACGCCGGCATCATCATCGCCGCCGGATGACGGAAACGAAAAAGCCCGCGCGGAGGCGGGCTTTTTGTACAGCTGACGCTGATTAGATAGCAGTAACGTTTACTGCAGATGGGCCTTTCTGGCCATCTTGGATTTCGAACTCAACGTTCTGGCCTTCAGCCAGGGTTTTGAAGCCGTTACCCTGGATTGCAGAGAAGTGTACGAACACGTCTTTGCTGCCGTCAGCCGGGGTGATGAAACCGAAACCTTTAGACTCGTTGAACCACTTAACTTGACCTTTGATCTTTGCCATCTTGAGTATTTCCTTTGGATTGTTTAAACCGCCCGAGGGCGTTACATAGACAAACTAGAGTCGTTACTGCTTGAGGCACTAAGATAAGGATCGGCAGAGAAGCGGTATTCAACGCTAACGTCTTTACTCAGAACTTCTTTACTGAAAATGCCACACATATACAGAACTGTACCTCGTTTTACCCAGATGCGTTATCACATACTCTGTATGCGATGGCAAGCCATTTTTAATCACTGAACGACATGTCGCACATATTTGAAACGGTCGAGCGCCGCATTTGCTTAAATAGCCCAAAAGATGTTGAAGCATCGGCTATTTTCTGCTTGCCAAAATCACTGCGCCAGACCCCGCATTCTGATAGCGTTTTAACAAAACTTTCATCGTTTTGACGCCTCTCCTTCTCGG
The DNA here is from genome assembly GCF_052169275.1 of Serratia sp. CY27727. Classification (NCBI taxonomy): domain Bacteria; kingdom Pseudomonadati; phylum Pseudomonadota; class Gammaproteobacteria; order Enterobacterales; family Yersiniaceae; genus Serratia; species Serratia sp. CY27727. Next base: position 799,811 of record NZ_JBJNLB010000002.1, on the reverse strand, counting down.
CACTTTCGCTTTTTTGCCGCTTATAGCGTTAAAAAATTTGAATCTTTATGGAATGTCATATGCAACATTTGAATATCGATGAACGGGGGCCAATTTATTCAATGCTGCTCCGACCCTTTAGCGCCGGAAAGCGCAGTCATCGTCGGTTTTCAACCCTGCCGCCACAGGGTGAGAACCCCATCGCGTCGGAAGGCGCAAGTGAAGCGGGTACCGCGAGCAACGGTTGCATAAGCATGCAACCTCCAGACGCCTCTCCCGCTGGCCGGTTGTTTCATCCTAAATAATCCGAAAGCCACGAGTCTGAATAACCGGAATAATCTTATGAATAGCGAAAGTGTGGCATGGAATTAAATCTTGAAGATCGGGTGGTTATTTGAATCACCACCCGTGCTTATCGATTCTGCTAATTACCGCCACGCTTTCAAACCGTTGATCTTATTCTTTCCCCGGTACCGCAGGGCGAAGAGAGAACGCTTGCTGCGAGTCCTGCAACGCGATGCGCTCGCCAATCTTCAACGGGTGGAATTGATGCTGATCCAGCCCCGCCTCGCTCAGCGCCAGGTTCAACTGCTGCGGCGGCTCGTCGAGCGATTCATCCGCCAATTCGAATACCCCCCAATGGATGGGAATGGCGCGCGGCTGATTCAGCTCGCGATATAGCGCCACCGACTGCTGCGGATCCATATGCTGCTCCTGCATGAACCAGCGCGGCGCATAGGCGCCAATCGGCAGCGCCGCCACGTCGAACGGCCCCAGCCGTTGACCGATCTCCGCCAGCCGTTCCGAATAGCCGCTGTCGCCGGAAAAATAAAACCGCAGCGCCGGATGGTGGATCACCCAGCCGCACCACAACGAGCGATTGCGATCCCACAGCGTGCGCATGCTCCAGTGCCGCGCCGGCGTGGCGTAGACCGTCAGTTCGCCCAGCGACAGGCTCTGCCACCAGTCCAGTTCATGCACCTTCAGCCGATAGCGGCGAAACCAGCGCTTCAATCCGAGCGGCACGATAAACTCGGCCTGTGGAAAGCGCCGCACCAGCTGCCGCACCGTGCGCCTGTCGAGATGATCATAATGATTATGGGAGATCAGCACCGCATCCACCGCCGGCAGTTGCCCCACCGTCAGCGGCGTCGGCGTTCTGCGCTTCGGGCCGTAGAAGCTCAGCGGCGATGCGCGTTCGGACAACACCGGGTCGATCAGGATATAGCGCCCGCCCAGCCGCAGCAGCATTGACGCATGCCCAAGCCACCAAATGCTGTCATCGCCGCCGCTGAGATCGGCGGGTTGCCACCAACGCTCGGTAAATTGCGCGTAGCCCTGCTGCGGCGGCCTGGGCACCCCCTGCCGCTTGCGTTCATCCTGCCAACGCTGCAGGTCGCCCTCCTGGCGCTGCGAGGGTTCCGGGTTGCGAAATCCCTCCGGCGTGTGATGCGCCTTGGCCGCGTCGTAATAACGGTTGATTCTCTTCATCCTGCCTTTTCTCCCGACCACTGCGCCCTGCACGGGCATGACTTTCAGTGTAACAAACCCGATGAAGCTCGCACTTTGTCAGCCGTGCGCTGCATCTCGGGACCTTTTGCCGTATGCTGTTGTCTCACTCCGGTGAGACAGCCAGGGCCGCCAAGAGCTCGTTAAGACTCTCTTAAGATCTTTGTGATTGACTTGTAGGGCATACAGAAAAGGAGAAGTTATGAGTCGTTCTACATCCCGCAAATCAGGCATCGGCCTGGGGCGCCGTATTCGCAGCGCGCTGCTGGCGCAGAAGCAATACTGGAAAATGTATTTCGCCATGAAGCTGCGCCGTCTGCGCGTACCTGCCCCGCTGGTGGTGCTGGGCGGTTCGCTGCTCGGATTCTTCATGCTGACCCTGCTGATGCTCAGCGTGGTCGCCATCGACGTGATCAGCACCCTGCTGCTGCTGTGTCGGAAACTGCTGGGGCGGGGGCATAGTGAGGGGCGCGCCTTTATGCCGCGCGGCTAACGAGAAAAGAAGCGGAGGCGCGCAATACGCCTCCGCAGCATACCGATTAACGCTTGGTGCCTTTACGGCGCGTCAGCATAAACCCGCACCACAGCACCGCAATCCACACCGGCATCAGTAACACCGAAATGCGGATCCCTTCGCTGAAATACATAATCACCAGAATCAGGCTGAGGAACGCCAGGCACAGGTAGTTGCCGAACGGGTACCACAGCGCCTTAAAGCTGGGAATGACGCCCTGGCGGTTCTTGGCGGCGCGGAATTTCAGGTGCGCCAGGCAGATCATCACCCAGTTGATCACCAACGTTGAAACCACCAGCGCCATCAGCAGCTCAAACGCCTTGCCGGGCATCAGGTAGTTAATCAGCACGCCAATCGAGGTAATCAACGCCGATAGCGCAATGGACAGCACCGGCACGCCGCGCTTGTTAACCCGCGTCAGCGCCTGCGGCGCATTGCCCTGGCTGGCCAGCCCGAACAACATGCGGCTGTTGGCATAAACGCCGCTGTTGTAGACCGACAGCGCGGCGGTCAGCACCACCACGTTGAGCACGGTCGCCACCAGATTGCTGTTCAACGCATGGAAAATCAGCACGAACGGGCTGCCGCCTTCCACCACTTGCCCCCACGGATAGAGCGACAGCAGCACGGTCAGCGAGCCGATATAGAAGATCAGAATGCGGTACACCACCTGATTGGTGGCTTTGGGAATGCTGCGGCGCGGATCGGCGGCTTCCGCCGCGGTGATGCCGACCATTTCCAGGCCGCCGAACGAGAACATGATCACCGCCATCGCCATCACCAGCCCGGAGAAGCCGTGCGGCATAAAGCCGCCCTGCTGCCACAGGTTGGTGATGCTGGCCTGCGGGCCGCCGTTGCCGCTGACCAACAGCCAGGCGCCGAACACGATCATGCCGACAATCGCCACCACTTTGATGATGGCGAACCAGAATTCGGTTTCGCCGTACAGGCGCACGTTCACCAGGTTAATCAGGTTGATCAGCACGAAAAACAGCGCGGCGGAGGCCCAGGTGGGGATCTCCGGCCACCAGTACTGAATGTAGATGCCGACAGCGGTCAGTTCCGCCATGCCGACCAGAATGAACATCGCCCAATAGTTCCAGCCGGAAAGAAAGCCGGCGAAGTCGCCCCAATATTTATAGGCAAAGTGGCTGAACGATCCGGCGACCGGCTCCTCCACCACCATTTCGCCCAGCTGGCGCATGATTAAAAACGCGATAAAACCACCGATGGCGTAACCCAACAGCACGGCGGGGCCGGCCATTTTAATGGTTTGCGCAATGCCGAGAAATAAACCGGTACCGATGGCGCCCCCGAGGGCAATAAGCTGTATATGTCTGTTTTTTAAGCCGCGTTTTAGCGGAGTATCCTGATGCTGACCGCCCATCTTATCCTCATATGGCGTACACCCTTGCCGCTATCGGCCAAGATTTCACCAATCAATAAATGTATCTGCGGGCGGCTTTTTAACACTTAACCCCGTGAGCATCAAGGAGAAGCGCCCCGAGACGGCAGGCCGGAGCGCGATTTTTTAACCGTGAGAAAGCATGCAACGGTGGCGTTCAGCCAGGCATACCGCACAGTTTGGTCAGGTTGCGCGCGCCGATCATCAGCGTGGCGACATAGGATTGGCTACGCGTGACCACTTCCACCGCCACGCGATCGTTTTGATATTTTATCAGGTAGGTCGAGGGCCAGCCCTGACGGCGCTGGCCGAAGCTTTCGGCATGACGATCGATCGCCGCATGGGCAATCACCAGATGAGACAAGTTTTTATCACCTTTGATAATGCGCTTCATAAACAGCCTCCGCCAACGACAGCTCTGTTATTAGAAAAAGGAGAAACTCTTACCAATCACCGGTATTGTTCGACTCAGTTAGCCTGTCGGCTCATCAGGAAGCAGATCATCGCCGCGCGCAGCGGGCTGGCGCTGTCCGCCTGCCATTCACCGCCCTGGGTGCTCATGCGCGCCTGCCATTGCGGGCTGTCGCTTTGGTTATCGGGGTTCAGACTGATTTTGTTGGCGCAAATGATCGGCCAGGCATCGGAGGGATTCTTGCAGTAATCTTTACCTTTCACACCACCGTAGGGATACCACTTGTCCGGGTTCTCTCCGGTCAGCAGCGCGATGCTGCGGTTCACTTCGGCATCGCTTTCTTCGTACCATTTAATCATCGGCTTCATCCATCTTTCGTAAGGTTCGCGCTACATTACGATGTCTGTACGACAGTTTTATGACAGCGCCGCCGGTTTTCACATTATCTCTACTAATGCTTTGCCCCCTTTATCTTTCCTGAGCGCCTGCGTACACTTTTCTCTCTGTTCTGCGCCCAGGAAACGCATGCATGTTGACCGGCCTCAACCATCTGACGCTTGCCGTCAGCGATCTCGATCGCAGCTTCGATTTTTATCGTCATCTGTTGGGTTTTACCCCGCACGCCCGCTGGCAAGGCGGCGCCTATCTTTCATTGGGGTCATTGTGGCTATGCCTGTCGCTGGATGAAAGGCGCACGCAACAACACGAGCGCGATTACACCCATTACGCCTTCAGCGTAGCGCCGGAACATATTGAACAGGCCAGCCAGCGGTTGCGCCAGGCCGGCGTCGAAGAGTGGAAAAGCAATCGCAGCGAAGGCGAATCGCTTTATTTTCTCGATCCTGATGGGCATCAATTGGAGATCCATGCCGGCGATTTGGCCAGCCGCCTGGCGGCATGCCGGGAAAAACCTTATCAGGGCATGGTGTTTTACTGAGGCGCCCCGGCGGCAGCGCCAGCCGGAGCATCATGCTCAACGTTCGGGGATAAAACCTTTGAAATCCAGCGCGGGGCTGAGATCGTCGTCGTCAGCAGCAGCGCCGTCAGTGCCAGCGCGGTGCGCCATACGCTTCAACAGCGCCGTTTGCTGACGTTGTTGCTCGGCAATCTCTTGCAGCAGGCGAATCTGCTCGTTGGCGCGCACGCTGGCGCGGTTCACCAGGAACCAAACCCACAGCCCGGCCAGCAACGCCACGGCGGCGAGGGCCAGCGACAACAGGCCGTTCTGGCCAAAACCTAAATCGTACATGAAAAACCCTATCTACTGCGACATTCAGGCCGCCATCTTAACACTCGCGGCGGCCGTGCGAACATCCCTGCCGAAAATTGCTTACCAGGGCACGAAGCGGGTCACCGAACAGATGCCCAACGCAAAATTTCCACCATCGTCGCAATAGCTGTCCAGCGCCAGCAGGTAGAAAAACAGGCAGGCAGCGACGGCCGTCATTATCACGAGGATTTTTTTTCGCAACAAATTTAGCAGCCTCATTGTTATCTGGGTAATCTATCGCGCATGTTATCACAGCGAAGTTAAACGAAGTTTAACTTTTCGTTTAGATTTCTGGCTATCGCCCGGTTTTCAGACTGTTACCCTTGCCCTCGCATGCGCGCCGTGGCTAGATGCTCCCTCAGGGACAACGAGGAAATGCGATGAGTAAATTGATTAAGTGGGTACTGGTGTTGGCGGTCATTTACGGCGGCTTTTTGATCTCGGGTTACGGCGTGCTGATCGGCAGCAACAAAAACGTTGGCGGGTTGGGATTGCAGTGCAAATACCTGACGGCGCGTAACGTGGCGATCGCCCAGTACGTGAATGGCGACAACGGTTTCATCGGCGTAGCCGACTGCCCGCTGTTCAAGAAAATCGAAACGGTGGTGGATTAACCGCCACCGCCCGACGCCGTCGCTCTGCGGCGGCCCCGCCTCAGTTGCGGGTAAACTTCATCTCGATCAGCGCAATCGCCTTGTCAATCGCTCGGCGGGTCACCGGATCGGCGCCAGCAGGGTGCGTGGAGAAATCGATGCTTTTGAGCTGACCCGCCATCTTGTCGCGCACTTCGGTCGGCGCAATCACGTCGATAACGTCCAGAATCTGTTTGATGACCAGTTGGCAAGCGACCAGATCGGAAGCCAATTCCTGCTCGTTGCTCAGCATGTCAGACATAATAACTTTCCTTCTTGATTCAAACGCCGCACAGAATAGCATGGCGTCCGCGCCATTGCCCGCTCTCCCCGTCTTTTTCCCCCTTCTGCGCACCGCCGGGCAAAAGCCCGCGGCGGATTAGCCTATACTTGCAGCATGACGGTGGCAAAAACCACCCCCAAGCCACAACCAACAGGAGAAAGTTATGGCGAATCACAATGTGAAATCCTGGGCGACAGTGCGTGAAACTTCGGTGGAGATCGCCGAAGCCATTTTTGAACTGGCAGGGAACGACGAAGTGTTGGCGCAGAAAATCTGGGAAGAAGGCAGCGACGAAGCGCTGGAGAAAGCCTTTGCCAAAACCACCGCCGACCAGCTTTATTGGGGAGAGGAAACCGTCGAGCGGAAAAACGTTTGAGCGCCTGCGCAACAAAAAGCCCGGGTTTCTGACCCAGGCTTTCCCGATTGGCGTTCGCCCCGCTCAGCGGCGTGCAATATCTCTTGCTCTCACGGTTCTTCACCTCCCACACCTTCCGCGTTTTTCATGCTCATCACCGGCATCGCCATAAAAGCGCCGACGCCCACGATTACAACCAGAGTAATAATCACTGTCATTAACATGCGATCACCCCATCAACGTTGAGTTGTTACGGCTGACTCTGTTTTGGCGGTTACTTGCTGCGGCCTTCTTTGCGTCCCCCACCGAGGCGGTGACCGTCTCAGATTAGCCGTTTTTCCTTTCGGCTGACAAGCGGCGGTTACGCGGTTTTTCCGAATAATTGCCGCCCGACACCGGCGGCGTTTTTGTCCACGGCGGCAAGTTGTGTATACTTCACCGCTATGTAGGTCTCACACTGACGCACTGATGATACAAGAACACCACCTCTCATTGGTCTGCGCCCTCAGCAAATGGGTCGAAACTCACCTCGGACGAGTGATCCATCTCGAAGAGCTGGCCGAGTACTCCGGCTACTCGCTGTGGCACATGCAGAAGCTGTTCAAAGAAGCGACGGGAATTTCGCTCGGCAAATACATTCGCGAACGCCGTCTGGCCGGCGCGGTCTACCAACTGCGCAGCAGTGAAGCGTCGATCTTCGATATTGCCCTGGACTTTGGCTTCGGTTCACAGTCTCACTTCACGTACATGTTCAGAAAGCGTTTTAATATCACGCCCTATGATTTCCGCCAGGATTTGAGCGTCGATCTGCATATCGATCCGCCGCTGCACGTCATTCACCAAAAATCCGCCTGAAGCCCGCCGCAAACCGGCGGGTTAACGCGCCGCCCATGCAGCCAGTATCGCGATCGCGGCCGGCAGCGCCTGCACCCACAGAATTTTGCGGCTGGCGGTCAGCCCGCCGAACACGCCGGCCGCCAACACGCACCCGAGAAAGAACAGCTGCAGCGCCATATCCCCACGCCAGTAGCTCCATGCCAACCCCACCGCCAGAAAGCCGTTGTACAACCCCTGATTGGCGGCCAGCACCCGGGTGGCGGCGGCGAACTCCGCCGTCGTGCCGAATGCGCGCCTGCCGAGTGGCGTACGCCACAGGAACATTTCCAGCACCAGGATATAAAGATGGAGCGCTGCGATGAGCAGCAGCAAAATATCGGCAAAGAGCTTCATGAGGATCCCGGTCGTTTATTGAAGATGTCATCAATTATAAACTCCGCCTCTCATCTTCCCATCGGCGGAGATAAAAAAACCCGCCGAGGCGGGTTTATGCAGGAGTCATTTTTTGAGGTTAGTTTAATACGGCGACCAACAATGCCGCGACAGAGGCCCAAAACAGCGCCGTGGCAACCACGACATGGGACAGTCTTGCACGATAGAGTACCTGGCTCATAATGACCTCACTGACATCTGACTAACGGGAGACAACCTTACTTCCTGAGGATTATCCTAAACTTCTTCTCGCTGTCATTATATGCGCCAGATCACTTTTCCGCCGATAAACCTTATATTGTCGTAAAGCTGGAGCCGCGATCACATTAATTTCGCCTTATTAGAGCGAAATAAGCCGAATAATCGCGGCGATTATATCCTAACGCTATCAAACATCGCTCCAGGGCAGGCGTGGCGCGGTCATGCGCTCACCAGAATAACCGCTAACCGCCGGGAAGCGCGGCGCCCCTTGTTCCCAATCATGCTGAGCCCGAGTAATTTCAGCCTTGCTATGGCCAACGAAATTCCACCAGATAAGGACCTCTTCGTTTAATGGCGCCCCACCGATTAATAATCCCCGGCTGCCCTTTTGCGCATTTAACCCAATAGAGTTATTCTTCATGCCCAAATAGGCGAACTCATCAGGTGAAAAAGTTTCACCATTAAGTTCAAATGCACCAATAAGGGGCAAAAAGCCGATTTCATAATCATCGCGCAGCGGCAATTCGATCCTCGCCGCTTCCTGCCATTCCAGATCAATGGCGATTAATGGCGAAAGCGTAAACACCGGTGAACGATAAGCGCCAAATTCCCCAACCAGCAAACGGTGATTCACGCCGTTATTCTGCCATTGCGGCAAGTCAGGATAATGATCGAAGCGTGGCGCCATGTCGGCATGTTCGGCCGGCAGCGCGATCCATAATTGTGCGGCATGCAATCGCCGTTGCTCACCCACCGACTGTTCGGTATGCACAATGCCGCGCCCTGCGGTCATCAGATTAACCTGGCCCGGGCGAATCACCTGCTCGCTGCCAAGGCTGTCTCGGTGCAGCACCTCCCCCTCTATCATCCAGGTGAACGTTTGCAGCCCGATGTGCGGATGCGGCCCCACATCCATGCCGGGCGAGGTGCCGTTGAATACCGTCGGCCCGGCGTGATCGAGAAAACACCAGGCGCCGACGGTGCGCCGCTCCCGGGTTGGTAACGCACGGTTGATCGGGATGCCCCCCACTTCTGCGTTACGCACGGCAATACGTTGTATCTGGCGCACGCCGTCAACGACAGGGCATTCGCGTGCAGGTGAAGAGAGCGTAGGACGTGACTGACTCATCGCAAAGACCTCCTGAATGGCGCCGATTCGCCAAGGGTAACCGCCCAAGCTTAACACAGGACAGCTTCCCCACAGAGCGGCGACGCTCAGGCGCAGTTGCGCGGTCAGGACGCTTTGATATAGCAGCTCATGATGTCTATATCGTCCTGCGCGTGCCTGAGATCGGAAAAATAGGTCACGCCAAAGAGAATTGATACCACCAGCAGCACGGACACCAACAGGCCGATAATCGCCAGCAGTTTGGTCTCATCATGGAGATTAGGCTCCATTTTATCTCCCCTAGTTAATCGCGTCAGGTCACCCACAGCGTGACCGCCAGCGTAAAGATAATCAGTGAGCAGGACGCCACCGCCAACACGACGATCGCAAATTGCGCATCACCCAAGGTTTCTCGATAGTTTTTATCCGTTGAGGCGTTACGCTGTTGTTTCACTAAATCGGTTTCACTCGTTCAACTGCTGCATTGCTGTTTGACGGGGCAAAACATCCCCTCAGAATAAGGCGCCAACGTTGCCGCCTTGGTCGTTCCGGCTCAACCGGGGGATGACGCTATCAATTTTCCCCATCAGGGTCAACACCGCGCCTGCCGGCAAGCGAGCGGGTACACAGGGGAAATGTAACCGGCATCAAGATCGCAGGGAAATAAGAGACGCCTATTGCAGAGGACAAAAAAAAGCCCGGTACGCAACCGGGCTATGGCAGACCGACGCGTTATTGCGGGATACGCAACACCTGCCCAGGATAAATCTTGTCCGGGCTCGACAGCATCGGCTTGTTGGCTTCGAAAATCTTGTTGTACTGATTGGCGTTGCCGTACATCTCTTTAGAGATGGCGCTCAGCGTATCGCCCTTCTTCACGGTATAGAAGCGGCTCTCGGCGTCGGGTTGCGTCACCGCCACCTTATCCTCCACGCCGCTGATGCCCGCCACGTTGCCGACAGCCACCAGGATCTTCTCTTTTAACTCCTGGCTGACGGCGTCGCCGGTCACTACGGCTTTACCATCGATCACTTGCACATTGACTTTGTCGGTGCCCGGCAAGCCGCTCTTATCGAGATGCTCCTTGAGTTTGGCGCCTTGATCTTCGGCGGAGGCATTGCCGGTGACTGTGTCCCACAGTTTTTCGCCCGCTTCTTTGACGAAGTTAAACAAGCCCATATTCACTCCTTTTGATGGTTTCACTAATGCGTTTAAGTAAGGCTAGTTAAGCTTAGCATCGACAAAAGGATATGCCATCCGCTCACGGCGTCAGAAACGGTTAGAGTATTCCGAAAGTGCAGTCAACGGCGTTTCGATGGCGATTAATCGCGCAATGATGCTGAAAAATCGCGCTTTTTTACCTACACTGTTGCAGACAGAGCAACTCGACGAAGGAGGCGTGCAACGATGTACGCATTGGTGATGTTTGTCTGTTATCTGGATGGTGGCTGCAGTGAAATGGTGGTCGATATATTGCGCGACGAGCCGCAATGCCTGGTCGCGATGAAGGAACAGAACTTGCGACACGCCGGCTGTTATCCCATGGAAGAGTTTATCGACGGCTTCTGGTTGCCAGCCAGCGAATATTCGGATTTTTAACGCCCTCCCCGCGCGACGCTGAGGAATTTCTGATTTCATCGGAAACTGCGTCTTCCTCCGAGGCATAAGGCCGCTGTTTTGCTAAATTGCGGCTCCCGAAGAAGAAAGAGACAGAGAAAGGTCATGCCAGCATCGGCTCACTCCAACGAGCAATATGAAACTCTGCTGCACGACGTCAGCCTGGCGTTAGGCGACGCAGTGTTGCAGTTAATCCAAAACCATAAAAAGGTCTCCGGCAGCAATATTCTTTCACAGCTGGTGAACGAAATAGAGCGTGAGCAGGATCAGCAACGTTTCGCCGCGCTGCGTTCCGCCATTGAGCTGGTCGGGCTGGCGCCCAAAGGCTGAGATCCCGATAAAACGAAGGCCGGGCTTGCGCCCCACCTGAGGTGAATGACAAGCCTGATGACATTGCCAGGTTTACCGAAAACAGCATTTAAAATAAGGGAAATCAATTCATTGATTTTCGGTTGCTCACCACAAAGAAGGAAAAACCACGCTTTTTCCGCCTTTGTCAACGAGCTAAGGCGGGGCTTGCGCCCCGCCTGATTACCAATCCCGACACAGGATGAAGGTAAGGGAATTGCAGATTAGAAGCGATACGTCAGGCTGACGGCAACAATATCATCGTTGGCCAATTTCAGTTTGTTATCGTCGCTCAGCTGGTTGATTTGGTAATCAACGTAGGTGTACATATTTTTGTTGAAGTAGTAAGTCGCCCCCACTTCCACGTATTTCACCAGGTCGGCATCACCGATCCCTTCGATATCCTTGCCTTTGGACTGCACGTAAGCCACGGAAGGACGCAGACCGTTCTCGAATTGATACTGGGCCACAACTTCGAAGTTTTGCGTTTTATTGGCGAAACCGGAAGTGCCGTTGACGCTGATCGGCGTCATGTTGCGGGTTTCGGCATACATCGCAGCCAGGTAAACCTGGTTGGCATCGTATTTCACCGCGGTGGTCCATGCGGTGGCGCTGTCACCTTTACCGTACTGCAGGGCTTTCTGAGCGCTGGTGCGGTTGGAGTCGGAGAACGCCGCCGCTACGCCGATGCCGGAACCGCCGATGTCCTGATAGTCCAGAGACAGGCCGTAACCGTCGCCGTTTTGCTTGGTCACGCTGCGGCCGTCGCCATCGTTTTTACCCTGGTACTGCACCGCCAGATTCAGGCCGTCCACCAAACCGAAGAAATCACGGTTGCGGTAGGTGGCCAAACCGTTGGAACGGGCGGTCATAAAGTTATCGGTATAGCTGTAGGAGTCGCCGCCGAACTCCGGCAGCATGTCGGTGTAAGCCTCGGCGTCATAGACCACACCGTAGTTGCGGCCGTAGTCGAAAGAACCGTAGTTGCCGAATTTCAGCCCCGCGAAGCCCAGACGCGTTTTGGTGCCGGTAGTGCCCTGCGCTTCGTCATGATTGGCCTGGACGTTGTATTCCCACTGGCCGTACCCGGTCAACTGATCATTGATTTGCGTTTCGCCTTTGAAGCCCAGGCGAACATAGGTCATATCACCGTCGCTGGATTTACTGTCGCTGAAATAATGCTTGGCGTTAACACGGCCGTACAGGTCGAGTTTATTGCCATCCTTATTGTAGATTTCAGCCGCGTTGGCGAAGGAGGTGATCGCCCCGAGGGCGACAGCTAAGGCTAATACACTGCGTTTCATCATTATTTTCCTAGATATTATAATTAGAACCCTGCCCGTCACGCCCATTTATAATTTGGGCTGTGATTTTATCTTTTGGTATTTTATGAGCACCCCTAATACGGGGGTGATGTGACATTAGCATCATGAATCAAAACTTAAAATCAAAAAGTTCATGAAACAACGAGGAGAAAGCATGTTTATTTGTAACCAAATATTACAAACCAAGCACCGCACAACTCATTGAATATATGAATATTTTGCCACATAAGTTATAACCAAAATGGTGCAACGCACCGATATGGTGCATTTAGGTTTCGTTTTGCGTGCTTTCTGCGCGATTCAAAAGTAACAATAAAATTAGCATGGTTATTAAAAACGTTACTTATTTCACATTTTTGTCTTAACATATTCACCAGGCAATTAAGACTTTCAGCTAATCATCTGACACCGCCTTTTATTCATTCACATAAGGGAATCTCTTCAGAACGAATAAAATTCGCCTCACGGCAATTAAAATAGCGAGAAATAGCAGACTAAAATAATGAAGGGAATAACGGCGGCGCGCTGAGGGCGCCGCCGTGGATAAATCAATACAGCGTAGAACGGGAAACTTCGCTCAACAACATACCGGCACGCAGGCCCAACGCCACACCGGGGTTAGGGAACAGTATCCACGCCCCCTCCTGGCCCACGCGATACTCCTCCTGCGGCTGCTCGCACAGCAACATCCCCGGTTTCAGCTCGGTGAAGTTGGCCGTGTCATCGTCCAGGTGCAGCTTGAAATCTTCGCTGTGCTTGATCAACGAGTGCATCACACGGAAAACCCGAATCTCGGCGCACGCACGCACCGGCGGCGGCCCTTCGCTGACCGCCGCCCGCAGCGCGCGATCGATGGCGGCGAATTGCTGCAGATCGTTACTGCCGAACGGCCGCGCCTTGCCCAACTCGAGCGTACAGCTCGCCGCATTGAGATGTTCGCTGGAGTAGTGGCTAAAGGTACCGCCCGGCGCGCTGTGCACCACCAGCGCATCCAGATCGGCGGCATCCAGCAGCTGCAACATCGGCTCGCTGTACGGGCGTTTCTGGAAGGGCAGAATGCCGAAGCGCGGCAAACGCGATTCACGGATGGCGGTGTGCAAATCGTAGTGGAAACGCGCCGCCTGCTCGCCATCGAAAAAGGCGGCGAGCGCACGCTCCAACTGCTGCGCGCGCACGGTTTCGCCGCTGGCGGCGAAGTTGCGGTAGCGGCCGCCGAACATGCGGTTCATATCGCTGTGCAGATAACGCTTGCCGGCCCGCATCGCCGCCGGGTTACCCAGCACCACCAACAGCCGCACCTTCAGCTGCAACCGGCCGGCCAGCAGATCGCCGACCAGCTGATTGAGCAGTTCAATCGGCGCGGTTTCGTTGCCGTGCACGCCCGCCGACATCACCATCGCCTGGCGGTAAGGCTGCCGCGGCGTGAGCTCCAGCACCCCTTCCCCCTGCCAGCGCCAGCGCAGCTGTGGTGTTTCACCCTGCCATTCGACGGGTTCGTTCCCTTCCAGCGTCAGGGGCAGTAGATCGATCATGCCGCCTCCGTTAGCGTTGGAATGGATAGATGGAACCGAGGCCGAGGATCGACGTCAGCGCATCCAGCGCCTCGCGCCCTTCGCGCAGCAGCAGCGGATCGGCCAGGTCATCCTGCGTCAGGCGATCGCGGTAATGACGATCCACCCATTCGTTCAGCGTCGCAAACAGCCGCTCGTTCATCATCACGCGCGGATTGACCGCTCTCAACTCTTGTTCGTTGAGCGCCACCCGCAGCCGCAGGCAGGCCGGGCCGCCGCCGTTGCGCATGCTTTCGCGCAGGTCGAACACGCGGATTTCATCGATCGGGCCGCCGCTGCCGACCATGTCGTTCAGATAACGCCACACGCCGGCGTGCTGACGCGACTCTTCCGGCACCACGATCATCATCCTGCCGTTCGGTTTGGTAAGAATTTGGCTGTTGAACAGGTAGGTCGCCACCGCGTCCGCCACCGAAACGCGCTCGGTCGGCACCTCGATCGCCACCAGCTCGCTGTCCAGCGACGCCATCTTGCGGCGCACTTCATCCAGCGCCTGCTGCTGGCGGTGAAACGCCTGCTGGTGGTGGAACAGTACATTTTGGTTGCTGACCGCAATCACGTCGTTATGGAACACGCCCTGATCGATCACCGCCGGGTTTTGCTGCACAAAGACCGTATGCTGCTCGTCCAACTGGTGCAGGCGAGCGATCGCCTCGCCGGCTTCGCGCGTCTGGCGTGCCGGATAACGCGCCGGCGCCGTTTCGCCGCCGAACTCCTGCCGACCGTAGACGAACACCTGCACGCTGCGCTTGGCGTAGTCGCCGCCCAAACGGTTGTGGTTGGCGGCCCCTTCGTCGCCGAACAACGCCACCTGCGGCAGCGCCTCATGGTGGGCGAAATGCCGATCGTCGCTGAACATCGCCCGCAATACGGCGGTGGTGGTTTCCGCTTCGATGGCGCGGTGGAATTTGTTGTTCAGGTTGGCGGCGGTGAAATGCACCTTGCCGTCGGCGCTGTCCGCCGAAGGCGACACCGTGGCCGCATTGGCGGTCCACATGCACGACGCCGAGCTGAGCGCCGACAGCAGGCGCGGCGACTGACGCATCGCCTGCGCCAGCACCGCCTCATCGCTGCCGCTGAAACCCAGGCGCCGCAGCATCGGCACATGCGGCCGCTCCTGGGGCGGCAATACCCCTTGCTGGAAACCGAGATCGGCCAGCGCCTTCATTTTCAGCAAACCTTGTTTCGCCGCCAGCTTCGGGTTAGATACGCTGTTTTGGTGCTGCGTCGAGGCCTCATTGCCGAACGACAGCCCGGCATAGTGGTGCGTCGGCCCCACCAAACCGTCGAAATTGACTTCATATCCTAACATGGCTATCCCCTGGGGATGGCCTGCGGCGGCGCCATCGCGCCGCCGCAGGCGATTAACGGAACGACAAGCCCGGCGAGAGCGTAGCCGGCAGCGACAGGCTTTCGCTTTCCAGCGAAGCCATCGGCCAGGCGCAATAGTCCGCCGCATAGAAGGCGCTTGGGCGATGGTTGCCGGAGGCCCCCACGCCACCGAACGGCGCCGCACTGGACGCCCCGGTCAGCGGCTTGTTCCAGTTGACGATGCCGGCGCGCGCTTCCAGCAGCAAGCGCTCGAACAACTCGCGCTGCGGCGATACCAGCCCCACCGACAGGCCGTAGCGCGTCCGGTTGACCAGCTGTAGCGCTTCGTCGAAATCGCGGTAACGCACGATGGTGGTCAACGGCCCGAAATACTCTTCGTCCGGTACGCCGGCCACGCCGGTCAGATCGACGATGCCCGGGCTGAGCAGCGAACTGCCCGGTTCCAGCAGGCGCATGCTCAGCAGCGATTTGCCACCCAGCGCCAGCAAGCGCTGCTGCGCGTTCAGCATGTTTTCCGCCGCGGCTGCCGACACCACCCCGCCCATGAACGGCTGCGGTTCGGCATCCCAGCGGCCGACGCGCAGTTCGCCCGCCACCTGGACCAAACGTTCGATAAAGGCGTCGCCTTCCGCCCCCTGCTTCACCAGAATACGGCGTGAACAGGTGCAGCGTTGGCCGGCGGAGATAAACGCCGATTGGATAGCCAGGTTGACCGCCGCATCGCGATCGTCAAAACCGTCGACGATCAGCGCGTTGTTGCCGCCCATCTCCAACGCCAGGATCTTCTCCGGCTGCCCCGCCAATTGGCGATGCAGGTGATAGCCGGTGCCGGCGCTGCCGGTGAACAGCAGGCCGTCGATATCCGCACTGGCCGCCAGCGCTTCGCCGGTCTCGCGGCCGCCTTGCACCAGGTTGATCACCCCGTCCGGCAGGCCGGCCTGCAGCCACAGCTTCAGGGTCTCCTCGGCGGTCAGCGGCGTCAGCTCGCTCGGTTTGAATACCACGCAGTTGCCGGCCAACAGCGCCGGCACGATATGGCCGTTCGGCAGATGGCCGGGGAAGTTGTAAGGCCCGAACACCGCCAGCACGCCGTGCGGACGATGGCGCAGCACCGAAGCGCCGTCGGCCATCGCCGTCTGGCTAAAGCCGGTGCGCGTCTGATAGGCCTGCAGCGAAATGCCCACCTTGCCGATCATCGCCTGAATTTCGGTCAGCGTTTCCCAGCGCGGTTTGCCGGTCTCGCGGCTGATGGTTTCCGCCAGCGACTGCTTGTGTTCTTCCAGCAAGGCGGCGAAGCGTTTTACCAGCTGTTCGCGCTGCTCGAACGGCGTGCGCGCCCAGGCCGGGAACGCGGCGCGCGCGGCTTCGCAGGCGGCGGCGACGTCGTCGGTATCGGCGGCGTTGGCGCGCCACAGCGGCTGGTTGCCGACCGGATCGGCCTTGCCGAACTCGGCACCGCGGCCCTGCCGCCAGACGCCGTTAATCAACAGTGCAGGATGAGACATCATGCTTTCTCCTGTGCAATAAGGGGGAGCACCCGCACCGGGCTGCCCTGTTCGACGCCCAGCGCCGCGGCGGTGGCGGCGTTGATATGCAGGCGGTCGTCATACAGATCGGCATTGACCAACAGTGCGCGGTAGTGCTGATAGTTGTCGTTGGCCACCAGATGCACCGGCGCATCGGCGCGCATCGGCGTGTCATCCAGCACCACTTTCACCAGGCGGCTCTGCTTCACCGCGCGGATGTGGTCGATCTCGGCTTCCAGCGTCGGGCCGCCGTCGAAGATATCGACGTAGCCCTGATAGCTCAGGCCTTCCGCCTCCAGCAATCGGCGCGCCGGCAGGGTTTGCGGATGCACTTCGCCGATCACTTTCTGCGCGTCTTCGGCCAGGAAATCGACATACAACGGGTGTTTCGGCATCAGTTCGGCGATAAACGCCTTTTGCCCGGTGCCGCTCAGGTAGTCCGCCTTGGCGAACTCGATGGAGAAGAAATGGCGCCCGACGCTCTCCCAGAACGGCGATCGGCCGTTTTCATCGGAGAAACCGCGCATCTCGGCGATCAGGCGCCGGGAGAAACGTTCGCGGAACGCGGCAATAAACAGGAAACGCACCTTCGACAGCAGCTTGCCGTTCTCGCCGTGACGATAATCCGGATCGAGGAACAGCGTGCACAGCTCCGAATGGCCGGTATGATCGTTGCTGAGGAACAGCGTCGGCACCGATTTATAGACGTTCAGCTGTTTGGAAGCGTGCACCTGCGTGCCGACGCGGAAGCTGTACCAGGGTTCCGCCAGGCCGACGGCCACTTCGATCGCGCAGACCCCGACCACCTGACGGCGCTCGCTGTCTTCCAACACGAATAGATAACACTGGTCACTTTGCGGAAGTTCGCCTTGCCAGGTTTTTAACGCCCGCTCAATGCGTGCCGACAGGGTATCTTCATTTTGCGGCAGTGAAGTGAGACCGATGCCGGACTTACCGGCCAGCGTCAATAAATCCGCCAGATCGCGACGCTCTATAGGGCGAATAATCATCATAATGCGAACCTCTTCTGAATCAGGCTGCGCCGGTGAAGGCGCAGCCCGCTGATTAGCTGCAAATGCGCGCCACGGCGCGCGCGAATCGCGCCAGCCCCTCTTTCACATCCTGCTCAGGGATGATCAGCGACGGCGTGAAACGCACCACGTCCGGGCCGGCGATCAGCGCGATAACGCCTTCTTCGTTGGCCAGTTGGGTGATCTGCTTCGCTTTGCCGGCATAGTCTTTCGTCAATTGGCAGCCGATCAGCAAACCGCCGCCTCGAATGTCGGCGAAGATCGGGTACTGACGGTTGATGTCGTTCAACCCGTCGATAAACCACTGGTGACGCTGTTTGACGCCCTCCAGCACTTCCGGGGTGTTGATGATGGAGAACACCGTCCCCGCCACCGCCGTCGCCAGCGGGTTGCCGCCGTAGGTGGTGCCGTGGGTGCCGACGCCCAGCGTTTTCGCCAGCGCATCGGTGGTCAGCATGGCGCCGATAGGGAAGCCGCCGCCCAGCGCTTTGGCGGTGGTCAGCACGTCCGGCACCACGCCGTACTGCATGTAGGCATACAGGTGGCCGGTGCGGCCGACGCCGGTCTGCACTTCGTCGAAGATCAGCAGCGCATTATGGCGATCGCACAGCTCACGCAGCCCCTGCAGGAAACTGGCTTCCGCCGGCAGCACGCCGCCCTCGCCCTGGATCGGCTCGACGATCACCGCGCAGGTGCGATCGTTGATAAGCTCGGCCGCCGCGGCCAGATCGTTATACGGCGTATGGGTGATGCCGCCCGGCAGCGGCGCAAAGTCCTGCGAGTATTTTGGCTGGCCGCCGGCGGACACGGTAAACAGCGTGCGGCCGTGGAACGCGTTGTTGAACGCCACAATCTGATCTTTACCGGCGCCGTGCTGGTCGTGCGCATGCTTGCGCGCCAGTTTCAGCGCCGCTTCGTTGGCTTCAGCGCCCGAGTTGCAGAAGAACACCTTGTCGGCGAAGGTGGCGTCGATCAATTTTTTGGCCAGGCGCAGCACCGGTTCGTTGGTATAGCCATTGCCCAGATGCCACAGTTTGCCCGCCTGCTCCACCAGCGCCGCCTTGACCGCCGGGTGCGCATGCCCCAACGCGTTAACCGCGATGCCGCCGGCGAAGTCGATGTAAGACTTACCCTGCTGATCCCACACCTGCGAGCCTTCTCCCCGCACCAGAATAAAATCGGCAGGGGCATAAACCGGGACCATCCAGTCATCGAAAGACTGGCGGGTAACTGCGATTGGCTGTTCCATAGTGACCTCATAATCTCAGCAAAGGCTGAATTTTGACTTTAAGGGCCGCTCAGGCCCGGCTAGGCCGCCACATAGCAAAAAAACCGTTGTTCAAAACCGACTTTCACGGCGGAGAAAATGCTGCCCCTTACCGCTGATTTAGAAACAAATCTGTTACATAAAATCGGTTTTTCACTATTTATGGCGTATATCCGGTCCCTGAGCGGGGAGTAAATGTTAACGAGCAGTTAAAATACATGTCGTTTGATAAAGAGTGTAGAGCAGCTATCGTGCCAAAACGGGATTTTTACCGGATTTTGCTATTTCTGGCGTTAAAACAACGGCTTATATTGCATGGTTATTCATTTTCTATGCATTGGTAATGCATAAATTAAAAAATAAGGCCTAAAATCATCATTGCGCGCGAAATCCTATTCAATTGCGAAAAACTTCAGGATTTCTGATCGGGCTCGCAAAAATAATTTCGCCGGATTTGCTCGCTATCACACTTTTTGCCCCCAGTGGGTGCAGCAGTGCGCCAGAATGGTGCATCGCGGCAGCGACGCGAGACCCCACCGGCCAAAAGGGGCCACGCTGGCCGCGGCTCCTGCTTTGTGCGCCAGCGACTACACTGTGATCCTGACCGCCCCTTCTCTTCTGCGCACAAGGAGTCCCCATGCCCAAGAAAACCGTCGATCTCAGCCAGCCGCACGCCCAACACGACATCCGCGCGTTTCTCGACGCGCTGAATGCCGGCGGCGGTAAACCTATGGAACAGATGAAGCCCAAAGAGGCGCGCAGGGTGTTGGAGGACGCGCAACGCAGCGTCGAGGTGCCGCTGCGCGAGGTCGAGATCAGCGAGAAAACCATTCACGTAGAAGGTCAGGATATTCTGCTGCAGCTGGTGCGGCCGGCCAGGGTCAAAGAGGCGCTGCCGGTATTCATGTTCTTCCACGGCGGTGGCTGGGTGCTGGGCGATTTTCCCACCCATGAACGGCTGGTGCGCGATCTGGTGCACAGCTCAGGTGCGGCGGCGGTGTTCGTCAATTATCCCCGCTCACCGGAGGTGCGCTACCCTGAGGCGATCAACCTGGCTTACGCCGCCACCGAATGGGTGGCCGAGTACGGCGAGAAGATCAACGTCGACGGCTCGCGGCTGGCGGTGGTCGGCAACAGCGCCGGCGGCAATATGGCGGCGGTGGTCAGCCTGATGGCCAAACAGAAAGGCATACCGGCGCTGCGTTGCCAGATCCTGCTGTGGCCCGTCACCCGCGCCCAGTTTGATACCGATTCCTATCATCAGTTTGCCGAAGGCCATTTCCTGACCCGCAACATGATGAAGTGGTTTTGGGACAGCTACGCGCCCGATAAGGCGCAGCGCAAAGATATCTACGCCTCGCCGCTCAACGCCACGCCGGACCAGCTGCGGGGGTTGCCGCCGGCGCTGGTGCAAACCGCCGAGCTGGACGTGCTGCGCGATGAGGGCGAAGCCTACGCGCGTCTGCTCGATGCCGCCGGCGTCGAGGTCACCTCCACCCGCTATAACGGGCTGATCCACGACTACGGCCTGTTGAATCCGCTCGCCCACGTCCCGGCGGTGCATTCGGCGATCCACCAGGCCGGGCGCGCGTTGAAGCACTATCTGTCCTGACGCCAGGTGTGCCGTTCAGCCTGCCGCCGCTAGCCCCCGGATAAGCTTGGCTAAGGTTTTGATCGCCTCTTCAAAGCGGTCGTTCCATTCAAAAGAGGCGTTGAGACGGAAGCAGTGGTTGAAATGGTCGCCGGTGGTAAACATGCGCCCCGGCGCGATGCTGATGCCCCGGGAAAGGGCCCGCCGGTACAGTTCCATCGACGACAGCGCCGGATCCAGCTCCAGCCACAGGAAGTAGCCGCCGTCGGGCTGGCTGACCTTCACCGTCGGCGGGAAATGGTGGGCGATCGCCTGACGCATCGCGCTTTGGCGCTGGGCCAGCAGGCGCCGCAACCGCCGCAGATGGGTATCGTAGCCGCCGTGCAGCAGATAATCCGCCAGCGCCATCTGGGTCGGCACGCTGGTGGAAACGGTGCTCATCAGTTGCAAACGCTGGATCTGCTGCGCATAACGCCCCGCCGCCACCCAGCCGACGCGAAAGCCCGGCGCCAGGCATTTGGAAAACGACGAGCAGTGCAGGATCTGGCCGCCGCTGTCGAGCGCCTTGGCCGGCAGCGGCCGTTCCACGCTGAAGTACAGTTCGCCGTAGACGTCGTCTTCAATCAGCGAGATCTGCCGTTCGCGCAGCAGCGTCACTAGCCGTTGCTTGTTGGCCTCCGGCAGGGTGGCACCCTGCGGGTTCTGGAAATGGGTCATCAACCAGCAGGCTTTGATCGGATACTGGTCCACCGCCTGCTGCAGCGCGTCCAGATCGATGCCGTCCTGCGGATGCGTAGCGATCGCCACCGCCTTTAACCGCAGCCGTTCCAGCGCCTGCAGCGCGCCGTAAAACGCCGGCGATTCGATCGCCACATAGTCGCCCGGCTGGGTCACCGCCTGCAGGCTGAGGCTGAGCGACTCCATCGCCCCGGCGGTGATGACGATTTCGTCCGGCGCGACCTGCATGCCGCTCAGCGCATAGCGTTGGGCGATGTGCCGCCGCAGCGCGTCGTTGCCCGGCGGCAGATTGGCCAGCGAACTGTGCGGCGTGAACTTGCGCGCCACGCTGCTCAGCGCGCGCGCCAGCTTCGGCTGGGCGAACAGCGTGGCGTCGGGAAAGGCCGAACCGAAAGGCACGATATCCGGATCCTTGCAGGCCTGCAGCACGTCGAAAATAAAGGCGTTGATGTCCACCTGCTCGCTCAGCAACAGCTTCTCGCCGCGCGAAGGCTGGGGCAGCGGCTGCGGGCGCGCCGCCACGTAGTAGCCCGACTGCGGCCGGGCGACGATCCACCCCTGGCTCTCCAGCAGTTGGTAAGACTGCACCACCGTCATCAGGCTCAATCCGGCGCGTTTGCCGCTCTCGCGCAGCGAAGGCAGCTTGTCGCCCGCCCGCCACACCCGGTTCTGGATCTGTTCTCTAATCTGCTGCGCGAGCTGCTCGTATCGGGTCATAACCATTAACTGTTATATGAAAAAGTAAAATAACTGTCACTATTATAGTCACTGTACTCCGTGCTTAACTTAACGCCAAGTATTTCACATAAAAATGACAGCTATACTCAAGAGGTTAATTTATGTTCAACCCTAGGAGGCGCCATGCTGGGTCTTGATGCACTGGAACTCGCCAGAATACAGTTCGCCTTCACCGTGTCTTTCCATATCATCTTCCCCGCCATCACCATCGGTTTAGCCAGCTATCTGGCGGTGCTGGAAGGATTATGGTTGAAAACGCACAATGAAGCCTACCGTGAGCTTTACCACTTCTGGTCAAAGATTTTCGCCGTCAACTTCGGCATGGGCGTGGTGTCCGGGCTGGTGATGGCCTATCAGTTCGGCACCAACTGGAGCTTCTTCTCCGAGTTCGCCGGCAGCATTACCGGGCCGCTGCTGACCTATGAAGTGCTGACCGCCTTCTTCCTCGAAGCCGGTTTCCTCGGCGTAATGCTGTTCGGCTGGAACCGCGTCGGCCCCGGCCTGCACTTCTTCGCCACCTGCATGGTGGCGCTCGGCACGCTGATCTCCACCTTCTGGATCCTGGCTTCCAACAGCTGGATGCAGACGCCACAGGGGCATGAAATCATCAACGGCCAGGTGGTGCCGGTCGACTGGCTGAAGGTGATCTTCAACCCGTCCTTCCCGTACCGCCTGCTGCACATGTCCACCGCCGCCTTCCTCTCCTCGGCGTTCTTCGTCGGCGCCTCCGCCGCCTGGCATCTGCTGCGCGGCCGCGATACCCCGGCGATGCGCAAAATGCTGTCGATGGCGATGTGGATGGCGCTGATCGTCGCGCCGGTGCAGGCGCTGATCGGCGATGCGCATGGCCTGAATACGCTGAAACACCAGCCGGCGAAGATCGCCGCCATCGAAGGCCATTGGGAAAACCCGCCGGGCGAAGCCACGCCGCTGATCCTGGTCGGCTGGCCGGACATGGAGCGCGAAGAGACCCGCTTCAAGCTGGAAGTACCGTACCTCGGCAGCCTGATCCTGACCCACAGCCTGACCGAACAGGTACCGGCGCTCAAATCCTTCCCGCCGGAAGATCGCCCCAACTCCACCGTGGTGTTCTGGTCGTTCCGCATCATGGTCGGGCTGGGCATGCTGATGATTCTGGCCGGGGTGTGGAGCCTGTGGCTGCGCTGGCGCGGCGGGCTGTATCAGTCACGCCCGTTCCTGTACTTCATCCTGTGGATGGGCCCTTCCGGGCTGCTGGCGCTGCTGGCGGGCTGGTTCACCACTGAGATCGGCCGCCAGCCGTGGGTGGTGTACGGCCTGCTGCGCACCAAGGACGCGGTCTCCGCGCACGGCGATCTGCACATGAGCATCAGCCTGCTGGCGTTCATCATCGTCTACTGCTCGGTGTTCGGCGTGGGCTATTCCTACATGATGCGCCTGATCCGCAAAGGGCCGCAGCCGCATGAACACCAAGAAGACAATACCGAGGGCCGGCCGGCGCGTCCGCTGTCCGCGGTCAACGACACTCTGGACGACAGGAGCTGAACATGGGCATCGATCTTCCGCTGATTTGGTTTGTGATCATCGTGTTCAGCACCATGATGTACGTGGTGATGGACGGTTTCGACCTGGGCATCGGCATCCTGTTTCCGTGGGTGAAAGAGAGCGGCGACCGCGATCTGATGATGAACACCGTCGCCCCGGTGTGGGACGGCAATGAGACCTGGCTGGTGCTGGGCGGTGCGGCGCTGTTCGGCGCTTTCCCGCTGGCCTACTCGGTGATCCTCGACGCGCTGGCGATCCCGCTGACGCTGATGCTGATCGGGCTGATTTTCCGCGGCGTGGCCTTCGAGTTTCGCTTCAAGGCGACGCCGGAGAAACGCCATATCTGGGACAAGGCGTTCATCTGGGGCTCAATCTTCGCCACCTTCAGCCAGGGGGTGGTGGTGGGCGCCGTGATCAACGGCTTCCCGGTCGAAGGCCGCACCTACGCCGGCGGCGCACTGGACTGGCTGACGCCGTTCGCGCTGTTCTGCGGGCTGGGACTGGTGGTGACCTACGCCCTGCTAGGCTGCACCTGGCTGGTGATGAAAACCGCCGGTGACCTGCAGGCGCGCATGTATCATCTGGCGACGCCGCTGCTGGCGATCCTGTTGCTGGTGCTGGCCGCGGTCAGTATCTGGACGCCGATCGCGCATCCTGAAATCGCCGCCCGCTGGTTTACGCTGCCGAATCTGTTCTGGCTGCTGCCGGTGCCGGTGCTGGTGCTGCTCAGCGCCTGGGGAATTCAGCGCGGGGTGAAACGCGGCGCGCATTACTCGCCGTTCATGCTGACGCTGCTGCTGGTGTTCCTCGGCCTGAGCGGGCTTGGCATCAGCATCTGGCCGCACCTGATCCCACCGGCCATCAGCCTTTGGGACGCCGCCGCCCCGCCGCAGAGCCTCGGCTTTATGCTGGTGGGCGCGCTGTTCATCATCCCGATCATTCTGGTCTACACCTTCTGGAGCTACTACGTGTTCCGCGGCAAGATCAGCCATGAACACGGCTATCACTGAGAAGGGAGGACGCTATGCAAGATAAAACGGCAACCGCCGCGCCGGCGCCCTGGTGGAAACGCATCGGCTGGCTGGTGATCATCTGGAGCGCCAGCGTGCTGGGGCTGTTCGTGGTCGCCTCGCTGTTCCGCCTGCTGATGACCGCGGCGGGCATGAAGTCGCATTGACGCGGCGCCTTATCTGGCCGCGCTGGTGGGAAAGTAGAAGGAAACCACCAGCGTGACCAGCGGCAAGGCGCCGATCTTCACCAGTTCGAACGTTTGTCCGAGCGCTTCATTTTTGTCCCAATACGCGTGGGCGGCGAATACGCCCACGCTGACCGCGAATATCCCGCACAATACCTGGCGCGCCAGGCGCAGGCGCTCCATTTCGTCGAAGACCAACACCTGCTCCAGATAAACCTGGCTGGCCTCATCGCGCAGATTACGGCTTTCGATGTTCATGGGAAGATCTCCACGACCCGCCCCACCGCTTCAAGCTGTTCACCCTTCTCCCGTACAATGCCAAGAGAAGTACCATCCTGTTTCATCCAGTACTTATCGGCAAGGGTAATCAGTGCAAACGCCATTTTGATTACCTCGGTTTTTTCCATCCCATGACGCCGGGCAATATCGTTCAGATCATCATCAATTTTGTTCGATAACCGAATCGGCAAGCTGCGCATAGTCCACCTCCTGTGGCCGTTGATTCACAGGGGGAAAGTCTACTGGAAGGGCAACTATCGTTCAATTAGTGAACTGCGTAACGCCTCGCACAATCCGCATGCAACGCTAATGCGGTTTGCGCCCCATCGCGCTGAGGAAGCGCTGCTGCAGGCGCAACAGCTCCCCCAGCTCCAGCAGGCGGTAGTCGATGCCGAAACGCGGCGCTACCTCGCCGATGATGCGGCTCAGCGCCGGGTAATGGCGGTGGCTCCAGTGCGGGAACAGATGATGCGTCAAATGCAGGTTCGCCCCGCCGAGCCAGTATCCCAGCCAACGCGGCCGGGTCAGCCAGTCGAAGGTGGTAGCGAACACATGGTGATACCAGCCGTGCGGCATCGCACCCTGCGCCGGCGCCTGGTAAAAATTGGCCTTGGCCCAGTGGGTGCCGATGATCAACATCACGAACAGCAATGAAGAAAGCATCTGGCTCAGCAAATAGACCAGCAGAATTTGCCCGATGCCGATGGCCGGCGGCAGCAGCCAGCACGGGATCGCCAGCGCCAGCAGCAGGTGCGCCGCCTTGCCCGCCAGAAATCCGCACCAGCCGCGCACGCCCTGCTGCGCCATGCGTGCCGCCACGCGGGTGCGGCCCGCCCGGTCCAGCCAGTCGAACAGCCAGATGTAGTACGGGAACGTCAGCGCCGCCACCAGCGGCCAATAGTAGCGCTGGGCGCGCATAAAGGGCCGCCAGCGCTGGAACGGCGTTTGCCGCAGCACGCCGTTGGCGTCGATGTCGGGGTCGTAATGTTCGATATTGTTATGGGCATGGTGGAACAGCACGTGTCGCACGCGCCAGCAGTCGGGATCCAGCCCCAACGGGACGCTCACCAGGGCGTTCAGCCAGCGGTTGGCCCAGGGCCGACGGAAAAACGCGTTATGCGAGGCATCGTGCACCACGTTCACCGTCAGGAACATGCCGATAAAGATAAAACCGAAGTAGCAAGCGAAAAACGCCCAGCCGTTTTGCTGCTGCAGGCTCAGCCCGTAACACAGGCCGCACAGCGCCAGCAGCAGCGCCACCTTCGCCAGCATGCCGCCGTCAGCGAAGCGGTGATCGCCGTTGGCCGCCAGATAATGCTGAGCGGCCTGCATCAGCGCGCGATGTAGCCCGCCGTCGTCGCGCCGATAGGCTAACGGACGCAGCGCTTTCATGGCTGCCCCATAAGGCGCAAGAAGCGCTGTTGCTGCGCCAGCAGTTCGCGATAGCCGATGCAGCGATATGCCATGCCGTGCCGCTGAGCCACTTCCGCCAGCGCGGCGGCCAACGCCGGATAGTGGCGGTGATTCCAGCCGGGAAACAGGTGGTGGGTCAGGTGATAGTTCAGCCCGCCGGTCAGGTGTTCCAGCCAGCGCGGCTCGGGCTGCCAGTCGCAGGCGGTGGCGAAATTGTGCCGGTACCAACCGTGCGGCATGCTGTCGCCCGCCGGCGCCGGGTAAAACTCGGCCTGCGCCCAGTGGGTGCCCAGCAGCAGGAACACCACCAGCAGCGAGGCAAACATTTGGCTGAGCGCGTAAGCCAACAGCACCCAGCCCCAACCGATGCCGTGCAGGTGGCACAGGATCAGCGGCACCACCAGCACCAGCGCCACATGAAGCAATTTGCACAGCACGAACAGCGTCCAACCGCCGCGCCCCGCCAGCACGCGTTTTTCCCGCAGCGGCGTTTTATCGAGCCGATCGGACCAATCGAAAATCCACGCGATGTAGGGCAGCGAGAGCGCGGCGATCAGCGGCCAGTACAGATGCTGATAGCGCATATGCGGCCGCCAGCGCTGGAACGGCGTCTGGCGGAAAAAGCCGTTCTCTTCGGTGTCCAGATCGTAGTGTTCGACGTTGGCGTAAACGTGGTGGTAATCCACGTGCCGCGTGCGCCAGTAGTCCGGATCGACGCCCAGCGGCAGCGTCACCAGCCGCCCCACCAGGCGATTGGCCCAGGGCGCGCGCAAGAAGGCGTTATGCGAAGCATCGTGGTTGACGTTGACGTTGAGCAGCATGCCCATGGCCACGAACAGGAAATAGCAGAGGAAAAACGCCCAGGGCTGATGCTGCATCAGGCTCAGGGCATAAAACCCGACGCACAGCGCCAGCAACAGTGCGGCCTTGGCCAATCGCGCGGCATCGGCATAGCGATGATCGCCCGCCAGACAGGCGTGCGCCGCGCGCTTGAGATCGCGGTGAAACGCCTGCTCGCCATCGGCGGGAAAACGCAGCGGCGGCAATAAGTCAGCCATGCGGTTCCTCCACGGCGGCCGGCGCGGCCACTCGCCCCCAGCCCAGCGCCACGCACAGGGCATGCAGCGCGACGGCGGCCATGGCGATATGCCAATAGCGCTGCGGCCAGCCAAGATAGCCGATAAACAGCAGCGGCATACCCAGCGCGATCAGCAGCCAGACGGCGCTCGCCCACGGCCGCCCTTCCGTCATGCCACCCAGCGCTACCGAGCCCAACGCCAGCAGCACCAGCAGCGCCATTTGCGGCCAGCTGATGTCGCCGTAGCCGTAACCGTATTGGTAGACGTAACCGACCACCAACGAGAACAGCAGCATGGCGCCGCTGAAGACGCTGAGCGCCGAACGGCGGTCGCGCGGCCGGCCCGGCGCCGGGCGCCATGCCAGGCGCAAATAGCGCAGAAACGGCAGATTGCTCGCCCAGAACGGGTTGGCGGACGGCCGATCGCCGCTGACGCCGTAGCTGAACGGTGTGGTCGGCAACGCCGGGCAGAACGTGCCGAACAGCTTGTCCCAGAAGATAAAGCTGCCGCCGAAGTTCTTATTGGAATACGCCATGTCCTTGACGTGGTGCACCCGGTGGTGCGCCGGCGTGACCAGGATTTTTTCCAGCACGCCCAGCTTCGGCGTTAGCGCATTGTGGTTGAACAGCTGAATGCTGTAGTGAAAAATCGACACCGTGACGAACACCGACAGCGGCACGCCCGCCAGCGCCAGCAGCAAAAAGAACGGGATCGACGTCAACGACGAATACCAGGAGTTGCGCACCCCCAGCGACAGGTTGAAGTGCTCCCCCTGGTGGTGCACCACGTGTACCGCCCACAGCACGCGGAAACGGTGATGCAGACGGTGCAACCAGTAGAAACCGAAGTCCCACGCCAGCAGGGCGAACAGCCACATCAGCAGCGGCGGCCAGGCATCCAGCAGCCCCAGACTGAAATGCGCGGCCACGTAGCCGTAGCAGGTGATCTCCAGCCCGCGGAACAGCCACAGCATGATATGGCCGGAGTTCAGGTTGAACACCAGATCGTGCCAGTTGACCGGCTCACGGCGCCCCCACTGCAGCGCCACCGCCTCGGCCACCACGATGAACAGCATGAACACTATCGGCAACGCCAGATCGCTCATCCCATTTCTCCTTTAACCACGCGCCGGCGCAGGGTCTTGATGCGCAGGGCCAACCCGCCGGCGCACAGCGCCAGCAGCGCGCCGCCGGCCAGATCGACAAACAAATGGCGGCGCAGTTGCAGAATGGAGAACGCGATCGCCACGCCCCACAGCATCCACAGCGCCGTTCGCACTTTGCGCTCGCCGTCGCTCAACGCCCACACCGCCAGCACCGTCAGCGCCATATGCAACGAAGGCAGGCAGTTCTGCGGCGAATCCACCTGGGTTAACGCCGCCAGCAGCTGTGCGCTGATCCCAACGCCATCGTTCCGCGGATAGGCCATGGTGGTCGGCCACAGCAGGTAAACAGCCCCGGCGCCCAGCGCCGTCAGCTGCATCGCCAGCGTCAGCCACTTGATTCGGTGCAGCGGCGCCAGCAAATAGCCCGCCGGGACGATGAGGAAGAACGACAGGTAAAGCCAAATGGCCGCCGGGCTGAACGGGATCGCCCGATCAAGCGCCGACGGCGGCAACAAAGTTCCCGTCCCCTGCAGGCGATCGGTCAGGCTATACACCACCCCGACCGTCCCCCAGCCGAGCAACATGTGCCCTAGCCTGAACAACGTATTTTTCATGTTTCCTCCGCCTGGCGCACGATGCGCCGCCGCTTGCGATCGAACTGCGGCAACACCGCCTGCGCCGTCAACCGCCATTCGAGCCGATCGGTGGCGATGCCCTGGCGAGCGAACAGCGCGATCAGCTGCGTCTGGCAGTGCGCCAACGCCGCCGGGCTGCAATCGGCGATCAACTCCAGCCGGTGCTCGCCGCGCTGGATCAGGCGGTAATCGCTGGTCAGCGGCAGCGCATTGGCGATCGTCCGGCTGCAGGCATCGGCGAACACCGCCTGCGGTTGCCGCTGCGCATCGGGCAGCATCAGCTGATCGTCGCGCCGCCCTTCGATACGCGCAATCGCGCGCGTCGGCTGCCCGCACGGGCAGGGTTCCTTGCGCAGTACCAGCACATCGTCCAGCCGATAACGCACGATCGGCTGCGTGCCGCGGGTGAAATCAGTGATCAGCGGCGTGAAACGCAGTTCGTCGATCCACTGCGGTTCGATATGCAAAAACTCTTCGTTCAGATGCAGGGTGCCGTGCGCGCAGGTCGCGGCCAGGAACCCCTCGGTAGCCTGATACACTTCGCCAACCGCCGGAAACACCTGCATCAGCAGGCGGCGATCCTGTTCTTCCAATACCTCGGCGACCGAAATCACTTTTTTGACCGGCAGCTTCACCTGCCCGGCCAGCACCGCCAGCGCCAGGGCGCGCAGCACCTGCGCCGGCGCCACGATGATGCTGGGCACCTGCCGTTCCAGCGCGGGCAGATGCTCGCTGAACGGCGCCAGCAAATCGTAAAACGCCAGGCTCAGCCAACGGTTGTTTACGCTGTGATAGAGATTATTGTCCGCCCGCAGAAACAGCGCGACGCGCTCGCCGGCCAGCAGCCCGTCCGGCAGCATCTTCGCCAGCATGCCGCCGGCCCACACCTGCTGTTCGCGCGGGCTGACGACAAACACGCCGCGCTGCCCGGAGGTGCCGGACGACAATCCGACGCTGTAGCGCCCAATCTTCGGCGTGAAATCGCGATCCGCCTCGCTGCGCTGCGCGCAGGCCAGCACCGCCTCCCGGCTCAGCCCGGCGGTATTCATCCGGTCGAACTGCGCCATCATCAGCGCCTTGTCCATCTGCGGCCATTCGGCGAACGGCCGGCGGCTGAAACACTGAAAATAGGGGCTCTTGCTCAGCACCCGGCGGGCAAAGCCCGCGAGCTGCCGGGCCTGATGCGCCTCCAGCGCCGCACGATCGCCAAAGCGCAGGCGCCGGGCGCGGAAGTAGTGCCACAGGGTCATGAAGGGGATCACAGGTCCCCCTCGTGGCACAGCAAAATGTTGACCTGGCCGCCCGCCCACAGTTGGTTAAGCCGCTCCAGCGTGCGGGTGTACGCCGCCGCATCGTCCATCACCAGATTGGCCAGGCGCGAAGGCCCGCGCAGCGTCTGGTAACTCTGCGGCGACCAGGCGGCGTCGCTGGCCAACAGCGTCCAGCCGGCGTCGGTGAGGATAAAGGCGCCGATATGGCCGGCCGCATGCCCCGGCAGCGGCACCAGCACGATCTGCCCTTCACTGCCCGGCAGCGCGTAACCGCGATCGAACGGCGCCAGCAGCGCGGGCAACGCCACCGAGGGAAAAGCTTCCATAAACTGCAGGCGGCTCTCGAAATCCGCCGGGATCAGGCCGGGAATAAAGGCGCGTTTGAGCGCCGCGAAACCGCGCAGCCCGCGGGTTTGCTGCCAGCCTTCGCCGCAGCAAATAAAGTCGAGGTGGCTGAAATCCTGCAGCCCGGCGATGTGATCCGCGTGAAAGTGCGAGACGATCAGCGCCTGGATGTCGCCTTCGGCGTAACCGGCTTCGCGCAGCTGATGCGCCAACGACTCGGCGGGATCGAAATAGACCGGCGTCATGCGGCGATAAAGGCTGAACAGCCCCGACTGCGTGTGCTGCTGAAAATAATGCGCGTAGCCGGTATCCCACAGCCAGCGGCGCTCTCCCACCTCCAGCAGATAGGCGCGCGCCGGGAATTTACACACCCGGAACCCGGCGCCGCGCAGCGCCATGCAGCCGATATGCGTGCAATAGCCCACTTCAAAAACGGTGACCTTAGCCATGCTGTATGCCTCCTTGCTGCCGCAGCCACTCGCCGGTCAGGCGGATCCCCTCTTCCATCGAGTAACGCGGCCGATAGCCCAGCTCTTCGAGCGCGCGGGTCTGGCTCAGGGTCATGTCAAAATGCACCGCCGCCACGCTGTAGCGCGTCAGCGGCGGTTCTTTGCCGCTCAGCGTTGCCCACAGCTCCATGCCGCCGGCCAGCGTATGCAGCAGCGGATAAGGCACGGCCTGCAGCCGGTAACGCAGCCCCAGCTCCTGGCGCAGCAGCGCATCCAGCATCTCCGCCAGCCGCTGCGGTTGGTGGTTGGTGATGTTGTACACGGCGCCGGACGGCAATCCGCGCTGCCGGCTGGCCAGCTCCATGGCGTGCACCACGTTGGGAGCAAAGGTCAGATCCAGCAGCGCTTGCCCGCCGCCGGGCAGCCGCAGCACGCCGCGATCGCGTTCGAGCTGTTGCAACAGCCGCGGCACGATCACCCGATCGTGCGGGCCAAACAGGCCGCGCGGCCGCAGCATAATATAGGTGGTTTGCGGGTAGATTTTCGCCTGCGCCAACAGCCGCTGCTCGGCGGCGTGCTTGCTGGCGGCATAGTGATTGGCGAAGCGCCGGGCGCGATAACCCTCATCAAGATCGTAATGCGGCTGAAAATCGAAGTAGATTGCCGGCGTGGAGATATGCACGAAGCGCCGCACGCCGCAGCGCCCGGCCGCCTCCGCCAGTTTCTCCGTCGCCGCGGCGTTGATGCGGTGAAATTCCGCTTTGCTGCCCCAGGGCGAAGACTTGGCCGCACAGTGCCATACCCACTCGCAGTCGGTCACCAGCTCCCGGCACTGCTGCGGCGTGGCCTGCGCCAGATCGCGCGAGTAAAATTCAGCGCCCATCTGCCGCAACGCTTCGCCGGCCCGCTCATCGCGGCCGGTGGCGCGCACCTGATGCCCGGCCTCCAGCAACCACTGCGCCGCGTTGCGCCCCAGCCCGCTGGTCGCCCCGGTCACCAGCACCCTCATGGCAGCAACACCATGCCGGCCAGCGCCAGCCCGGCGGCGGTGCCGATCAGCATCACCGGCTGGCCGGGGTTGAAGCGCCCAGTGGTCACGGCGGCATGCAGCGCGGTCGGGATAGAGGCCGCCACCTGGTTGCCGTGATGGCGGTAGATATCCACCAGCGCCTCGCTGGAGACGTGCAGCCGTTTGCGCATATGTTCGAGCGACAAATGGCTGGCCTGGTGCGGCACCACGGTGGCGATCTGCCCCAGGGTCAAGCCGCTGGCGCTCAGCAGCCGGTCGAGGTAGTCCTCAATCAGCGCCGATGCCTGACGGAACAGCGGTTTGCCCTGCATATGAAACAGGAAGTCTTGCTCGCACATCCCGGCACGCGGGTTGCGGCGCGTGCCGCCGGCGCGGATCTCGCACAGTTCGCTGCCTGCGGGATAGGTTTCCACCAGGCTGGCGAGGATGCCGCCGGTGCCGTCACCGCGCTCCACGATGGCGCAGGCGGCGCCGTCGCCGAAGATCAGCGACGACTCTTCGTGCTGCCAGTCGATGCCGCGCGAAGCGAGATCCGCCGAGACGATGGCGATACGCCGATACGTCCCGGCGTTCAACAGCCCCGCCGCCACCTGCAGCGCAGAGATAAAGCTGACGCAGCTGCTGTTGATGTCGAAGCCCGGCGTACCCGGCGCCAATCCGGCGATCTTGAGAATATGCGCGGCAGAGCACGGCAGCGCCTGTACCGCTATCGCCGAGGCGGAGATCAGCAGGTCAATCGAAGCGGCCGGAATAGTGCTGCGGGCCAGCGCGTCTTGCAGCGCGGCGGCGGCGAGCTCGGCCTGGCTGGCGTCGTCGTCGGCGTGATAGCGGTAAACGATGCCCGAGCGCTTTTCAACGTAGCCGGCCGGTTTCCCCAGGCGGGCATCGAGCGTAGAGGAGGCCACGCGGTTGGGCGGCAACGCGGCCCCGGTGGCGATGATTTTCAGAGGCAACAGCTCGGGTGAGCGACATTGTGTGGTCATTATTGTTATTGATTAACCTGACTATCCATAAAGCGATTCTCCCGCGCGGCGCGAAGGCCATGCGGATCATCCCCGGTTTTTATGTCCCAAAAGGCCTTTCATCAAGGCGCTATCTCTTGTTATCGGCTACCACGGGCCGACGTCCGTCGGCGCAAGCATAAGCGTAACATGACTGAGATAGTTAGTTTACGACAAGGCGGCGAGAATGGGCAGACGGCGGGGGAATTATCGGAATAGCGCCGCCGCTGGCGATCGGCGGCGGCGGCGGGGTCAGGTTCAGCGGCGGTTGCGCACCAGCTGGTAACGGCGGGTCAGATACTCTACCGGCGCACTCCAGATATGCACCAGGCGGCAGAACGGGAACAGCACGAACAGCGTCATGCCCAGCACCATGTGCAGTTTGAAGATAATCGCCACGCCTTCCAGGTGCGCAGAGGCGCCGGCGTGGAACGTCACCACCGCCTGTGCCCAGGCCACCAGCTTCATCATTTCGCTGCCGTCCATATGCTGGGCGGAGAACGGAATGGTCAGCAGGCCGAGGCACACCTGCACCACCAGCAACGTCAGGATCATGATGTCGGCGAAGCTGCTGGTGGCGCGCACCCGCGGATTGGTCAACCGGCGCTTCAGCAACAGCGCACCGCCGATTAGCGTCATCAGGCCGCAGGCGCCGCCGGCGATCATCGCCAGCTTCTGCTTCACGTCGATCGGAAGGAAGGCCTCATACATCCAGTGCGGCGTCAGCATGCCGAGGAAGTGACCTGCGAAGAT
The DNA here is from genome assembly GCF_052169275.1 of Serratia sp. CY27727. Taxonomy (NCBI): domain Bacteria; kingdom Pseudomonadati; phylum Pseudomonadota; class Gammaproteobacteria; order Enterobacterales; family Yersiniaceae; genus Serratia; species Serratia sp. CY27727. The sequence continues at coordinate 765,711 of NZ_JBJNLB010000002.1, read as the reverse complement.
GCCGATAATGCCGATGTGAAACAGGTTGGACGCCAGTCGCATGCCCTTTTTATCCAGCATCTGGCTGGAGCCGGCGCGCCAGCTGTACTGCCCGTAGTCGTAACGCAACCAGCTGCCGATCAGGAATACCGCGCCGGCCAGATAAGGGTAAATATCGAAGAAGAACTGATTCAAAAATTGCATGATTAGCGTCCTTTGGTTCCGGTTAACGCATCCGTCAGATCCAGATACTGTGGCGCCACCGCGCCGGCGAAGCGCCGCTGGTGCGCCGTCTGTTGGGCGGAGGCGCAGCCCTGTTCGCCGAGAAACTTGACCTGCTCCTCTTCCCACACCGCATCCAGCGCCTGCGGCGTATCGTCGCGCGCCTCTTGCGCCACCTGGGTTTCCAGCGTCTGGGCCTGCACCTCGCTGCCGGACAGCAATAGCAGCAGATCGAACAGCACCGCGTACGGGCTTTCGCGCTGTTGCAGGCGCGCGCCCAGCAGCGCCAGGATCGGCGCGATGTCCTGCAACCCTTCCCGCGCCTGCGCCGCGCTGCGGCTGGCCAGATACTCCAGATACAGCGGCAGGAAATCCGGTAGCTCGCGGCTGTCGATCTCCAGCCCGGCGGCGCGGTACTGCGCCATCAGATCGACCATCGCCTGGCCGCGATCGCGCGACTCGCCGTGCACGTGCTCAAACAGCAGCAGCGAGGTGGCGCGGCCGCGATCGAACAGCTCGCAATAGTCGGCCTGCGCGTCCAGCAGCGGGCGGGCGCACAGGCGGCGGATAAACAGAATCAGCTGCGCGCTGTGGTGCAGATCCAGCTCGCTGGCCGGCTCCAGCGCCTCAATCAGCGCCTGCTGATGGTCAAACAGGACCTGCTCCGGGTAATCCAGCAGGCGGGCGATCACTTTCAGGCTGATCATGAGGCATCCTCCGGCCGCGCGGTTTTCGCGGTCACGTCGATGGCGTCGATGCGGCGGCTGTTGAACAGGTTGAACTTGCCGTCGCTGCCGTGGCAGCCGTCGCCGAAGCTGAAACCGCAGCCTTTGCTTTCCGGGAAGGCTTCGCGCGCCAGCTCGCGGTGGCTCGACGGCACCACGAAGCGATCTTCATAGTTGGCGATCGCCAGGTAGCGATACATCTCCTGCGCCTGCGCTTCGCTCAACCCGACCTGCTCCAGCGCGCTGGTGTCCACCACGCCGTCGACGGTTTCCGCCCGCTTGTAGTGGCGCATCGCCAGCATGCGCTTCAGCGCCAGCAGCACCGGTTCGGTATCGCCGGCGGTCAGCAGGTTCGCCAGATACTGCACCGGAATGCGCAGGCTCTCGACGTCCGGCAGCACGCCGCTGTGCGCCAGCTCGCCGGCGTCGGCGGCGGACTGAATCGGCGACAACGGCGGCACGTACCAGACCATCGGCAGCGTGCGGTATTCCGGGTGCAGCGGCAGCGCCAGCTTCCAGTCCATCGCCATTTTGTACACCGGCGACTGCTGGGCAGCTTCAATGACCCCCTGCGGCACGCCGTCCGCCAGCGCCTGAGCAATCACCTTCGGGTCATGCGGATCGAGGAAGATGTCGAGCTGGCTCTGGTACAGATCCTTGTCGTTCTCCACCGCCGCCGCCTGCTCGATGCGGTCGGCATCGTACAGCAGCACGCCGAGGTAGCGAATGCGGCCCACGCAGGTCTCCGAACACACCGTCGGCTGCCCGGCTTCGATGCGCGGGTAGCAGAAGATGCACTTCTCGGACTTGCCGCTCTTCCAGTTGAAGTAGATTTTCTTGTACGGACAGCCGGTCAGGCACATGCGCCAGCCGCGGCACTTGTCCTGGTCGATCAGCACAATACCGTCTTCGCCGCGCTTGTAGATCGCCCCGCTCGGGCAGGTGGCGACGCAGGCCGGGTTGAGGCAGTGCTCGCACAGGCGCGGCAGGTACATCATGAAGGTGTTTTCGAACTGGCCGTACATCGCCTTCTGCAGGTTGTCGAAATTCTTGTCCTGCGAGCGTTTTTCGAACTCCCCGCCGAGGATCTCCTCCCAGTTCGGGCCGCTTTCGATCTTGTTCATGCGCTGGCCGGTGATCAGCGAGCGCGGGCGGGCCACCGGCTGGTGCTTGCCCTGTTTGGCGGTGTGCAGATGCTGGTAGTCGTAATCGAACGGCTCGTAGTAGTCGTCCAGCGCCGGCACGTCCGGGTTGGCGAAGATTTTCGCCAGCACGCCGACGCGGTTGCCCATGCGCGGCTCCAGCTTGCCGTTGATTTTACGTATCCAGCCGCCCTTCCATTTTTCCTGATCTTCCCAGGCGTGCGGATACCCGACGCCGGGCTTGCTTTCCACGTTATTGAACCAGGCGTATTCCATACCTTCACGGCTGGTCCAGACGTTTTTGCAGGTGACCGAACAGGTGTGGCAACCGATGCACTTGTCCAGATTCAGCACCATGCCGACTTGCGAACGAATTTTCATTTGCTGTTCTCCTGCTGACTGCCCTGCGCGTAGTCGTTGCCTTCGTCATCCAACCAATCAATGCGGTTCATCTTGCGCACCACCACGAACTCGTCGCGGTTGGAGCCGACGGTGCCGTAGTAGTTGAAGCCGTAGGCCAGCTGCGCATAGCCGCCGATCATGTGGGTCGGCTTCGGACAGGCGCGGGTCACCGAGTTGTGGATGCCGCCACGCTGGCTGGTGATCTCCGAGCCCGGTAGGTTCACGATGCGCTCCTGCGCGTGGTACATCATGGTCATGCCGGCCGGGATACGTTGGCTGACCACCGCGCGCGCCGTCAGCGCGCCGTTGGCGTTGAAGGCCTCGATCCAGTCATTGTCCGCGATGCCCAGATCTTTGGCGTCGTCTTCGCTCAGCCAGACGATCGGGCCGCCGCGCGACAGCGTCAGCATCAACAGGTTGTCGCTGTAAGTGGAGTGAATGCCCCACTTCTGGTGCGGCGTCAGGAAGTTCAGCGCCTTCTCCTTGTTGCCGTTCGGTTTGCTGTTGAGCAACGGCTGCGCGGCACGGGTGTCGATCGGCGGCCGATATACCAGCAGGCTTTCACCGAAGGCGCGCATCCACTCGTGATCCTGATACAGCTGTTGACGGCCGCTGAGGGTGCGCCACGGGATCAGCTCGTGCACGTTGGTGTAGCAGGCGTTGTAGGAAACATGTTCGTCTTCCAGACCGGACCAGGTCGGGCTGGAGATGATTTTGCGCGGCTGCGCCTGAATGTCGCGGAAGCGAATTTTCTCGTCTTCCTTGTTCAGCGCCAGATGGCGGTGATCGCGGCCGGTGACGTTGCTCAGGGCCTCCCAGGCTTTTACCGCCACCTGGCCGTTGGTTTCCGGCGCCAGCGACAGGATCACTTCCGCCGCGTCTATCGCGCTCTCAATCTTCGGCCGCCCCGCCGCCGGGCCGTCGGCCTTGACGTAGTTAAGCTGCTTGAGGAAGTCGACCTCGGTTTGGGTGTTCCAGCTGATGCCCTTGCCGCCGTTGCCCAGTTTGTCCAGCAGCGGCCCCAGCGAGGTGAAGCGCTCGTAGGTGGCCGGGTAATCGCGTTCCACCGCGATGATGTGCGGCGCAGTTTTGCCGGGGATCAGATCGCATTCGCCTTTCTTCCAGTCCTGCACGCCGTAAGGCTGCGCCAGTTCGGCGGCGGAATCGTGCTGGATAGGCAGGGTCACCACGTCGGTTTCCTGGCCCAGATGGCCAACGCACACCTCGGAGAAGGCCTTGGCGATGCCCTTGTAGATCTCCCAGTCGCTCTTCGAATCCCAGGCCGGATCGACCGCCGCCGACAGCGGATGAATGAACGGGTGCATGTCGGAGGTGTTCATGTCGTCTTTTTCGTACCAGGTGGCGGTCGGCAGCACCACGTCGGAGTACAGGCAGGTGCTCGACATGCGGAAATCGAGCGTCACCACCAGATCCAGCTTGCCTTCGCCGCCCTGCTCGCGCCATTCCACTTCCTGCGGCATCACGCCGCCCTGCTGGCCGAGATCTTTCCCCTGAATGCCGTTTTCGGTGCCCAACAGGTATTTGAGCATGTACTCATGGCCCTTGCCGGAGGAGCCCAGCAGATTGGAGCGCCAGACGAACAGGTTGCGCGGGAAGTTCTGCGGATTGTCCGGCTGCTCGGCGGCGAAGCCCAGCGAGCCGTTTTTCAGGCTGTCGACGGTGAACTCGACCGGCGACTGACCGGCCGCGCGGGCCTGCTCCGCCAGGCGCAGCGGGTTGGTGCCCAGCTGCGGCGCCGACGGCAGCCAGCCCATGCGCTCGGCGCGCACGTTGAAGTCGATCAGGCTGCCGCCGAAGCGCGATTTGTCCGCCAGCGGCGACAGCAGCTCGTCGGTGCCGACGGTTTCATAGCGCCATTGGCTGGAATGGTTGTAGAAGAACGAGGTGCTGTTCATGTGGCGCGGCGGACGCTGCCAGTCGAGGCCGAACGCCAGCGGCAGCCAGCCGGTTTGCGGCCGCAGTTTTTCCTGGCCGACGTAGTGCGCCCAGCCGCCGCCGCTCTGGCCGACGCAACCGCAGAAGATCAGCATATTGATCAGGCCGCGGTAGGTCATGTCCATGTGATACCAGTGGTTGACGCCGGCGCCGACGATGATCATCGAACGGCCGTGGGTCTTCTCGGCGTTTTCCGCGAACTCGCGGGCAATGCGGATGATGTTGTGGCGCGACACGCCGGTGATCTGCTCGGCCCAGGCCGGGCTGTAGGCCTTGACCTCGTCATAGTCGGCGGCGCAGTTGGCGTCGCCCAGCCCGCGCTCGAGGCCGTAGTTGGCAAGCGTCAGGTCGTACACGCTGGTCACCAGCGCTTCGCTGCCGTCCGCCAGCTGCAGGCGTTTCACCGGCAGTTTGTGCAGCAGGATCTCGTCCAGCGCCACGCTGTTGAAATGCTCGCTGTCGGCGCCGCCGAAGTACGGGAAGCCCACCTCGGCAACGTCGTCATGCATGCCCAACAGGCTGAGCTGCAGCTCGACTTCCTGTTGCGACTTGCCCTCGCGCTGTTCCAGGTTCCACTTGCCCTTCTCGCCCCAGCGGAAGCCGATGGAGCCCTGCGGCGCCACCAGATCGCCGCTGCGGCTGTCGATAGCGACGGTTTTCCACTCGGGGTTGTTTTCCTGGCCCAGCCCGTCCACCAGATCGGCGGCGCGCAGCAGGCGGCCGGCGGCGTAATGGCCGCCTTCACGCGCTTCCAGCAGCACCAGCATCGGCATGTCGGTATAGCGGCGCACGTAGTCGCGGAAGTAGCCGACTTCGCGATCGAGATGGAACTCTTTCAACATTACGTGGCCCATCGCCAGCGCCATCGCGCTGTCGGTGCCCTGCTTCGGATTCAGCCAGTGGTCGCACAGCTTGGCGACTTCGGCATAGTCCGGCGTCACCGCCACGGTTTTGGTGCCCTTGTAACGCACTTCGGTAAAGAAGTGGGCGTCCGGGGTGCGCGTCTGCGGCACGTTGGAGCCCCAGGCGATAATGTAGGAGGAGTTGTACCAGTCGGCGGATTCCGGCACGTCGGTCTGCTCGCCCCAGGTCATCGGCGAGGCCGGCGGCAGATCGCAATACCAGTCGTAGAAGCTCAGGCAGGCGCCGCCGATCAGCGACAGGTAGCGGGCGCCGGCGGCGTAGGACACCATCGACATCGCCGGGATCGGCGAGAAGCCGATGATACGGTCCGGGCCGAAGGTTTTGGCGGTATAGACGTTGGCGGCGGCGATCAGTTCATTGACCTCCTGCCAGCTGGAGCGGACGAAACCGCCGCGGCCGCGCGCCACCTTGTAGCTTTTGGCTTTTTCCGCATCGCCGACGATAGAGCCCCAGGCCGCGACCGGATCGCTGTGCTGCGCTTTCGCCTCGCGCCACAGCTTGAGCAGACGCTTGCGCATCAGCGGGTATTTCAGCCGGTTGGCGCTGTACAGGTACCAGGAGTAGCTGGCGCCGCGCGGGCAGCCGCGCGGTTCATGGTTGGGCAGATCGGGGCGGGTGCGCGGGTAGTCGGTTTGCTGGGTTTCCCAGGTCACCAGGCCATTCTTCACGTAGATCTTCCAACTGCAGGAACCGGTGCAGTTCACGCCGTGGGTGGAACGCACCACTTTGTCGTGCTGCCAACGGCTGCGGTAGCCGTCTTCCCAGTCGCGGTTGGTGTTCAAGGTCTGGCCGTGATCGCCAGAAAAAGGCTCCGCCAACTGCTTGAAATAGCGGAAACGGTCTAAAAATTTGCTCATCCGGAATGCTCCTGAAGGCTCTTGTCGTTATAAGAAGACATGCTCAATCTGCCGCCAGCCTACTGACGGCCAACCGGCGGCAAATTGATTGCGATCAAGAGAAAGCGGGAGGCGATACACGCGCCGGGTGAGAAATACCACCAAAGTATAGGTGCGATAAACGAGATTAATATGTTGAATTTAAATGAATAAATCAGGAGTGGAAGACGGAGACTGACGGGCGGGAGGCAAGACGGGGTATTTGGGGGTAGGACGCGGGAGAAACCTCCCGCGTAACGCTAACTCGACGCATTCAGCGTTGGAGCCACAGCGTCGCGGTGCCCACGGCGGGCAACGCCAGCTGGATCTCCGTCCCCCCTTCCTGCTGCCGCCAGCCCGCCGGAAGGCGCAATCGGGTGCTTCCCTCTCGATAGTAAGGGTTGGCTACCAGCAGCAAGGCTCGATCGCCCAGAACAAACATCCGCGCCGGCATTTGAGGGTTGCTTCCCGCCAGCGGCGTCGATTTTCCCGTCAGCAGATAAGGGGTGAAGGCGGCGATTTGCTGCGACACGGCGGCCACACCGCGCCAGGTGGCGTCAAACTCCCGTTGGTCGAAGCGGCCGGTTTTGCGCTTGTAAAACAGATCGGTATAAGAATAAAACAACAGCCCCTTGGCGCCGCCGATCAGCGCCTGCCAGGCCTGATTGCGGATTTCCGCCTCTGACGGCGGATGTGGCTTGCGGCGGGCGTCATAAGCGGCATGATCCATGATTTGCATCACCACCCAGGCCCCGCGCGCCTGGCGGGCGGCCTGCACCGTCAGTTCGGTATAACGCGTGGTGCGCGTCAGATCGCTATCGTTCCCCACCGGGTAAGGGTCGGTCGCCAAAATGTCGCTGCTGTTGAAGTGAGCGTCCAACTCCCCGGTTTTGTTCAACACCTGGAAGGTAGGATGATCGCCGTCAAGCCGCTTTATTTGCAGGTTTTTTTCCTCGATCTTATCGAGATATTCCGGCCCCAGCTCATCGTTGATGTACCAGGCGAGCAGGTTGGGCTGAGAGCGCAAACGCTGCACGTACCAGGCCGTCATCGCCGCGTAGTCGCCACCGCGCACGGCCGGAGCGAAACGGCTGCCGCGGTACTGATCTTTGACGGAGTAAATGACCAGCAGCCCGCGCTGGCGTGCGTTGCGGAAAAAGGCGTAAGGGTCTTTCTTCTCCCCATAATCATAATTCAGCACCGTGTTGAATCCCGCCGATGCGATGCGCGCCAAATGCTCATCGGTCGCCACGTTGGCGTAAATGCCCAACGGGAAAAGCCGTTGACCGTCGCGCAGGGTAAAGCCTTCGCTGTCGATCGCCACTTTGGCCGCAGGCTGCCCGACGCGAAAAGACAGCTCGCTGTCCGGTGCCGGCCGGGATTGCTGCCCGGTGACCTGCTGACGCAGGCGGTATTCGCCCTGGGCCAGGCCGGTCGGCGGTTGGTATTCGATACGGCGCTGCCCTTCAACCTGATAACGGTCGCGGCTACGGTGAACAACCTGCCCCTCGGCATTGAGCAATTCGCTGTCGACCTGCAAAAGCTGCGGCTGCGAAGTGACGACCAGCGTGTCGACCTTCCCCTGCGCCGACGCGCCGAGCTGATACAACGCCGGCATAGACGCGCGAGCACACGCATAGGCGTCGTCAAACCAGGCGGTACCGGTGCTCCCCTTGCGCAGATAAACGCCAAACGTGATTCGCGCCGCCTGCGGCGGCACGGTATAGCTGGCGTTCACCTGCCGCCAGCCGCTGTCGCCGGTCACCCCAGCCGGATAGCTGCCTTCCAGAAAGCGCCCCTGCGCATCAAAGCTCTGCAGATAAACCCCGGCGCCGCCGTCGCGGCTTTGCCCGCGTACGCCGCGAGTCTTGAGCCAGACGCCGAAATCGATCGTCTGTCCGGGCGCAACCTGCAGCGCCTGGTTGAAAGTGCGGTACTGCGCGGCATCTGCATTGTCATAGCGCAGACTGCCATTGCCGCTGTGCGTATCGCCGTCGGCCTGCGCGCCCTGAGCTCGCCAGCCGCCGAGACCCTGCTCAAAGCCGGGATTGGCCAACAGATTGGGTTGGCAGCTCTGCGCCAGAGCCGAAGCGCCCCACAAGGCGCAACAGCCCAGAACCACCCTCTGATACATCCCCCTCATGGTCATTTCCTTTTCACCACGGCATTGAACAGATAGGTGGCGAACAGATAGCAGGATTTCTGATAAGACAGCCCCAAATGCTGACGGTAAATCCGCCATTGCCAGTCAGCGGCGCGGATTTTGTTGCCCGACAGCGAATGGGTAGACAATCGGTAACAGGCCAGCGGTTCAGGAATGCAGTAGGCCAGGCCGTTACGCGCCTTCTGCAGCACCGCCAGCCACATCAAATAGTCCTCATGGCCCACTTTTTGCTGATACACCTTGCCGATGCGCTTTTGGTTGTAGATGCCGGTGAGATTGCCGATCCAGTTGCTTTTCAACATGTCCTGATAGCCGATAAGCTCTTCCGCGCCACGGGTGTTTTTGATCAATTTCAGGTCGTCTTCGAAGGTGTAGTAATGGGAACACACCACGTCGTAGCGGCGGGTTTGCAAAATGCTCGCCTGGCGCGACAGCTTGTTGGGGAGCCATACGTCATCGCTGTCGCAGAAGGCGATATAGTCGCCGTTCGCCGCCTCAATGCCGATGTTGCGCGTTTCCGCCACGCCCTGATTATGCTCATTGCGTATATAGGTGAGGCGATCGTGGATAAACGGCCGCACCACCTCGGCAGTATCGTCGGTGGACGCATCATCGATCACATACAGGTGATAATCGGTAAATCGCTGGTTCAGCACGCCTAGAATCGACTCTTTGATAGAGTTCGCGGCATTGTAGGCCGGCATGATTACGGATATCTTTTCCATTTTGTCCTCACTCGGTGAGCTGTTGCCACTGGGGATAAATACGTTCGGGAGAAAAACGGCGAGACTTCTCTAACGCGGCGACAGAAAAGTGCTCGCGCAAACCCGGATCGAGCATCAGTTTGATCACCCCTTCGCTGAAGGCGGCGGCGTCGTCATCGGGCACCAGATAGCCGTTGACGCCGTCGTCTATCAACTCGGCCGGGCCGGTCTTGCAGTCGTAGGCCACCAGCGGCAGGCCGAAACTCATGGCTTCGATCAGCACCATCGGCAATCCCTCATAGCGAGAGGTCATCAAATACAGGCTGGCCTGGCGATAATAGTCCGCCACGTCGGCGGTGGCCGGCAGCAGACTCACCTGCCGCGCCAGCCCGGCGTCTTCAATCTGCCGCAGCAGCGCATCGCGTTCCGGGCCGTCGCCAATAATCAGCAGCCGCCAATCCGGCACCTGCGCCGCCACCCCTCGCCACAGCGCGATCAGACGATCGAAGCCCTTCTGATTGCTCAAGCGCCCCACCGCCAGCGCCACCTTTTGCTGCAGCGCCGGCGTCGGCGCCTGTGTGCGGAACGGCGAAACGTTCTCGATCACCCGACATTTCCCGGCCCCCACCCAGCGCGCGATGGCGTCGCTATCTTGCCGCGTCAGGAAAATCACGCGATCGCTCAGCCGGTAAACCAGCAACTTCAGCCACTTAAATACGCGCGGATACTGGTGAAAGCTGACGTGCTCACTCAACAGCAGCCGGCTGCGGGCACAGAACAAACGCAGGAAAGGCGTCATCACCACCGACAGTTTCCCCATGGAAACGGTAATGATCACGTCCGCGCGTTCACGCCGCAGCGCGAACGCCAGCCGCCACGGCCAGAACAGCGAATCGCCACCGCCGCAGCGCAACCGGACGTCGCTCGCCAGCGGAAAGAAGCTCCGCTCGCCAAACAGCGAAAACACCGCAACCTCGTAACCCGGCAAACGCGCCAGCGCATTGGCCAAACCGCTGGCGACCCGTTCAGTACCGCCCTTGCCCGCCATATTTTCGATAACGATGATTATCTTGCGTGGTTGCATGTCATCTCCTGAATCCCTGGCGCACGTTGCGCAGCAGCCGGCCGCCAACCGAGAACAACCCCAACCGCGCCAGACAATCGCCATACCATTTGATCATCTTGAACTTGCCGCTCAGGCTGTGCCGCACGATGCGCGACGAGTAATAATTGAACGCCTGGGCGTTTTCCGAATACAGCGAGGCCAGCAGATGCTTACAGGCGAATCCGCTGATATGGCGATCGCTGGGGCTGAGGAAGGTATTGATAAAGCGGTCGCTGGCCTCCAGATTAAGCTTCGCCGTCATGCGCCCGTAGCGCCCCACGTCGAGAAACACCCCGCCGCCGGCGTCATGCGCCACTTGCGCGCCCAAATTGGTGGCGTTGACCAGAAAACCCCAATCCTGATGCTTATTGAGAAACTCGGGAAATAAAAAGCGGCGATCGCTTTTTTTACGCATGCTGATGGTGGATGACCGAATATCGCCCATTTCCAGAAAAAGAAAATCTTCGCCGGAAGAACCGGATTTGTAGTGGAAGTTGAAGTCGCGTACCGAATCGCCGCTCACCTCCGCATAGTTGCCGAAGATAATGTCAATCTGGCGATCTTCATGCTTCTTCATACGGCGAATAATATAGTTGGTCGTGAAGTAATCATCGGAGTCGAGGAAAAACACGATCTCCGATTGCGCTAACTTGGTGCCTAAGTTGCGCGATACCGCCGCATTGCTCTTCTGTTTTTTCTCATGCAGCATCACATTGCTATTGGTCGCCGCTATCTGGCGGATAGATTTGATGTCATCCTCGTCAGAGCAATCATCAACCAAAATCACCTGATAGTCGAACCCTTGGCAAGCGTTGAAAATTCGCTTCAGCGTTTTAGGCAGGTAGCGCGAACTATTATAAATAGGGATCACGATAGAGAAATCCATTTCTTAACCCTCCAGCTTAGAATTTATTATTTCTTTTCCACGGCAAAGCAACAATAACGACACGTTAAATACCGGGACCAAAAAATAGGTTTCCGTCAAGGTTGTTAACAGGAAAACCACCACCACCCAGCGCATGAATAGACTCAGCCTGCGCATATTGCCCAACAAGTGAAAATAACAAAAAAGCATGACGACAGAGGCGATGCCGCCGGCCGAATAAAACATGGCGATGAAGAAGAAATCGACTGGCTTATACGGCTCTATATTCATGCCGAACAGCGGATTGGGTAGCCCCACCGCCTGAAACATCTGCCAGGAGAACCAGATCCGGCCGGTCAGCGCCTGGTTCAAGAGCACGTCCAATGCCGGATTGTTCCCCCAGCGTATAACGCTGGCGAATTGAAAGCCGACAATGACCAACGTCAGCGCGATGCAGACTTTTCTGTTGGGGGCGACACGCAGCAGCGGCGCCAGCCAAAACAGCAGCAGCATCAACAACGCCAGCATAAAACAGGTGCGAGAATAGGAATACATCAGCACCGGGAGAATTAACGCCGATACCGCCAACGAAGCGATATTTTTCATTCCACGCGTTAATTTCGCATGGTCGATCAGGCACAGCAGTGTGGCGAACAAGGCAAAAGAATAATACGCCAGGGTATTCGGGTTATCGAACCCCAGCGTTAATCTGTTGCCATAACGTTCATCAAGGTAAACAAACCCATCAGTGTAAAAGGTATAGGGAATAACCACCAGCAACCCTGCCACCACAAAGGTGATGGCAAACATTTCAGCGCCACGCCCCATTTCGATACGACGAAATAAAATTATCACCGCCGTGCTGAATACCGCACCAAACAGATAATCACCATGCCCGGTGGCAATATTCATAAGAAACAGCAGAACCAAAAAACCCGCAACCGCCTTTTCCGCCAGCGTAGCGATAAAAAATGCATAGCCGACATAGAGCAACATCAGGCCATTCAGCCCCAGCACGGCTTTATTAATCAGCTCGCTGTTGAACGATCCCGAGGTCAGGAAGGTTTTCACGAAAAACATCAGCAGGAAGGTCAATACGATGGATTGATTGATCAAATCCCGCGACTGATTATAACCGGCATTGGCATGCATTTGAAAATTGGAGGCGACTCTTTGCATAAGCGTTTACTCAGTAAAATAACTGCCCCATTCCTGCTCAATGTTTTTCGGCATCAGCTTGCTTAGCCCCGCGCCAGGCGTAAATGTCAACTCACCGAAATACACCTTCTCGCCGACCTGGTAGAAATCCACGCGCACATAAGAGAACTGCTGCGCCGTCTGGCGAGCCAAACGTATCATTTCATCCAGCCGCGTAGGGCGCGGCATCGGTTCGTCGGCATTGGGCAAGCTGATACGGATTTCGGTGCGGTTCCAGTCGACATCAAAAATATCGCGCCGATGGGTGCCGAAGCGCTGATAATCCACCTGGATGAACATGCGAATTTCATGATTGTCGTTGAAACAATGAAACTTGATATCGTTCGGCACCTGTTCGCCATCCAGCAACATGCGCTCCACCATGATGCAGGGTTCGATATCCAGATAATGCTTTTCGCGACTCTGCTCATAAAAGTTGCTGCGCATCCACGCGTTGCTGAGATCGTACAACTCCGCGTAGCTAACCTGCCGCTTGTCGAACACCAACCGGTTATAACCGCTGCCGTGGTTGGCCTTCAGCACAAAGGCGTTGGGCAATTGCCTGAACATCTCGTAGCTGAGTTCAGTGCCATGCGCATACAGCTCCACCAGATACTCCTCGCCCCACAGACCGGCGATAAATTCACGTACCTTGAACTTGTCCGACAAGGTGGTGTAGATGCTGCGCGGGTAAATTTTGCGGCGCATGATCTTTTCGCTGAAGCCGGTCGGTTTTGACAGGTGCGGCAGCTTCTTGAAATAGAGCGCGTATTTAACCTGATGGTGCCAGGCATCGGGCAGGCGCTTGGAAATGTTTTTAACCAGGATGTTTAACATGCTCTCTCCTTAATTTGCTGACAAGACGCGGCAGGCAGTAAAAACAGGTCAGCTGCAGTCGGGTAATTTTTCCGCCACGGAATAAACTGTTCAGCACGAAGAACGAAATGAATTCCGCCAGCAGCGTAGACACCGCCGCGCCGATCAGGCCATAGCGCGGGATTAGCAGCAGATTCATCACCACGTTCGCCACAGCCACCAACGGCATCTTGATGGCGATAAAGCGATAGCCGGCGAACAGCACGATGCTGCGGTACGAAACCGTCCCCATGACCGAAAACAGCGAGGTCAGCGTACAGATAGCCAGGATGCTGGCGGCCGGTTGGAAAGCGGCGCCGTACAGCAGCGCAATGGCCGGGTGGGCGAACCACCACAGGCCCAGCAACACCGGCAACGACAGGCCCAGGACCACCAGATATAGCACCCGGATACGGTACTCCTGCTCCAACGGATCGCGGCAGCTGGCAATGCCCGGCATCAACGAGGTGATCAGCGCCATCGGCACGAAAACCCAGCCTTGGCTAAGGGTGGTGGCGGCGCTGAACCAGCCTACCGCCTGCTCGCCGACCAGATTGCCCAGCATGATTTGATCGATGCGGGTATAGATCACTATCGACAGGCTGGAGATGGCCAACGGCAGCCCCACCTTTAGCAAGTAACGGCCGTAGCGCCTGGCCTGGCGCGGCGTAACCCGCGGCGAGGCCGCAGCTTCCCCACGGAATAACCAGAGGCGCACCAGGTAAGGCACGGCGCTGCTGAGGATGTAGGGTACCGCGAACCACACCAGCGGCAGCGCGGCGCTCACCAGCGCCAGCCGCAGCCCGATCGACAGCAGCAGCGCCAGGTTGTTGATCAGCGTATTGCGTTTCGACTGCAGGCGGGCATCGTAATAAATCTTGTACACGTCCTGAATCGAGAAATAGGCGCTGACAAGCAGCAACAGCGTCATCAGTTGGCTGGCGGGCGTTTGGCTGAAATAGCTCCATATCAGTATCGGCAGCGCCACCACCAGGAACAGCCGGCGGCGCAGGCGTATTGACGCCAGCATCAGGCGAATGCCGCTCGGCTGTCGGCGGGCGACGCGGTTGAAAATGATGCTGTCGGCGCCCAACTGCACCAGTGGCACCACGATGGCGATCGTCGCCAACAGATAGTTGAGCGCGCCAAACTGCGCGGGCCCCAGATAGCGCGCAACGTAAATGGAGACGAAGATGCCGGACAGGCTGAGCGAAACGCGTTCGAGCATCAGCCACAGGGCATTGGTGATAATGGCCTTCACCCGCTTACTCCCCTGCCTGCGGGAGCTCTTCCCGATGGCTTGGGTAGGCGAAGTTGTAATAGCTCATGTCGGTTGCCGCCTTCTTCACCATGCCGTTGAGGATCACGCCCTTGATCGTCACCCCATTCTGTTCGAAGCGGCGCATGCTGGTTTCGATCTGCTTGACGGTATTCACCTCAAAGCGCACCACCAGCAGCGAGGTGCCCGCGTGATTGCCGACGATCGCCGCGTCCGTCACCGCCAGAATCGGCGGCGTGTCGATCAGCACCAGATCGTAGTTTTGCCCGGCCCAGCGCAGAAAATCGGCGAAACGGCGGTGCATCAGCAGTTCGGACGGGTTCGGCGGCACCTGGCCGCGCGGCACGAAGTCCAGGTTGGCGATGGCGGTTTTCCGCACCGCCTGTTCCGCCGTCACGTTGCCCACCAGCATGTCGGACAGGCCCTGATGCCCATCATCCGCCAACCAGCGGTGCAGGAAGCCTTTGCGCATATCGGCGTCGATCAACAGCACCCGCTGCCCGGCCTGCGCCACCACCACCGCCAGGTTGGTGCTGGTAAAGCTCTTGCCGCTTTCCGGGCTGGCGCCGGAGACCATCAGAATGTTGTTTTTGGCCTCCATCATGGCGAAATGCAGGCTGGTGCGCAGGCTGCGGATCGCTTCCACCGACAGATCCGTCGGTTCGGCCACCGCCAGGATCGGCAAGCGCCGGCCGCCGGATTTGGGCAGCAAATGACGCTGCTCGCGGTTGCGCTTGACCTGCCACGGCGACAGCGGCACCGTGGCGTAGACGTTGATGCCCCGCTTCTCCAGGGTATCGATATCATTGATGCCGCGATGGAAAGCCGCGCGCAGCAGCACCACCGAGGCGGCGCCTCCCGCCCCCAGCAGCAGCGCCAACAAGACGATCAGCATCTTTTGCGGCTTAATCGGCCGGATAGCGGTTTCCGCTTCGTCGATGATGCGAACGTTGCCCACCGTGCCGGCCTTGCTGATGCTCAGCTCCTGCTGCTTGTTCATCAGCTGCATGTAAACCTGCTGATCCACCTGCACGTCGCGGGTGAGGCGCAGGATCTCCTGCTGCATTTTCGGCAGCGTCTGCACCTGTTTACCCAGCCGCGCCTTTTCCGCCTCCAGCGTGGCGCGCTTTTCCAGCAGCGCCCGGTAAGCCGGGTGCGCGCGGGTATAGAGCTTGGAGATCTCCGCTTCCTTGAAGGTCAGCTCATTGAGCTGGGCTTCGAGCTGCACCTGAGTATCCAGCACCGATTTGGCTTCCAGCGACAGATCCACCGAGTCGTTTTGCTGGCGGAACTGATTGAGCTGGGTTTCGGCATTGTTCAGCGAGGTTTGCGTTTGCGGCAATTGTTCTTGCAGGAACGCCAGCATGCGCTGCGCCTCTTCCGTTTTGCGGTCCACGTTCTGTTGCAGGTAGTTGTCGGTGATGTTCTTCAGCATCGCCTCGGCGCTCTGCGGATCTTCGCTCGGCAGCGTAAAGGCCATGATGCCGCTGTCCTTGCCGCCCGGTACCACGTCCAGGTATTTGCGCAGATCGTCCACCGCTTCTTGACGCGCGACTTTGACCACGGTAAAGCTGGCGCCCGGCGCCGCGTCCAGCGCCGAGACGGTCATGTTCCAACCGCCCTGCGCCACCGGCTGCCCGACCACGCCGCTGAACAGTTTGTCGCCGTCATGGCTCAATTCGTAATGCTGCCCGTCGCGCACCGTCAGCGTCAGCGCTTCGCCCTGCATGTCCGCCGGCGTCGTCAGCGTGGTGATGTTCAGCACCGGCGGCTTTTCACCGCTCAACCGGGCAAGGCCTTTGCCGAACACCGGGAAATAGTCCGGGCTGACGCGCACCGTCAGGCCGAGGGCGTCCACCGTTTTGCCGAGCACGTAGCGTGACTTGGCCAGCGTCACCTCATCCTGCGTCGCCGAGCTTTGCCCCATCGTGCTGTCCAGCGTTTCACGCAGCAGCGAATCGCCGGACAGCTGCTTCTCCACCTGCACCACCGCCGTGGCCTGATACACCGGGGTGGCCAACAGGGCGTAGGCGACGCCCAGCACGCCGGCCAAACCGGTCACGACGGCGATCCGCCAACGGTTATCCCACAGCGGCCCGATCAGCCGCTCCCACTCCAGCTTTTCATCTTGTTCGGCCACCATCACGGACAGCGCATTGTTTTTCATCTTCTGTTCCTTATTCACCCTGCGGAGTTACCAGTTGCGCACGCGCAAGGTAGCCTCGCTGAGATCGTTAAAGCTGCTGATGGTCGGCACCAGCTGGCTGATCAAACGGTTCCAGCGCGCGATCGGCGCCGCAGTGACGTACACGACGTCGTAAGGTTGCAGCTGAAATTCAGCGCCCATCGCCAGCGCGCTGGCGTCGGAGAGATCGAACTGATACAGCGTCGCCAGCCGCTGCGGCGTTTTACCGCCGCTCGGCCGGATCACGAACACCCCGGTCGCATCCGCCACCGTCTGGCTGATCCCTTCGGAAGATCCGAGGGCTTCGGTCAGGGTCATGCCGCTGCGATCCATCTTCAGCGTCGCTTGCTTGCCCACCTCGCCCATCACGAACACTTTCAATTCGTCATTGCGCGGGATGTAGAGGATGTCGCCCGGCTGCAGCAGCGCGTTCTGGCTGATGTCGCCACGCTGCATCAGCGCCTGCAGCGAAATAGCCCGCTCTTTGCCCTGATGGGTCAGCACCACGTTGCGCCAGTCGGCGTTGTCCGTCAGGCCGCCTGCGGCGTTGATCGCGTCCAGAATGGTCAACGGCACGTTGGTGATCGCCTGTTGGCCGGAGGTTTTCACTTCGCCGGTCACGTAGGCCTTCTGCGAACGAAAAGCGGCGATGCTGACGTCCACCTGCGGGCTTTCCACGTACTGCGCCAGACGGCCGGCGATCAGGCTGCGTACTTCGGTGACGGTCTTGCCCACCACCGCCACTCGCCCGATATAGGGATAAAAGATCGTGCCATCTGCATGCACCCAGTTGCCGGTATCGCTGGCGCTGCGGTACTGCCCGGCCGGCGTGGTCAACTCGGGGTGATCCCAGACGGTGACGTTCAACACGTCGCCGACGCCGATGCGGTATTGATAGTTCTGCAACCGCTGATCCAGCGCCGGATTCGGCCGGGCGACCGGTTCTACGCGCCGCATTTTCTGCAGCAGCATCGGCGACATGCGGTAAACCTGCACCTGGTCATTCAAATCGAAGTCGTCGTCCTGCTGCACGACGATGGCTTTTCCGCTGGTCGGTAAATGTGAGCCGGGGACCACCGTACACCCGCTCAACAACGCGGAGGTGAAGGCCAACGGCATCAAAAGAGGCAAATGAAAATTCATGGAAGTACCGTGATAAGCGGGCTGCTGCCGCAGCCCGTGAGGGGATTAACGGCCGACGGTCGGATTATCGCTGAACACCGTCGCCTGACGCGGTTCGCGCAACATGGCGAAATAACCGCAGAAACAAAACAGAAACGCCACCAGCATCAGGCTTTCCTGCAGCTGCAACACTTCGCTGCAAATGCCGACGCAGGCCAGCGTCACCGCCAGCATGGTGCTCATCGCCAGCGTCTGGCGCGCATTGAGCCCGCGACGCATCAGAATGTGATGCAAATGATCGCGGCCCGCTTTGAAGGGGCTTTGACGGCGCAACAGGCGGCGCACCATCACGGTCACCATGTCCATCAGCGGAATGGCAATCAGCCACAGCGCGGTGACCGGGCGCATTACCGCCTGCGGCCCCTGAGTCGCCAGCAACACCAGCCACAGCACGCTGAAGCCGATCACCATGCTGCCGGCGTCCCCCATAAAGATCTTGTTGCGCGCGCCGAACAGGCTCAGGTTGAACAGCAGATAAGCCGCCAGCGCAGCGATCAGGCCCAGGCACCACAGCGCCAGATCTTCCCGGCCGCCCAATCCGAACACGATGGCCAATGCAACGAAGGTAACGCAGGACAAAGCGCCCAGTTGCCCGTCGATGCCATCCACCATGTTGTAGGCGTTGATCGCTCCCCATACCGCCAGCGGCGTAAGCAGCAACGCGCCATAGCCGAGCATCACTTCCTGATGCCCCCAGACATAGCCCAATGAGGAAAGCTGCATCCCTGCCGCCAGCATCATCGCCAGCGCGATCCCTCCCTGCACCATGACGCGCGGCGCCACGGGCAGATCAAAGCGGTCATCCAGCACGCCCAATACCACCAGCGCCGTAATGCACAGCAGATAGACGGTGCTGTCGGGCAGCCAGGCGGGTTGCCACAGCGTCATCAGCATCAGCGTCAGGTATACGGCGATGCCGCCGACCAGCGGAATATGTCCCAGATGTTGCTTGCGCGCATTGGGCTTATCCACCAATCCCACCGTCAAGGCGGCCCGGCGGGCAATAAGCACCCAGGCGACCGCCAGCACAAATATCACGCTCAGTTGATATAACATCGTTCCTCCAGCGAATAAGCACGCTACCGCCCTTGAGTTACAGCTCCCAATGCGCTATTAACAAAAACAAAATTGATCCGGCCAGGATATAAGTCAGCATGAGTTAATCCTGAAAAATACAGATTTATCCGCTTGTCGGCGGAAATACGTAAATAACGTCAGCGTGCGGTTAAGTTATCTATCAGAAAACTCATGTTTAATGGTTCTTTCGATTGCCGAATCAAGTTCAACCGGCGCCACGAAATTATTTTGCACATTACTTTTAAATTGCGTTCTGGCGCAGAATTTCTGCACTCTGACGCGGCTGATTGGGAATTTTTTACGACTTATTTTACTCACGACATCCAATGCGGTCGCCCCGCATATGCCCACCACATAAGGAATGCGAATCGTCTTATTTTCTCTGCCCAGCGAGGAGGAAATAACGTCGACCAATTGATTCATCGTAAAGTCCGGTTTATCGACGTAGTTGCTGACCTGATAACTTGACTGCTGGTCCAACGCATGTTCCAGTCGCGCGGCAATATTCTCAACGTAAGCCATCGACTTCATATTATTGCCGCTGCCAATCATCACGAATCGGCCGCTGGCGATCTGGCGGAACAGGTTATACACATTGCCGCGGTTGCCTTCACCGAATACCACCGTCGGGCGGATGATGGTCAATTTGTTTGCGCTATCCGCCTTGCGCCACGCTTCATAAACGTATTCCGCTTCGAGCTTGGACTTGCCGTAATGGTTGAAGGGATCGAAACGTCCCCCTTCATCGGTTTCCTGCTCGACGAACCCGTAAACGGCCACCGAGGAAGTGAAAATGATTTGGCGGATATTCAAGGCGGAGGCGGTCATGCAGACATGGCGTGCACCTTCGACATTGACCTGATAATAGAGCGAAATAGGATCGACGTTGTCCTGATGCTCCGCCGCCAGATTAATGATGGCGTCACAGCCCGCCAGCGGTTCTTGCAGGGTCTGGGGCTGCGTCACGTCGCCATACTGATAGAGCGCCGGAAAATGCGCGCTGGGTTGCTTGTCAACGATGACCAACGTCAGATCATCGCGCGCACTGAGACGTTTTGCCAGGCGTGTTCCGATAAAACCGGAACCCCCGATAATAGCTACTTTACGCTTATCCATAATTTGTCACTCAGCAGGTTCTCATTATTCCTGTCACCTCGATGGAAACAGGACGCTAATATGCGTTAGGTAATGAGTTCCAGACTGGACAAATCAAACCTGGCTTTCAAATAACAAATAATGAAATAAAAGATTTCATCAAATGTAAAATTATCGCTAAAGATAAAACCTCATTCAGCGCTAATTTTTAACATCGTAAGCAACTTGATATTGCAAGGTTTTGTTCGGCAATATGAGATTAATCCGACCTTTACCCGGCGTAGAAGAAGTCTCATATTTTACCGGCAACTTAAGCTGCCCTTGCTTAGGGTCGACACATTCGATGGTCGCCTGCTCCATGCTCTCGCCCTGGTACAGGCAGAGCAGGGTTTGCGGGCTGTTGGTATGGGGATTATTCAGCGTCAGCGTCAACACCACGCGCGTGTTGTTCTGAATATCATTGATCACCGGTGGACGAGTTTGGTTGCCGAGCACATATGAAAAATGTGAAATAACCAGCAACGAAGCGAATACCGTCAGATATTTCACTACGCGGCTGGCGGGCATGCTGAAAAAGCGCCGCACCGTCGTCGACTTTTTTTCACGCGTGGGTTCGTGGGCTGACTCTACCGTTGCAACAGGCGCAGCCACCAGCGTCGATTTACGCGGCTTATCTATTTTTTCATCGTTTGTTTCAGACGACTCACTTTCATTTTCAGAAAGTTCCGCTTGAATATCAACGCCAATATTTTCATCGCCATTTAATATATCATCATCAGCGTAGCCCTCATCCTCGGATATAAAGTGAAAAGCCGCTTGATTTTCCACCTTGTAACCCAAACGGGGAATGGTTCTGATAAGCGTATGTTCCGTGTCGCTAATTTTTTGGCGAATAGATTTAATTGTTTGATTTATCGTTGAATCTGAGCAGTAAGTTCCTTTCCAGATATTTTCTATAATTTCCGTTCGTGTAACCAGCTCTGGCGATCTGGCGACAAGCAGCGAAAGAATTTGATACTCCTTCCAACGCAGACGAAATTTCTCCCCGGCAGGAGTCAGAACATCGAGATTCCTAATCTTTATTCTTTTATCAAGATTCACTTTTAATTTCCTTAGCGTGCCTGTCCTGCACACTTTGTATAGAAATATCAAAAAATGTTCAAGAAATTAAATGTAAACTCAACAGGTTGCATTCATCGGATATTGGCCTTTATAAAAATTTTCTGATTTCATTTTTTACATTAGGCCTTATTAAGGATGTTCCGTTTACCCAAATGACTCTTTTTCCCTGCTGGCAACATGGATTTCTTTCATGGCTACCGTAAAATTCAAATGATCACCTCATTGATTTAAAAAGGAAAAACTAGCGGTGTTGTTAGATTGTTAATCGAATAAAATTGTGAAATTTCATTCTTACCCGTGAATTCATTGTGTTTTTCCACCTAATCTGATTGTCAGATAGACTACAAAAAGCCGGAAGAAACAGAATGAGAGTTATCTGATTTAACCCCGTTACACATTCCACTCAGTGCGTGCAGCATCTATGACAAAATCCTATTACTGATTTTATAACAATCGCACTAATTATGCCTTACCGTCCCGGAAATTTCATTTAATCTGCGGAAAGATATTAACGCCTTAATGTAAGAATACTCTCAATAAAACGGAAAAAACGTACAAATAATATAATCCGTTTTGGCGAAAATATTCCCACATTGAGAGATAGTGCTATAAAAAAAGAAAAAAACGGCAAGCGGAGATGAGAATTTTACCTAAAGACAGAAAATTTCACTGAGGAGGCGAGGAGAGATGACTCGGAATGAGCGAAATATCCCTCCCCTGCCGGGAGGGATTGAGAAAGACGTTTGATACTCAGGATTTTTTCTTGCGGCCATACACCGCCCAGGTGATCACCACGCACAAGATATAGAACACCAGGAATACTTTCATTGCCCCCGCCGGCGAACCGGTCAACGCCAGCGAGGTGCCGAATGCCTGGGGAATGAAGAAGCCGCCGGCGGCGCCGATCGCCGAGATAAAGCCCAATGCGGCGGCGGAGTCCGTCACCGCTTCACGCTGCGCGCTCTCGTCGCTGCCGCCGGCCGCTTTCACACGATCGACAGTGATTTTACGGAAAATGACGGCGATCATTTGGAAAGTCGACCCGCTGCCCAGCCCCGCAGTGAGGAACAGCACCATAAAGATGCCGTAGAAGGCGATGAACGAACCGCCCTCACCCGCCGTCGGCAAGGTCAGGAACAGCAGCGCGGCGAATACGGCCATCACCACAAAGTTGATCAGCGTCACCCGCACGCCGCCGAAACGGTCAGACAGCGCGCCGCCGACCGGCCGCGCCAGCGCACCGAGGAACGGGCCGAAGAATGCGTAATGCAGGATCACGATGTCCGGGAATTGCGTCTTCGACAGCATGGCGAAACCGGCGGAGAAACCGATGAAAGAACCGAAGGTCGCAAGATACAGCAAACTCAGCATCCACAAATGCCCACGCTTGAGCACCGGCAGTTGCTGGCGCAGCGAGGCCTTGGCCGCCGCCAGATCGTTCATGCCGAACCAAGCCGCCAGGGTGGCAACCAGCAGGAAAGGCACCCAGACCCAAGCGGCGTTTTCCAGCCACAGCTGCCCCCCCTCCGCCTGATTTTGCGCCGTGCCGCCAAACAGGCCGAACAGGCTGAAAGAAATTGCCAGCGGCGCGACCAGCTGCATGACGCTGACGCCCAGATTTCCCAACCCGCCGTTGAGCCCTAACGCGCCGCCCTGACGCGCTTTCGGGAAGAAGAAGCTGATGTTGGCCATGCTGGAGGCAAAGTTGGCGCCGGCGAAGCCGCACAGCAGGGAAATGATGACGAACACGCTGTACGGCGTGCTGCTGTCTTGCACCGCGAACCCCAGCCACAAGCACGGCACCAGCAGGAAGCAGGTGCTGATGGCGGTCCAGCGACGGCCGCCAAACAGCGGGATCACGAATGAATACGGCACGCGTAAAATAGCGCCCGACACCGACGGCAGCGCCGTCAGGAGGAACAGCTGGTCGGTGGTGAAGTTGAAGCCCACCTTGTTCAGGTTGACCGCGACGGCGCTGAACAGCATCCAGACGCAGAAGGCCAGCAGCAGGCAGGGAATGGAAATCCACAGGTTGCGGGTGGCGATGCGATGGCCACGCTGCTGCCAAAAGGCGCTGTCTTCAGGACGCCAGTCCTGAATCAGCGCACCGGTTTTCTTTGATGAAGGCGTTGCAAGTTGCGACATAAAAACCTCAGACACGGGGGATCATTCTGCACACCCTAGGGGGCGGCCCCGGCGGCAAAGTTGATGTATATCAACCCGAATGCAAGTAGTTGGCGGCGCAAATAGCGCCTTCATCCCCTTAGGGGTACGCCCCGAATAAAAATTAAATCAATTTAAATCAATGCATTAAAAAACATCACGCCGCTAATCTCACCGCTTCGCCGTCCCGCAGGAAACTAATGGGTACTTCATTCGAGGTATGGGGTTATGCTCAGGGATAATCAAAAATACGGCTGAATCGTTACTTGTTTACCCCGTCGCCGCCTTCTCCCCCTGAGTTTCAGCGGCGCCAAATGCCAGGAACCCGCGCTTATGAAACGCCTGTTGGCCCCGCTTTCGATCGTGAATCAGGTCGCCCTGCTGATGTTGCTGTCGGGCATTCTGGGCGTGGCCGGCATGGGGATTTCCGCCTGGATGTCGCAGAGCATTCAGGGCAATGCGCACGCCATCAACAAGGCCGGCTCACTGCGTATGCAAAGCTACCGTCTGCTGGCGCAGGTGCCGCTGGATGAACGGCATGAAGCGTTGATTCGCGAACTGGAGCGCGACGAAAACAGCCCCGACCTGCAGCGCTCGGTGGAGCAGGAAGGGTTGACGCAACCTTTCGACGCCTTGCGCGACTACTGGCAACAGACCCTGCAACCACGCCTGCGCAGCGCGCAGCGCCCGGCCGACGCCGCGCCGCAGGTGGCGCACTTCGTGCAGCTGCTGGATAAGCTGGTGTCGGATATCGACAGGCAAACCGAGCGCCGCCTGCTGATGGTGACGCTGGTGCAGGCCGGCTTCATCGCGCTGACCCTGCTGCTGCTGATCGGCACCACCTGCTACCTGCGCCGCCGATTGCTGCATCCGTGGCGACAGCTGGTGGAAATGGCGCTGGCGGTGGGTCGCGGCGATTTTAGCCGCCGCTTCGCGCAGCGCGGGCACCAGGATGAAATGGCGTCGCTCGGCGGCGCGTTGAACACCATGTCTGACGAACTGTCGGCCACCTACAGCGGGCTGGAGCAGCGCGTGGCCGAGAAGACCGCCGACCTGCAGCAAAAGAATCAGGTGCTGAGCTTCCTTTATCGCGCCAGCCGCCTGCTGCACGCCAGCGAGCCGCTGTGCAGCCGCCTGACGCCGCTGCTCAACCAGCTGCAAACCCTGACGCCGCTGCGCGCCATTCAGGTGCGACTGTATGAAAACGACAGCCGGGAACCGCTGCTGCAGCTGAGCGGCAACCAGCCGCTGCGGCCGGAGCATTGCCACAACCCGGTGTGCAGCGCCTGCCTGAACGACAGCGACCGCCAGCATCCCGACAATCCGTCGCTGAGCTGGAGCCTGAGCGACAAGCTCGGCGACTACGGCGTGATCGTGGCGCAGCATGCGCCGCAACAGCCGCTGAACGATGAGCACCGCCAGCTGATCAACACCCTGGTGGAGCAGCTGACCAGCGTGCTGGCCATCGAGCGTCAGGTCGACCATCAGCAGCAGCTGATGCTGATGGAAGAACGGGCGGCGATCGCCCGCGAGCTGCACGACTCCATCGCCCAATCGCTTTCCTGCCTGAAAATGCAAATCGCCTGCCTGCAGATGCAGGGCGAAACGCTCTCTTCCGCCAGCCAGGCGCTGGTGCAGCAGATGCGCGAAGAGCTGAACGGCGCTTATCGCCAGCTGCGCGAGCTGTTGACCACCTTCCGCCTGCAACTGACCGAACCGGGCCTGCTGGCGGCGCTGCAATCGACGGTGGCGGAGTTCAATCCCAAACTGGGCCTGACCATCAGCCTCGATTACCAACTGGGGCCACGCACGGTGCCGGCTTACCAGGCCATTCACCTGCTGCAGATCGCCCGCGAGGCGCTCAGCAACATCCTTAAGCATGCCGCCGCCAGCGAGGTGAGCATTCAGGTCATCAACAAGCGGGGCGAAGTGACCCTGAGCGTATGCGACAACGGACGCGGCCTGCCGGCCGAGACGTCTCGCCCCGACCATTACGGCTTGATCATCATGCGCGATCGCGCCAAGAGCCTGCATGGCCGCTGCGATATTTTACCGCGCAGCGGCGGCGGCACCGAGGTGCGGGTCAGCTTCACGCCGGATAACCACGCCATCGACTAACGGAGACACCATGACGACAGAAACCGCCGCCACAATCTTACTGATAGACGACCACCCGATGCTGCGCAACGGCGTAAAACAGCTGATTGGCATGGACGCCCGCCTGCAGGTCATCGCAGAAGCCAGCAACGGTGAACAAGGGGTCACGCTGGCGGAGCAGCACGATCCGGATCTGATCCTGCTCGACCTGAACATGCCCGGCATCAACGGGCTGGAAACGCTGGATCGCCTGCGCCAGACCGACCTCTCGGGGCGCGTCGTGGTGTTCAGCGTGTCCAACCATGAAGACGACGTCGTCAGCGCGCTCAAACGCGGCGCCGACGGCTATCTGTTGAAAGACATGGAGCCGGAGGATCTGCTGAAGGCGCTGCATCAGGCGGCGGCCGGGCAGATGGTGCTCAGCGAAACGCTGACGCCGATCCTCGCCGCCAGCCTGCGGGAAAACCGCCCCAGCGCCGATCGCGATATTCAGCAATTGACGCCGCGCGAGCGGGATATCCTGAAGCTGATCGCCCAGGGGCTGCCGAACAAGCTGATCGCCCGCCGCCTGACCATCACCGAGAGCACCGTCAAGGTGCACGTCAAACACCTGCTGAAAAAGATGAAGCTAAAATCCCGCGTCGAGGCCGCGGTGTGGGTGCTGCAGGGTAAAAACGGTTAATCGCCGCCGTACAGCGGCCCGGTTTGCGCCGGGATCGGCGGCGGCGTCAGGGTTTTGATCGGCAGCAGGCTCGCATCATCACCGGCGGTCGCCGTCAGCGGCGGCGCCACTTTCAGCTCTATCCAGTTGGAGGTCACGCGCTGCTGCTTTTCGTCCTCCAGCGTGACCGACAGCCGGTAGCTGTTGGCGGCGCCCGGCGCGTCGTCCCACGGCGGCACAATCGCCGTCCAGCCCTGCGGATCGTTGGCGTTGTGCGGCGGCGTCAGGCTCAGCGCCTGCGTATCCCCCTGCCAACTGACGTGAGCGATGCCGTTCAACGCCTTGATTTCCAGCACCAGCGGCACGGTTTCCCCTGCCTGCAGGCTCCACGGCGGCGTGGCCAGGAACACCTGCAGCGTTTTGCGCTGGCGGAATTCCAGCACCGGCACGTTCTTGCGTTCGATGGGATCGTAGCGGCTGCCGCGCAGCGACTTGGCCTGCGCCACATACTCCGACGAAATCTGCTTCGCCAGCGGCACCCCGAGCCGATAGCTCAGCGCCAGTTCGACCTGATCCTGGCTCTGCCCGCCCGCGCCAATCTTATGCAGCGCCTTCATCGTCACCAGCGGCACCGGCGTGTAATTGAGCCCCAGCTGCATCGCGCGCGGATCGTTTTGTTTTTTGCCGCTGCCAAACAGATCGACATTATCGCCCAGATACTGCTCATAGCTGAGCGAACCGCCGATCTGGCGATAAAACGGCAGATAGCCTTGCGTCGTGATGTCGTAACCGCGCGCCGGACGGCTGAAAAACACGCCATCGCCGGGCTGTTGCGACAGCGCCGACAGCGGGTAGTAATAGTTGGTGGAGAAACGCAGGTAGTCTCCCCAGGCTTCCGCGCCGACGCTGCCGCGGTTGCGCTGCCGGGCGAAATCGCTGTCGAGCGCCGTGTTGTAACCCAGCAGCCAGTCGCCGACGATCCAGCGCTGCCCCAGCGCAAAATTGCCGAGCGCCCCGGCGCTTTGCTGCAGCCAGCCGATCTGGCTGTAGGTCAGCAATCCGTCGACGTCGTACAGCGGGCTGAATAACTGCCCGTTGCTGCCGGTAAAGTCCCCCTCACCGGTCATCTTCAGCGATAGCCGTGCGGTGCCCAGCGGCGACAACAGCTCCTGCGCCTGTTGCTGCAGCGTGTCGGCCGCCTGGCCTAGCAGGTAATCCTCGGCGCGGCTGCGCATCTGCTGACGGGAAACGTTATTCAGATCTTTTTCGCCAAACTGCTTGGCCATCTCGGCCCACTGCTTCTCGCGCGCGGCATCGTCGGGCGCACCGCCCAGCTCCGGCAAACTCTCGGCCGGATCCGCGGCTTGCCGTTCGGAAGAAATAACGGCGTCCGGCGCCAGCGGGGATTCAGCGCACACGGGCGCCGCGCCGGCCAGCCACACCAGCGGCCCGGCCAGCCAGGCCGCCCGGCGGCGGCGCCAGAGTCGTTTTTTTATTTTGATGAGTCCTGCCTGAATTTCGTCTTTCATGACACCGTTGGCCTCCCTCCCTCCTGGAGCATGCCAACCCACTGCTTTGCTGCCGCCTTTCCCGCGGCAGATCTGAAAAACCTTACGTCCCGGCCTGTCGGGGCGCCTCTCCCTTAAAGCCTAACGGCTTGACGAGCAGAAACAATAGGATAAACCCCAATCACCTCTCAGTGACGCCGTCACTTACGCCATTGGCCGCTCCATTCCGGCCGCCAGGTGAATTCACACCCTTTTAGCGCCGATTTTGCCGATAAAAAGCGCAGCAACCCACTGCTGCGCGCCACCGCGCATGGCATTGTATCACTCTGCAATACCTAAAGTGGCAATGCGCACGACTGCGCATTTCTCACAATCCACCGCATTTCACTCCGATGAAATACGCATTTTGCCGTTATTTTAAACATCTGTTTCACGACTGACGGAGCCTTGATGTTTCTTTTCTCACTGTGGCACGCGCTGTTTTTTAGCGCGCTGCTGTCGGCAGGAATGGTCGCCTTCGCGCTCATCACCCGGCTGGAGCGAACGGCGGCCGTGCGCGCCAGCCCGCCGAGATTGCGCCGCCGCAGCCTGCTGCTGACGGCCTTGGGTGTGGCGTTGGCGACGCTGCCTTTCGACCCGCCAGCAGCACACCGGTTGTGGTTACCGCCGGCCGCGGCGCTGCTGATCGCCCTGGCCTGGCTGGACTGGCGCCACCGCTGGCTGCCGGACCGGCTGACCCAGCCGCTGCTGTGGGGCGGGCTGCTGTGCAATCTCGACGCTCGCTGGGCGCCGCTGAACGATGCGGTTATCGGCGCCGCCGCCGGCTACGGGGCGTTGTGGCTGCTCAACGCGCTTTATCGACAGCTGCGGCGGCGTAACGGCATCGGCCAGGGCGACTTCAAACTGCTGGCGGCGCTGGGCGCCTGGCTCGGTTGGACGATGCTGCCGCTGCTGGTCTGCCTGGCGGCAATGTTCGGATTAGGCATGGCATTGGCGCGCGGCCTGCGCAACCGTCGCGCCTGGCGAACGCCGCAACCTTTCGGCATCGCCTTGGCGGCCGCCGGCTGGCTGTTGCTCTTGATGAACGCCGGCCAGAACGCGCCGGCGTTGTTCGGTGAGTTCCTCAGCGTCTCGATCAGCCGATTGAGCAATCCGGCCACTTCTGCCGTGCTGGCCGTTGCCGGATTGGCCAGTGGCTGGAAACCATAAAAACTGTTCCGGCGTCACAACCTCACCGGCGGCGAGCCAGGTTGCCGCGCGCTCCACTGAAGCGTTTCCGTTATTGTCCATAATATCTCCTGAGGTGATGTGTCCGCATCATTGCGGACGACCGTGGTGAAAGGCGTAAACAACGCCGCCTTTCGGCGCCAATTTATCAGCGCCATGTGATCACGTTATGAAATTTCATTTTATTTCACCCTGACAAAACCTCTCACGATTCCAGGTTGCAGCAGCAAGCGATTTCACGCACGGGCGGCCTTTGGCGCGACAGAAAGCTCGGCCAGGCGCGCGGCGTTGGCGCTACTTGCTGACCCGATCCAGATACAGCATGCTGTTGGCGATATCCAACCGGGCACCTTTGACGTTGTCGCGCAATGCCACCAGCGTTTGCCCCTGCAGCGCCACTACATAGGGCGAGCTGGCCTGCAGTTCCCGTTGCAGCGCGGCATAACGTGCGCGGCGCGCGGCGCTGTTGCCCTCTGCGGCCGCGGCACGCGTTTCCGCGCTGATGGCGGGAATGCCCCACTGGGTGCGCCAGGCCAGGGTTTTCGGCCCACCGGGCACGTTGTAGGCAAAGGCGCTGGCGTTGGTGTTCGGATCCAGGTAATCGGCGCCCCAGTAGGTGAAGATCGCCTGAAAATCGCGGCCGCGCATCTTACCCCACAGGTCGCTCTCCACCACCGGATGGATATCCAGCCGCAGCCCGGCCTGCGCAAAGCTGGCCTGCAGCGCCTGCGCGATGTCAGTGTACGGCGGCTGATTGATGACAATAAGATCGAGGCGCGTACCTTCGGCAATACCGGCATCGCGCAGGATCTGTTTGGCTTTGCCCACGTCGAGCGTAAACGGCCGATCGTCGAGCGCCCCATCCAATCCCTGCGGCAAGAAGGCCTGATGCACGCGATATTGCCCTTTCAGCAGCTGCTCGGCGATGCTTTGATAATCCACCAGCCAGCGCGCCGCCCGCCACAGCGCCGGATTGCCCAGCACCGGGTTGTCTTTGCTGCCGGTGTTGAAACCGAGGTAATAGACCCGGGGCGCATCGGCCTGCTCGATGCGCACGCCAGACGCGTTGCGCAGCGAGTCGAACTGGTCGGCGCCCAGATCGTAGGCCACGTCGGCATCCCCTTTCAGCAACAGCAAACGGCGGGTGCCGGCGTCGCTGACGTTCTTGAACAACACCGTTTTCAGCCGGGCCGGCGACGGCGCATAGTCGTTGCGGCCAAACAGCAGCGCTTCGTGCGGCACATAGTTGTTCACCCGATACGGGCCGCCGCCGGCGGAATGGCCGCGCAGCCAGGCATTGCCGTAATCCCCCTGCTGCGCATGCTCGTTCAGCAGCTTTTCATCCACGATCGAGCCCACATTCGCCGTCAGCAGCCGCAACGCCAGCTCGCTGCCGATGTTGGCGGGCCAACTGAGTTGCACCTGGTTATCCCCCACCTTCTTCAAATGCTGCTCAACGTTATCCGGCGTCCAGCCAAACTCACCGAGAATAAACGACGGCGCCTTGTTCAGCTTCACCGCGCGAACCAGCGAGAAAATCACGTCTTCGGGCCGCAGGGGATTGCCGGAAGCGAAGCGCTGCTGCGGTTTCAGGGTAAAGATCAGGCTGTGGCCATCGGCGCCCGCTTGCCAACTGGCGGCAGCGTCCGGCGCCAGCGTTTGCGGCGCACCGCGATCCGGCGCCACCAGGCGCTGATAGAGATTGACCAGATTGGCCGAGCTGACGGTTTCAAAACTCTCCGCCGGATCGAGGCTGATAATGCCCTCCAGCGAACTGACCACCACCAAGGTGTCCTGCGGGGTGGCGGCCTGCGCACCGAACGCGGCCGCCAGCGCGCCATACAATAAGGTTGGGATTAACCGTTTCATCGATACACTCTCCACTATCACGCGGTTGCGCTGTTTTTCGAGTGTAGGGGGTAAGAATTAACGGAAGAACGACGATAAATTGCTTTATTTATTACCAGGATGGATATGCCCGCCGCGTTGGCGGGCATAGGGTCAAACGATGATGCGGCCGTGCACCATCGCCACCGAACGATCGCACATGTGGTCAATCACGTCCGCATCGTGGCTGACCAGCACCATCGTCAGATCGCCCGCCTGTTTCAGCTCGTTGAGCAGGTTGAGGATCTCCGCCTGCACCGACATGTCCAACGCCGAGGTCGGTTCATCCAGCAACAGCAGCTTCGGCCGCAGCAACAATGCGCGCACGATCGCCACACGCTGACGCTGGCCGCCCGACAGCTGATGCGGGTAGCGCTCCAGCAGGCGCGGATCCAACCCCACCTGGCGAAAGCCCGCGCTGATTTTTCGTTCAATGTCGCTTTCCTGCAGCAGTTTGAGCGGCTCCGACAGCGTACGCAAAAGCCGGTGCTTGGGGTGTAGCGAAGCATAGGGATCCTGAAACACCATCTGCACCTCGCGCCGCAGTTCGCCGGTAAACGCCTGGCCCGGCTGCAGGCGCCGCCCCAGCAACTCAAAGCCGCCATGCCAGCTGCCATTCAGCCCGGCCAGCACCCACAGCAACGAGGACTTGCCGCAGCCGGAAGGCCCCACCAGCCCAAAACACTCGCCCGGCTCGATGCGCAGGTTAACCTCATGCACCACGGTGCGCAGTTCGTAGCCTTGGCGGTGACTGACGCTCAGGTTCTCCAGTGCAATCACGCTCATTTCAACGTCTCCAACAGCGCGCGATCCAGCACCGGCAGCGGTTTGCCGCGCGTCTCGCGGCTCGGCCGGCACGCCCACAGCGTGCGAGTATAAGGATGCGTGGCCCGAGCCAGCTCTGCTGCCGGCAGCTGATCCAACAGCTCGCCTTTGTACATCACCAGCACCCGCTCGCAGTGGTGCGCCACCTGCTGCAAATCGTGGCTGATCAGGATCAACCCCATATTGCGTTGCGCCACCAGGTTTTCTATCAGCTGCAGCACCTGATCGCGCATCTGGTGATCCAGCGCCGAAGTCGGTTCGTCGGCAATCAACAGCTGTGGATCGTTGATCAACGCAATGGCCAGCATCACCCGCTGCCCCATGCCGCCGGAGAGCTGATGCGGATAGCGGCGGCACAGCGCAGCCGGATCGGGCAAGCCCACCGCCGCCAGCATCTCCAATACTTTTTCACGCCGCTCGGCGCGGCTCAGCTTCGCATGCAGCACCAGCGGCTCCTCCACCTGACGGCCGATCGGCTGATTGGGATTCAGCGCATGCTTGGGATCTTGCATCACCATCGCCACCCGGTCGCCGCGCAGCCGGCTCCACTGGCGCTCGCTCAGGCGCGTCAAGTCTTCATCGCCCAGCGTCAGACGCTGCGCCTGCAGCTGCAACGGCGGCGGCAATAGCCCCATCAGCGCACGCGCGGTCAACGATTTGCCGGAGCCGGACTCACCGACCAGCGCCAGCCGCTCCCGCCCCATGCTGAACGAAATATGCTTCACCAACGTCACCGGCTGTGGCCCCGGCACGCCGATCGCCAACCGTTCGACGGTCAATAAGGTGTTATCAGTGCCCATGACGAGGATCCATTTTGTCGCGCAGGCCATCGCCCAGCAGGTTAAACGCCAGGCTGGCGAACAGGATCGCCCCGCCCGGCGCGGCGGCGACCCACCATTGGTCGAAAATCACTTTACTGCCTTCGGCCACCATCGAGCCCCATTCGGCGGTCGGCGGCGCGACGCCCATGCCGAGGAACCCCAGACCGGCGGCGGACAGGATGATGCCGCCCAGGCTGAGCGCCGCGCGCACCACCGCGCTCGGCAGGCATAAAGGCAAAATATGGCCGACCATCAGCCGCAGCCCGTTGATGCCCTGCATGCGCGCCGCCGCCAGGTAATCGCTGCGGCGCAGCGCCAGGGTTTCGGCCCGCGCCTGGCGGGCAAAGGCCGGCCAACTGGTCAATGCCAGCGCCAGCGCGCCGTTCATCAGCCCCGGCCCCATGACCGCCACGAACGCCAGCGCGATCACCAGGCTCGGCAGCGACAGAAAAATGTCGGTCAGGCGCATCAAAATGCGCTCTACCCAGCCGCCGAGGTAACCGGCGCCAATGCCGACCAGCAGGCCGATGGGAATGGTCAACACCAGAATCAGCGACACCAGAATCAGCGTCGGCCGCGCGCCGTAAATCACGCGGGAGAGCAAGTCGCGGCCAAAACCGTCGGTGCCCAGCCAATGTGCGGCGGAAGGCGGCAGTAACCGCAGTTCGATATGCTGCAGATTGGGATCGAAAGGCGCCAGCCACGGGGCCAACAGCGCGGTGACGATCAGAATCGCCACCAGCGCCGCGCCCAGCGTCAGCGTGGTCAGGCGCCTGCCACGGCGGTAACCGACGGCCGGCTCGCTTTGCGGTTCGTGTTCAGAGAGATATTGGCTCATCGGGTTCGCGGATCCACTAAATAGGTCAAGGCGTCGGCCAGCGCATTCAACAGCACGAAACAGGTGCCGATCAGCAGCGTGGCGCCGAGGATCGCCGGCGTATCGGCGGCAAACAGCGCCGAGGTCAGGTAACGCCCGACGCCGGGCCAGGCGAACACCGTTTCGGTCAATACCGCGCCCTCCAGCAGGCTGGCGTAGGAGAGAGACAGTACGGTGATCAGCGTGCCCAGCACGTTGGGAAACACATGGCGCAGCAGAATGCGCAGGCGCCCGGCCCCCTTGGAACGCGCCAGCGTCACGTATTCCTTGTTGCACTCTTCCAGCATCGCCGCCCGCAGCAACCGAGTAATGCCCGCCATCGACAACAGCGCCAACGCCACTACCGGCAACCACAGGTGGCCGATGGCGTTGTAGAACATGTCGCGATCGCCAGACAGCCAGCTGTCGATCAACACGAAACCGCTACGCGGCTCCATGCTGTACAGGTAGATGTCGTCCAGCCGCCCCGGCCCCGCCGACCAGTGCAGCGTGGCGTAGAACAGCAGCAGCCCGAGCAGGCTCAGCCAGAAAATCGGCACCGAATAACCGATCAGCGACAGCAGACGCGCCGCGTTATCCAGCCAGCTGCCCGGTTTGAGCACCGCCAGAAACGCCAGCGTAATGCCGCAGAGGGCGCCGAGGATAATGGCGCAGGTGGCCAGCTCCACCGTCGCCGGGAAGGTACGCAGCAAATCGCTCAACACCGGCTGGGCGGTGATGCGCGAAATACCCAAATCGCCGTGCGCCAGGTGCACCAGATAACGCCAAAACTGCACCGGCAACGGCTGATCCAATCCCAACTCATGCCGCACCTGTGCGTAGGTGGCTTCGCTGGCATGATCGCCCGCCACCTGCAGCGCCGGATCGATCGGCGCCAGATGCGACAGCATGAAGGTGAACAGCAGCAGGCCAAGCAACGTCAACGCCAGCGACAGCGCGCCGCCGAGCAGCCGCCCGCCCCAGCGCCAATACCGCCGGGCCGCCCCGGCGGAGGCGGACAGTTCAGCGGCCATTACTTGCTGACCTTGCTGTAGAACACCATGTCAGGGTTGATGCCCTGCACATAGCCCTTGAGGTTGTCGCGCACCGCAATCAGGCTGCGCGCCTGCAGGCCGATGACGAACGGCGAGCTTTGCTGCACCTGTTTTTGCAGTTGCTGGTAATCGGCCACCCGTTTGGCGGTGTCGTTTTCCGCGGTGGCGGCCAGCGTCAGCTTGCTCAGCGCCGGGATCTGCCAGTTGGCGCGCCAGGCCAGCGTCTTGCTGCCGTCTTCCGGGTTGTAGGCGAAGGCTGCGGCGTTGGTGTTAGGGTCGAAATAATCCGGCCCCCAGGAAGTCAGCGTCGCATCGTAGTTAAGCGCTTTCACCTTGGTGGAGACCTGCGAGCTGATGCCCGGCACCAGCTCCACCTTCACGCCGCCCTGGGCAAAACTGGCCTGCAACGCCTGGGCGATATCCAGATACGGCGGCTGGTTGTTGACGTCCAGACGGAAACTGACGTTGCTGAGCCCCGCTTTGGCCAGTATTTCTTTGGCTTTTTGCGGGTTGAAGCTGTACGGCTGATCCTTAAGCG
Source organism: Serratia sp. CY27727 (assembly GCF_052169275.1). NCBI lineage: Bacteria > Pseudomonadati > Pseudomonadota > Gammaproteobacteria > Enterobacterales > Yersiniaceae > Serratia > Serratia sp. CY27727. Next base: position 731,018 of record NZ_JBJNLB010000002.1, on the reverse strand, counting down.
CGCCCAGATAACCGTCCGGCAGGAATGCCTGATGGCTCTGGAACTGCCCTTTCAGCAGATCGTCGGCGATGCCTTGGTAATCGAACAGCCAGCGCGCCGCCTCCCAGAACGCCGGATTGCCGAGCGCCGGCGACGCCTTGGCGTTGAACTGCAGGAAATAAAGCGAGGCGTAAGGAATGGCCAACGGTTTGACGCCCGGCTTGCCCTTCAGGGCCGCCATCTGGTCTGCCCCCAGGTTGCGCGCGATATCGGCATCGCCCTGCTCGATCAGCAAACGGCGCGCGGCCGGATCGGGCACGTTTTTGATCAGGATGGTTTTCAGCGTCGGCGCCCCTTCCGGCGAGCCTGGGTTGGCGTCCAGCACCACCACCTCGTGCGGCACATAGGTGCGGATTTTGTAAGGGCCGCTGCCGGCGGAGTGGCTGTTCAACCATTGGTGCCCCAGATCGTCGCCCTGCTGGTGCGCCAGCGCCTCTTTGGCGTCGACGATCGACGATACCGGCGCCGACAGCAGGCTGAGCACGAAGGCTGGGCTGACGTTTTCACTCCAGCTGATTTTTACCTGGTGGTCATCCACCTTGCTCAGGTGTTGCTCCACGTTCTTCGCGTTCCAACCCAGCTGCGTCAGGATAAACGACGGCTCCAGATTGAGTTTTACCACCCGTGAAAGCGAGAAGATCACGTCTTCCGGCCGCAGCGGATTGCCGCTGGCGAACCTGGCGTCCGGGCGCAGGCTGAAAGTCAGGCTGCGATTGTCGGCGCCGGCCTGCCAGCTGCTGGCCAGGGTTGGCTTGAGATCGATAGGGTTGTGCGGATCGGACTGGATCAGACGCTGATACAGGCTGTTGAACGACTGCACCGTGGTTAACTCAAATCCCTGGGCCGGGTCAAAGCTGACCACGTCATCGATAGACTGCGCGATCACCAGCGTGTTGGCCGGCGTCGCCGCCTGCGCGTTAACGCTGGCCGCCACGGCTAAAAACAGCAAAGAAGGAACGAGCGCTTTCATCTGAAACTCTCCAAGCGGATGGAATTTATAATAATTTCGCGAGTGTATGCGAGCACGATCGGCAGCTGAAGGTACTTAAATCACTATAGATATTCTTTTTATGTATATAGATGGGATTTTGATTATTAGGGGAGCGATGCGGAATGCGCGGCAGGGGTTGCCTGCCGCTTATCGATTAAATCTGGTAGTCAATCACCGCATCCAGCTGCGACGAGAAGACCTTGTCCTTGATTTCGGTCAGCGACAGCGTCGGGTTGCACAGTTGGATAAAGCGCCAGGCATAGTTGCGCTGCAGCTGGCTGCGCTTGAGGCCCAGCCATACCGTATTGGGTTCAAACAGGTGCTCGGCGTTGAGGCTCACCAACCCGCGATCGCGCTCTTTTTCATACGACATGTCCGCCAGCACGCCCACGCCCAATCCCAGTTCGACGTAGGTTTTAATTACGTCGGAATCCTGCGCGCTGAGCGCGATGTCCGGCGTCAGGCCCGCCGCTTTGAACGCCGCATCCAGCTTCGCGCGCCCGGTAATGCCCTGGCGGTAAGTGATCAGCGGCAAGGTGCTGAGCATCTCCAGCGTCACCTGCGGCTGGCGCGTCAACTCGTGCCCTTCCGGCACCAAAATGGTGTGATGCCAGCGGTAGTACGGGAACGCCGCCAGCGACTCGTCGCTCATCAGCCGCTCGCTGGCGATGCCGATATCGGCTTCGCCGGCGGCCAGCATCGAGACGATCTCTTCTGGGCTGCCCTGATTGAGCACCACCCGCACCCGTGGATAAAGCGCGCGAAACTCTTTGATCACCCCCGGCAGGCTGTAGCGCGCCTGGGTGTGCGTCGTCGCGATATGCAGCTGCCCCGAATCGTTGCTGCTGAAGACGTCCGCCAGGCGACGGATGTTGTTGGCGTCGTTGAGAATGCGTTCCGCCACCACCAGCAGCTCTTTGCCGGGCTCGGTCATGCCCAGCAGCCGTTTGCCGCGGCGAATGAATATTTCAATGCCCAGCTCTTCTTCCAGCTCGCGAATATGCCGGCTGACGCCGGACTGCGAAGTAAATAAGGTATTGGCGACCTCGGTCAGGTTGTAGTTGCAGCGCGCCGATTCGCGAATAATTTTTAATTGTTGAAAGTTCATCCCCGTCTCCCTGTTTCTTGCGGTAGCGTCTGCCATATTGATACGGAGTCCTGCGGGGCTGAACAAATAAGAAATAGCCTTTAGTTATGCAATTTAATACTAAGTGAATTATTTATCGTGACTCTCGGGGTGTGAAGACGGAGGAAAATGATGAATGGCTTTAAAAATAACGAGATAAATAACCACACAAAGTGACAGGCTTAAATAATCATGCAGAATAAAGTTATTAAATAGAGGTATTAGATATATGAAAAAGGGCTCCGCACGCTGAGCCCTTTACTGTCTGCCGCCCCGCCAACGCCTTAGGCCGTGGCCCCGAAAGCGCCGGGGCGGTTCTGCTGCAACCATTGCTGCACGTAACGCACCAGATCGCCGATGCAATCATCCTGCATGCCGTGGTGCTTCAACTCGTTATCCAGCGCAAACAGGTATTGCGCGTTGGTGCCCAGCGGGCCGCTGGCGCTGGCGATCAATGGCGCGATCACCTGGTGGCTGGTGTCTGCTTCAAACAGCGGATGCTGCGGGTTCATCACGAACACCAGCGCCGTGACGGCCTCACCGCCCTCCAGCTGCAGCTCACACCAGGTCGGCACGTAGCAATCGGTGATCATCTCGCGCTTCCACAGCAGCTCCAGCTCTTCGCGCAGCTTGCCTTCCGGCAGACGAAACGCCAATCCGGTGGTCTGGCCGCCCTCTTTCAGTGCCAGCATGCGCCCCGGCTGATGAAGCGTGCCGCGCCCGGCGGTCAAACGCATGCAGAACGCCCGATGCCAGCCCTGCAGTATGGCTGGCCGCACTTCTTCCGATTCGAAAACCGGATTCCACATCAGCGAACCGTAACCGAATACCCATACCGGGCTGTGATCCGGCCGGCGCGATAATGTGCACGCCAACGAGGCTGCGCGCTGTTCAGGCGTCAGCAACAGCGACTCCTCAATAGCGCCAAAGGCGGTTTTGCAATCCGCTTTTTGCAGAAAATCTCGCGTTAACACTGTTACAACCTCCCGGGAATACGATTTCTCGTCCTCCCTCGCCACTACTGAACCTTTGCAATTTTATTTTTTGGTGCGGAATTTTATTAATTCAATAACCGCGCCTATTAATAATGACCATATTCTTTTCCCGCCGCGCAATCAAGTTGCAAAGCGGCGTTAACGTGGAAAAGTATTTGTACTGAGCAGCAATAATATTAATTGCCGAGGTCAGCATAACGTCTGCGCGATTTTTACCGGGGCATGAAAGGCGTTACTTTTTGTGCCAGCGCTCATCGTCGCCCTTGCGATAGCTTTGTTTGACCGCTGCCCAGGCCACCTTGTGCGCCGTCTCTTCCCGGCCGGCGTCACCGCGTCGATCTTCAGGATCCCGATATTGTTGCCAGGCGCTGTTGAACGCTTCTTTATAGATCGCCTGCGCATGGGCCGGCAGCACATGCTTCACATTGTCCGGCAAGTCGTTCGTGTCTTGGTATGGCATCACGTCCTCCCGTGCGTATTGCGTGAGCCTTAAGCCTAGCTCACAGGCGATTGCGCCTCAATGAGCAAACAATTCTCATTATCAAACGGCATGGTATACTCACCGCCAAACGAACTATAAGGAGATCCCCGTGACTACCGAAGCCCCTCGCTCACGCGCCCCCTACCTGATCGCCGTCAGCGCCGTGCAGGACATTACGCCGCACCTGCGCCGCATCACCTTTACCGCGCCCGATCTGCGCTACTACCCGGCCAACGCCGCCGCTGCGCACATCAAAGTCTTTTTGCCGCTCGCCGACCAAACTCAGCCGGATCTGCCGACGCTGACCGAAAACGGCCCGCGCTGGGCCGCGGACGCCGTGCGCCCGATCGTGCGCACCTATTCCATTCGCGCCGTGCGCCCGGAACAGGCGGAAGTGGACATCGAATTTGCGATTCACGATCACCGAGGCCCAGCGGTCGACTTTGCGCGCCAGGCGAAAATCGGCGATAAAATCGGTATCAGCAACCCGGGCGGCCCCAAACCGATGCTGCCGGCGGCCGATTTCTACTGCCTGGCGGGCGATCCTTCCTCGCTGCCTGCGCTGGCCGCGCTGCTGGAAAACCTGCCGCCGCACAGCGCCGGGCGCGCTTTCGTCCGCGTCGACAGCACCGCTGACATGATTGACCTGAAAAAACCCGCTGATGTTGAAGTCAATTGGATCGTCGGCGGCACGGAGAAAACCGACGAACTGATCGCTCAGTTCCGCGCACAGTCCCTGCCGCAGGGCGAAGCGCACTTCTGGCTCGCCGGTGAAGATCGCCTGGTGGTGGGGTTGCGCCGCTACCTGCGCCGTGAACGCCAATGCGATCGCAATCGCCTTTATGCCGTACCTTACTGGCGTGAGGGGCTAAATGAAGAGGGTTACCACAATAAACGGCATGAAATCATGGATAATATTGATGACTGACGGTCTCGTTTTCCTTGATTAACCAAGCGGTAAATGAGTAAACACGACTTTTCTCAAATCTAACGTTAAAAATTGGCGTTACTGCGTAAAAGTAAGTAAATAAAACCGCACCCCGTGCGGTTTTTTTGCTACCCTGATCACATAAAGCAAGCAATTGCTTTCTCAGATAAAAACAACATCACACCGGCGCCGCGGGTGTATCCTAATATAAAATACCTACTGGAAACGCAGAGTTGCCGTGCCACGGCGACCGGCGCCGACGGGCTACGCTGTTTGAGAAGGAGTGCCACCCTCATGAAGTCGCAACACGATCCTGGCCGATCCACCAAATCTCGCCACACCGAATACTCGCTGATCTTCCCCATCGCCGCGCTGGTGGTGTTGAACCTGTGGAGCAGCACCGCTAACTTTCCGCTGATCGTCGGGATCAATATTCTCGCGCTGGTGGGGATCCTCAGCAGCGCCTTCAGCGTGGTGCGCCACGCCGACGTGCTGGCTCATCGGTTGGGCGAACCCTACGGCTCGCTGATCCTCAGCCTGTCGGTGGTGATCCTCGAGGTCAGCCTGATCTCGGCGCTGATGGCCACCGGCGACGCCGCGCCGGCGCTGATGCGCGACACGCTGTACTCCATCATCATGATCGTTTCCGCCGGCCTGGTCGGCTTCGCGCTGCTGCTCGGCGGGCGCAAATTCGCCACCCAGTACGTCAATCTGGGCGGCATCAAACAGTACCTGATGGCGATTTTCCCGCTGGCGGTGATCGTGCTGGTATTCCCGAGCGCGCTGCCGGGCGGCAACTTCAGCACCGGGCAAGCGCTGTTGGTAGCGCTGATCTCCGCCGCCATGTATGGCGTGTTCCTGGTGATCCAGACCAAAACCCACCAGAGCCTGTTCGTGTACGAACATGAAGACGACGACGGCGACCCGCATCACGGCAAGCCTTCTTCCCACAGCAGCGCCTGGCATGCCGCCTGGCTCATCGTGCACCTGATCGCGGTTATCGCCGTCACCAAGTTCAACGCCAATCCGCTGGAAGGTCTGTTGACCAAAATGAACGCGCCGGCGCAGTTCACCGGTTTCCTGGTGGCGCTGCTGATCCTGTCGCCTGAAGGGCTGGGCGCGCTGCGCGCCGTGTTGAACAATCAGGTGCAACGCGCCATGAACCTGTTCTTCGGCTCGGTGCTGGCGACCATCTCCCTGACCGTGCCGGCGGTCACCATCATCGCCACGCTGACCGGGCAGACGCTGATCTTCGGCCTGCAAACGCCGCATATCGTTGTGATGCTGACGGTGTTGCTGCTGTGCCAGCTGTCGTTCTCGACCGGCCGCACCAACGTGCTGAACGGCACCGCCCACCTGGCGCTGTTCGCCGCCTACATGATGACTATCTTCGCCTGATCAAAAAGGGGCGCACACCGTGCGCCCCCGCCTTCGTTTATACCGAGAAGAATATCGCCGCGGCGATCCCCCCGAACAAAATCCACTTGATGATGTAGTAACCGGTGCGATTCCAGGCCTTCAGGCGTTTCCCCACCCGGCGTATCGCATAGATGTATTTGAACATCTTGTTGACGCCGCCGGTGCGATCGCCCTCTTCATTCGGCGCGGTGGCAGCGCTCATCAGATTGCGCCCCAGCCAGTGGTTCACCGCCTGCGCCCAGCGGTAGCGCATCGGCCGTTCGATATCGCAGAACAGGATCAGACGGTTCTGCCCGCTCTGGTTTTCCGCGTAGTGCAGATAGGTTTCATCGAACATCACGCCTTCCCCGTCGCGCCAGCTGTAGCGCTCGCCGTCCACCTCAATGAAGCAGCGGTCATCATTGGGGGTAATCAGCCCCAGATGATAACGCAGCGAACCGGCGTAAGGGTCGCGGTGGCGCGGCAAACGGCTGCCGTCCGGCAGTTCGGCGAACATCGCCGCCTTGACCGAAGGCAGGCTGCGCAGCAGTTCCGTGGTCTGCGGGCACAGGGTCATGGCCGAAGGATGGCTGTCTTCATACCATTTCAGATAAAAGCGCTTCCAACCGGTCTTGAAAAACGAGTTGAAACCGGCGTCGTTGAATTGATCGGACGCCTTGATCTGCTGGATCTCCATCAGCTTCTGTCCTTCGTCGCGGATGGTTTCCCAGTTATCTCTCAACACCGCCAGCTCAGGAAACTGTTCCGGCTTCAAGTACGGCGTGGTCGGCACGCGGGAAAACAGATACATGAAGACGTTCAATGGTGCGGTAAAGGTGGAATGGTCAGACAGCTGCCGCCACACGTTGTAGCGCACCCGTCCGCGGTAATGCACATAGACGACGCATAAAATAAGCAAAATCAGAACGATGTATTTCATGTTTGAATCGCATCAAGGAACCTACACGCTATGCGCCGCGCGGCGCACACCCCAGATAATGTCCTTTTGGCGGCACAGGCAAATTGCGCGCCAATCTGGCACTCACTAATCATTGACGCTAACTCAACGAAAATCTATACAAAAAACCACAATAATTTACACAAAGGTTAAACGAAATGATAAATGAGGGGCGATAAAAAAGGCCGCCGAAGCGGCCTTTCCAGTAGCGGATAGGTTAACTGTAAGCGTTGAGCGTGCGCTGGCACAAAGCGGAACGCACGCAGTCCTGTTTTTCAAAGCGGATAACGCCGATCATCTCGTCCTCTTCGAAGCGCTCCAGAGCATCGCTGAGGCCGGATTTCACGCCGCGCGGCAAGTCGCACTGGGTCACGTCGCCGTTAACGATAACCGTCACGTTTTCTCCCAGGCGGGTCAGGAACATTTTCATTTGGCTGGCGGTCACGTTCTGGGCTTCATCCAGGATAACGACCGCATTTTCGAAGGTGCGCCCGCGCATATAAGCGAACGGCGCAATCTCTACCTTGCCGATTTCCGGGCGCAGGCAGTACTGCATAAAGGAAGATCCTAAACGACGTACCAGAATGTCATACACCGGGCGGAAATAAGGCGCGAACTTCTCGGAGATATCCCCCGGCAAGAAACCGAGGTCTTCATCCGCCTGCAAAACAGGACGGGTAACGATAATCCGATCCACCTCTTTATGAATCAGCGCCTCCGCCGCCTTGGCGGCGCTGATGAATGTTTTGCCACAGCCGGCTTCGCCGGTGGCGAAGATCAGCTGCTTATTCTCTATGGCTGATAAGTAATGACCCTGAGCTTCGGTTCTAGCCTCGATGGGTGAGCTATCGCGCTTGTCTCGCGCCATGCCGATAGACTCGACTCCCCCCATTTGCACCAGCGAGGTCACAGACTCTTCTTCCAGCTGGCGATGACTACGAGCGTCACGACGAATAACGCGTTTCGCTTCACGACGTGCTTTGATCACTGCTTTCTGTCTACCCATAGTGGCACCTTACAGTTTGTTTCACCTACCGCAACGGCCTGGCCGCGCGATTATGTTTCACACACGTATTAGGTTTTGGCCTCCTCCGAGCCAATAAGAGCCAAGGGAAAAGGTGAATTGACGGCAACGCTTAAGCGCCGTGTCTTCACGGGACAACGCGGACTGCATCTGTAAACGTGGAGTAAAAAGTGATGAGATTCGGTAGCGATAAGAGTGCGGAGTTGCCGGTAAAAGAGAGTCGGAGAGATAACCCTCGTTACAACGAGAAATCAGGGGAGATGTGTTATTTTTTCTTTCCAGCCCAACCAAGGACTTTACCATTAGCGATCCCCGCAGTGATATTTACAGCTTCAAGCTGTGCACCGTGTGAAAACTACCGCCAGATGATTACAGTATAATGACATTCAATCTCGTCGCGTTACTAAAATGTAAAAAAATTTAATATCTTTTGTTTTCAGTTAGCGCTAAAACACTATATCACGCTCGACACGTCATTCCAGAAAAATTTTTACCACAACAATATCAATGAATTGTAATTAGAAAACGCAAATAACACTTTGGTTTCTCGATTAAATTTTGCGCAATTCAAAGCCGGTGAGCCGTGCAGATTTTTTTAATCCGCAGGCAAAGCATCGAATTGAACTTCGTCGCGCAATGTCCCGCGCAATAGGCAATACAAAGTAAAACGAGGCGGAAGATCGCGCCTCGTCATTGCGCACTCAGGCCTTGAGCAAGCCGCTGGCCAGATAGTCGCCGCCCTCTTTCACGCCCGGCAATACGAAGAAATACCCGCCGCCGATCGGCTTGATGTATTCCTCCAGCGCTTCGCCGTTGAGCCTTTTTTGCACCGTCAGGAATCCTTTTTCCAGATCGGCCTGATAGCAGACGAACAGCAGCCCCATTTCCAGCTGCCCGGCATTCGAGACGCCAAGGGAATAGCTGTAGCCGCGCCGCAGCATCAGGTTGCTTTGGCTTTCCGGCGTGCGGGGGTTCGCCAACCGAATGTGCGCGTCCATCGGTATCACCTTGCCGTCGGGATCGTTCGCGTAGTTCGGCTCGTCATGTTCATGCTTCATGCCGAGCGGCGCGCCGCTGTGCTTTTCGCGGCCAAAGATGGTTTCCTGCTCCTGCAGCGGCGTGCGATCCCAAAACTCGACGCGGAAGCGAATAATGCGCGCCGCCTGGTAGCTGCCGCCCGCCGTCCACGCCGGCTCGCCGGCGCCGTCGCCAACCCAAACCACTTTATCCATCAGCGGTGTGTCGTCGGTTTTCGGGTTGGCGGTGCCGTCTTTGAAGCCCAGCAGGTTAATCGGCGTTTCTTTGCCTTTGCTGCGCGCCGCATGCGCCGAGATGAACCCTTCCCGCTTCCAGCGCACGCTGAGCAGATCCGGCGAATGCTTGATGATATCGCGCAGCGCGTGGAGAGCGGTTTCATTGGTGTTGGCGCAGATCTGCAGCAGCAGGTCGCCGTGGCACAGCGCGGCGTCCAGCGCATCGTTGGGGAAGCGCGTCATCTTCTGCAACCGCAGCGGTTTTTGCGCCTGCAGGCCAAAGCGTTCGTCAAACAGCGATGCGCCGACCGAAACGGTGATGGTCAGGTTGTCCGGGTAAATCTCCGGCCCCATGATGCCCGAATCGAGCGGCGGCAGCTTGGCATCCACTTCCGGCGCCTTGCCGCCGTGGGTCAGGAACGCGATGCGATCGGTCAGCAGCCGGAACAGACGCTCCAGATCCGCTTTGCTGGTCGCCAACACGTCGAACGCCACCAGCATCATCGCCGCCTGTTGCGGCGTCAGCACCCCGGCCTGATGGCGACCATAAAACGGCTGTTTCTGCCAACGCTCATCCTGCGGCGTCGCCAACGGCTCCGCCGCGTTGCCCGCCGCCTGCGCCAGGCGGCTGCCGCCCAGCGCCAGTGCGCCCAGCCCCAGCCCTTGCAGCAAACGGCGCCGCGAAGGCGAGGCCGCCCCCTGCGATTGCGGATGCGGCCCGCTGTTCGGGCCTGCCTTGTTGCTCATAATCCTATGCCTCAGTCCAGGCCCAACACGCCGCGCAGTTGAGAAAGGTCTTCCGCCAGCGTGGTGATCGGCCCTTTCAACGCCTTGCGATCGGCTTCGCTCAGCTTCTCGTAGGACTCATAGCCCTCTTTGGTTTTGTACTTCGCCAAAATGGTGTCCACGGTTTTGAAGTTGGCGTCAATCTTGTCCAGCAGCGGCTTGTTGGCCTTGACCAGCAGCGGACGCAGCAGGTTGACGATCTTCTGCGCGCCGTCGACGTTGGCCTGGAAATCCCACAGGTCGGTGCGGCTATAGCGGTCTTCTTCACCGCTGATCTTGCTGGCCGCCACTTCTTCTATCAACCCGGCTGCGCCGCCCACCACCTTGCTCGGCGGGAAGGTCAGTTCACCCACGCGTTTTTGCAGCTCAACGGTGTCCTGATACAGCCGATCGGCGTATTTATCCATGTCTTTGGTAGAGTTGTCGGCAAACAGCGCCTTCTCCAGACGGTGGAAACCGGTGAAGTTAGGGTCCGCCGATTTCTTCTCGTAGTCGTCTTCACGGGCGTCGATGCTGCCGTCCAGATCGGAGAACAGCTCGGCGATCGGCTCGATGCGCTCATAGTGCTGACGGGTCGGCGCATACAGCTTGCGCGCTTGCTCCACGTTGCCGGCCTTCACCGCGTCGGTGAACAGCTTGGTCTGTTTCACCAGCCCGTCGACTTCTTTGGTGACGTAGACTTTGTATTCGGCGATCGGGCCAACCAGATCCAGCGCGCTCGGCTTGCCGTCGGTGGCGCCGTTGGCCGCCGCAGTGACGGTCAGTTTGCCTTTTGGATTGCTCAGCAGCCCGCAGGTCATGTCATATTCGCCCGCTTCCAGCGTGGCGGTCATTTTCTGGGTGAAGCCCGGCGCGATGTTCTCACGCTCTTCCACCACCATCACCCCTTTCAGGATTTCCCATTCGACGTTTTTCTGGCTGGTGTTATGCACCACAAACTGCGTCTTGCCGGCCGGCACCGTCAGCTGCATCGGTTCGCACTGCTTGTCGTTGACCGTGACCTTGACCTGCGGCACGTCCGCCGCCAGCGCATCGATGCTCAGCGCAAACGCCGGGATAGCCAGTAATGCTGCGTGCAACGCCTTGCGGCGAAATAACGGAGTAGACATACGAGATTCCCTATTAAACATTAATGATTGATTTTACGTTGCGCCGGGGCCGCTGCCGGCTCCGCGCGCTGCGGCAGGAAAAAGAAAATCAGCGCCGGGATCAGATACAGGAAGTAGACCGCCACTTCGCTGACCGTCGGCGCTTCCTGATAACCGAGAATGCCTTCCAGCAGGGTGCCGAACAGCGAATGGGTCGACAGGGTGCTGCTGAAATCGAAGGCGATGTCCTGGAAGTGGTTCCACAGACCGGCCTCATGGAAGGCGCGGATCGCCCCCGCGGCCAGCCCGGCGGCGACGAACAGAATGAACAGGCTGGTCCATTTGAAGAATTTGGCCAGGTGCAGCTTCACCCCGCCCCAGTAAATCATCATGCCCAGCACGATGGCGGCCGCCAGGCCGAGCACCGCGCCGATCGGCGCCGCGGCGCCCACGTCTTGCTGGAAAGCCGCCAGCAGGAAGAACACCGACTCCAGCCCTTCGCGCGCCACGGCGAAGAACACCATCGCCACCAGCGCCCAACCCTGCCCTTTGCCGGCGCTGAGCGCCTGATCGATCGCCCCTTCCAGATGCACCTTGACCGACTTGGACACTTTGCGCATCCAGAACACCATATAGGTGAGGATCACCACCGCCACCACCGCGACGATGCCTTCGAACAGCTCCTGCTGCTTCTGCGGGAACTCGCCGGTGGTTTCATTGATGAAGATGCCGAGCGCCAGACACAGCGCCGCGGCGACAATCACGCCGACCCACACCGCGCCCAGCCATTGGCTGCGCTGCGTGCGTTTCAGGTAGCTGGCGATCAGGCTGACGATCAGCGCGGCCTCCAGCCCTTCACGGAACATGATAAGAAAGGGAACGAACATAAATAATCACCCCTGAAAAGACCGCGGCGGCAGAGAAAGCTGGCTCGACATGCGCTGCGCAACTCTGTAAAGAAACGTAAAATGCAACGAGAGTGATTATCATTCTGCCAAGAAGAAATACAAGAGGCGCCAGCGTGATTTTTTCTAATCAAATGTCACCAGGTGTTGGATGACGGCGATCGGCAGGCGAAAAAAAGGGCGCGTTACGCGCCCCTTGCTGACTGACATCGAACGGCGTTATACCGTTTTGTACTCGGCTTCCGCCTGATCGAAACGCTCGGTCATGGTGGCGGATGGCCGGCGGCCCATCAGGCTCACCACCACGATGGCGAGGCTGCCCAGGATGAAGCCCGGGATGATTTCATACAGACCCAGCCATTCGTACTGTTTCCAGACGATAACCGTCACCGCGCCGACCAGCATGCCGGCCAGCGCGCCGTTGCGGGTCATGCGCGACCACAGCACCGAGATCAGCACGACCGGGCCGAAGGCGGCGCCGAAACCTGCCCAGGCGTAGCTCACCAGGCCCAGCACGCGGTTCTCCGGGTTGGCCGCCAGCGCGATGGCGATCAACGCCACCACCAGCACCATCACGCGTCCGACCCACACCAGCTCACGCTGGCTGGCGCCTTTGCGCAGGAACGCCTTATACAGGTCTTCGGTGATCGCGCTGGAGCACACCAACAGCTGGCAGCTCAGCGTACTCATGACCGCCGCCAGGATCGCCGACAGCAGCACGCCCGCCACCCATGGGTTGAACAGCAGCATCGCCAGCTCGATGAACACGCGTTCGCCGTTCTGCGACACGTTGCCGGCTTGATCCGGGTTATTGGCGAAGTAAGCGATGCCGAAGAAACCGACGGCGATGGTGCCGGCGAGGCACAGGATCATCCAGGTCATGCTGATGCGGCGCGCGCTGCGGATGGTGCGGTGGGAATCCGCCGCCATGAAACGCGCCAGGATGTGCGGCTGGCCGAAGTAGCCCAGGCCCCAACCCAGCAGCGACAGGATGGCGACGAAGTTCAGCCCCTTCAGCATGTCGAGGTTGGCCGGGTTCTGCGCCTGGATCACCAGCATCGAGGTATCGATGCCGCCGACGGCGAAAATCACGATCACCGGCGTCAGGATCAGCGCGAAAATCATCAGGCTGGCCTGCACGGTGTCAGTCCAGCTCACCGCCAGGAAACCGCCGATAAAGGTATACAGGATGGTCGCTGCGGCGCCGGCCCACAGGGCGGTTTCGTAGCTCATGCCGAAGGTGCTTTCGAACAGGCGCGCGCCGGCCACGATGCCGGAGGCGCAGTAAATGGTGAAGAACACCAGGATGACGATGGCCGAGATCACCCGCAGCAGCTTGCTGTTGTCTTCAAAGCGGCTGGTGAAATAGTCCGGCAGCGTCAGGGCGTTGTTGTTGGCTTCGGTATGCACGCGCAGCCTTCCTGCCACCAGCTTCCAGTTCAGGTAAGCGCCGATGGTCAGGCCGATGGCGATCCAGCTTTCGGAGATGCCGGAGAGGAAGATGGCGCCCGGCAGGCCCATCAGCAGCCAGCCGCTCATGTCGGAAGCGCCGGCGGACAGCGCGGTCACCACGCTGCCCAAACTGCGGCCGCCAAGAATATAGTCATCAAAGTTGTTGGTTGCCCGGTAGGCAAGCAGGCCGATCAGCACCATCCCGAAAATGTACACCAGGAAGGTCACCAGCATAGGTGTGCTCATTGTCATTTAATTCTCCACTTTCATTATTATTCGCGTTTCGCTCCGGCCACGCCGGCGCCGGTAAACCCACGCGCAATGCATTTCACTGGCCGCCGCGCCGGAACGTGGCGCAGCCTGCGAGCGAGTGCAGGTAAAATAGTTTCTGCCCGTAATTGTTGACCGTCGGTTATCCTAGATGAGCCTTTCATCAACCAACAAGATATTTAACAACAAAGTTACACAAAGTTTACCCTGCGTCACATTTACCGAGCTCAAAGGTTGCACTCACGACAAGCAAAATGAGTTGCACCCGTTCATTACCCTTATATACCGCAAGGTAAAACGCCTGCGGCCGCATAAACCCCGCCGCGTTCGCTCAATAACGCAACATTCATGCCAACTGCCGATGTTAAAAAATCGATGAAACTCACACTTCGCTCATCAGCCTGATTTAACAAGGTTGCACAAAGTTGCAACATGCAGGATATTGTCTGCATTCTTAACCCCACACATCTCACGAACCTATCCCAACAGGCTTTCCGGCCTGCTGTTTGTCTAGCCTGATGGGATAGGTTCTAAACACAGGAGTTGGATTGGCATGGGCACTACCACAATGGGCGTGAAACTCGACGAGGCAACACGCGACCGGATCAAGAGCGCCGCGCAGCGCATCGATCGCACGCCGCACTGGCTCATCAAGCAGGCCATCTTTAATTACCTCGAGCGTCTCGAGAGCGGTACCGATATTCCTGAAATTCCAGCGCTGGCCGCTGCGGGCCAGCCTGAAGCGGACGACATTATGCCGCAAGCGCAGGAAGAGTCACACCAGCCATTCCTCGATTTCGCCGAACAAATTCTGCCGCAGTCGGTCACCCGCGCCGCCATCACCGCCGCCTATCGTCGCCCGGAGACCGAAGCGGTGCCGATGTTGCTCGAACAGGCGCGATTACCCGCCGATCTTGCACAGGCCACTCACAAAATGGCCTATGGCATCGCCGAGAAGTTGCGTAACCAAAAAAGTGCAAACGGCCGCGCCGGCATGGTGCAAGGCCTGCTGCAAGAGTTCTCCCTCTCCTCGCAGGAAGGGGTGGCGCTGATGTGCCTGGCGGAAGCGCTGCTGCGCATTCCGGACAAACCGACCCGTGATGCCCTGATCCGCGACAAGATCAGCAACGGCAACTGGCACTCGCACCTCGGGCGCAGCCCGTCGCTGTTCGTCAACGCCGCTACCTGGGGCCTGCTGTTCACCGGCAAACTGGTGTCCACGCATAACGAAGCCAATCTGTCCCGTTCGCTGAACCGCATTATCGGCAAGAGCGGCGAACCGCTGATCCGCAAAGGCGTGGACATGGCGATGCGCCTGATGGGCGAACAGTTCGTGACCGGCGAAACCATCGCCGAAGCGCTGGCCAACGCGCGCAAGCTCGAAGATAAAGGCTTCCGCTACTCCTACGACATGCTGGGCGAAGCCGCCCTGACCGAGGCCGACGCCCAGGCCTACCTGGTTTCCTACCAGCAGGCGATCCACGCCATCGGCAAAGCCTCCAACGGCCGCGGCATCTATGAAGGCCCCGGCATCTCCATCAAGCTGTCCGCCCTGCACCCGCGCTACAGCCGCGCGCAGTACGAACGCGTCATGGAAGAACTCTACCCGCGCCTGCTGTCGCTGACCCTGCAGGCACGCCAGTACGATATCGGCATCAACATCGACGCCGAAGAGGCCGACCGCCTGGAGATCTCGCTCGATCTGCTGGAGAAGCTGTGCTTCGAGCCGCAGTTGGCCGGCTGGAACGGCATCGGCTTCGTGATCCAGGCCTACCAAAAACGTTGTCCGTTCGCCATCGACGCGGTGATCGACATGGCGCAACGCAGCCGCCGTCGCCTGATGATCCGTCTGGTGAAGGGCGCCTACTGGGACAGCGAAATCAAACGCGCCCAGATGGACGGCCTGGAAGGCTACCCGGTCTACACCCGCAAGGTCTATACCGACGTTTCCTACCTGGCCTGCGCCCGCAAGCTACTGTCGGTGCCGAACCTGATCTATCCGCAGTTCGCCACCCACAACGCCCATACCCTGAGCGCCATCTATCACCTGGCCGGCAACAACTACTACCCTGGCCAGTATGAGTTCCAGTGCCTGCACGGCATGGGTGAACCGCTGTACGAACAGGTGGTGGGTAAAGTGGCCGACGGCAAACTGAACCGCCCTTGCCGCATCTATGCGCCGGTCGGCACCCATGAAACGCTGCTGGCTTACCTGGTGCGCCGCCTGCTGGAAAACGGCGCCAACACCTCGTTCGTCAACCGCATCGCCGACGCCACCCTGCCGCTCGACGAGCTGGTGGCCGATCCGGTCAGCGCCGTGGAAGCGCTGGCGGCCAGCGAAGGCCAGATTGGCCTGCCGCATCCGCGCATTCCGCTGCCGCGCGAGCTGTACGGCGAGAAGCGCACCAACTCCAGCGGTCTGGATCTGTCCAACGAACAGCGTCTGGCTTCGCTCTCCAGCGCCCTGCTCACCAGCGCCAGCCATCCGTGGCGCGCGGAGCCTATCATCGACGCCGAATTGGATCAGGGCGTGGAACAGCCGGTGATCAACCCGGCCGAGCCGGGCGATGTGGTCGGCTACGTGCGTGAAGCCACCGAAAACGAAGTCAGCCGTGCGCTCGACGCCGCCGCGGCCGCCGGCCCAATCTGGTTCGCGACACCGCCGACGGAGCGCGCCGCGATCCTCGAACGCGCCGCCGAGCTGATGGAAAGCCAGCTGCAAAGCCTGCTGGGCATTCTGGTGCGCGAAGCCGGTAAAACCTTCAACAACGCCATCGCCGAAGTGCGCGAAGCGGTCGACTTCCTGCACTACTACGCCGGTCAGGTGCGCGACGATTTCGCCAACGACAGCCACCGCCCGCTGGGCCCGGTGGTCTGCATCAGCCCGTGGAACTTCCCGCTGGCGATCTTCACCGGCCAAATCGCCGCCGCGCTGGCGGCCGGCAACAGCGTGCTGGCCAAACCGGCCGAGCAAACGCCGCTGGTGGCCGCGCAGGCGGTGCGTATTCTGCTGGAAGCCGGCATTCCGCAAGGCGTGCTGCAGCTGCTGCCGGGCCAGGGTGAAACCGTCGGCTCAACGCTGGTCAACGACGCCCGCGTACGCGGCGTGATGTTTACCGGCTCCACCGACGTCGCCGGTATTCTGCAGCGCAGCATCGCCGGTCGCCTGGATCCGCAGGGCCGCCCGACGCCGCTGATCGCCGAAACCGGTGGCCTGAACGCCATGATCGTCGACTCTTCCGCCCTGACCGAACAGGTGGTGACCGACGTGGTGGCCTCCGCCTTCGACAGCGCCGGCCAGCGCTGTTCCGCGCTGCGTATCCTGTGCATTCAGGAAGACGTGGCCGAGCACACGCTGCAAATGCTGCGCGGCGCGATGGCCGAATGCCGCATGGGCAACCCGGAGCGCCTGTCCACCGACGTGGGCCCAGTGATCGACGCCGACGCCAAAACCGGCATCGAACGCCACATCCAGGCGATGCGCGCCAAAGGCCGCAAGGTGTACCAGGCCGCCAAAGGCAGCGCGCAGGATGAGAAAGAGTGGGCGCGCGGCACCTTCATCAAGCCGACGCTGATCGAACTCGACAGCTTCGACGAGCTGCAAAAAGAGATCTTCGGCCCGGTGCTGCACGTGGTGCGCTTCCAGCGCAACAATCTGGACGCGCTGGTCGATCAGATCAACGCCGCCGGTTATGGCCTGACGCTGGGCATTCACACCCGTATCGATGAAACCATCGCCCGGGTGACCGAACGCGCCAAGGTCGGCAACCTGTACGTCAACCGTAACATGGTTGGCGCGGTGGTCGGGGTGCAGCCGTTCGGCGGCGAAGGCCTGTCGGGCACCGGCCCGAAAGCCGGCGGCCCGCTGTACCTGTACCGTCTGCTGGCCAACCGCCCGGACGACGCGCTGCAACGTACGCTGCACCGTCAGGACGAAGAGCGCCCGATGGAAGCCACCGCGCGGCCGCAGCTGCTGGGCGCGCTGCAATCGCTGGAGAAATGGGCGGTCACCAGCCAACAAGGCGAACTGGCGGCACTGGCGCAGCGCTATGCGGAGCTGGGCCAGGGTGGCACCGTACGCCCGCTGCCGGGCCCGACCGGCGAGCGCAATACCTATGCCCTGCTGCCGCGTGAACGCGTGCTGTGCCTGGCGGATAACGAAGCCGACGCGCTGATCCAGTTGGCCGCCGTGCTGGCGGTCGGCAGCAGCGCGCTGTGGCCGGAAGCGGAACTGCAGCGCAATCTGTTCCGCCGCTTGCCGAACGATGTGCAGGCGCGCATCGCCTTCAGCAAAGACTGGCAGCAGGACAAGGTCGAGTTCGACGCCGCCATCTACCACGGCGATGCTGACCAGCTACGCACCCTGTGCGAGCAGATCGCGCAGCGCGGCGGCGCCATCGTCTCAGTGCAAGGCTTCGCTCACGGTGAAACCAACATCCTGTTGGAGCGCCTGCTGATCGAACGTTCGCTGAGCGTCAACACCGCCGCCGCCGGCGGTAACGCCAGCCTGATGACCATCGGTTAACGCATCGTCAAGGCGGCCATACATTGCCGCCTGATTGGCTCACCGCTACGCAAACCCTGCACTCGTGCAGGGTTTTTTATTGCCCGCAGCCCAGTCAGCCGTTAGCGTCTTGTTATCCTTGCATGAGGATGTGTCGCCTCATGGGCGATAACAATAGGGTGAGCTTAGAACGGATTAGTTGCTTGAAAGCCGCAGCAGACCGCTACGATTCGCATTGACTCTCTGGTTCGGCAACATCCGGGATACGGCAGCCGCAGCGCGAAACGAATTGTTGAAAGCGGAGTAAATGCGGGCGGGGGAAGCTCCCCCGCCGCCTTATTGATTCCGGAACTTGTCGAGGAATTGCTGAGTGCGCTGGTGCTGCGGGTTGGCGAACAGCGCTTTGGCCGGTCCCTGTTCGACGATGCGGCCGTGATCCATAAAGATAACCCGGTCGGCCACGTCGCGGGCGAAACTCATCTCATGGGTGACGATCACCATGGTGCGTTTCTCTTCCGCCAGTGAGCGCATGGTATTGAGCACTTCCCCTACCAGCTCGGGATCGAGCGCCGACGTCGGCTCATCGAACAAAATCACCTCCGGCTGCATCGCCAGCGCGCGCGCAATAGCCACTCGCTGCTGTTGGCCGCCGGACAGCCGCCGCGGATAAGCCTGCTCCTTGCCGCTCAGCCCCACCTTGGCCAGCAACGCGCGGGCGCGCTGTTCCGCGCTGGCTTTCGCCTCGCCCTTGACGACCACCGGCCCTTCGATGATGTTTTCCAGCACCGAACGATGCGGGAACAGGTTGAAGCTCTGGAACACGAAACCGACCTGCTGACGCAGCGCACGCACCTGATTTTTCTGTTTGCTCAACGGCTTGCTGCCGTCGATCAGGATGTCGCCGACGCGAATGGTGCCGGAATCCGGCTCCTCCAGCAGGTTGATGCAGCGCAACAAGGTGGTTTTTCCCGAACCGCTCGGGCCGATGATCGCCACCACTTCGCCGGCGTCCACCGCCAGATCGATCCCATGCAGCACCGTTTGACCCTTGAACTGCTTGGTCAATTGCTTAACTTCAATGGCACTCATGCGCTACTCCTGATCCTGGCGATTAACGTGGGCTTCCAGACGGTTTTGCAGTGCGGAAAGCAGGGTCGCCATCACCCAGTAAATCAGCGATGCCGCCAGGTACATGGTGAACACTTCCAGCGTGCGCGAGGTGATCAGCTGCGCCTGGCGGAACAGCTCCGGCACCTGAATGGTGGCGGCCAGCGAGGTGTCTTTCACCAGGCCGATGAAGCTGTTGCCCAGCGGCGGCAAGGCGGTGCGCGCCGCCTGCGGCAGGATCACCCGGCGCAGGGTTTGCCAACGGGTCATGCCGATGCTGGCGGCGGCTTCCCACTGCCCTTTGTCGATCGACGAAATCGCCGCGCGCAGCGTTTCCGAGGTGTAGGCGGCGGTATTGAGCGACAGGCCAATCAGCGCCGCCGGGAAAGGATCGAACTCGATGCCGAACTGCGGCAGACCGTAATAGATCATAAACAGCTGGGCGATCAACGGCGTGCCGCGGAACAGCGACACGTAAATGCGCGACAGCCACGCCAGCGGCCAAAGCGGCGAAAGGCGCATCAGCGCCAGCAGAAAACCAAGCAACAGGCCGAACGCCATACCGCCCAGGCTCAGCTGAAGCGTCAGTATTGCGCCCTTCAATAAAAATGGCGCTGAATCCAGCGCCAGTTGAATACTTTCGTGCATTATTTAGTTACGTCCGCGCCAAACCATTTCTCGGAGATCTTCGCCAGCGTGCCATCTTTTTGCATCTCGGCGATCGCCTGGTCAATCGCGGCCAACAGCTCCGGGTTATTCTTGCGCAGCGCCACGCCGGACTCCTGGCGGGAGAACGCCGGGCCGGCTACCGCCAGCGTATCGCCGGTTTTCTTCACCAGATCCAGCGCCGCCAGGCGATCCACCAGAATGGCGTTGATGCGGCCGACGCGCAAATCCTGATACTTGGTCGGGTCGTCGTCGTAGGTACGCACGTCCACACCCTGCACGTTCGCGCGCAGCCATTGCTCATAGTTGGTGCCCAGGCCAACGCCGACCTTCTTGCCCTTCAGGTCTTCCGGCTTGGTGATGGTGCCTTCGTTGCCTTTTTTCACCAGCGCCTGAATACCGGAAACGGTGTAAGGGGTGGAGAAATCATATTTCTTCTTGCGCTCATCAGAGATGGTCACCTGGTTGATCACCACATCGATGCGTTTTGATTCCAGCGAAGCCAGCATGCCGTCCCATTTGGTCGGGTTCAGCTTGGCCTTCACGCCCAAATGTTCCGCCAGCGCGTTGGCGAAATCCACTTCGAAACCGGTCAATTTGCCGTCTTCACCCTGGAAGCTGAACGGCGGATAGGTGCCTTCCAGACCGACGATCAGCGTGCCGCGCTGTTTCACCTGCTGCAGCAGATTGTCGGCGGCGTAGGCTTGAGTCGCCAAACCGGCGGCCAACGCGACGCCTACCACGCCCAACAGCCATTGACGACGAACTTTCGCAAACATCATAAACACCCCTGTGTGTTATTTATCTTTTTTGATATCAGCACTTTAACAGTGCGACCGCCCGCATAAAGGAATATAACCTTATAAATATAGTTCAAAATGGAATAACAAGCGGTATTTACACCTGCGGATGGTAGGCGAACAGCGCCGGCGCACCGCCGGTGTGAACGAACAGGATAGGCCCTTCGTCGCGGAAACGCCGCTGGGCGATGCCGTCGATCAAACCGGCCATCGCTTTACCGGTGTATACCGGATCCAGCAACACGCCTTCTTGCTGCGCCAGCAGCTGCACCGCCGCCATGCCCTCTTCGTTCGGCATGCCGTACTGCGGCGCGAAGTAGTCGTCCCACAGCGCGATCGGCGCCAGTTCGTCGATATTCAGCGAACAGGCCAGGGCTTTCTGGATCTGCTCCACCTTCGGCAGCTGATCGATCACGGTGCGCGAGACCGTCACGCCGATCAACTCGGTTTCGGGCAGCAGCTGTTGCAGCCCCACTGCCAGCCCGGCATGGGTGCCGGCGCTGCCGGACGCCACCACCACCGAACTGAACGCCACGTTGCTGCGTTGGCTCTGTTCGGCGATTTCCAATGCGCACTGCACGTATCCCAACGCGCCCAGGGCATTGGAGCCGCCCACCGGCACCACGTAAGGCCGGAAGCCCTGCGCCTCGAGGCGCGTCGCCAGTTCCGCCAACTGCTGCTGCGGATCGTGCAGCGCTTCGCACATCACCACCTCGGCGTTGAACAGGCCGAGCAACAGGCGGTTGCCGTTGGTCAGGTAGTTTTCCGCACGGGTATCGATGGGATTTTCCAGCAGCGCGACGCAGTGCAGGCCCAGTTTCGCCGCCACCGCCGCCGTCTGGCGCACGTGGTTGGATTGAATAGCGCCGGCGGTGACCAGCGTATCGGCGCCTTGACGCAGCGCATCTGCGGCCAAAAACTCCAGCTTTCTCAGCTTGTTGCCGCCCATCGCCATAGGGGTGACATCGTCACGTTTGAGGTAAATTTCACGGCCGAGGTAATCGGAGAGACGGGACAGTTTTTCGAGCGGTGTGGCGGTGCCAACCAGATCCAGACGCGGAAATTGCGCCAGTTGTTGTTGCAGGTTCACTACTTCCCCCCAGGGAATCGAATATCGACATCTGATAACCGATAGATTTAGCAGATGTGAACTGAATAATCATCCTTTATCACGGGGAGAGCCGCAGATCCCGGCCAGCGGCCGGGGAAAGTCTCAGTAGCTGCGCTGCCAGGCGAGATACTGATCGTATTTGCGCAGCGCAATGCGGTAGTTGTTGTGCGCCGCGCTAGGCAGATCGTCAATGATGCGCTGATGGCTGGCGCAGTTGGCGAATTTGTCCGCCGGGTAATTGCGCGCCACCAGCATTTCATCCAACCGGCGCAGCCGCACCACGTACTCGCGAATGGTGCTGTGGCTCATCTCGGTCTGTTCGAACAGATATTGCTTGAACGCCATGATGTCGAAATAACTCGGGTGGCTGTTGCAGGAAATCTCGCTGCAAAAGCGGCACAGTGCGGTCAGCTCATGCTGCACGTTTTGCCAGACCGCATCGTCGATCGGCTGATCCATGCGCGCGATGGCTTCTTTATTGATGATTTTGCCGCGAAACACCAGCGCCATGCGGTCCAACAGCTTACCGCACTGGGAGCAATGCGTCTGGCTGTGCTTGTAATCTTTCAGGTAACGGCTAAGCGGCCGTTTCTTCAACAGTATTCCTGGCATAAGGGGCAGTCCGATTGTCGCATGAGTCATCGAGTTGAGGGGCGGCGGGCCGCCGTCAGGTATCGTTCGCCAGCCGCGCGCGTAGGCGCTTGATCGCCTGACTGTGCAGTTGGCTGACGCGGGATTCCCCGACGTCCAGCACGGCGCCGATCTCCTTGAGATTCAACTCTTCCTGGTAATACAGCGTCAGCACCATTTTTTCGCGCTCCGGCAACGCCTCGATGGCGTCGATCACTCGCTGGCGCAGGCTGCCTTCCAACAGGTGATGCAGCGGGTTGGCCTCTTCATGCCCTTCCAGCATCGGTTCCGCGTTCTCGCCATGCTCCTCGCGCCATTCGTCGTAGGAGAAAAGCTGGCTGTTATTGGTGTCCAACAGAATTTGACGGTACTCATCCAGCGAGATATTCAGCGTCTGCGCCACTTCCGTCTCGCTCGCCGGGCGGCCGTAACGCTGTTCCAGCTGCCGCATCACCTGCGCGACCTCGCGCGCATGGCGCCGCACGCTGCGCGGCACCCAGTCGCGGCTGCGCAGCTCGTCGAGCATCGCGCCGCGAATGCGCTGCACCGCATAGGTGGTAAAGGCGGTTCCCTGTAGGGCGTCATAACGCTCAACGGCGTTCAGTAGCCCGATTCCCCCGGCCTGCAGCAGGTCGTCAAGCTCCACGCTGGCGGGCAACCTGACCTGCAGGCGCAACGCCTCGTGGCGCACTAACGGGGCGTAGCGCAGCCAGAGAGAATTTTTGTCCATCACGCCTTCGGCGGTATACAGATCGCTCACTATGTCTTAAACCTGCGGATAAGAGAGTCAGCGCTATTATGCGTAGGGGGCGGAATGCCAATCGGCTGAACAGTCGCACAAAACGGGCTTTATTTGCGCCATGTAATAACCGTGCGGTGCGCGAGCATAAAAAAACCCCGCCGAAGCGGGGTTTTCCGCCCTTGATAACCCTTGGTTTTTACGAGCTATCAATAGGTTGTCCCAGTTTTGGGGTGTCAGCGTTAACCAGCAGACGCCATGTCGATGGATGAGATCTGGATGCCAGACCGTAACGGATTAAGCGCCAATGCATCGTTTAAATGATCAGGCGAAAAATGCGCATATGCCATCGTTTGTTCTAGCGTGGCGTGTCCTAATATCTTGTTTAACGTAAGAATATTACCTCCGTTAATCATGAAGTGAGCCGCAAACGTATGCCGCAGAACGTGGGTTGCCTGCCCTTTCGGAAGATCAGTCTTTAACGCCTTCAGAGTTTCGCGAAATTCGCGATAGCTCACGTTAAACAAGCGGCCTGTTTTGACCGTCTTGACGTAGCTCATGACCTCTTTAGAGATCGGAACGGTTCGAGCCCGGCCGTTTTTGGTCTTGGTGAACGTAACCTTTCCATGGATTACATTTTGAGCCAGCATATTGTGCGATTCCCCCCATCGTCCGCCAGTGCTTAGGCATAGCACGGCGAGTCTTCTGGCATCCCCGGTCAATACTGACAGCAATAGAGCTATTTCCCTCCCCGTTAAATATGACATTTCCGGCTTTTCTTCTTTCAGTACCGGAATGCCCTTCAGCGGGTTTTCGTGGTGATAGTCTTCCGCTTCTATCAACACTCGGAACATGCTTCTAAGTGTCGTCAGCTCCCTATTGATTGTTGACGCCTTGATCCCTTCGAATAAACGTTGAGAGCGGTATTCAGTAATAAACCCCTTCACCAGTTGTGAAGCACGTGGGTTACCCATATCACTGATCAGCTTCTCCAGCTCTCGCTGCCGCTTTTCGCCGTATTTATGGCTGCGGCCTTCGAGGGCCCACCACCTGGCAAGTAATTCTGTCAGGCGCCGGTGATCTGCTGGCTTGTCCAGCCACTCTTTGTTATGCATGTTGCTGAGAACATATTTTTCAAAAGCAACAGCATCAGCCTTCTTATCAAAAATCCGCTGGATTCGGCGTCCTGCCGCTCCGCGCGGTCGAATATCCACTTTATAGCGTCCACCTTCGAGCAGCTTAACGGTCATAGCTGACACCTCCGGTAAACACATCATTTTTCACTACATAACAAGCTGTTACACGATAGTTTTCATAAAGATAAGCAAGATAAACACTTAGCCAGTCTTTTGGTCTGAGTGTGGCGAGGTTGTTTCTTCTTGCCCAAAGTGTGCGAGAGCCGGCGCAATTTGACCGGATTCAGGGGCGATTTTTCCGGTGATAAACCATAGGGCGTATTTCTCAAACCTCGGATGGTTCAAAATACTCATGATCACCTCAGTGTTAGGTGTTGTTTTTCCAGACTCATAACGCCATAAAGCATCACGATTCAATCCCAGCATCTTTGCCGCATCAGGCAAGCTCGTAAGTCGTTCGCTCTCGCGCATAACCTTTAACTTATCCGCCACACTCATACTCATGTTGCAATTCTCCGACATATGGATTATCTTTCATTCATTGGTAGCTGATTGGGGTATAAAGTCTGACTAATACCCCAAACATGGAGATTATCACATGAAAGATGCAGTTTTGAGCGCGTTGTTTAAGATTCCCGACCCCATCACCGCCGACGAATTTTCCCGACGCACTGGCAAGACTACGTCAGCAGTTCGTCATATGGTTGATCGTCGCCAGCTGCCGCTGGTCACAGAGCGTGAAGTTATTGGCGAAGAGGGCAGCGCCCGCCGCCTCCTGATTCTATGGAATGAGTGGCTAGAGATGGTTTACGAAGCCACGGGCAAACTGCCGCCAGAGCGCCAGGACTGGCGCAACAGTTGGATTAAGAAGGCGACTAAGCTGGCTAACGATATGGGGGTAAACATGTTCAGCAGCGAGTCTGCAACATGAACCGCCAGCACGCTCTGATCCAGCTGTCGAAACACACTTTCGTTTATCGCGGGTTCACTATTCAAAAGTGCCCGCGCCATAGCGAAACGAATCGCACGGCCTACCAGCTGGTGAGCAACGGGGATTATTTCGGTCGTGATTTCGCGCTGGCGGAAGCCATGCGCACCGTGGACAAGATGATCAACGGCAAGAGGCCGGCATGAGCGGCAACCCATTCTACGACGCTGCAAACGCCGTGATCGCTCAATACGACAAGCGCATGCAGTACATGAAACCTGAGCGCGCGGTCGGCGAATCGGCGAATGCAGTGATCAATCTCGGACGTGTCGCAGACGCCGCGCGCTATGCCGGCCACCCTGCTGCGAGCATCGTTATCGAGAACGCCGCGAAGTATTGGCAGTGCTACGGCAAAAAGCCGGCGATATTTTCAGAGGACACACCAGCATGAAACAGCCTTACCGCATTCTGATCGACACGCTGCTGCTGCAGTACCACACCAAAGCGACCAATCTGCACAGTGCTTCCGCTGTGGCGCCAGAGGTTCGCCAGGTTTCGCTGAACGATTACGCCTTCCGCCTGTGCATCGGACTGACTGGCCTGCTGAGTACGGCAGAGGCTGCTGGCGATGGCCCGGCCGCCACCGTTATCGATCACTTGATCATGCGCTGTAACAACGGCGATATTCCGCAACCTGAGCAAAGGGGGTGATATGGGGCTCTTTGAATCGATTAGCCGCTATATATTCCCAGCCTTTGTTTTTGGATGGGGGTTGAAACTTGGGTTTGATTTTAATGAACTGCTTACGAACATCTTTAAGCTTTTATGGGTGGTATTGGCCGGGTAGCCGGCCATATCTGAGAGCGCATCCCTTCCTTTAATGTGTGGCGATGGGCGTCGCGGGGTGTGCTCTCAGATAGGCAATAGTGTGGAGGCTTTTATGAGCATGACAGTTGAGCAAATAAAATCCGTTGAGTGTTTCGTCAATAATGCCAAGTCATTACTGGCGCGCGCTAAAAACAAAAATCACACTGCCTGTTTTTATAACAAGCTGATGGCGAGTGAAAAAAAAGCCATTTGCACATTAGGCAATATTGACAGCCGCACAAAGTTAACGGCTAGGCACATCGAAATGAAGTTCGAGGAAATGAGTTACGCAGAAAGGCGAGCCGTTTTTCGAGGGATAAAACTTCTGCAAAAGTTAAATCGCGATATCCCGTCATTAATAAATATTACTGACTGCGATTAATTAAATAGCGTTGTTAAAAATAATGCCGCCTTCATGGTGGCGGGTTTCTTACACCCTGAAATCAGGAGGGGGATATGCAAGACGACGAATTACACAAAGCGTTTATGAATGCCCGCCGCTCTGAGCGGCTGCAACTGCTTGAGCTGTTGGAAAGCAAACTTGACCGACTGGCTGCGGATAACTTCACCCGCGATCAGGTATTAAGCACGTTGAAGGACTGGATCAACATCCGACGGTCTACCGACGCACCAAAAGTGGAGAAGCCCCAATGATGGCTTTCTGCTTCACTCTCGCCGCCGTTTGGGCGGTTGTCGCGTTTGGGCTGGTTGGCTGGGTTGCCTACCGCTATTGCAAATTCTGCCGCGCCTTCAATCGGCAGTGTTTGCAGCCTGAACAACGTAATTACGATTAATCAATTAACGGTGAAAATGATGGCTAACAAACAAGACGCAATGAACGCTATAAATCGTGCAATTGGCTTTATTTATGCCAATGCACCAAGTGACGTGCGCGGTGCTTTAATTTGTGAACTTCAATCCTCAATAAGTTTTATTGAAGACTTGGAAAAAAATGAAGCCGCAAATGAACTGAAGTTAGTAATTAATTGCAAAGACATAGATGAAGCTGCCATTAGCAAGTTTAAGGCGGCATTTGCAGCAGGTTTAAGCGATCAAAAGACACTGTTTGTCGGTGAATGGGCGTTACCTAATGAACCGCTGAAAACTGAAGCTATTAAGCAAATTATTGAGGAAATAGAAAGCCTGCCAAGACAAATGAATGCTCCTGAAGAGGCGAGCTGGGTTGTTGATAATAAAGCGGCAGAATTAAAAGCAGCAATCGACAGCCACATTTTACACCGTGGTTCGCTTGAGTATATTCGCAGAACCGCAGCGCAGCTCGGTGCCGTAGCGGTAAAAGTGCTGATGAATATTCCTTGCTCCTACTACGATCGCGAAACCATAGCCGGAGCATCTCGCAATGGCTGATCAGATCGATATGGCGCAAGAACGGCACCAGCTGATTCTTGAGTCTCAAATCACCAACGCCCGCCCGCAGCAATGCGGGCCTTCTGCTTTCACCTGTGAAACCTGTGACGCGACGATACCTGAAGCGCGCCGCGCCCTCGTCCATGGTGTAACGCGCTGCGTTACCTGCCAGGAAATCCACGAAGCCAAAGCACGGCATATCAAGGGGTAAGTCATGACACCACAACAGCAAGCACAGCAATGTTTGAATAGAAATTGTCTGGTTTTGGATACAGAAACCACTGGCCTCGATGATAAAGCCGAGATCATCGAGATAGCCGTAATTGACGCCACTGGCAAGGTGCTGCTGAACACGCTGGTCAAGCCATCAAAACCTATTCCGGCAGAAGCTACCGCAATCCATGGAATCACTGATGAAATGGTAAAAGATGCCCCAACATGGCCGGAGGTCAACCCTCAGCTGTGCAGCTTAATCAGTGGAAAAACGATTGCGATTTACAATGCTGAGTATGACCTCCGTTTGCTTGAGCAGACAGATCGCATCTGGAAGGTAACGCCGAAAATTAGCGTAATGCCACAGATCGTATGTGCCATGCATGAGTACGCCGAGTTTTACGGCCAGAAAAGCGACCGAGGCAGCTACAAATGGCAAAAGCTTCTTGCCGCTGCTGATCAGCAAGGAGTTGTTATCGAAGGGACTCCGCACCGGGCACTATCTGATTGCCTGACCACGCTCGGCGTTATCAAAGCAATGGCGGGCAGTGGTTCTCGTTACGCACCGCAGGGGCTGAGCGCGCAAGCGGCTGTCGACATTCTTCATCGGCTATTTGTTACTGACCCAGACGCGATAACCGCACTGGTGGATCATCGCGTTGAATGCTCGGAAAAATTCGCCCATGAAACAGCTGCAACCGTGGGTATTAACGACAGCGCCTACATCATCGGCATGATAGGCATCATCAATGCGCTGATCGCTCCCGAAGTGATAGCAGCAGTTTATGATGGGAATGAGCTGAAAGGGTTCGCAGTAGCTGATGTCGCTGTTACAGGCGGTGACGCATGAACCGCTCAGCGTTAAAGTGGCTCGGCAGCAAAGCCCGCATTATCGACACTCTGCGCCAACACCTGCCGGAAGGTAAGCGCCTGGTTGAGCCGTTCGTCGGCTCCGGCGCTGTTTTCCTCAATACCGACTATGACAATTATCTGCTGTGCGATATCAACAGCGATCTGATCAACTTCCACAACGTCGCCAAAAACCATCCCGAGGTGCTGATCCGCGAAGCGCGCCATCTGTTCAACGCACACCCGGATCAGGAGGGCTATTACGGCGTGCGCGCTGACTTCAATCTGCGCTGTGACAGCAATTTCATCTACCGTGCGGCGCAGTTCCTTTACCTGAACCGTCACACCTTCAACGGCGTTTGCCGTTACAACCTGAGCGGCGAGTTTAATTCGCCGTTCGGTCATCGAAAGGCGCCCTATTTCCCAGAAGACGAGATCAGAGCCTTCGCAGAAAAGGCGCAGGCCAAGAAAGCTATTTTCCTGTGCTGCAGCTTCCCAGAGGCGATCAGGATGGCCCAGGCCGGCGACGTGATTTATTGCGATCCGCCGTACATCCCAGCCAGCGCCACCGCCAGCTTTACAAGCTATCACACTGACGGCTTTACCAGCGAGCAGCAGCGCAAGCTGGCGCGCATGCTACGTATCGCCGCCAAGCTGGGCCGCCACGTTGTGGCCTCGAACAGCGAGACGGACGCAGCCAAAGCGCTGTACTCAGATTTCGCTATCACCTCGATCACCGCCCGCCGCTCTGTCAGCGCCAAAGCTGCCAGCCGCGCAACCGCCGGCGAGATCATCGCAACAATGAGGGCGGCATCGTGAAAAAACACCACCTGAAGATCCACCCTGAACACCTCGCCGCCGTCAACTGTGGCGCGAAAAGAGCCGAATTCCGTATTAACGACCGTGACTTTGCCGTCGGCGATCTGCTGAGTCTGAACGGCTATACAAAGTTTGGTCACCTGGAAGGGTTTACCGGCGAGCACATCTGGGTGCGTATCACCCACATCACCGACCTGGCCGAATGGGCGCCGGGTTACGTGATGCTGAGTATCGAGCGGGGGCCTTTCAAATGCTGAAGACATATATCGCAACCTCGATTGCTGCTCTCTATCCACGGCACAATAACATTCAAGATCTTCATGTGTTGGCGCATCTCAATCGAGTGCGTGCCTTCGTCTGGGGCGGCCGCCGTTGCGGGAAAACCTACGCAGCCAACCAACAGGAGCTGATCCGCGCAGCGTTCAAGCTTTCCGCAGGCGCGACGCTGCGACTTCTTCATACCAGAAGAAAGCAGCATCTTATGGACAGGATGGTCGGTTATGACCCTGCCAGCGGTGCAGGAAAGTCAGTTGAGTGCGTATTTTGGCGCGATCCAGATACTGGCGCTTTAACGCTGCTGTCTGCCGAAAACGGCCCGCGTAAGTTGCGTTACTCGCCGTGGTTTTACTTTGACGAGTGGCCGTGGGCGTGAGTAAACCAGCCCGCGGAAGATACCAGCCATCACCGCCGCGCCCCTATCCGGGACGCGGCGCAGTTGCTTTTGACTGGCCCTATCCCTGGAACGCGCCGAAGCAGGGGATCAACCCGTACACCGAAGACGCTGAAAAAGAGCTGAAACTCACCGACGCGCAACGGCGCCGGCAACGTTGGCTTGAGGTCACTGCGGATCAAGAGCGTGATCGTGATTCGCAACTTTCCATTCTGGCGGAACAGCGCCGCGGTGAAGGCAAGATTCAGTTGGTACTTGGCGCACTGATGGCGCAGCCCGATTTTATTCGCTCGCCGCTGCTGGCGCGCATCAGTGCCATTCGTAAGAGCAAGAAAGGCAACGGTGAGAAACTCTCCCGCAATTACATCTTGCGGACGGTCAAGACAATACTGGCCCGCGTCGAGAAGATGCAGGCCAAACAGCTCACTTTTGGCCTGCAGCTGGTTGCCCGCCGTGAGCGGCTAGACGATCTGCTGCGCCTGCCTGAGCTGGACAAGCGCGCGGTAAAATTGCTGGCAACCTTCACCGCAGCCCACTTTGAAACGCTGCTCGACCAGCAATACACAAACAGACTTCACTCTGACGCCACGCCAAACGAAATCCTGCGCGTTTACGTGTCGCTGGGTACTGAGGCCGAACGCTTCAACGTGACGCCGCCCTGCTGGCATTCGCTGAACCCTTATCTGCGCCGCCGCGGCGAACCGCCTTACGACAAAATCCCCGGCGCTATAGCCAGAATGTGCTGCGCGAACTGGTGGTTTACCAATTTGTGGGCGCTACGTTCCCGCTGGCGCGAAGAGCTGTTGCGCGCCGCCGGTCTGGTACGTAAGCAGGATTCCGCCTACATCAGCGCCGACGCGCTGACACACTTTCGCGAGCAACGCCGCCGCACCCGTGAATTTCTGAAAGCCTTCGAGCTCACCAACGAAGACGGCTTTTCCATCGATCTTGAAGATGCCTATTACGCCGGGCCCAGCAATCCACGCCACCGCCGCATAGAGATGATGACCACGGTCAAAGGCATGCAAGATATTGCCGAGATGCGCGGCGATTGCGCAGTCTGGTGCACGATAACCACCCCGTCACGTTTTCACGCCACCATGATCGACGGGCGGTTAAACCCCAAATGGGCAACGAAAACCGTTCGTGACAGTAACGATTATTTGGTTAACCGATTCTTTGCCAGCGTCCGCAAAAAGCTGAACCGTCAGGGGCTGCGCTGGTACGGTATTCGCGTCGCCGAGCCGCATCACGACGGCACCGTCCACTGGCACATGATGGTTTTTTGCCGTCCAGATGACCGCGACGACATTGTCAGCATCCTGCAAGAGTTCGCCATTCGCGACGATCGCGCCGAGCTTGGCGACGACATAACACCGCGCTTCAAGACCGAACTGATCACTGCGGAAAAGGGATCGCCGATCAGCTACATCGCGACCTATATCGGTAAGAACTTGGACGCCGAGCCATTGCGTAAAGCGAACAAAGATACCGGTGAGCCGCCGGTCGACCACGAAAGCGGCAAAAGCATGGCCGACACGGTAGAGCATGCGCTCGGCTGGGCCAGTCTGCACCGCGTGCACCAATTTCAGTTTTTCGGCATCCCATCACGCCAGGTTTACCGCGAGTTGCGCCGGCTGGCGACCCAGCTTGATCGGCAGGGTATCGACGCCAAGAAAACCCAGCGACTGAGCGATAAAGCCATGGATGACGTGATGAATGCCGCCGATGCCGGCTGCATCGCAACGTACATCTTGAAGCAAGGCGGCGTATTGACTCCGCGCAGCGATCACATCGTCCACACCGCCTACCTCCAGGCGGAAAAGCCCAACGATTACGGCGAACTCGGTATTCAGATCTTCGGCGTCTGGTCACCAATGCTCGGTGAGGCGTCGCGTATTTGCACCCACCCCGACACCTGGACACTGAAGCGCAAACGTAAACCGGCGAGTGGCGAAGCCGCGCGCCAGGGGGTTGACGTTGAGGGTGGCGGCGCAGCCGCCGCCCCTTGGACTCGTGGCAATAACTGTCCGCCTGAGCAAGAACCGAGCAAAAACGGCGGCAGTTTATCCACGAGTGAAATGCATCGAGTACAGCCAGCGCCGACTGTGCCAGCTGACGCGCCAATAGATTTTGAAAACCTCGACCGCAAAGAACGGCGGGCACTGCTCCGGCGACTGAAAAACGATCCGGACAGTGGCCCACCGTCGGAGAAAGCGCCGTTATCAGCTGAAGAACTGCGCGCAGAGGATGATTTACACCGCCAAAAAGAGCAGCGGCAGAAGCGGCGAGAGCAGCTGGCACCACGCGCGGCACTGATAGCCGAATCCGCATCCAGTATTGGCATCGAGTTAACCACGCGCGAGGCGTTCAGCCTGGCTGACGGCGCCACGCTAAACGTGGCCGGACAGCGTTATCGCGCAAATCACGATGGCAGTTTGTCGGCGCTCCAGCCGGATCATCTTCACAAATCGCTGGAATTGCTGGCGCGCGTCGAGCGGCTGCGCCGCATTTCATAGCCATAGCCGACGATGTAGGCCTGAGAGCACAGACGAATTTGTCTGTTCTGGCCATAACGCGGCATAGACAAAAACAGCTGCGCTGCAGCACCGTCATTAACAACTATGAGGTACCGACAAATGGGATATTTGGGGAGCAAGGCGGCGAGCGGAGCATACCAGGCGATCATCAGCCAAATGCCGCCGCATGATACTTACATCGAAACGCACCTCGGCGGCGGCACCATCATGTTACGTAAACCGCCGGCGGCCCGCACGATCGGGTGGGATATCGATCCGGAAACCGTTGAAGCATTTTGCCAGGGAAACCCGGACTATCTGGATGAACAGGCCGATCACCTTATGATTGAGATCGGCGACGCGGTTAAGTTGCTGCGCGCCGTTCCTTTTGAAAAATACGGCCGCACGCTGATATACGTCGACCCGCCCTATCTCCCAGAAACCCGCACCAGCCGCGCGCGGTATCGTTACGAGTACACCGTCGACGATCACCACCGCATGATCGACGTGCTGCGCAACGTGCCCGCCAACGTCATGATCTCCGGCTATCCGTCCGCGCTCTATGACGAGTTGCTCGGCGACTGGCGCAGCATCCAATTTCAAGTGATGACTCGCGGCGGCCCGCGCACCGAGCAGCTATGGATGAACTTTGCCGAAGGGAACGCCTACAGCCACGCCTTTGCCGGCGCGAACTACATCGATCGCCAACGAATCAAGCGTAAGGCGGAACGCTGGGCGCGAAACTACAGCGCCCTGCCTGCTGCCGAGCGCGCAGCGATCATGGCCGCATTATTAGAAACGCATCAAGAACCGTAATAAGGGGGATTTATGCCACATGAACTACACCGTCACCACATTCCAGAACCAGATCATCACAGCGACCACGCCAAAAAGATGGCCGGTATCACCAGCCGCCTACAAAACGTCATGCTGACCGCGAACATCACCGCAGATGAATTAGTTGGGTGTGCCCGCATCGTGAGGAAAAATCACGAACTATTTGAAGGAATGGGAGAAAAAGAGCAACGCCAATCCCCTGCACCATCAGAAACCGGTGAAATCAAAGAGTACTTTTGCAGCTTTTGTGGAAAAAGTAATCATCAAGTTAACAGGATGATAGCTGGCCCGCGGGTATACATCTGCAATGAATGTGTCGATCTTTGCGAGGATATCATCAGTGATTTTAGAACAAGCTAATAAAATGACTTCACAACTTGACTTCACAATATCAAATCATCAAAATGACTTCATAAAGTGACTTCACGGACTGCGACATGAAAGAACAAGTTTCAGCGTTAAGGAAGAGACAAAAAAACACGTTAGAACAGATATTTAAAACGCCTGTTCTCTCCGGGATCAAATGGTCAGATGTGGAATCACTGATAAAAGCGCTGGGTGGCGAAGTCAAAGAGGGCCGCGGTTCACGTTGCAAGTTCCTGCTTAATGGCAGCATCGCCAACTTTCACCGCCCCCACCCATCGCCGGACACGGACAAAGGCGCGGTGGTCAACCTCCGCGAATGGCTGGAAAGCATAGGAGTTAAGCCATGACGAAGACAACAGCAGCAACCCCAAACACCATGGAGATCGCCGGGCAACCGGCGGTAATCAGCTTTGTTCCTGAGCTGGGCGCGTTCCGAGGTAAATTCCTCGGCCTGTCCGGTTACTGCGATTTCGTTTCCGACAGCATCCAGGGGCTGAAAAAAGAGGGCGAGATCTCTTTACGCGAATATCTGGACGATTGCAGCGCCGCCGGCATCGAGCCATACGCACGCCAGGAGAAAATCAAGACGTTCACCTTGCGCTACCCAGAATCGTTCGGCGAACGGCTGAATCAGGCCGCGGCAGAACATGAGGTTTCGGTCAATGCTTTCATCGTTGAAACCCTCAATGAACGCATGAAACATGCATGAGTTTTGAATTATGCAGCGTATGCTCGTCCCTGAGCGTCAGCTATTTGAAGTGACAAAAAAGTAACAGTAAGTGGCCAAATATGACCAACAAAGCAAAAGTAAATCGGAAAATGTGCATTTGAATTCACTCATCTAACTTGGCATGTTAACGTTTACAGGATGCTAGAGAAGAAGCTATAGGACAAAGCTCATTAACAGTGAGCTTTTCAATACATGGAATGCAATTTTTAAATTATGATACACAGCAGATGGTTTACACGTTTAGCCGGCGTAATATCCGTTGCCTCAGTCTCGACAGGATTCACTAAATGGCCTGATATTATGTTCATATCAAGCTGCGTGATGATTGTCATTTGGCTCCATGCTGAGTGGAACTGGTTTAGGCAACAGTGAAAATATAATAAAGACCGCCAATAGTGTTAATCGATAACACAATTGACGGTCTTTTTTTTAATCCAGTTAACTGCAAAGTTGCGCACAATTTTGCACAAAAATTCGATCTACCCTATTGCGAACTTGTGCCAGTACTGGCGCGGGTTCGATCTACTTTGGATCTTGCACAAAAAAGAGGGTGTGAGGCGCGCAGGCGAGGCGGGGGAGCAAGCGCGCGCTTTGGGGTATGGGAAGGGGGGCGTATGTTGCCTGAATGGGCCACTGTGAGGCTCTCGCCGTCGTGGTGCTATTGAGGTGATGAGCAGGCGTTAACGCGCCAGCGGCCCGCATAGCGCGGCTGGCGGTGGGGAGCGGTTCGAAGTGATGGGCGTAGCGCGTGATGGGGCTACTTGTCGGGGGATGGCCGCCATAGACAGCGGCGGCCGTGCTACAGCGCCGGGGTTATTCTACGTCGAGCAGCGCATACGGGTTAAAGCGGATCACCTCCTCCCCCATCCAGTCGTTGACGTGCTTCATGGCTTCCATGATGGGCGTCAGCTCGTTGATGGCGAACACCCGCGCCGCCTTCTCCACGTCGCCGAAGGTGCCGTTACCTTCCGGCATGGCGCCCATCAGCTGTGGCGGTACGCGGTGCGCGGCGAGGATATCGTCACGCGTGGCGGACTTGACGCCCAGGAATTCATCTTTGGCTGAGATCTGGCTGAACGGCAGGATCTGCACCGAGTCCTTACCGCCGTTAGGCGCGTGCAGCAGGATGTTTTTGAATGCCCCGCCGCGGCGCGTGTCAGTCAGTGTCTTCTTGAGCTTGTCGAGGCTCTCCTGATCGGCGATCGCGCTGTTGACGTAGACGATGCAGCCGGCATGGCTGCCGTTGTCGTAGTACAGCTTGCGGAACGTGTCGGCCGAGTGCGAAAGGTTCGCGGACAGCAGGCCCGCGAAGTATTCCGGCATGCCGTAGATCTCCTGGTGAATGTCCGGGTTGATCACATGGCAGACAGCGCCGGTTGGAAACTGATAATCATCAAGCCCCGCCTGGATAAACCAGTAAGTATCCAGGTCAGAGCCGCGGCGGGTGTACTTCGCCAGCGTATGGTGCAGTGCCAACGGCCCGCCTAACACGTTACGGCGCAGCTCCAGGTAGGCATTGCCGAACACCACCCAATCCATGGCGAAGGCCGAGAACGCCTGGCGCGACAGCAGCTTGTGCGGGGTGAAACAACCGGCCAGCACGTTACGCTTGAATATCAGCGCCGACTGGTGCCAGCTGGCGTGGCCGAACTGGCGCGCCAGACCGTACCAGCTGATCGGCGTGTCGTAGTAGCGGCCGTTGTCGGCGCAGTACATCGAGTCGAGCAGATCGTAGGACGAGCTGACCGGCCAGGGGCCGTCGAATGAGAAGGTACTCAGGCCAGGGAGTTTTTGCAGCTCGGTCGCCAGATCAAGCTGCGTGTCTGCTGCGGGCTGCTGGCGCTGCCGCGCTGTTTTTCGTTTACTCACGTTAATACTCCATAACCGTCATAGTGCTGCCGCCATCTTGTCCCAGCGGCTCGTTGATAATGGCCAGCATCGTCGCCCAGGCAAGGTCGCCATGGCTGACGCCGCGGCTGCGGTCGGTGTCATAGGTGATAACCCCGCCAGGTGTTACCACCTTACGCACTGCACTAAAGGCCGTGAGCAGATCACGTTCTCCCCTGTCGAACTCCCAGCGACCACCCCGAACGAGTTGAAGCATCTTCAATACCAGCATGCGCTTGCTGGCCGGGTTGAACTGGTAGCAGACCGCCGCCGGAAACCGCTTCTTCACCAATTGCCAGACCGCCTCACCAATCCCCTGCCCGTCAATGCCGATATGCTGCACGTTATAGCGATCCAGCATGCCAATGATCAGATTGGCCTGCGCCTCGAACTCCATGCCGCGAATGCGCTGCGTCTCGATGGTGCGGAACTTGCCACCGGCGACCAGCGGCACGGCGTTGACGGAGATGCCCCCGCTATCACCCTTCCCGCTGGCGCCGTTAGGGTCATAACCAATCCAAACCGGCCGGTCGGCCAACGGCCGCATGGCGTAGGGTTTCCAGTCAAGCCAGTCGTCATAACTATCAGCGGCACAGGTCAACAGCATGTTGTAGTCAAAGGCCGCTTCACCGTCGCGGATGAATTGGCAGCCGTAAAGTTGGTTGTATTCCTCCGGGCTGTTCTCGTCGTGAATTTCATCGAGATCGGTAAAATCCCAGCCGTGATCGATGGCGTCCTGTAGCGTGACGATCTGGCGCCAGACTTTGTCGGGGCACATCAGCCCGCTGTTCAGCGTCTTCCAGGACGTGTCGAACTCCACGCGACTATTGCTGGCGCGCCCCTTGTTGAATGCCTCCCCTGTCCAGAACGGATACGCTTCATGGCTTTCCGCCGACGGCGTGGAGAAGTAGGTACGCGTCAGCCCTTTCAGCGTCGCCATGGCGCCTGCTACCTTCTTCAGGTTGGCGAACTGACCCACCCAGAAAAATTCATCGAAATAGAGGTTTCCGGTGTAGGACTGTGCCGTTGCTGCCGACGTGCCGAGAAAATGCAGCTCGGCACCGTTGAACAGTTGGATCATGTCGCCGCCTTTCAGCTCGACGTCGACCTCCGCCGCAGCGGAACGAATGAAGTTGCGGAACTGGTACGCCTGCCGGCGGCTGGCCGATAAGAAGATCTGATTGCGTTGGTAGGTCTCTTTCACATCATCAGATAACGCGCGGAGCAGCGCCTCGCGCGCAAAATACCATGTCGCCCCCACCTGACGAGATTTAAGGATCGCCCGGTTGCGGTGGTGGTTATTGTCATACCAGCCCCGTTGATGCCAGTGCAGCGACCCCAGAATGCTCTGCCGCAGCTGCGCGATCTGCGACTCAGAGAAGAAGTTTTGCTTCTTGCGCACCTTCTTTTTCGGCTGGGTGGCCGGCGTGCCGTTGTCCAGCTTCTTCAGCTGGCGCGTCAGCAGGTCGATTTCCTTGAAGTCGCCGCCGCTCTTTTTTTCCTTGCCGGTCAGCTGCACCAGGCGCGCATCAATCGAGGTGGTGACGCGCTGGATCGGTGGTGTTTCATCCCATTCGTCGCGCTTCTTCCAGGCGTAAACCGTGTTCTGGTTGATACCCATCAGGCGCGCGATTTCCGCCGGCGGGTAGCCCTGCCAGTAAAGCTGTCGTGCGCGGTGCCTAGTGAATGTTTCCTGAACCGTCATTGTCTCCCCCATGTCCTGCCAGGGAGGTTAACCCGCGCACGCGCGGGCTTTCTCGCGGTGCCGGCTGTCGCCGTTCTCCGACAACAACAACGCGTTGAGACAGGGCCGAACGCCCTGCCATCATCACCGGGAACTCAACAGAATCGTGAGCAAGCAGACATGGCAAGCACAACGAGCACCCGTAAGAAATTCCGCGTTATGACCTCCGGCGTCACTATCGACGGCCGTCAGGTCACCCGCGATCAGATCCATGCGATGGCGGCGTCGTATAACCCGGCGGTGTATGGCGCCCGCGTCAATATCGAGCACTACCTTTCCCCGTTCCCTGACAGCACCTTCTGCGCCATGGGCGACGTGATGGCCCTGTCCGCCGAGGACATTTCCGACGGCCCGCTGACTGGCGAAGCTGCGTTGTACGCAGAGATCGAGCCTACGGCACGCATGAAGACCATGACCGACGACGGGAAGAAGATTTATTCCAGCGTCGAGATCCATCCAAAGTTTTCACTGACCAACGGCCCATACCTGGTCGGCCTGGCGATGACCGACACCCCGGCCAGCCTGGGCACTGACAAGCTGAAATTTGCCGCCGAGAAGCGCGGGGAAGTCATGCGCTTCAATGCCGCAGATGCCGAGCCGACGATGTTCACCACTGCTTTCGAAGCTGAGTTGATGCAGGCAGACCAGTCGCGCTCAACCACCGGCAACGAGTGGTTCTCCCGCGTCATGGGCATCCTCGGCAAGGGCAAGAAAACCGACGATGAACGCTTCAGCCAGGTGCATCAGGCGGTAGAGGCTGTGGCGCAGTCGCAGGCCGATTTGACCGACCAATTCAGCGCCACCGCGCAGGAAAGCGCCAGCAACAAGCAGGCCATCGCGAAGTTGACCGCTGACCTGGCTGCGATGAAGCAGCAGGTTGAAACCACGGACGGCAATTTCAGCCGTCGCCCGCCGGCCGGCGGCGGTGGCAACGTGCAGCAGGCTGACTACTAAGCCAGCGACCGATATTGACTACGAGAGAAAAAGAGCATGGATAACAATACCCGCAAACTGTTTGATCAGTACGTTGCACGCCAAGCCGAAATGAATGGCGTGTCACCAGCAGCGGTCGCGGCAAAATTCGCTGTCGAACCGTCGCGGCAGCAGAAGATGGAGCTTGCCGCGCAACAAAGTGACTCCTTCCTGAGCAAAATTAACGTTTTCGGCGTGAACCAACAGATCGGCCAGAAAGTGCTGATCGGCAGCAAAGGCCCGCTTGCCGGCGTGAACAACAGCACCACCACTCGCCGCAACCCGGCCGATAACAGCAAAATGGAGCCGTTCAACTACACCTGCCGCAAAGTCAACTACGACTACGGTCTGGGTTATGAGCAGTTGGACACCTGGGCGCATATGCCAGAGTTCCAACCGATGATCAGTGCAGCCATGGGCCGCCAAATGTCGCTTGACCGCATCATGATCGGTTTCAACGGCAACAGCTACGCCGATCCGTCCAACCGCGCCGCCAACCCGCTGCTGCAAGACTGTGGCATCGGCTGGCTGGAAAAAATCCGAACAGAAGCCCCACACCGCATGATCTCCGGCGTAACCGTAACAGCGCGCGATGATGACAACAAGATCATCGCCAGAGGCACCTACGGCAACCTGACTTCAGCAGTTTATGACGCCAAAAACAGCCTGATGGACGAATGGCACAAACGTAACCCGGATAACGTGGTGATCCTGGCCGGTGACCTGCTGACCAGCAGTAATTTCCCGGCAATCAACGCCATGAGCCAGACCAACCCGAATACCGAAATGTTGGCCGGTCAGCTCATTGTGGCGCAGGAGCGCGTCGGGAACATGCCGACCTTCATCGCGCCGTACTTCCCGGTGAACGGCATTCTGATCACGCCGTTTAAGAACCTGTCGGTGTACTACCAGCGCGGGAGCCTGCGCCGCACCATCAAGGAAGAGCCGGAGTACAACCGCGTCGCGACCTACCAGTCGTCGAACGATGACTTCGTGATCGAGGACTACGGCAACGTCGCCTTTATCGACGGCATCAACTTCGCACAGCCTGAGAACGGCGGTTAATTACCCGGGCGGGCACCTGCCCGCCCCCCTTTGGGGACAGGACAATGCTGACACCGGCACAACGACATTTTCAGCGCGTGATGGCGGAACGCCACGGTAAGACCGAGGAGTTCACAGAAGCCGCCCGCACCGCGCATGAACAAATCCTTCACCGCCTGCGCATGGATCAGAGTGCACTCAAACGCGTGCAGTCCGACCAGGCGAAAGCGGAGATGAAAAAGCAGCTGCTTCCGCACTATGAAGGCTGGATCGAAGGCACGCTCGACGGCAACAGCGGACGGCAGGACGAGGTCATCGTCACTCTGATGATCTGGGCGATTGACGCCGGCGATTACCCGCTGGCGGTGCGTATCGGCCGCTATGTCATCGAGCACAACCTCGCGATGCCTGACCAGTTCCGCCGCACGGCAGCGACGGCCCTCGTGGAAGAGCTTTGCGATCCCATTCTGGTGCAGGTCAAGGCCGACGAGAGCACCGATTTGACCGCACACCTGCAGGTGCTGGACGAGCTCGCGCAAATCGTCGATGGCAAGGATATGCCTGACGTGGTGCTCGCCAAGCTGTTCAAGGCGCGCGGCTTTGCCTTGCGAGGTGGCGATGATGTCGCCCAGGCGAAGGCGCTGGAACTGCTGCGCCAGGCGCTGAAACTGGACGCCAACGCCGGCGTTAGGAAAGCGATCGAGAGCCTGGCACGCCAGGTCAAGAAAGCCAGCCAGAACACCGGCGGCTCCGGCGATAACGATGCCGACACCTCCGGCGCCGCGACAACGACCGACGCTGCAGCAGCATCAAAAACGACTGTACCGGCCACCCAGCGCCGGCAGCGCAGCAGCACCGCACGTAAGCCATCAGCCGCTAAAAAACCCGCCGGCAAGGCCGCCGGTAAGAAAGCCAAGCAGGACACCACCGAATAAAACGACTTGCGCCCCGTGCGCTGGCGGCGCGGGCGGAGATCTGCAGCGCTTCGCGTGTGCTTTTCCCCGCCCGCTCACCGCCACCTTTTGAGGAGATTGGACCATGAGCCTTGTTGCCGGGCGTACCGTCACCCCCGCCGCTGACGATGTGCCAGATACCGACGATGGCGGCGAGACCATCACAGCCGGCCCATTCTGGCCCGCGATTGCGCTCAAGGACGTGCGCCTTGAGATGCGCATCACCGGCGCGGTGACCACCACCCGCTTAAAGCAGGCCGCGATTGAAGCGACAGGCCATGTGATCGACCAGTTGACGGGCTGGCAAGAAAACCAGATGAAAGCCGGCTTCGCGTCGCTGGAGACCGTGCCAGCCCGTCAAATCAATGACGTGAGCGTGAAGATCCACCGCTACCGCCGCGCGGTATTCAGCATCACCCGCGCGCTGCTGATCGAAAACTATCGCGACGTCGACACCACCGGCGACGCCGGCGAGAAACGCGCCGCCGGGTTGACGCTGCAGGCGGCAGATCTGTGGCGGGATGCTCGCTGGGCTATCGCCGATATTCGCGACGAAGTGCGCAATTTTGCGGAGGCATTTTAGTGAAGGTGCAAGCAATGCAGGGCGACACGCTGGATCTGCTGTGCCAGCGACACTACGGCACCACGCAAGGCGTGACAGAAATCGTACTGGCCGCCAATCCGGGGATCGCCGAACAAATATTTTTGACCGCCGGCCAGGTGGTCGAGCTGCCGGAGATCGAACGCTCAGCCCAACAGGAGACGGTGCAGCTATGGACGTAATCGACCGCCTCTGGAGCTGGGTGATCTACTCCTATTCCACCGTGCTGATGGGCATCGGCATGATGACGCAGCGCGAATGGCTGGCAACAGGCGGGCTGGTGATCGGCCTTATCGCCGCGGCGCTGGGCGAAATCCACCGCCGCCGGGTGGCACGCAGCCAGGCGACCACCAACGCCCTGCTGGCGCAGCTGGTTGACGCGGTGCGCAGCGATGCCGAGAACCGGCAGGATGTGAAGGCGCTTATCAGCGAGCTGAAAGGGGGCCACCGGTGAGACGAAAAAGCGTTATCGCCTGCAGCGTGGCCGCCATTGTGGCGCTGGCCGGTGCCATGTGGCCCGAGAAGGTGCGCACCAGCCAGGCGGCACAGTTGAAAATGGCGAAGTATGAGGACTGTCGCAAGACGCCCTACTACTGCCCCGCCGGGGTGCTGACCATCGGCATGGGCTCAACGACCCGCGT
Source organism: Serratia sp. CY27727 (assembly GCF_052169275.1). Taxonomy (NCBI): domain Bacteria; kingdom Pseudomonadati; phylum Pseudomonadota; class Gammaproteobacteria; order Enterobacterales; family Yersiniaceae; genus Serratia; species Serratia sp. CY27727. The sequence goes on along the minus strand of NZ_JBJNLB010000002.1, from coordinate 688,623 downwards.
CGAAGATCGGCAGTACTCGGAAACGGAGATCGCCGAGCGTTGGGTAAACGACCTGGTACGCGCGGAAAAGTGTATCAACAGCAACTTTAACGGCGCCGCCGCCCCGCAATTCGTGTTTGAAGCGCTGACCGACGTCAGTTTCAACGTGGGTTGCACCGGGATCAGTTGGTTCACCGATCGCCAGGGCAAAAAGCAGCGCACCACGCTATGGAAATACGCGCAGGCGGGCAACTGGCCCGGCGTATGCCAGCGCCTGACCGACTTTGTGAACTCCGGCGGCAAACGCCTGCAAGGGCTGGTTAACCGTCGGGAAGAGTTCAAAGCCTGGTGCCTGTCTGACCCGGCACTCAGGGGCGCCGAATGAAAGCGGCCGCGGTATTGATCCTGCTGTTCCTGGCGGCACTGGCTGGGATGGGATGGCAGAAGCATCAGCGGGAACTGGCCGAACAGCGCCGCGATATTGCCGAGCGCGCCGTCGAGCAAACCGGGGATGTGCTGGCCGAAGTGCGCGCCCTTCGTGCCGACGTCGGCGAGATTGAGGCCGGAATGAAGAAGCTGAGCGAGAAGCGCGGCACCAATGGAGAGCAACGACGTGAAACCATCAAGACTGCGCTGGACGGCGAAACGTGTGCCGTTACTCCTGTGCCTGTTGCTGTCGCTGACAGCCTGCAAAAACGCGCCGCGGAAGTCCGCGCCGCAAATTATTCAGGAGCCTTTGCCGGCCAGCCTGACGGCAAACACTGATGTGCCTGCAGCACCGTCACCGATGACTTACGGCAGCCTGGCGCCCTGGGCGGATCGGCTGCTGGATGCGCTGGACACCTGCAACGCCGACAAGGCAGCCATACGAGAACTCGAACTACGGCGTATTGCCAGGGGGGGGATGAAGTGAAAAAAGCCGAGCTGCTGCGCGACGCGCTGATCGCGGCCTGCGATTGGTGCAAGGCCAATCCTGAACTGTTCACGGTATGGGTGGAAAAAGGCCATATCGAGATCCAGGCCACCGGTGAAAGCTCGTTCATGTATGTATACCCGATCCAGGTGCTGGCAATGGACTTTTCCGGCCAGCTCGATGATCTCATGCTGCCGCTGCTAGCGTGGATTTGGGAGAACCAGCCCGACCTGCTGCTGAACCCGGACAGCAACAAAAAGATTGAGTTTGACGCCGATATCGTGAGCGACGACAGCGCCGACATTCTGCTGAAGGTGCCTGTGTGGGAGCGCGTGATAGTCACTATCGAGAACGGCAAGCCCGTCGCGCATCACCTGGCGGAAGACAAGCCACGCATCAACGGCGGCGACTGGCAAATCGTGTTCGATCCTGATAGTGGCGGGGAGCTGGTGCCATGACCGATGCCGCGCTGTTTCATGAACTGGATCAGGTGTTCGCCGATATTCTCGGCGGCATGTCCCCCGCCGGGCGTATACGCACCGCGCGCGAGGTCGGCCGCATGCTGCGCCAGAGCCAGTCGCGGCGCATTGCACGCCAGGAAAACCCGGACGGCTCAAAATTCGAGAAGCGCCGCCGCAAGGTGCTGCGCTCACAGGCCGGGATTGGCTTTATCTGGAACGGCGAAACCCGCCGCCTGAAAAACTGGCGGGCAACCAAGGGCAGCCGCGGCCGCATGCTGACCGGTTTCGATGAAGGTCGCGGCGCCGTCCGCTCCTTCTATCGCGAGGATATCGAGCGTTACCTCGATATCAACTTCAGCCAGACGCGCAAGGACACCACCAAGGCCGATCCGATGTTTCGCCGGTTGCGCACCGCGCGCTTCCTGAAGGCGCGCGCCGATGCCGGCGGCGCCACCGTTGGATTTACCGGCGTTGCGGGCCGTATTGCGCGCACGCACCAGTACGGCCTGCGCGACAGGGTGAACAAGTCCGGCGCGATGGCGTCCTACCCACGCCGCGAGGTGCTGGGGATCACCAAAGCCGACCGCATGGCGATCGCCCGTTCGGTCATTGATTCGCTGGGGGTGAAATAGTGGACGCGGCCGAACTTATTCGCCTGCTGGAAAACCTGATCCGCGTTGGCGTGGTCACGGAGATCGAAGAAGACAACAAGCGCGTGCGCGTCGCTACCGGCGGGTTAGATACCACGTGGCTGCGCTGGAATGCGCAACGCGCCGGCGCATTCAACATCTGGATGCCGCCGTCACTCGGGGAGCAGGTCTGGCTGCTGTGCATCGGCGGCAACCCGGAGACGGCCATTATCGGCGGCAGCCTGTACAGCAACGATCACCCCGCCCCCGGCGGCTCGCGTAACGAGATGGTGATCACCGCCCCGGACGGCGCCAAATTCCGTTATGACGCCGACGCCGGCGCGCTGGAAGTCAGCGGCATCAAGACCGCCAAATTAACGGCCGAGGTCAAAGTGATCCTGGATTCGCCCGTCGTCGAATGCACCAACATGCTGAAGACCCGGCAATTCGACGTCAGCGAAGGCGGCGAGATGCACGGCGACTTCAATCACACCGGCGGTGCCTTCATGTCGAACGGCGTGAAGGTCGACAATCACGACCACGGCGGCGTGCAGCGCGGCGGCGACTGGACGGAGGGCACCCAATGAGCGAGAAATACCGCGGCATGAATAACAGCGGCACCGGCACGCTGACCGATGCGGATCACGTCTGGCAGTCAGCCAATGACATCCTGCTGACGCCCATCGGTTCGCGCATCATGCGCCGTAACTACGGCTCGCTTGTGCCCGACCTGCTCGACAGCCCGCAGAACGACGTCACCCGCCTGCAGCTCATGAGCGCGACCGTGATCGCGCTGGCGGCCTGGGAGCCTCGCCTTGCGCTGGACACCATCAACATCAGCTATTCACCCACCGGCGCCGTCACGGCCGAGATGGCCGGCATGCTGACGGTAAGCATGGAGAAAAGCACCGGGACGATTGAGTTAAGGAGCCACAACGATGCCAACGATTGACCTGTCGCAGCTGCCATCGCCGCAGATCATCGAGCCGCTTGACTTCGAGACGATCCTCGTTGACGTCAAGGCAGCGATGATCGCCGCATTCCCTGCTGACCAGCAGGCGTCGGTTGCCGCCGCCCTGTCGCTGGAGTCTGAACCGCTCAACGTGATCGCCCAGGCGATGGCCTACCGCGAATTGCTGTTGCGCCGGCGGATCAACGAGGGGGCAGCCGCCTGCATGCTGAGCCACGCCGAAGGCACCGACCTGGACAACCTGGCCGCCAACCTCGACACCGAACGCCTGACGATCACCCCGGAGACGGACACGTCCGACGCAGTAATGGAGAGTGACGAAGCCCTGCGCCTGCGCGCGCAGTCCGCGTTCGAGGGCATGAGCGTGGCCGGCCCGTCGGCGGCATATGAATATTTCGCCCGCAGTGCCAGCGGCAAGGTTGCCGACGCCAGGGCAACCAGCCCGGAACCGGCGGAGGTGGTGATCGCCATCCTGTCGACCGACGGCGACGGCACCGCCTCGCCCGAGCTGCTGGCCGCCGTTACGGCCGCGGTTAACGATGAAGAAGTCCGACCGCTGGGCGACCGCGTGACGGTTCGCAGTGCGGATATTGTCGACTATTCAATTGATGCGGAGCTTTTCCTGTATCCGGGGCCGGAGTCGGAACCCATCATCAACGCCGCCATGGCGTCGCTGCGTGGCTTTTTGGCCGACAACGACAAGAAGATCGGGCGTGACGTTGCCAGGTCGGCGATCTCCGCCTCACTGCATGTGCAGGGGGTACAACGTGTGGTGCTGCGTTCGCCGTCGACTGACCTGCAGATCTCCGACACGCAAGCCGCACGCAACGTTGGCTATGCAGTAGAGAACGGCGGGACGGATGAATAACACCCTGCTCCCCCCGTCCGCCGGCGCCTGGATGCGCCACACCGAAACGGTCACTGCGCGACTGTCGGCGATCGCGGTCGCGCTGCGCACGCTGTGGACGCCGACTGCCTGCCCGGTTGAGTTGTTGCCGTATCTCGCCTGGGCGCTATCGGTCGACCGCTGGGACAAGAATTGGCCGGCAGAGAAAAAGATAGCGGCGATCCAGCAATCCTACTGGCAGCACCGCCGCAAGGGCACCCGCGCCGCGGTGCGGCGGGTGATTGAGAGCATGGGGTTTTCGGCCACCTTTGCCGAATGGTTCGACACCGGCGATCGGCCGGGCACCTTCCGACTTGAGGTCGACGTCAACGAAGTCGGACTAACTGAAAAAACGCTGGCCGAATTAAATCGCCTGGTGGCGGATGCCAAGCCGGTCAGCCGACACCTTGCGCAAATGAACATCGCGACAAAGGTCAGCGGTTTTATCTATTCCGCCGTCACGGTACATGACGGCGATATCGTCACTGTTTACCCGGCCGACTACGAGCCGGACGACAGCGTTAAATACAACGGTATTCCGCGTTTCGGCAGCGGATACCATTACTCCGGGGAATCAAATGGCTGACTTAAAAGAGGAAGCGAAGTGGGAAGAATCGATCTACCAAATCAAGCGCGGTGATGACGTCTCCGGCGGGCGAAATGGTGTGGCGAATATCCAGGCTAGGCAGTTAGCAAACCGCACTGCGTCACTCAAAAATGACGTGGATAAGCTCAACACGTCCGTGATGAGCGATGCCAAGATTTACGACAGTGTCGACGAGGCACAGGCTGCGATCAACGCCGGCACCGAAACCCGCCGTCTGTTCTCCGTTAACTCCCCCATCACCAATTATTGGGTTGAGCAATACGAGAATGTGAACGGCATCGCCACCCCTACCGGTAAGAAAATTGTCACGGCGGCATTCGTTGAAGCGGTCGAGCTGCTGGCGTCAACAACCGACAAGCGCACGCGGGGCTTGCTGACTATGCCGCGCACAAGAAAGCCGGTCGATTTTGTCAGTCGCCAAGGGGCGAGCATGTTCTCGATAAATGAGAACAGTGAAAAAGAGATGCCCGGTAAAACCTTCTCCGACTACATGAATATCTTACGTGAGCTGATTATCGGGCCGTCGGCATTGCGCCGCGCTCGTCCTGGGTATCTGTTTAATCTGGTCACGGGCGGCAAGCGCCTGCTGGCCGTGCGTGATGATGGCGCCAGCACACTTGAATATCGCGGCATACCGTTAGAAACGCATATTGGGCTGTTGCAGAATACCCTGGGCGGGTTCGGAGATTCGATATCCGACAACGGCCGCAATCCCGCCGACGCGGGCAAACCGCGCGGCTGGACGTATAACGCGCGCTCCTGGCAGATGTGGGCATCGCTGTTTAGCAATGGCCGAATAAAATACGTTGGCCAGTGGGCGACCGGCGGTTATACCACTGCGGACATGATCCGCGATCATCTCAAACCCGCTATTGCGGCAAAACCGCGCTTTATTACGTTTCTCGGCGGTCGTAATGATGTGATCCAAAAAAACAGCGACGGCAGTTTTAAATTCTCGATCGCTGTAATCACCAGCAACGTCAAATACATCCTGACCGAATTCAGGAAAAACGGGATTATTCCGGTCGTATGCAGCATGGCGGCACAAAATAATAGCGACCCGGAGTTTAAAAGCCGCGAGAACGCCATCAATGCGTTTTTGCGGGCTTACGCCTGCCAGCAGGGCTACCCGTTCGTAGATATGCGGGCCGCCACCGTTGACCCGGCAACTGACGGCTGGAAAGAAGGCTATAACGGCGTGCTGGGGAACGGACAGCCGGATCCCTCTCACCCGGTCGCGCTGGGCGCTTATCACATGGGTAAAGCGCTGGCATCGGCACTGGAACCCTACACCATGCCGATCTACCCACAGCTGGCGATTGCCAATCCCACGACCCAGGACGGGCCAAACACCATCGTTAACCCCCTGTTTCTGGATAGCGCCGCCGGCGCGCCGGCCGGCTGGGTGGTGATGACCGGCAGCATCGCTATTTCGACAGATCCCGCCGTTGTCGGCAATGTGCTTACCGTCATCGGAACAGGGACGACAATCGCACGCGTCTCGCAGACGGTAACGGTTTCTCCGGGAGAGGTGCGCACATTCAGCTTCAGGATGAAGGCCGACGTTACGGATAAAAATTCAACGGCCTGTTATCTCGAAGCCAATGACACAAATAAAACAAACCTGGCCGGGATCAGGACGTGGAATCACTCAACGGACGGATTCATGACATTTAGCTATGACGTCATTGTCCCCGCAGATGTCACGGAAATAAACGTCATTATCGCGGCCAATGCGGCAACAATCAGCGTCGGACAGATGGGCTTATTCAAACAGGAGGCAGTATGATTATTATTTGTGATGGCGTCGTTAATGCCGGTGATTTGGAACTGGCTGAGCCAGAAATGCTGCTAAATGACGATGCCAGCGTAGCAACCTACAGCATGCAGGATAAATACGACTCCAGCGGCAACGCGCGCGATCTGGTAACAGAAAACGAGTTTACCAAGCGCGGCATGATCACCGTTGCTGACGCCGCGCATGGCGCTGACACGGGCATCATTGAGACGGACGAAATGACGTTCGCGCTGTGCATCAATATGAACAAGCCCGACGTCAGCGGCCGCCTGTTCTCAAACCTCTATCCCGGCGTCGCCCCTTTCTCTGGCATTCAGTTGCGCATCGAGCCGAACGGCGTACTGATTTTGCAGATCGCTACTGGTGATGTATTCAACGAGCAGGCCGGAACGATCGCTGTCGCTTCGGTTGAACATGGTGGAGCTGTCGGCGGCTGGACGCGGTTTACCGTCACGGTTTCAAATACTGAAGCCTCAATCACCCGCGCCGGCGGCGTTCGTCGTTCAACACCGATCACAAAACGCAATAAATCGACCCGACCGATTATCCTTAACGGCTCGCCCAGCCCAGAGCAGAACATGGGATTACCCGGCATCATGGGCGCATTCGCCGTTTATAACCGCGTCTTGACTGCCGAGGAGCAAGCCGAAAAGCGCGACATGCTGAAAACCATCATGAGCTTGCGCGGCGAGTTCGTTAACTAACGGTGGAAATATGGCTGATAAAAAGTTTCTCACGCTGATCACTGCCGCCGGCGCAGAGCGCCTGGCGAATGCAGCGGTGACGGGAACGCCGGTCGCCATCGCGGAAATGGCCGTCGGCGATGCCGGCGGTCAACTGCCCTCGCCGAACGCCGCCCATGCTGGGCTGATTAACGAGCAGTATCGGGGCATGCTGAATAAACTGGTGATCGCCGACAGTGACGCCAGTGTCATCGAAGCTGAAATGATCATGCCGCCGCAGATCGGCGGATTCTGGCTGCGTGAGCTGGCGCTTTACGCCGATGATGGAGAATGCATCGCCGTCGGCAACATGCCGGAAACCTACAAGCCATTGCTGGCAGAAGGTTCGGGGCGTTTCCAGATCATCAGGATGCAGCTGAAAGTCAGCAGTACGGCCGACGTGGAGCTGATTGCCGATCCATCGGTGATTTTAGCCACCGCCGAGGGCGTCAAGGACGCGGAAGATGCGGCCAAGGACTACACGGACGAAGCGATCGGCGAGCTGGGCGAAAGTGTAAACAAGGCGATCGCCGCCGCAGTAAAAGCTGCAATCCGTGACGCCTGGGAGCAGGACAACCCCCTGGGAACTTCGCGCTTGTTCAACCAGAATGTAGACCCCAACGAGCTATGGCCGTGGTCAACATGGGAGTATGCCGGAGAACACCTGACGATCAGGACAGCCAAAGCTGACGGCTCCGACGTAGGCACCAAAGGTGGCAGCGACACGATGAGCATCACGCGCGCCAACCTGCCGGCAGAAGAAATCAGCGTGTCGGGAGAAGCACAAGATACCGACCTTGGGACTAAACGCACCACCCTTAGCGGTAATCACGTTCACCACGGCGTCCCGAAACGTAACAGCGATTACGAGTTAGGGGGCGACAACCGGGTAAACTTCGACCCTTACGAGGAAGGCGATACCGATGAGGCTGGTGAACACTATCATGAGGTTGAGTTGGGCCCACACGGGCACCCTGTTGAAGGGAAGACCGAAGCGCTCGGCCAGGGCCAGGCGATCAGCGTCGTCGAGCGCCACAAGCTACAAATGCTGTGGCATCGCGTAGCCTGACTCGGCAGCAAAAACCAAAGCCCCTTTCGGGGCTTTTTCTTCTCCTGCAGCACAGCCGGCGCCGTCTATATCTGCCGGTATCGAGTACAGTCAGATCGCGCTATACCTCACCCAAACAGACCGTTTACCGATTTTGTCACCGAGTTGATCGCCAGGCTGGCGCTGGTGCGCAGCTCGCCGAGCACGTCACTCGCCGACGTCGTTTGCAGCTTCTCGCGAAAATCGCTGTCGACACGGCTCAGGCTGATGGAGAACTCGATTTTTTTCGGGTTGCCGTAGCGGTCAAACTCCGACTTACCCCGTTCTAACCGCGTCATCACGTACATGCCGTAAATACGCCCGTCTCCCTCAATCAGCGGCCAGGGCCGGCCGGTAAAGCCGATCGTTTCCAGGCTCGACAGCGACAGATTGCCGCCGGTGATCTCCGGGTAGAGCACGCCATCAAGCGTGATACTGTCATCCCCGGCCCCGATATACTGCCAGCCGGCAGACTGGTTAATGCGATCGTTCTTGACATGGCGCCAGTCCTGCGAATGGCGTAGCTGCTGGTAAGGCGCCGTGCGCAGCGTAAAAACGAACATCCCGAATACCATCATCATAATTTTGACTCCCGTTAATCTCGATCGCGGAATGACCCGCGGTTACCTCTGACTGTGCTGGCCATCGCATCACGCACTGCGCTGCGCACCATCCTTTCCAGCTCCTGATCCGAACGCTGGCCGACATCGTTAAAGACCAACTGGAAGATGGGCCCACCGCCGCCAGGTGCGGACACGGGCGCCATCGCGGCCGGTTGTGACGCCGACGGCACCGAGAGTACCCCGCCGCCGGCAGCGGCCGCCACACGCGGCACCGGTTGCGGCATCACCCGCGCGTCCTGGTACGCCCCACGTAGTGCCAGCGCGCGCGGCAGATTTTTGAAGACGATGTCCCCCGGCCCGATGCGTTTGGTGGCGTTGGTATTGTCAGCGGTCGCCTTGGTGTTGCCGGCGATCTCGTTCAGGCGGCGTAGCGTGCCCGTGTCGCCAGTCAGTGCCGGGGGTGGCGAGCCGCCCAGCTTCGGATCAACAGTTGCCGGGCCAGTAGGCAGACCGGGGCCGGACCAGCTCCACCCCTTCTTCACCATTTTTTTCTGCTGCGGATCCCATTCCCACATCGCGGGCTGATTGCGCAGCTCTTCGGCCTTACGCCTGGCCTGCTCGATGCCATCCGGGATGAGGCCCATCTTCTCCAGCAGCCAGCCCACACCATCCATCAGTTTTGACAGCGGATACAGCAGCACCTGCAGTGCGGTGCCGAACACTCGCCCGAACGTCTCGCCGGCGCTGGCGCATTTGTCCAGCGTGTCTTTGCTGGTCTGCATCGGCGTCAGCAGCTTGGTGAACCAGTCCCACACGCGGCCGAGGGCATCGCCAATCACGCCAAAGATCGGTGCGATACGTGCAAATGCGTCACGCAGCGGCGCCAGCGCCGCCATGACGCCAGCACCAAAGCCGACAAAGAACGCCTTGATCGGCTCCCAATATTTCCAAATCAGTACGCCGGCCGCGACAAAGGCGGCGCCAATCAACCCGATCGGACTCAGCAGGAACGACAGCGCCGCCCCCAGCGCTGAAATAGCACCGGTGAGAATGCCCCATAGCGTTGACAGGCCCGTCAGCCGCAACGCCAACCCCATCACACTACGCACCAATGAACCCAGCGCTGCCGACGGTGCCATAAATACGCCCATCAGCATGCTGCGCAGCGGCGTCAGTGAGCCAAGCAGCCCACGGAAGCCACCAGAGAGAGAAGCCAACACGCGCGACCAGCCGCTGATCCTTACCATGGCGTTGCCGCCGGCGCCAACGAAGCCCCGTAGTGCGCTAACGGTTCCCATCAGACCGCGCCCGCCCGTCAGCAACGTGAAGCCCAAACGCAGCTTAGCCAGCGGCCCAATAAGCAGGCCGGTCGCCAGGCTGGCGATCCCCAACGCGGCCACCAGGGCGGTGACAGCGCCGGCGGTCAACAGAATGGATTGCGCCAGCCGCGGGTTTTCTTTCACCCACTGGCTCGCGGCGCTGATCGCTTCACTCAGCCCCTGCGTCAGTTTGCGCAGCGGGCCGTCGGCAGTCTCTTCTACCTGAATACGAAAACCTTCCCAGGCGGAGTCCAGCTCCTTCAGGTCGCCGCCGAGGTTATCCGCCATCACCTTGGCAGCCTTCAGCGCCTCGCCCTGCGATTTCTTCAGGTCGGCCAGCAACTTCTGTAACTCACCGCTGCCGGCAGATAAAACCAGCGCCTGGAAGGACTTCGCGGCTTCCTCGCCCGCGATATCCTTGAAAAACGAGAGCTGATCAGTGGCGCCGTACTTCTTGACCGATTTGTAAAGGTCAGTGAGAACGTCCTCGGCCGGGCGCATCTTGCCGGTGGAGTCGGCCACGGTGACGCCCAACTCTTTCAGCGCGTCGTTGGCCTTTTTCGTTGGCGCGGCCAGGCGTGAGAACGTGGTTTGCAACCCAGTACCGGCAATACTGCCGCGCAGGCCCACGTTCGCCATCACGCCGATCATCGCCGTCGTTTGCTCAACGCTGACGCCAAGGTTAGATAACCCCGTACCGGCGTACTTCATCGCCTCGCCGATGTTCTGCAGATCGGTGTTGGTGCGGGTGAACGCCCCCGTCAGCACGTCACTGACGCGATCCATCTCCTTTGGATCGAGGCGGAACTGTGAAAGAATGTTCGAACTGATATCTGCGGACTCACCGAGATCCATCCCGCCGGCCAGCGCCATGTTGAGCACGCCAGGCAATGCGGCCTGAATCGCCTGCGGCGTAAAGCCGGCCATCGCCAGGAACGCCTGCCCGCTGGCGGCGTCGCGCGTGGTAAAGGCCGTTTCGGCGCCGAGCTTTTTCGCCTGGGCGCGCAGGTCGGCCAGCTGCGAGGAGCTTTTATCCAGTCGCGTCAGCGCCTGCACCCGCGACATTTCAGCATCAAACCCCACGGCCGGCGCCAGGAAACGGCCGCCGGTATACCCGGCAACCGATGCCCCGGCAACCATTCCTATACCGGCGCCGCGCAGTTTGCCGGCGGCATCTTTGGCGCGGGTGTAGCCGGCTTGCGCCTGGGTAACAGCGGCCAGCTGCTGCCGCTCGCGCTCAAGCTGCTGGTTATATTGCTCTGTTCGTCGGATGGCGCTTTGTACCGCACCGCTGCCGGCGGACAGGTTGACGCCATGCTGCCGTACCGCCTGGGCTGCCTCTCGTAGTTTGGCCGTCTGCTGGCTGTAGGTTTGCGTCAGTCGGGACAGCTTGCCGCGCAGGTTTTCCAGGTGCGCGGCCTGGGCGTCGGTCAGTTGCCCGCCCTCTCGAACGGTCTGATTCAGCCCGTTAAACTCGCGCTTTGCACGGTTAATCTTCTGCGCCGTGTCGTTGGCCTGCGAGCGCAGGCGGTCAAAGCTGGCGGCTTGCTTGTCCAGGTCTTTAACGGCGTTTTGCGTTTTCTTGAGGGAGTCAGAAAGGCCGCTAACAGCTTTGCTAGCGGCTTTAACCGGGCGGGTGAGCTTGTCGATCGCGTTGAACGCGACGCGAATACTAAGATCCATGGTCATCCTCGTCATCGTCATGGTTGCCGCTGCGGATGGCGGCGCGCTGGCGCCATGCCATCAGCTCGCGCAGCTCCATGCCGTACATCTCGGAGGGCGGCCAGTGAAAAACTACAGCAATGTCAGCGATGAGATCGTCAACGCTGACAAACAGCGGTTCCCTTACTTGTTCCCCGTCTCCGCCACGTTCGGTACGGACGGCGCCGCTTTGGTCAAAAAAGGCGTCATCTCTTCAATGAACGCCACAAAGTCACCGGTATCCAGCGTGGCGATCTCGGCGGCGGTCAGTGCCGGCGCAGTGACGCGCGTTAGCAGCGTTGAAACGGCGTCATAGTCGAAGTTGAGCACGTCGACCAGGCGCAGACCACGCAGCGAGCCGGCCTGCTTGATGGTGTCGGTGATAGAGACGATGGTGATCTCTTTGTCGTTGCGCTTGATCGGTGTGGTGAGCGTTACTGACATGTGCATGTTCTCCAGGCGGCCACGCGTGACGCCTTCAAAGTAGGTTAAGGGTTAACGATCAGCCGCCGAGGCCGAGGGCTGACACAATGCGATCGGGATACAGGTTTTTCCCGTCGCGCTTGTAGATGAAGTTCAGAAGGTCGATTTCCAGCAACGCCTTATCATCCACAGACAGCTTGTAGTAGGTGTTCTTGATGGCGTAGGTGTGGTTGGTGTCATCGCCCTGTTTGGCCTCACCCGGATCGATTTCAGTGATGCGGCCGCGCATTTCCACTTCCATCAGCGAACTGGTGCCGCCGCTGTAGATTTCACCGACGAAGCGCAGGCGCATTTCGTCAATATCGCCGCCATATTTGAGGATCAGCTCTTCAACGACGCCGCCGACCACCATCGACGCATCGAGCGCACCGCCGTCAAGGCCGAGGTCTACCGCTACGGCGCCTTGCATGCCGCCGCCCTGATAGTCCTCCGTCTTGCGGGTGACTTTTGGCAAGGTGACGCTCGGGATCTTGCCGATGTGGTTAGTGCCGTCCACATACAGTGTGAACAGCCGGAGCTTTTTAGGGATAGCCACTTATGCCCCTCCCAGAGACGCGAAGGCCGCTTCATAGTATTGATCGGTGAAGGTCTGGATCATGGTCAGATCTTCGAGTGGCGGCACCGGGCTGTAGTTGTAACGCACCACAGCCGAACCCTGACGGATGCCGGTTGTCGGGTTATCGACGATATCGAACCAGCACACAGCGCCAATCAGCCGGCCGGCAGTGACCTCCCCCTGCAACTTGGCATTGATACCGCTGGTCACATCCTTGACGTTTGCCGGCGTAAGCGGACTGTCAACTGTAGTAAATTGCGCTTCCGCAATGGTATCCGCCAGGATCTGCGCGGAACGGGTGTACACCTCGAAGATGTACTCGTCTTTGTCCGTGGTGCGGTTGCCCCAGAAGCGGAAACCACCGCGTTTGATCAGCGTGGTGATTTCGTTGGCGTTCAGCTCGTTGGCATCGGAGTCTTCCGCCTGCAACGCCCAGAACACATCTTTCGATATACCCAGCACGTTGCTAACCGTCACGTTCGACAGCGACTTATGCCAGCCCTGCTCGTTATCGATCTTCGCACGCATACCCAGCGCATACGCCACCGCCGGGAACTCTTCGTTTTCGCCGCTCACCGGGTTATAGGCGATGAAGTTCGGCCAAATCAGCATGCCCTCACGCTCGGCAAACTGCTGGCGGTAGGTTTTAGCTTCGGCGATCGTCTCGCAGCCGTCGCAATAGTTGTAGGTAAATGCCCGCAGCTGCTTGGCAATCACCCGCAGCTGTGCTGTGACTTCCTGCGTGTCATACATCGGCACGCCAAGAATGCGCGGACGGTAGCCAACTTTCTGCTCGGCGGTCAAAAGCGCGAACATGCCGGTATAGCTGCCGTCCGCCTGGGAGCCGCCGATAATCAGCTGCGACTGCGTTTTTGCGCCGTCTTCAGTGCCGGCCGCCGCCACGCGCACCACAATCACGCGGGTGCTGACCTGGTCGGAAATGGCCTTCAGGGATTTATAGAGTGAACCGGTTTTACCGGCCTTGCCGAGTACGCTGATTACCCGCGTGATCAGTACCGGAGTGTCTAACGGGAAGGTGGTTGCGTCAGCATCATCCGCCACCGCGACCAGACCAATGACCGTTGAGTCAACGTCATTGATCGCGGTCTGCAGGTCGGTGTTTTCCTTGACGCGTGCACCATGGAAGAAATTGTCGGTCATACTGTACCGCCATCATGCTTGTGAGTTCGTGGTGATATTCGCCGAAAAACGCCGGCGCAACACGCGGCGGTGGTTGTCATCCGCCAGCGACAACAACGCGCGGTTTTCCCCGTCGCGCGCGCATGAAACCATCAGCGCCAAAGGGGGAGCCATGGCACTGACTACTGACGCAATCGACAAGGCCAAATCACTGCTGGGTAGCAGCACCGGTACGCTCAGCGATTACCAGGCGGAGCTGTCGCGCGTGCCGGCGTTCAGCATCCTGCTTGGCGGTAAGGAACTGACAGCGCTGGATGAGCGCATCTTGTCGCTGGAAATGACCGACAACCGAGGCTTTGAGGCCGACGAGCTGACGATCACCGTGGACGATACTGACGGCCAACTGCAGCTGCCGCCGCGCGGCGCCGAGGTGTCCGCGTCGATGGGCTGGGATGGTGAAGCGCTGGTTTACAAAGGCATTTTTATCGTCGATGAAGTCGCGCACGCCGGGCCACCTGACACGCTGACGATCACCGCACGCAGCGCCGATTTTCGCGACGAGTTCAACGTCAAGCGCGAAGTGTCCTGGCATGACGTCACCGTAGAACGGGTGGTGTCAGCGATCGCCAGGCGCTACAACCTGAAGGCCATCATCTCGCAGCAACTGATGGAGGTAGAGATCGACCACGCCGACCAGACGCAGGAAAGCGATATGTCATTCCTGACGCGCATGGCCGAAATGCTGGGCGCCATTGCCACGGTGAAAAATGGCAGTCTGCTGTTTATCCTGCCCGGTGGCGGCGTCAGCGCCAACGGCAAGGCTCTCCCCTCCTTCACCATCACCCGCAGCAGCGGTGATCGTCACGCCTTCCGCATTGCCGATCGTGATGCCTATACCGGCGTGCGCGCGTACTGGCTCGATCTGGAATTCGGGAAAAAGAAAAAGGTCACGGTGAAGGCCCGCAAGCCGGCGAAAAAGAAAGTGCAGCGCAGCAGCAGCCGCGAGGGTGATTACATCGAGGGGGCCGACGGTAACGTCTATGTCCTGCGCAAAACTTACAATAACGAAACGGCCGCCAAACGGGCCGCGGCCGCAAAATGGCAGCAGCTGAAACGCGGCGCGGCTGAATTTACCCTTACCCTGGCCTACGGCCGCGCCGATTTATACCCGGAGCAGCACGGCACGGTATCGGGATTTAAAACGGATATTGATAATCAGGATTGGGTAATCGCCAGGGCGAGCCATTCGATCGACGGGAACGGCTTTACCACGCGGCTAGAACTGGAGGCTAAAATACCTGAATGGATTGCAGAAAGTGAGAAGTGACGGCCATAATAACGGGGAGTTCAACTCCCGCCATGGGAGGCCATCATGTTTGTTTGCCCGATCTGCGGTGCTATGGCCCGCACCCGCACCAGTCGCCGTCTCAGTGAAATGACGATACGCCAATATCATCAGTGTCAGAATTTCGAATGCAGTACCACGTTCACGACGCTAAACAGCGTTGAAAAGCTGGTAACAAAGCGCGGCCCGCGCGAAGAGCTACCGCCCGACTTTATCCCGCAAGACGCCTTCCCCACGTCCCACTATGGGCGTGACCAACTCAACCTGATTTTGTAAAAAAGTACCGAGAAAATGAAAAGCCTCGCATTAAGCGAGGCTTTTTTACTTTACTTACGGTCTTTACAGAACGTGGATGCTACGTGGATGGACTGAAAAATAATCCTTTAAAATTCAGTTTATTATAACCTAAAAAAACCCCGCCGAAGCGGGGTTTCTTTGCGACAGTTAATCGGGAGAGACGATTAACGCAGCAGGGACAGAACGTTCTGAGTAGACTGGTTAGCCTGTGCCAGAACAGAGGTGCCAGCCTGTTGCAGGATGTTGGCGCGGCTCATGTTGGACACTTCGGTCGCGTAGTCGGCATCCTGGATACGGGACTGAGAAGCGGACAGGTTGTTAACGGTGCTGTTCAGGTTGTTGATAACAGAATCGAAACGGTTCTGTACCGCACCCAGGGAAGAACGCAGGGAGTCAACCTGAGACAGCGCTTTGTCCAGGGTTGCCAGCGGGTCGGCAGTTTTTGGCTCGGTGGACTGCTCAGCGCCCTTGGTCACTTTACCGGAAGCGTCTACGGTCGCCTTGAAATATTTGGCATCGGCACCGGTACCTTCCTGGATCACGTAAGATTTACCGCTGTCGTAAGAGCGCAGGTTAGCCGCATCAGGGCCAGTAGGAGCCACTTCTTTCTCAATGCTGGTTACCGCAGTGCCGCCAGTTGGTTTAGTGGCTTCTTTGGTGGCAACAGATTTCAGGTCGCCGGTCGCTTTATCGAAAGTTGCTTTGTAGTAGTCACCATCCGTGTTGATAGCGAATACATCGTCACCCACTTTTTCGTAGCCGGTGATGTCTTTAGTATCAGCCTTAACGGTGCCGGTGTTGATAGCCACGCTGGTGCCGGTTTTCACGGTAGCAGGTGCGGTTGCAGCTACTTTGGATTTATCAATGCCATCAGCCACGCTGAACTTTTCCAGACCCAGCGTTTTAGCGTTGATGTCTTTCAGTTCGATATCGATGGTTTCGCCGTCGTTCGCGCCAACCTGGATGGTCAGTTTCTGATCTGAGCTCAGCACTTTCACGCCGTTGAAATCGGTCTGCTCGGAGATGCGGTTGATTTCAGACAGACGCTGAGAGATCTCGTCCTGGATGGACTGCAGGTCGCTGGCAGAGTTGGAACCGTTCTGAGACTGTACGGTCAGACGACGGATGTTCTGCAGGTTGTCGTTAACTTCGTTCAGTGCGCCTTCAGTGGTCTGCGCCAGAGAGATACCGTCGTTGGCGTTGCGAGAAGCCTGAGTCAGGCCTTTGATGTTTGCAGTGAAACGGTTGGAGATAGCCTGACCCGCAGCATCGTCTTTCGCGCTGTTGATACGCAGACCGGAAGACAGACGCTCAATCGCAGTGCCCAGAGAAGACTGAGATTTGTTCAGGTTGTTCTGCGCCATCAGCGACAGGCTGTTAGTGTTGATTACTTGTGCCATTGTTTGCTTTCCTTACGAGTCAGTTGCGTTCTTCGCAACACAGTTAAAAGGTTCGGGCTTGTTTGCCCACGGCGTCAACCACCGTCCCCTCAGGTATCGGCCCTCCCCTAACAACCTTTAGCAATTTTTTAAAATTTTTTGCGCCGCCGGCAATGGCAGAAATAACGCGGTTTTTCCCTCTTCATTGCGCCATCGTTTTTTTGTTTTTTTCAGTAAACTTTTTCACCGCTGGGCCGATAACGCGTAAAGCGAATAAAGTCATTATCAAGGAGAAGCACGAATGGCATCGATCAGTTCATTAGGCATCGGCTCAGGACTCGACCTTAACGGTTTGCTGGACAAGCTGACCAAAGCGGAACAACAGCGTCTGACGCCGTATACCACCCAGCAGACCAGCTATAACGCCCAGTTGACCGCTTACGGTACGCTGAAAAGCTCGCTGGAGAAGTTTGACAATCTGAGCAAAGACCTGGCCAAGCCAGAGTTCTTCAACAACACTACCGCCACCAAGCACGATCAGTTTACCGTGACCACCACCGACAAATCGGTGCCGGGCAACTACTCGATCGAGGTGCTAAAACTGGCACAGCCGCAAACGCTGACCACTCAGACGCCGATTGCCGACCAGCAGGCCAAACTGGGCACGCCGGGCAGCAGCGATCGTTCCATCTCTATTACGGCAGGCAACCCGCCGAAAGAGACCAAGATCCCGCTCGGCGACGATCAGACCTCACTGGTCGAGATGCGCGACGCCATCAATAAATCGAAATCCGGCGTCACCGCCAGCATCATGCGCGTCGGCGACAATGACTATCAACTGGCATTAAGCTCCACCACGCCAGGCGAAAAAAACACCATTTCGGTGCAGGTCAATAACGACGACAAGCTCGGCGCCATCCTCAACTACGATCCTAAAAATCCGCCTAAAGATGGCAGCGCCGCGATAAAGCAAACCGTGCCCGGCCAGGATGCGGAAATCGTCGTCAACGGCACGAAAATCAAGCGCAGCACCAACTCGATCGCCGATGCTCTGCAGGGCGTAACGCTCGATCTGAAAACCACCACCAAGCCCGGCGAACCGCAAAACCTGGTGATCGGCATCGACAAGAGCGGCAGCGCCGACAAGATTAAAGAGTGGGTAGATAACTACAACTCGCTGCTGGACACCTTCAATTCGCTGACCAAATACACGCCGGTTAAAAGCGGTGAAGCGCAGAATGCCAAAAACGGCGCGCTGCTGGGCGACAACACCCTGCGCGGCATCCAGTCTTCGATCAAGAGCGCCCTCAGTTCGGCACAGGACAACCCGGAGTTGAAAGGCCTGGGCAACCTCGGCATCACCACCAACGTCAAAACCGGTAAGCTGGAAATCGACAGCACCAAGCTGAACAAAGCCATCGACGAGAAACCGGATCAGGTTGCCAACTTCTTCGCCGGCAACGGTAAAGACACCGGCATGGCCACCGAAATCCACAACGAGATCCAGAACTACGTCAAATCCGGCGGCATCATCGAGAACTCGACCAAGAGCATCAACACCAACCTCGATCGCCTGAACATTCAGATCACCACGGTCACGGCCAGCATTCAGAACACCATCGACCGCTATAAGCAGCAGTTCGTTCAGTTGGATACCATGATGTCCAAATTGAGCAGCACGGGTAACTATTTACAACAGCAATTCTCGACAAAGTGATCCCTTAACCAGGTAACAGGTAAAAGAAACAACATGTATAACAGAAGCGGCACTCAGGCCTATGCACAGGTCAGTCTGGAAAGCGGCGCCATGAGCGCCAGCCCGCACCAGTTAATCGTGATGTTGTTCGACGGGGCGCTCAGCGCCCTGCTTCGCGCACGCATCCTGATGAACCAGGGCGATATCGCCGGCAAAGGTATGGCGCTGTCCAAAGCCATCAACATCATCGACAACGGCCTGAAAGGCGGCCTGGACCCTCAACAGGGCGGCGAAATCGCCGAAAACCTGGCGGCGTTGTACGACTATATGAAGCGGCGCCTGATGCAGGCCAACCTGAACAACGACGAAGCGGCGATCGCCGAAGTGGTCAAACTGCTGGAAAACATCGCCGATGCCTGGCGCCAGATCGGCCCCAACTACCAACCTTCGCAGGACGCCGTGTAATGGAACGTCAACAGCAGCTGTTAGCCGCTTATCAACAAATTTACAGCCTGAGCAGCCAGATGATCGCGCTGGCGCAAACCGGGCGCTGGGAGGAGCTCGTCGAGCTCGAATTCGCTTACGTAACGGCGGTGGAAAAAACCGCCGCCTTTACCGGGCAAGCCGGCCCGTCAATGGCGTTGCAGGAGATGCTGCGCAATAAGCTGCAACAGATCCTCGACAACGAAACCGAGCTCAAACGTCTGTTACAGCAGCGCATGGATGAGCTGAAAATGCTGATCGAACAGTCCACGCGCCAGAACGTGGTCAACAATACCTACGGCCAGTTTCATGACCGTGCGCTGTTGCTGGGGGAGCCACAGGTCCGATAAGATCGACAATACTGACGAAAATGGATTAAATAGCACTATGCGCTATTACTCTCGGGTTACGTTAGGATATTAATCTATGGCATTTGAATTATTCAGTTTATGGGTAATTGGTAAAATGCGCGCTTCGAGCCTGGCTCTCACTTTAATGGATAAACATTATCCCGACACGGACGTTTTCTGTTCAGCAGGAAATTGATTTTTGATAGATAAAACACGCCGCTGTGTTTCACGGCCCATGGAAAAATGTTGCTCCAACGCGGATCAAAGCGTAAAGATATTCTCAGATAATGGCTGCGAAATGAATATCGATGGAACGTACAATTAATCTCTGTCCAGGAATTGGCGCCTCAGCGCACATCATTCAGCATACTGAATTATTATTCCCTTCAGTCTATTTTGAGCAACCACATCTGTATCTGATACAACAGGGCCATAAGCGCGTACGCTGGCAACAACGCGAGGTGGTGGCTCATGCCGGCGAGCTGTTGATAATCGACGGGGGGCAAACGGTGGATATTATTAACGGCCCATCCGAAGAAGGCGTTTTCAGTTGCCAGTTGCTGACCTGCGACCCACTGCTGCTCACCGTTCAGCCTCCGGCCGAGGACGCGCCGGCGCCGATGCCGTTTGATGCCGTCCTGGCGCTGCGCAGCCTGCCCTGCGCCCTGAAGCACAGTTTCGAGACCACCAGCCTGGCGCTGGCGCTCCGGCAGCGCTTTCCCACCATCATCGTGCGGCACAAGATGCTGGAAATTCTGCTGTGGCTGGCCCAGTTTGGCATTCGCTTCATCCACAACGAAGCCAAAGACCTGACGCAGCGCGTGCGCCGCTGCCTGGCGACCGACCCGCACAGCATTTGGACGGCGGCGAAAGTGGCGGAAAGCCTGTCGATGAGCGAAGTGATGTTGCGCCGCAAACTGTCGATGGAAAATACCGCGTTGCGCAACCTGATGATCGACGTGCGCATGAGTAGCGCACTGGCCCTGCTGCAGTCGACCGACTGGCCGATTTCCGCCATCGCGCAACATGTCGGCTATGAAAGCGCATCACGTTTCGCCGAACGTTTTCGCAAACGCTTCGGTTTCGCCCCGACCGCCATTCGCGGTCACCAAAGGATTATGGAGCCAACCTCCCAGGGAGTCGAAACGATGGCCACCGGAGAAACCTAAATAGACGCGTAACAAAATGGTTTTATTTGGCACAGGTCCCTAACGATTGTCACAATGCTGCGACATGCAACGCAACGTCGATCCGCCGAAGAGCGAATTAAATGATGCGTAATGAAAAGCGATTATTTTTCTCTGCCAATCACGTTTGTTGGTGCTGTGGCTGTTGGTATTGCCGTATGAAGAAGAGAGGGTGCGTTTGCTTACCGCACAATAAAACGGCCAGGCTTTTTATCGCCTGGCCAGACTTCAGTCCAGTTTAACCAGAACGCCAATTAACACGACGAGTACCGTCAGCATTAAAATACTGATCAGACGCCATCTGGATTCGCTTTTAGTGCTCATTGACCTGCCTCGAATAATAACCCTACTAATCGGGCCATAATAAACGGCTGGCTGCGCACCCAATAAGCCTGACAGCGCCGTTTTCGTCCCTCTATTCGGTACATTAACGCCCATTTCCTGTCGGCTGTCGCGCCGGCCATTACCGGAGCGGCGCAGCAAGCGCCAATTTTCCCGGCAGCTCCGCCACCAGTTTGTCCACCGCCAGCCGCACTTTGAGCGGTTGGTAAGGCATATAGGGCCACACTGCATTCACCGGAAAACTGAGGCTGGACTCACCGCGCATGATCTCCACCAGCGTCCCGGCCATCAGCCGTTCGCGTACCAGCCACTCCGGCAGCCAGGCAATACCGGCGCCGGCGGAAACGGCATCGACGATCCCCTGCATGTCATCCATCATCATCTTGGCCGGTGGCCTGAACGGCCGCAGCTCGCCGTTTTCACCGCGAAGCTGCCAGGGCAACACGGCGCCGGCGTGCAGATACCCCACCGCCTGATGCCGGCTTAGCGCCTCCACCGAATTCGGTGCGCCGCAGCGCTGCACGTAGTCGGGCGAAGCGCACAGCAGCATGCCGTGTTCACCCAGGCGTCGGGCAACCAGACTGCCGCTGTCCGCCAGTTCGCCGATGCGAACCGCCAGATCGAACCCCTCGTCGATCAGATCGATCCTGCGGTCGCTGAACGAAATTTCCAACGACAGTAACGGATGCTCATTCGCCAGCGCCGTCATCAAGGGCGCAATGCACAGATGGCCGAACAACACCGGCATCGAGATCCTGAGCCGGCCGCTGACCTGCATCTTGCCGCTGTCCAGCTGGTTTTCCGCCGCCTGAACGTTCGCCAACGCCTGCCGACAGTGCTCATAGTACAGCGCCCCTTCATCCGTCAGGCTCAGGCTGCGGGTAGTGCGCATAAACAACATCACGCCAAGCCGCGCCTCGAGCCGCGACACGATTTTGCTGACCGCGGAGCGCGTCAGATGCAGTTTTTCTGCGGCGGCGGCAAAACTGCCGCCTTCCGCCACGGCGACAAAGGCCGGCAGCGCGCTGAGATCGCTTTTCATCTTAATGCTTCCAAATTGGAATCAATGAAGTGAAAACCTATCACCACTGGTGAAGATCGAGCAATGATAACCTGCAGTCATTCCGGAATGCCCGGTGAAACCGCCAATTACCGTCTGAGGACAACAGCATGAAAAAAATACTGGTGCTCAAATCCAGCATTATGGGAAACGACTCGCAGACCAACAGCCTGATTGACCGCTATCTGGCGGAACGTCGGGCCAAAGGATATGAAGATCAGATCGTCGAACACGATCTGACGGCGTTGGATCTGCCGGTATTGGATGGCGAGCTGTTCAGTGCGCTGCGCGGCGCAGATAACATCAGCCCACGCGCCAAAGCGGCGGTGGCGCTTTCCGATCGGTTGATCGCCGAACTGAAAGGGAGCGATCTGCTGCTGATCGGCGCGCCGATGTACAACCTCAACGTCCCGACCCAGCTGAAAAACTGGTTCGATCTGGTGGCCCGCGCCCGGCTGACGTTCAACTATACCACCACCTACCCGGTCGGGCTGGTGGAAGGCGTCAATGCAGTGGTGTTCAGTTCACGCGGCGGCGTACACGCCGGCCAGCCGACCGACGCCGTGACGCCCTACCTGCGCTCGGTACTGGGGCTGATGGGGATCGGTGAGGTGCAGTTTATCTATGCCGAAGGGCTGGATATGAAACCGCACGGCCTCACTCAGGGGCTGGCGAATGCCCACCAGCGGATCGTGGCGTTGGTGGGCTGAAGCAAACGCACGGTAGCATTGATTTGTTATAACATAACAAATATGATGACCACGTCGACGCCACCTCGATGAGGTGTCGACGCTCCTACATCACATAAAGTTTTATCGCACTTTGAGCCAGCTATTCCGATAGCTGGTTTTTTTTGCCTGCGATAATGAAATGCTACCGGAGCCGCGGGTTCAATCGTGGCGGGCAGCGCGTTTCATTTCTCGCTCGCCGGGCGACTGCGTTTTGACGGACAGCGGCGCGACAAACGCTTTCCATTCCTTGCCGGCTTCCTGATGAGCCGCGTTTTTTTGGGCCGATGAATAGTCATCGTTTTGCCCGGCACATCCTGACAGCGCCATGATGCCCACAGCAAGATACAGCGATTTGCACATCATCCTATCCTGATAATTAACCGTCGCTATAGGGTAACAGCGCCGACCCCAATGTCACTGCAAAATGACCGGCACGTTCATCACACCGGCATATTCATGATGTCCTGGTAGGCCGCGACCAGCTTGTTGCGCACCTGCACGCCCAGCTGCAGCGAGACCGATGATTTCTGCAGATCGACCATCACATCATTCAGGCTGATGCCCGGCACGCCCAGTTCGAAATCCTGCGCCTGCTTGCGCGCCGTTTGCTGGGTCTCGCTGATCTTGCCGAGCGCCGCGGTCAGTTCGCTGGCGAAGCTGACGCCCTGCGGCGCCGCATTTTGCCCCATCTTGCCGGCCTGAACCGCCATGGTCTGCATCTGCTGCAGCACCCCTTCAATGCCCTGAATCGCCATCTGGTCCTCAATCATCTCGTCTCGCCGGGTGACGTTTCACCCTGCACTTCTCCAATGATGCACACCCTAGCACAGCGTTTTCAGACCTAAAGCGGCTAATTAACTGCAAAAAACCCGGCTTATCGGGCAATCGGAATCGTCTGATAAGGCGAATAATGGCCTGCCCAGAAATGGGAGCGCCGCTATTTAGAAGATATGTGTATCAGGGAGTCTGTTTTGTCACACAACGCTAACCATACCGTTCATCAGCCTGGCAGGGAGCTGCTCAGCGGCCCATACGGGATCGTGAGCGCCATTGAAGGACGAGACCTAAAATGAGTGCTTCGATAACCGCCGGCGAAAGCCGCGACAACGGCCTGCAGGCCACCTGGAATCGTCTGCGCGCCAACCCGAAAATTCCGTTGCTGGTCGCCGCCTCCGCCGCGATCGCCATCGTTGTCGCGCTGCTGTTGTGGGTGAAAAGCCCTGACTACCGCGTGCTGTACAGCAATCTGAACGACCGCGACGGTGGCGCCATCGTCACCCAGCTGACGCAGATGAATATCCCTTACCGCTTCGCCGAGAATGGCGCGGCGCTGCTGATCCCGGCGGAAAAGGTGCATGAAACCCGCCTGCGCCTCGCGCAGCAAGGGCTGCCGAAGGGCGGCGCCGTCGGCTTCGAACTGCTGGATCAGGAAAAATTCGGCATCAGCCAATTCAGCGAACAGATCAACTATCAGCGCGCCCTTGAGGGCGAGCTGTCGCGCACTATCGAGTCGCTGGGGCCGGTGCAAAACGCCCGCGTTCACCTGGCGCTGCCTAAACCTTCGCTGTTCGTGCGCGAACAGAAATCCCCTTCCGCCTCGGTGACGCTGACCCTGCAACCCGGCCGTGCGCTGGACGACGGCCAGATCAACGCCATCGTTTATATGGTGTCGAGCAGCGTCGCCGGCCTGCCGCCGGGCAACGTGACCGTGGTCGATCAGGCCGGGCGCCTGCTGACGCAGTCCGACGGCACCGGGCGCGATCTCAACGCCTCGCAGCTGAAATACGCCAACGAAGTGGAAAACGGCTTCCAGCGCCGCATCGAAGCGATCCTCGCCCCGGTGGTCGGCAGCGCCAACGTGCGTGCGCAGGTCACGGCACAGATCGATTTCGCCACTCGCGAACAAACCGATGAGCAGTACCAGCCGAACCAGCAGCCGGACAAAGCCGCTATCCGCTCGCAGCAAACCAGCCTGAGCGAGCAGATCGGCGGGCCACAGGTGGGCGGCGTGCCGGGCGCGCTGTCCAATCAGCCGAGCGCGCCGGCCACCGCGCCAATTGAGACCGCCAAGCCGGCCACCGCCGCAGGCAACAATGCCAACGCGACCGCACAAAACGCCGCGACCACCCGCAGCGCGGCGGCCAACGGCGTGCCGCAAAATACCCGTCGCGACGCGACCACCAACTACGAGCTCGACCGCACCATTCGTCACACCCAGCAAAAAGCCGGCACCGTGCAGCGTCTGTCGGTCGCCGTGGTGGTCAACTATCTGGGCACCGATAAAGACGGCAAACCGCAGCCGATGAGCAAAGAGCAGCTGGCGCAGATCGAAGCGCTGGTGCGTGAAGCGATGGGCTACTCCAGCAGCCGTGGCGACACCCTGAACGTGGTCAACACGCCGTTTACCGACACTCAGGTGACCGGGGGCGAACTGCCGTTCTGGCAAAGCCAGTCGTTTATCGATCGCCTGATCGACGCGGGCCGCTATCTGCTGGTGCTGCTGGTGGCCTGGCTGCTGTGGCGCAAACTGGTGCGGCCGCAGCTGCAACAGCGCCAGGCGGCGCAACAGGCCGCCGTCGCCGCCGCCAACGCCCCTGCCGCCAAAGCGGTCGACAGCAGCAAACCGAGCAACGAGGAGCTGGCGCAGCGTCGTAAATCGCAGCAGCGCGTCAGCGCAGAAGTCCAGAGCCAGCGGATCCGCGATCTGGCTGACAAAGACCCACGCGTGGTCGCTCTGGTAATCCGCCAATGGATGAGTAACGAGATATGAGCCTGACCGGAACCGACAAAAGCGCCATCCTGCTGATGACGCTGGGTGAAGATCGCGCGGCGGAGGTGTTCAAGCACCTCTCCTCGCGCGAAGTACAGCTGCTGAGCGGCACCATGGCCGGCATGAGCCAGGTTTCACACAAACAGCTCGGCGAAATACTGACCGAGTTTGAAGACGACGCCGAGCAATACGCGGCGCTGAGCGTCAACGCCAGCGACTACCTGCGTTCGGTGCTGGTCAAGGCGCTGGGCGAAGAGCGTGCCGCCAGCCTGCTGGAAGACATTCTCGAATCGCGCGAGACCACCACCGGCATGGAAACGCTCAACTTTATGGAGCCGCAGAGCGCCGCCGATCTGATCCGCGACGAACACCCGCAGATCATCGCCACCATCCTGGTGCACCTCAAACGCGGCCAGGCGGCGGATATCCTGGCCCTGTTCGACGAACGCCTGCGCAACGACGTCATGCTGCGTATCGCCACCTTCGGCGGCGTGCAGCCGGCGGCGCTGGCGGAGCTGACCGAAGTGCTGAACAACCTGCTCGACGGCCAGAACCTCAAACGCAGCAAAATGGGCGGGGTGCGCACCGCCGCCGAGATCATCAACCTGATGAAAACCCAGCAGGAAGAAGCGGTCATCGACGCGATGCGCGAATACGACGGCGAGCTGGCGCAGAAGATCATCGACGAGATGTTCCTGTTCGAAAACCTGGTGGAAGTCGACGATCGCAGTATCCAACGCCTGCTGCAGGAAGTGGAAGGCGAGTCGCTGCTGATCGCCTTGAAAGGCGCCGAACAGCCGCTGCGCGAGAAGTTCCTCAAGAACATGTCGCAACGCGCCGCCGACATCCTGCGCGACGATCTGGCCAACCGTGGGCCGGTGCGCATGTCGCAGGTGGAAAACGAGCAGAAAGCCATCCTGCTGGTGGTGAGACGCCTGGCGGAAAGCGGCGAAATGATCATCGGCGGCGGCGAGGACACCTATGTCTGATCGCATTAACACCCTGCCCTGGCAGCCCTGGTCGCTCAACGATCTGGGCGAACAGAAACCGGCGATCGAACTGCCGCAGTTGCCGGATCTCGAACTTGACGATCCGTCGCCGGACGCACAGGCCGAATTGCAGCAGCAGTTGGCGACGCTGCGCCTGCAGGCCGAGCAACAGGGCCAGCAGTTGGGCTATGCCGACGGCCAGCAAAAAGGCTATGAGGCCGGTTTTCAGTCCGGACTGGAGGAAGGCCGCCAGCAAGGGCTGCTGGAAGCGCAACAGCAGCAACAGCCGCTGACCGCCCACTGGCAGCAGCTGGTCACCGAATTCCAGCACACGCTGGACGCGCTCGACAGCGTGATCGCTTCGCGGCTGATGCAGCTGGCGCTGACCGCCGCCAAGCAGGTGCTGGGCCAGCCGCCGGTGTGCGACGGCACCGCCCTGCTGGCGCAGATCCAACAGCTGATCCAGCAGGAACCGATGTTCAACGGCAAGCCGCAGCTGCGGGTACACCCGGACGACTACTCGCGCGTCGAGCAGCAGTTGGGGGTCACCCTCAGCCTGCACGGCTGGCGCCTGCTGGCGGACGGCGAGCTGCATCCGGGCGGCTGCAAGGTCAGCGCCGAGGAAGGCGATCTCGACGCCAGCCTGGCGACGCGCTGGCATGAATTGTGCCGCCTGGCGGCACCGGGAGAAGTCTGATGACCGCGCGTCTCGGCCGCTGGCTGAGCTCTCTGGATACGCTGGAAAAACGCATCGCGCGCGCGCCGATGGTGCGCCGCTACGGCCGCCTGACCCGCGCCACCGGATTGGTGTTGGAAGCCACCGGCCTGCAACTGCCGCTCGGCGCGACCTGCCTTATCGAACGGCACGACGCCGGTGAGGTGCAGGAAGTGGAAAGCGAAGTGGTCGGCTTCAACGGCCAGCGGCTGTTCCTGATGCCGCTGGAAGAGGTGGAAGGCATCGTGCCGGGCGCGCGGGTTTACGCCCGCATCGCGCCGGAAGGCCAAAGCGCCGGCAAACAGCTGCCGCTCGGCCCGGCCCTGTTGGGGCGAGTGCTGGACGGCAGCGCCAAACCGCTCGACGGCCTGCCTTCACCGGAAACCGGTTACCGCGCGCCGCTGATCACCGCGCCGTTCAACCCCTTGCAGCGCACGCCGATCGAACAGGTGCTGGACGTGGGGGTGCGCACCATCAACGGCCTGCTGACCGTCGGCCGCGGCCAGCGCATGGGCCTGTTCGCCGGCTCCGGCGTTGGCAAGAGCGTGCTGCTCGGCATGATGGCCCGTTATACCCAGGCGGATGTGATCGTCGTTGGCCTGATCGGCGAGCGTGGCCGCGAGGTCAAAGACTTTATCGAGAACATTCTCGGCGCCGAAGGCCGGGCGCGATCGGTGGTGATCGCCGCGCCGGCGGACGTCTCGCCGCTGCTGCGCATGCAGGGGGCGGCCTACGCCACCCGCATCGCCGAGGATTTCCGCGATCGCGGGCAGCATGTGTTGCTGATCATGGACTCCCTCACCCGCTACGCCATGGCGCAGCGTGAGATCGCCCTGGCCATCGGCGAGCCGCCGGCCACCAAAGGCTACCCGCCTTCGGTCTTCGCCAAGCTGCCTGCGCTGGTGGAACGCGCGGGCAACGGCATCAGCGGCGGCGGTTCCATCACCGCCTTCTACACCGTGTTGACCGAAGGGGACGATCAGCAAGACCCGATCGCCGACTCGGCGCGCGCCATCCTCGATGGTCACGTGGTGCTGTCCCGGCGCCTGGCGGAGGCCGGTCACTACCCGGCAATCGACATCGAAGCGTCAATCAGCCGCGCCATGACGTCGCTGATCGACGAAGAGCATTACCGCCGGGTGCGCACCTTCAAACAGATGCTGGCCAGCTATCAGCGCAACCGCGATCTGATCAGCGTCGGCGCCTACGCGGCGGGCAGCGATCCGTTGCTGGACAAAGCGATGACGCTGTATCCGCAAATGGAAGCTTACCTGCAACAGGGCATCTTTGAACGCAGCGGCTACGATGAAGCCTGCCAACAGCTGCAGCAGTTGATTGTTTAACGTCACCAGAGGCGCACAGCGATGAAATCACAATCCCCCCTGATTACCCTGCGCGATCTGGCGCAGGATGCGGTGGAACAGGCCGCGCAACAGCTGGGCCAGGTACGGCAGGCGCAGCAGGCGGCGGAGCAACAGCTGTCGATGCTGCTCAACTATCAGGACGAATACCGCCAGAAGCTGAATCATACGCTCTGCGACGGCATGGACAGCTCACGCTGGCAAAACTACCAGCAGTTTATCGGCACGCTGGAACAGGCCATCGACCAGCACCGCCAGCAACTGCTGCAGTGGGGGCAGAAAGTGGATCATGCGGTGAAGCAATGGCAAGACAAACAACAGCGGTTGAACGCTTTCGAGACCCTGCATACCCGCGCCATAACGGCGGAGCAGCAGCAGGAGAACAAACGGGATCAAAAACTGATGGATGAGTTCGCTCAACGCAGTGCACAAAGGAATATCAACCCATGAATCTGAACGCCCTGCCCGGCCTGGCCTTACCCGGCGACGCCGGCGGCCTGGCCGAACTGACCTCGGCGCTGGATGAAAGCCAGCTGTCGTCCGCTTTCGCCCAGCTGCTCGGCGCCCGTTTCGCACCCGCCGCCGACGGCAAACAGCCGCCGGTCGCGCTGAGCACGGACGATGAACGCGCCCCGGCCCTGAGCCGCAACCCGCTCAATCAGCTGCTGGCCACCTTCGGCGAGCGCGGCGGCCTGCTGCAGAACCCGACAACCGTAGCCAACGCGCTTTCGCCTGAGGGCGCCGAGGGCGAAGCGCCCGCCGCCGGCGACAAACCGGCGCAGCCGCCGATCGCCGCCGCCAAAGAGCTGGATGCCGCTACGCTGCAGGCGCTGTACGCCATGCTGCCGGCCGCGATCATCGCCCAGACTCAGCCAGCCGAAGGCCAACGCTCGCTGCCGGTGGATAGCGCTGACGAAGCAACTGCGCTGCAGCCCGGCAACGGCCAGCTGAACATCGCGGCGGCCGGTGATAAAACCGCCACACATTCATCGGCATCCCCTGCTCCGTCGCCGACGGGCGCGAAAACGCCTGCCGCCGACGGCGACAATGCCACGGCGGCGCTCCCGCAACCAGCCAACGGCGAACGCGCAAGCACCGCACAACCGCTACAGGCGGGCGATACGCCACAGCAGCCGCCGCTCAATCACGCCGTCGCCCTGGCCGCCGCCAGCCCGACGCAAACCGCCGCCCCGGCCAGCGCACTGGTGACCGCGCCGCCTGCGCCGCAGCTCAACGCGCAGCTGGGCAGCCCGGAGTGGCAGCAGGCGTTGAGCCAACAGGTGCTGATGTTCCACCGCAACGGCCAGCAGAGCGCCGAGCTGCGCCTGCACCCGCAGGAACTGGGCGCCCTGCAGATCACGCTGAAGCTGGACGATCAGCAGGCGCAGCTGCACATCGCCTCCGCTCACGGCCAGGTGCGTGCGGCGGTGGAAGCGGCGATGCCGCAGCTGCGTCACGCGCTGGCGGAGAGCGGCATCAACCTGGGGCAAAGCAGCGTGGGCGGCGAGTCCACGCCGCAATGGCAGCAACAGGCGCAGCAGCAGGCGCAGCAGCAGGCTTCCAACGGCCAGGGGCGTGCCAGCTATGCGGAACATCATGGCGGTGACGCTGCGGCCGCCGAGGGCGTCAGCGCACCGGTGGCGCTGCAGCGCATGGCCAATGCGGTCAACGGCGTCGATATTTTCGCCTGAGCCGCCGCAAACGCCCAAGCTGGCACCCATTTGCGCGTCTATTCAGGCTATTGCACGCCGCAATAGACGCGATAATACCTTTACATGTCATGCGTGCGGCTTTGCCGCGCGCTATGCCCGCCGCCTCGCCGGCCGCGGGTGGAACAACAGGAATTAGATTTGGCTATGTCTCAGAACACCCTTCCCGCAGCACCGAAACGCTCCCTTCTGGTCATCCTGCTGGTGTTGATCAGCGTCGTCGCCTGTGGCGCCGCGGGTTACAGCTGGTGGCTGCTGCAACAGCATAAAAACGGCGCCGAACCGGCCGCCGCCAAACAGCAACCGCCGGCCGCGCCGGTGTTCATGCCGCTCGACACCTTTACCGTCAACCTGGTGACGCCGGACAACAACCCGGATCGCGTGCTGTACATCGGCCTCACGCTGCGTCTGCCGGACGAAAGTACCCGCCGTCAGCTGAACGATTTTCTGCCGGAAGTGCGCAGCCGTCTGCTGATGCTGCTCTCCCGTCAGGAAGCGAGCCAGCTGGCCAATGAACAAGGGAAGCAACGGTTGGTGGCGCAGATTAAAGACGTGCTCAGCCCGCCGCTGGTTAAGGGACAACCGAAGCAGGTGGTCAGCGATGTGCTGTTCACCGCCTTCATACTGCGGTAATCACTATGGGCGACAGCATTCTTTCACAGGCAGAGATCGACGCCTTGCTCAACGGCGACAGCGCGGGTGATGAACCCGAAGCGATAGTCGGCAAAGAGAGCGAGGTCAAGCCTTACGATCCGACCACCCAGCGCCGCGTGGTGCGCGAGCGTCTGCACGCGCTGGAAATCATCAATGAACGTTTTGCCCGGCAGTTCCGCATGGGGTTGTTCAACCTGCTGCGCCGCAGCCCGGACATTACCGTCGGCCCGATCAAAATCCAGCCGTATCACGAGTTCGCCCGCAACCTGCCGGTGCCGACCAACCTGAACCTGGTGCATCTGAACCCGCTGCGCGGCACCGCCCTGTTCGTGTTCGCGCCGAGCCTGGTGTTCATCGCCGTCGATAACCTGTTCGGCGGCGACGGCCGCTTCCCGACCAAGGTCGAAGGCCGCGAGTTCACCCCGACCGAACAGCGGGTGATCAAGCGCATGCTGCGCCTGGCGCTGGACGCCTACGGCGATGCCTGGAGCGCCATCTACAAGATCGACGTGGAGTACGTGCGCGCCGAAATGCAGGTGAAGTTCACCAACATCACCACTTCGCCGAACGATATCGTGGTCACCACGCCGTTCCAGGTGGAGATCGGCGCGCTGACCGGCGAGTTCAACATCTGCATTCCGTTCGCCATGATTGAGCCGCTGCGCGAGCTGTTGACCAACCCGCCGCTGGAAAACTCGCGGCAGGAAGACAGCCATTGGCGCGAAACCCTGGTGAAGCAGGTGCAACACTCCGAACTGGAGCTTATCGCCAACTTCGTCGATATCCCGATGCGGCTGTCGAAAGTCCTGAAGCTGCAGCCGGGCGATGTATTACCGATAGACAAGCCGGAACGCCTGATTGCCCATGTGGACGGCGTGCCGGTACTGACCAGCCAATACGGCACGTTGAACGGGCAATATGCCCTGCGTGTTGAACATTTGATTAACCCTATTTTGAATGCTCTGAGTGAGGAACAGCCCAATGAGTGATCCTAAGCAACCGTCTGGCGAAGGAAAGGAATCCGTAGACGATCTGTGGGCTGATGCGTTTAACGAGCAGCAGTCCTCAGAGAAGTCCGGCGCGAGCACCGAAGGGGTGTTCAAGTCGCTGGAAGCTCAGGATGCGCTCGGCAGCCTGCAGGATATCGACCTGATCCTGGATATTCCGGTCAAGCTGACCGTGGAACTGGGGCGCACCAAGATGACCATCAAAGAGCTGCTGCGCCTGTCGCAAGGCTCGGTGGTAGCGCTGGACGGCCTGGCCGGCGAGCCGCTGGACATCCTGATCAACGGTTACCTGATCGCACAAGGTGAAGTGGTGGTGGTGGCCGACAAGTTCGGCGTGCGCATCACCGACATCATCACCCCGTCCGAACGCATGCGTCGACTGAGCCGCTGATGACCGTCGCGGCGCCCGTTACCGTCCAAAGCAGCCAACCACCCGCCGCGCCGGCCTTGCCGGCCGGTTCGGTGTTGATGCAGGTCAGCAGCGCGCTCGGCGGCATTCTGCTGCTGATCCTGCTGGCCGGTTGGCTGTTCCGCCGGCTGGGCTTCGCCCCGCAGGCGCGCAACAACAAGCTGCTCAACCTGCGCGCCAGTTGCCAGGTCGGGCAGCGCGAGCGCGTGGTGGTGGTGGAAGTCGACGATACCTTGCTGGTATTGGGCGTCACCGCCCAGCAGATCACCCCGCTGCACACCCTGCCCGCCCCGCCGAAAGACGAGGGCGCGGCCGACGCGGCGACGCCGGCGGACTTCCGCCAACTGATGCAAAAAGTTCTGAAACGCCCGGAAAAATCGGCATGACCTCGACTCTTCATACCCTCGTCCGCCGTCCGGCGGTTTGGCTCCCTGCCGCCCTGCTGTTCATCAGCCCGGCGGCTTTGGCGCAACTGCCGGGGCTGATCAGCCAGCCGCTGGCCAACGGCGGCCAAAGCTGGTCGCTGCCGGTGCAGACGCTGGTGCTGTTGACCTCGCTGACTTTCCTGCCCGCCATGCTGCTGATGATGACCAGTTTCACCCGCATCATCATCGTGCTCGGGCTGCTGCGCAACGCGCTGGGCACCCCGTCGGCGCCGCCGAACCAGGTGATGCTGGGGCTGGCGCTGTTCCTGACCTTCTTCATCATGTCGCCGGTGTTCGATAAGGTCTATCAGGACGCCTACCTGCCGTTCAGCCAGGACAAGATCGGGCTGGAGGTCGCGCTGGATAAAGGCGCGCAGCCGCTGCGCGAATTCATGCTGCGCCAAACGCGCGAAACCGATCTGGCGCTGTACGCCAGGCTGGCCAATCAGCCGCCGCTGGCCGGCCCGGAAGCGGTGCCGATGCGCATCCTGCTGCCCGCCTACGTCACCAGCGAACTGAAAACCGCCTTCCAGATCGGTTTTACGGTGTTCATTCCGTTCCTGATTATCGACCTGGTGGTCGCCAGCGTGCTGATGGCGCTGGGGATGATGATGGTGCCGCCGGCCACCATCTCGCTGCCGTTCAAGCTGATGCTGTTCGTGCTGGTCGATGGCTGGCAGCTGCTGCTCGGCTCGCTGGCGCAGAGTTTCTATTCGTAACCCCCGACCGGAGAACGCGAGATGACACCTGAATCGGTTATGGCGCTCGGCACCGAAGCGATGAAAGTGGCGCTGGCGCTGGCCGCCCCGCTGCTGCTGGCGGCGCTGATCAGCGGCCTGGTGGTCAGCCTGCTGCAGGCCGCCACCCAGATCAACGAAATGACGCTGTCGTTCATCCCCAAAATTCTGGCGGTGGTGGCCACCATCATCATCGCCGGCCCCTGGATGTTGAACCTGCTGCTGGACTACATGCGCACCCTGTTCAGCAACCTGCCCACCCTGATCGGCTAACCGTGCTCACCTTCGACAGCACCCAGCTCACCGTCTGGCTCAGCCACTATTTTTGGCCGCTGCTGCGCATTCTGGCGCTGATCAGCACCGCGCCGGTATTCAGCGAAAAGCAAATCAGCAAAAAGGTCAAAATCGGCCTTGGCGGGCTGATCGTCATCCTGATCGCGCCGACGCTGCCCGCCAGCAATATCCCGATCTTCTCCGCCGCCGGCCTGTGGCTGGCGATTCAACAGATTCTGATCGGCGTGGCGCTGGGATTGACCATGCAGTTCGCCTTCGCGGCGGTGCGCCTGGCGGGCGAAGTGATCGGCATGCAGATGGGCCTGTCGTTCGCCACCTTCTTCGATCCCAGCGGCGGCCCGAACATGCCGGTGCTGGCGCGCCTGCTCAACCTGCTGGCGATGCTGCTGTTCCTCAGCTTCGACGGCCATCTGTGGCTGATTTCGCTGCTGGCGGACAGCTTCCACACCCTGCCTGTCCAAACGCAGCCGCTGAACGGCAACGGCTTCCTGGTGCTGACCCAGGTCGGCTCGCTGATCTTCATCAACGGCATGATGCTGGCGCTGCCGCTGATCTGCCTGCTGTTGACGCTGAACATGGCGCTCGGCTTGCTCAACCGCATGACGCCGCAGCTGTCGGTCTTCGTGATCGGTTTCCCGGTCACCATGACCTTCGGCATCATGACGCTGGGCATGATGATGCCGATGCTGGCGCCGTTCTGCGAACATCTGTTCGGTGAAATCTTCGATCGGCTGGCGGCGGTGATCGGCGGCATGACCTTCTGAATCCCTGCTCCGCCCCTTCTTTCCCCTCCCGCTTCCCTCTGAGACAAAATGGCAATAAAAACGCTTTCCTGGAACAAAAGCCTGAGAAACGTCTTTTATCCGGATTAAGGTTCAAATGTCTCCGGCGGCTTGAATAAATAAAACCCCGACCTAGAATAGACCCGGTAACAAAAAAAATATCGCCTTGCATCACCTTGATTTTCCGCGGCGATAAAATACGTTTATCTCGAGTGAAAAAAAATAAAAACAACCCCGTCACGCATTGTTAAATGCGCGGCAAATAACTGACCCCCTGAATAAATGCGTCCGGCGCCTGCCGGCTGCAGGGCGCAGCATCGACCTTTGCTAACCACAGGAGCGAGATCATGATTAAAGCGAAAAGCAACCGCAAGGCACGCCGGTTATTCGGTTTGACCCACTGGAAAAGCAACAAATTTAGAGTTTCTTTTACCGAGACGGCCGACGGCGGGAAATGGAAAGTGGTGAAGAAAAAGAAATAATACCGTACGGTTTTTAGCAAAACACTCCGGGTTGCGCCCGTATCCGGCCTCTGCTGCGCCATTCGACGCTGCACCGGGACGGCAACCCGGCTCCTGCCGTAACCGGCATTGATCACCCGTCGGCAAGCCATGTCGACATCCTGTGCATTTCATTGTCAGGAATGAAATAATGCAGCACGTCGCCTTCGCTGCCACGCTAAATTTAGAGATAATGCATTAATAATTTGATTTACTCACACCTCTTATTTATCCGCTGACAAGAAAAATCGATTTTGCCCCTTATTCCCCCAGCGTTATATTGAGAACGACCTTGCAGACAGCACGCTGCAAACCTCACCAAAATATAATCGGTGTAAATATGAAGATAAAATTTCAGCTGAGTGATTTATTTATCTCCGGCATTGCCCTCTTGATCATGAGCACCATTTTAAACACGTTGGGCTTTTCATGGGGTTTGTTTGTTCTGCCGCCTGGCGTCGATAGGTTTGTCATCATCCTGTTTACTTTGTTCGGGTCATTAAAACTGGCCGAGTATATCTGCAAACCCATACGGTGGCTGCTCAATGCAAGCCGCAAGCCTCAAATCAAAAACAACACCCCTAAAAATAACGCGAAGTCGCGTTAACAGGAGATCGACCTATGTTGAGAGAACTGACCAGCCGTAACGGCAGGGCGATTGGCACGGCGGCGGCCTCAGCCTTTGTCAACATAGGCAGTCAATGCACTAAAGGGTCCGGCAACGATCGCGGCGTGCCTTTCCGCTGACGCTTAAGGTGAATGGGAACACGCAGACAAAAAAAGGCGCGTCGCTCAGTCAGTAGTGGGAGAACAAGCGACGCGCCAAACGAGTGCGCCCGGTTTCAAGAAGCCTCCCTCCCCGCGGGGCGGAGAGGGTATTTTCTAAGCGCACTAAAGGGAAACCCGTCGCGGTCAGGCAACGGGGTATTGCTCTTAACGATTCATCTGGAACAGCGACATGCCCTGCATATCGCTGAAGGTTTTATACGACGCCTGCAGCGCCGCCTGCTGCATAAAGTAAGACGAAATAGACTCGGCCAGATCGGCATCCGTCAACGCGCTCATCTGGACCTGGTTGGTCATATCGCGCTCTTTGCCGATGCTGTCCAGCTGATCCATTTCCTGCAGCTGGCTGCCCAGCTCGGCGCGCACGCTCAGCACGTTGTTGTAAGAGTTGTCCAGGCCGCGGTTGGCTTTCGCCAGCGCATCGTTCACCTGCTGCCTGGTGGCCTCATCGGCGCCCTGCAGCGGGGTTTTCAGCGCGTTCAGCGCGATATCGATACTCTCGAACACATTGCTGACCGGCGCGCTGCCGTCAGGCTCGGGCTTGGGATTGCTGGTCAACGACATGAACACCGCGTTGCCGGTATGGCCGATGGTCATGGTGCGGTTGGCGTCCACTTTCTGCTGAACCGTCTTGTCGCCGCCCTGATAGCTGACGGTGCCGCCGTTGTCGACGAACGGCGCCTTGTCGTTCACGTATCCGCCGAACATATAGCGGCCGTTGCCGTCGGTGCTATTGGCCTGGTTCAGCAGCTGATCTTTCAGCCCCTGCAGCTGGGTGGCCAGCGACTGACGGTCGTTATCGCTTTCGGTGCCGCCGGCGCTGACGATCAGCGCCTTCATGTCCGCGATGGTGGACGTTGCGCCGGCCAAGACCGTTTCTTCCATCGACACGCTTTGGCGAGCGAAAGTGCGCGCCAGCGTGTATTGGCTGTTTTCCGCCTGCGACTGCGACAACATCACCGCGCGCGACGCCGCCAGCGGATCGTCGGACGGGTTGATCACCCGCTTGCCCGAGGAAAGCTGCTCGGCGGCCTTCATGAACAGCGACTGGTTGCCCGTGATGCCGTTCATGTTCTGTTGGTACATCATGCTGGTGCTCATGCGCATGCTGTGGGTTCCTTACTCTGAGCGGCCGGCGCCGTTATCGGCGCCGGTTAACAATAAAATCAACGAATATTCAGCAGCGCGTCGAACAGCGAGCTGGCGGTCTGGATCACCTGCGCGTTGGCCATGTAGTACTGCTGGAAACGCAGCAGCTCACCGTACTCTTCGTCGAGGTTGACGCCGGACATCGACTGCTGTTGCGCGCCCAGCTGCGTCACGATCTTGGCCTGCGACGTGGCGATGGCCTTGGCGGCAGCGGTCTGGTTGCCGACGCCGCTGACGATGCCGGCGTAAGCGCCGCTCAGGGTCGCCTTGCCGTCCACCAGGTTTTTGGTCTGCAGATCCAGCAGCTTCTTGGCGTTTTCGTTATCGCCGCGGCCGCTGTCGTCTTTACCGGCGGCGGCGATCTTGGATGAATCGGTGATGGCCACTTTCAGATTGCCCGCCACGTCGCTGACCGGCTTCACGGTGAAGCTGTCTTTGGCCTGCGCATTGCCGTCGATGCTCACTTCCAGCCCGTCGAAGTTCAGCGTCGGTTTGCCGTCGGCGCTGGTGCCCGGCGTGGCGTTGACTTTCACGTTGTCCGGCAGGCGGCTGACCTGCCAGTTGCTGCCGTCGAACTCGACGCGATAATCGTTGGCCTTCACCTTGCCGGTGTCGGTGTAAGCGACCGACAGCGACGCATCGCCGGTGTTGCGGGTGTTATCCACCACCCGGCCGCCGCTGAAGCTGAAGAAGTCGCCGCCCGCGTCGCCGTTCAGGTCGAAACCGGCGCGATGCTGCTGGTTGAAGCTGTCCGCCATCGCCAACGCCAACTGGCCCAGCTGATTGCGCACGCCGTCCAGCGTCTCGCTGCGGAATTTCAGCACGCCGCTCAGCGTGCCGCTGGTGATCTGGCCTTCCGGCACTTCGCTGGCGCCGTTGCCGCGGTTATAGCCGATGGTCAGACGGGAAGGATCGCTGCTGGAAGGCACGGCTTCCACCTGATAGGTGTTGCTGCCCTGCACCAGGGTCAAACCGTTGGCGAAGGAGACGGTATAGGCGTCGCCGTCCTGCTGCGTGACCTGTACGCCCACCAGTTGGTTCAACTCGGTAACCAGCTGATCGCGCTGATCCAGCAACGCATTCGGCTCGCCGCCGGCGCTGCCGCGCAAACGGGTGATCTCGTCGTTCAGCTTGGCGATCTGTTGGCTGTAGCTGTTGATCTGCTGCGCCGTATCGCTGATCTGCTGATTGACGCCGCTGTCCATGTCGCGCAGGAATTTGTCGGTGTTGTTGAACTGGTTCACCAGGCCGTTGGCCTTGCCCAGCACCGTCTGGCGCGCGGCGTCGTCACCGGCGTTGCTCACCAGGTTCTGCAGATTGGTGAAGAAATCCTGCATGTTGGTCGACAGCGGGTTGGTTTTGCTCGCCAACAGGTTGTCGATCTGCGAAATCTTCTCGTAATAGGCGTTTTGCGCCCCGAACGAACTCTGTGCGCCGCGCAGCTGGTTGGTGATGAACTGGTTGTACTCGCGGTTGACGCTGGTGACGGTGACGCCGTTGCCGATAAAGCCGCTCATGGTGGCCATGCCGCCGTTCTGCGCCAGGATCGCGGTCTGGCGGTTGTAGCCCGCCACGTTGTAGTTGGAGATGTTGTTGCTGACGGTACTGAGCGCCACCTGAGCCGCATTCAGCCCGCTCATCGCGGTATTGATTAAGCTATTGGACATCGGAATTCCTTATGCTGCGGCGCCGGTGGCCCACAGGGTTCAAATTGAGCTGCTGAGCCTGTTCGCTCAGCCTGTCTCGGTTATCGGCAAAAATGAGAAGAACTTGAGGAAAAAAAGCGGCAATGCGGTCAGCCTCCGGCCAGCCTTCATTACCGCCTATCCCCTCAATAATTGGCGGCGCAGCAAGGCGACAAGCATGACGGGGATTTAGAACAACTCGTTCAGATCGTGGGTATAGGCTTTGATCGCCTGTTCCCCCGCGCTCTTCATCTGCTGGATCACGCTGACCAGTTTGCTGGCGTACTGCGGGTCGGTGGCGTATCCGGCGCGCTGCAACGCATGCGCCGCCTGCTCCGGGCTGCGCGCGGCGGCCACGTCGGCGTAGCGCGGGTTGTTGGTCAGCAGTTTGACGTAATCAGCGATCGCTTCGACATACGAACCGTAAACGCGGAACTTCGCCTTCACCTTCTTCGCCGCGCCCTGTTCGAACTCGGTGGTGGTGATCTCCGTCACCGGCCCGTTCCAGCTGCCGCCGGCCTTGATGCCGAACAGGTTGTAGCTCGGCGTGCCGTCTGAGGTCGGGATCTCGCGCTGCCCCCAGCCGGACTCCAGCGCCGCCTGCGCGACGATCAGCTGATGCGGAATGCCGCTCTGCTGGCTGGCGACCTTCGCCGGTATCGACAGGCGAGCGACGAAGTTGCCGTTGTTGAGCGACAGCGGCGCGGCGGCCGGCGGGGCTTTCGGCATCGCGCGGCGCACCATCTGCTCCAGCGCCTGGTTCGGCAGCGTTTGCAGCACCTCGTTGTCCAGCGCCATCGGCGACAGGCCCGCCGTTTCGCTCGGCACCGTGTTGGCGTTG
Organism: Serratia sp. CY27727; assembly: GCF_052169275.1. Classification (NCBI taxonomy): domain Bacteria; kingdom Pseudomonadati; phylum Pseudomonadota; class Gammaproteobacteria; order Enterobacterales; family Yersiniaceae; genus Serratia; species Serratia sp. CY27727. Next base: position 649,126 of record NZ_JBJNLB010000002.1, on the reverse strand, counting down.
CTCATCTGCTTGACCATCATGTCCGCCAGCCCCAGCCCTTTTTGCGACATCTGCTGGGCGATTTGCTGGTCGTACATCGAGGTATAGAGCCGCGTTTGATCGCTGCTCAATACCCCGTCCTGCGGCAAGGCGGAACGCATGCTTTTCAGCATCATCTGCACGAACATGCCTTCCACCTGCTGGGCCACCTGCTTGAGGTTGCCCTGCGGGTCGGCCGCCGCATCACGCTTGAGGCCGTTCAGCGCCTGGGCGTCATAGGCCGCGCCCGACATCGCCATCAGATCGCCGGCCATCAGATGATTTCCAGCTTGGCGCGCAGGCAGCCGGCGCTCTGCATCGCCTGCAGGATCGACATCAGGTCGATCGGCGTGGCACCCAGCGCGTTCAGCGCGCGGATCACGTTGTTCAGGTTGGCGCTGGCGTTCACCTTCTGCAGCGATCCACCCTGTTGTTGCACCGAGATCTGGGTGTTTGGCGTCACCACCGTCTGGCCGCCGCCGAACGGCGTCGTCGGTTGGCTGACGGTGTTCTGCCGATCGACCACCACCGACAGGTTGCCCTGGGCGACGGCGCAAGAGTCGAGGATCACATCGCGGTTCATCACCACCGAACCGGTGCGCGAGTTGATGATCACTTTGGCGTCCATCGCGCCGACGTTGACGGTAATGTTTTGAATCTCCGCCAGGAAGCGCACCTGAGAGCTGTTGCCCTGCGGCACCAGCACCTGGATCGTGCGGGCGTCGAGCGGCGTCGCGGTGCCGCCGCCGCGTTGGCGGTTGATGGCGTCGCTGATCTGCTGCGCCAGCGTGAAATCTTCGTCGTTCAGCTGCAGGTTGAGAACGCCGCCGCTGCCGAAGGTGGTCGGCAGCTCACGCTCGATGGTGGCGCCGTTGCTGATGCGCCCGCCCGCCAGCTGGTTGACCTGCACGCTGCTGCCGCCGGCCGCCGCGCCCGCGCCACCGACCAGCACGTTGCCCTGCGCCAGCGCATAAACCTGGTTATCCACGCCTTTGAGCGGCGTCATCAGCAGGGTGCCGCCACGCAGGCTCTTGGCGTTGCCCATCGAAGAAACCACCACGTCGATGTTCTGCCCGGCGCGCGAGAACGGCGGCAGTTTGGCGGTCACCATCACCGCCGCCACGTTTTTCAGCTGCATGTTGGTGCCCGGCGGCACGGTGATGCCCAGCTGCGACAGCATGTTGCTCAGGCTTTGGGTGGTGAACGGCGTCTGCATGGTTTGGTCGCCGGAGCCGTCCAGCCCCACCACCAGGCCGTAGCCGATCAGGGCGTTGTCTCGCACGCCCTGCACCGTCACCAGATCGCGGATGCGCTCCGCCGCCGCCGGCAAGCACACCAGCCCGACGCACAGCGCGATAAACCATTTTTTCAGCATCAGTCAATCCTTAGAACGGTGAAACATTTAAGAAGAAGCGCTGCAGCCAGCCCATGGTCTGCGCTTCGTTGATATAGCCATTGCCGACGTATTCGATACGCGCGTCCGCCACCTGCGTCGAGGTCACCGAGTTGTTGCCGCTGATGGTGCGCGGATTGACGACGCCGGAGAAGCGGATGAATTCGGTGCCCTGGTTGATGGCGATCTGCTTTTCCCCCACCACGTGCAGGTTGCCGTTGGCCAGCACCTGGTTGACCGTCACCGTAATGGTGCCGTTGAAGGTGTTGTTGGCGTTGGCGCCGCCCTTGCCGCCGAAGGTGCTGTCGCCGGAAATGTCCATATCGGCGCGCGCATTGCCCAACAGGCCGTCGAGGTAACGCGGCGAGGTGGCGACGCCGAACTTGCTGGCGCCGTTGCGGCTGGCGTTGGCGGAGGAGCTTTTGCTGGCGCTGACGTTTTCCTGCAGCACGATGGTCAGGGTGTCGCCGACGTTGCGCGGACGGCGGTCTTCGAACAGCGGCTGGTAGCCGTAGTTCATCGGCTGCACCGTCTGGAAGATCGAGCCGTTCGGCATCGGCGCGCTGGCCGGCGCCGGTTGCGCCGTGGTCGCGCCGTCCACCAGCGGTTTGTGCGGGATATAGGCGCAGCCGCTCAGCGTCAGCATCACCATGCCCGCCAGCCAGCGTTGTCCCTGCCGCGGCAGGATTGCCATCGAATATGTGGTTACCACGGGTATCGCCTTTGTTTCACGAAAGAGAATGACGGGCGCGGCAAGCCGGGCCCGTCAATGACAGATTACAGTTGCGTCAGCTTTTGCAGCATCTGATCGGAGGTCGATACCGCTTTGCTGTTGATCTCGTAAGCGCGCTGAGTCTGGATCATGTTGACCAGCTCTTCCGCCACGTTGACGTTGGAGGTTTCCACGTAACCCTGATACAGCAAACCGGCGCCGTTCAGCCCCGGGGTGCTCTCGTTCGGCGCACCCGAGCTTTCGGTTTCCTGGTACAGGTTCTCGCCCACGCTCTCCAGACCACTGTCGTTGACGAACGTGGTCAGCGTCAGTTGGCCCACCTGCTGGGCGGCGGTTTGCCCCTGCTGGGTGACGCTGACGATGCCGTCGCGGCCGACGGTGATGGACAGCGCGTTAGCCGGAATGGTGATCGCCGGCTGCACCTGGAAACCGCTGGAGGTCACCAGTTGGCCGTTCTGATCGATCTGGAACGACCCGTCGCGGGTATAGGCCTGGGTGCCGTCCGGCAGCATCACCTGGAAGAAACCCTGCCCCTTAATGGCGACGTCTTTACTGTTGTTGGTCTGCGACAGGTTGCCCTGGCTGTGCAAACGCTCGGTCGCCACCGGACGGACGCCGGTGCCGATCTGCAGGCCGGAAGGCAGCGTGGTCTGCTCGGAGGACTGCGCCCCCGGCTGACGCATGGTCTGGTACAGCAGATCTTCAAATACCGCACGCTGGCGTTTGAAGCCGTTGGTGCTGACGTTCGCCAGGTTGTTGGCGATCACGTCCATGTTGGTCTGCTGCGCGTCCAGACCGGTTTTGGCAATCCATAAGGATGGAATCATCGGTTATTTCCTTGCTGCTTAACTCAATGAGAGCAGTGAGTTGGCACGCTGTTCGTTTTCATCCACGCTGTGGATGACCTTCATTTGCATTTCAAAACGGCGGGCGTTGGCGATCATGTCGACCATGGTCTCCATCGGCTTGACATTGCTGCCCTCCAGCACGCCCGGCATCACCCGCACCTGCGGATCGTTTTGCAACTGATTGCCGCGCTGCTGTTGGGTTTCCGGCGTCAGGCGGAACAGCCCGTCGTCACCGCGCATCACTTCGCGCGCATCGGCCTTCACCAGCTTCAGGCGGCCGATCTGCGCGATGGTATTCGGCGGATCGCCGGCGTTCAGCGCCGAAATGGTGCCGTCGGCCGCGATGGTGATCTCCGCCGACGGCGGCACCTCGATCGGGCCGCCGTCACCCATCACCGGCAGCCCCTGCACCGTCAACTGCCCGGTGGAGGAGATCTGAATGTTGCCGTTGCGGGTATAGGCCTCACCGCCGCCCGGCAGGCTCACCGCCAGGAAACCGTCCTGCTGCAGCGCCACGTCCAGCGGACGCGCGGTGTAGTTCAGCGCCCCCTGGCTCATGTCGGCGCCCGGCGTCGACGCGGTCACCAAGGTGCGCGTGGCCAGGCTTGGCCCGTCGACCGGCACCGCGCGCAATGCGGCGAGCTGGGCGCGAAAGCCCGGCGTCGACGCGTTGGCCAGGTTGTTGGCGGTGATGGACTGCTGCTCCAGCGTTTGGCGCGCCGCGCCCATCGCGGTATAAATCGCGTGATCCATAACTCGGCCCTATTAGCGCAGGCTAACCAGCGTCTGCAGGATGGAGTCCTGCGTCTTGATGGTCTGGGCGTTGGACTGGTAGTTACGCTGCGCGACGATCATGTTCACCAGTTCCTGGCTCAGATCGACGTTGGAAGATTCCAGCGCGCCGCTGGTCAGCTTACCGAAGCCGCCACCGCCCGACAGACCGACGCGCGGCTGACCGGACGCGCCGGTTTCCTGCCAAACGTTATCGCCCTGCGACGCCAGCCCTTCCGGGTTGGAGAAGTTGGCCATGACGATCTGGCCCAGCACCTGGGTCTGCTGGTTGGAGTAGATGCCCACGACGGTGCCGTCGTTGTTGATTTGGAAGTTGGTGTATTCACCGGCGGCATAGCCGTCTTGCGCCACTTTGCTCACCGAGTCGCTGCCCACGTTCTGCTGCATGCTGCCGGCGAAGCTCAGGGTGAAGTTTTGCGCCGGCGCGCCGTCTTTGGCAGTCATCGGGATCACCATGCTGAACTCGCCCGGCGCGCCGTTGGTGCTGGTGGTTTTCACCAGGTTGCCGCTGGTGCTGAACTCCATGGTGCCGGCGTTCACTGGCGCGGCGCTGCCGTCCTGGGTATAGACCTGCCACTTGTTGTCGTCGGTCTTGACGAAGTAGGCGTTGATGTTGTGCGCGTTGCCCAGCGAGTCGTAAGCGGTGATGGTGTTGACGTAGTTGTAGCTGTCCTGCTTGGTCGGATCGAAGGTCTTGTTCTCCGGCACCTTATGAGTGGACTTCAGGTTGGTCACCATCTCGCCGGAAGTGGACGCCTTGGCGTTCATCATGCCTTCAGGAATGCTCAGCGGCACCGGGTTTGCGCCCTGCTGGATGGTCGGCGGGGAACCGGCCGCCGGATAACCGGTCAGCTGCAGGCCCTGCATGTTGGTCAGGTTACGGTTCTCGTCCAGCTTGAACTGGCCGTTGCGGGTATAGAAGATGCCGCCGTCTTTATCCTGCATGCGGAAGAAGCCGTTGCCGTTGATGGCGATATCCAGCGCACGGCTGGTGCCGGTGGTGGTGCCGCCCTTGAAGTTCTGGGTGATGCCGGACACCTTGACGCCCAGCCCAACCTGCGAACCGGCGAACATGTCGGCGAAGGAGACGCTGCCGGATTTGAAGCCCGCGGTCGCGGAGTTGGCGATGTTGTTACCGATCACGTCCAGATTGGTTGCTGCCGCGTTCAAGCCGCTGACTGCCTGAGAAAAGGCCATGTTATTCTCCGAATAGTGGTCAGGCTATCGTCCGATTGAGCCTGATGCTTAGGGTTATAAGATCTGTCGCACGTCTTCCAGGGTGGCGTTGCCGGCCAGGCCGAGATCCAATTTGGCGCCGTTGCCGTCGCGGATCACGCCGTTGACCAGCCCGAAGTGCAGGCTGCGCGCCACCAGCTGCTCGCCGTTGCCTTTGGCGTTAACCGCCACTTTGTAGGCGCCGTCAGGCGCGGTGGTGCCGTCATCCAGCGAACCGTCCCAGGTGAAGGCGTGTACGCCGGCGGTCAGGCCGCCGATTTCGATGGTGCGCACCACCTGCCCGCTGGCGTTGGTGATGGTGGCGGTCACCTGATCGGCGGCGCGCTCCAGTTCCACGCCGAACGGCGTGGTGCTGACCTTGCCGTCCTTGCTGCCGACCAGAATGTTGTTGCCCGGCACCATTACGCCGTGACCGATCAGCGCAGTCGCCTGCAGCGACTGATTGCTGTTGATCTGGCCGGAGATCGACCCCAGCGTGGTGTTGAGCTTTTCGATGCCCTGAACGGTGTTGATCTGCGCCAGCTGCGAAGTCAGTTCGTTGTTCTGCATCGGATTGGTCGGATCCTGGTTTTTCAACTGCGCCACCAGCAGCGTCAGGAAGCTGTTGTGCAGATCTTGGCTGTTGGTATTTTTGCTGTTGTTACCGATGACGGTGTTGTCCAACGACTCGTTGGTGGTTGCGGCGATAGCCATGGGAACCTCCGGTTACTGACCCAGCGTCAGGGTTTTCATCATCATCGACTTGGTGGTGTTGAGCACCTCGACGTTGGCCTGGTAGCTGCGGGAAGCGGAGATGGTGTTGACCATTTCGCCCACCACGTCGACGTTCGGCATGCGCACGTAACCCTTGGCGTCCGCCAGTGGGTTGCCCGGCTGGTACACCAGACGCTCGGGTGCCGGATCGTCCACCACCTGGGCGACGCGCACGCCGCCGGTCGGCTGCCCGGGCGCCGCCGCGACCTGGAACACCACCTGCTTGGCGCGGTAAGGCTCGCCGTCCGGGCCGGTCACGCTGTCGGCGTTGGCCATGTTGCTGGCGCTGACGTTCATGCGCTGGGATTGCGCCGATAGCGCCGAGCCGGAGATATCAAAAATGTTCAGTAAAGACATGCGCCTTATCCTTGTTGCAGCACGGACATCATCCCTTTGATCTGCCCGTTGAGCAGCGTCAGGTCGGTCTGATATTTCAGGCTGTTATCGGCAAAGTTGGTGCGTTCGCGATCCATGTCCACCGTGTTGCCGTCCATCGATGGCTGGTCCGGCACCCGGTACAACAGATCGAGCTGCGGCGGCTGCAGGGTCTGCGCCGGGATGTGGCGCGCCGCCGTCAGGTTCAGCGACATGCCGTTGCCGTTGACGCGCCCTTGTTCCAGCACTTTGTTCAATTGGCTGGCGAAATCGATATCCCGCGCCTGATAACCCGGTGTGTCTGCGTTGGCGATGTTGGCGGCCAGAATTTCCTGCCGCTGGGCGCGCAAGTTCAGCGCCTCTTGGCCAAAGCGCAGAGCCGCGTCCAGTTTGTCGAGCATGCTCCCTCCGCGAGGTTAGAATTTGGAGTCGACAGCATAAACGCCCGCTGCGCCACCCTATCGCGGGAATAAACGCAAAATGGGGCGCTATTTATCTGCTTAGCCTGCGCGCGCTGCGGGTACACTTACGCGTATCCCGATGAGGCTTGAGAAGATGACGATGAAAGGTAAAATGCTGCTGCTTATCGGCCTGCTGTGCAGTCTGAACGCGCGCGCCGACGATCTGGCGACGCAAATCGAAAGCTTCATCCAAGGCAAGTTCAGCGGCGAGCCGGTGCAGGTGAAAGTGCGGGTGCGCACGCCGCCGGCCCAGTGGCCCGCCTGCGAACTGCCGCAGCTATCGCTGCCGCCCAACGCGCGGATCGGCGGCAACGTCAGCATTTCGGCGCGCTGTGGCCAGGAGCGGCGTTTTATCCAAACGCAGGTGCAGGTGTTCGGCCGCTATCTGGTTTCGGCGCGCGGCATCAGCGCCGGCAGCCGGTTGACCGCGGCGGATCTGACGTTGAAAGAAGGCCGGCTCGATACCCTGCCGCCGCGCGCGCTGACCGAAGCGGGCAAAGCGTTGGGCGCCGTCAGCCTGCGCAACATCAGCCCCGGCCAACCGCTGACCCTCGCCATGCTGCGCCGGGCCTGGATTATCAAGGCCGGGCAATCGGTACAGGTCAACGCGCAGGGCGAAGGATTCAACATCAGCGGTTCGGGTAAGGCGATGAACAACGCCGCCGCCGAAGACAGCGTGCGGGTGCGCATGGCGTCCGGGCAGATCGTCAGCGGCGTGGTCGGGGACGACGGCGCGATCCGCATTACGTTATAAAAAAGTAAAGGTTCCGCAAACCTTGCCGATAAGACAAATCAAGCAGCATTTTATTGGCCAGCAGGGCCGCAACACTTTCATTGCAGCGTCGTCGCCCCCGAGCGGTCACGGCGTAAACGGAGATGGACCATGAGTATCGATCGCACCCAGCGGTTACAGCCGGTTTCCACTGTGCAACCGCGTGAAACCCCGGCCGACAACCCGCTCCAACCGCGTAAGGCCGCCGTGGCCGAAACGGCCGTCAGCGGCACGCAGGTCAAGCTGAGCGAGGCGCAGGCGCGCCTGATGCAGCCGGGCACCCAGGATATCGATATGGGCCGGGTCGAGGCCATCAAGCAGGCGATCCGCAGCGGCGAACTGAAGATGGACGCCGGCAAAATCGCCGACGCGCTGCTGCAAGACGCGCAGAGCGACATTCAATGGATCGCCGGGCGCGACTGACGGCGCGGCGGCGAGTAGCGGTAAAGGATAAGTCATCACTATGGAAAACCTGGCACAACTGCTGGATAAACTGTTGGAAACGCTGCAGGCGCTCAATGGCGTGCTGGAAGAAGAGCACGACTTGCTGTGTTCCGGCCAGTTGCCCGGCGTCGCGCTGCAGCGCGTAACCGATGCCAAAAGCCAGCTGCTGGCGACGGTCGCCTACCTCGAGCAACAGCGCCTGGGGCAGGAAAAAGCCTGCGGGCAACGCGCGCCCTACGCCAGCCATGCGCCCCTGGCCGATCGCTGGCAACGCGTTCAACTGCTGAGCCAAACGCTGCGCGAAAAGAATCAGCACAATGGCCTGCTGCTCAATCAGCAGATCGACCATAACGCTCAGGCGCTGGCGATCCTGAGCAAGAACAATAAATCGCTGTATGGCCCGGACGGCCAGTCGCACGCCGGCAGCCTGCTCGGCAGAAAAATCGGCGTCTGACCTGACTCATTTCGCCCGGTGAACGCACCGCCGGGCGCGGGTTTCCCCGGTTATGCGCAGCCTCTCGCATTTTCTTCTTACCGCTTTCTGAATTCCCTTAACGCTATGCGCCAGGCTGCGCATGCCGTGAATTTGGCTGTTTCTTTCCCTTTGGCCGCTTGTCACCCTGTGGTTATTTTTAAACCACTTGAAATATACCCTTAACGGGTATAGATTCGCAGGGAGAGCGAATGGCCGATATTTATCTCACCAAAACCTTTCTGGGTTTTGCCGCGCGCGAGCGCATCAGCGACGCCACGATAGTGAAAGCGGCGCGAGAGATGCAACGTCAGCTGTACGACGCCAATCTTGGCGGTTGCGTATACAAAAAGCGCATCGCTCGGACGGGTGCGGGCAAACGGGGCGGCTACCGGGTACTGATCGTTTTTCGCGATGAAGAACGCCTGTTTTTTATGCGCGGCTTTGCCAAAAGCGAGAGAGAAAACATCAGTACGGATGAGTTACAAGGATTGAAACATCTGGCTGCGCTGTATCTGGATTATTCGCCATTCAGACTTTACCAGCTGGTCAACAACAAGGAATTACGGAGGCTAAGCGATGAGTAAAATTCTTGCCGAGATCCACCAGGAAGTTCAGGGCCTGCACCGCGCCGGTTTCGTCGACGACGTGACCATGCGCACCTTCGACATGCTGTGCCTGCGGCCGGTGAAACAGTTCGGGCCGGCCGAGATCCGCGCATTGCGCGAACGCGAAAACGTCAGTCAGCCGGTGTTTGCGCTGTATCTCAACGTCAGCAAAAAGGCGGTGCAGAAATGGGAGCGCGGCGAAGCGCAACCGAACTCCGCCGCGATGAAACTGTTGACGCTGGTGGAACGCAACGGCCTGGCGATCCTGGCCTGAGGCGCCCCTCCCGCCACTTCGCTCACCGGATGAGGTCGGCAGCCGTCGGCCAGAAAATCGATGTTGAAATCAGAACACATTAAACAGCCCTCGATACAACAAGGAACTATCCGATGTATATTATCGATTCTATTAATTGCTTCATATCGAGAGCCAGCGAATCGGCCTATTGAATAAAACGCTTCAGGGTATTTATATTCATACCATAAATGCCCGTAGCTTACATTTACCTTACCTGTTTTTGTTACTTAAACGGCGTCAATTTAGACGCTCGCAGCTTATAAAGCTCATTGTTTTTCGCTTTAAACTGCCCATCGATAATACCGCCATACCAATCGCCATACATCGGATTCGGGAAGATAATAAAACGCTGGCCAAATTCTTGCTGCACATCCTCCATCATTTTATTCCTTTCAGCCTGGCTTTTACCTTTTGAATCAATAAAGTCAGCCAGATTGTCGCCAAAATACAGCACGACGTCATACTGGCTTTCCAACGCGTCGCGACGACTCTGTTTACCCTGCATCTCCGGTGTTTTTAACAACAGATTTTCTTTTTTCGCCTGAGGCAAATTAATGCGGCGTAAATTTTTTAGCGTCACGTCAATCTGCGACTGCTTTCTGTCACTCAGGTAGAAAATGGTAACGCCGTTTTCATCGGCAAACCTCAGGAAATCGATAGCGCCGGGCACGGCTTCCGCCGCTGCCATGTCGACCCATTCGTCCCAACCGTCAAGCAAAAACGACTGGTTCTTTATCAACCAGGCCTGGTGCGGGCTGTCATCCAGCACGGTCTCATCAAGATCCAGCACGACGGCACGCGGCTTCTCCGATTTATTCTTTAATTCCTGCTCAAGTCGGAGCTTGCCCAACTGATACCCTTGATAAAAAGCCGCCCGTGCCTCTGCCGCATTCTGATACCACAATACCGACATGGCGAATTGTTCCGTGAGGCAACTGGCGGGCAGTTCAGTCCGGGAAGGATCGCAGTGATTATTTGACGAAGCGGTGAAAGCCACGCATAAAAGTAATAATGGCATGTATGATTTTAAAATTTTCATAGATACTCCATATAAGTTTAATTTTATGAGAGTACGGCGAGGATTATTTATATAGTTAATACATTGCGCATAATTTACTGAGGGACGGGTAAATTAATGCGCTTCACGCACGTTTAATCTTCATAAATTTGAAGATTAAGCGGAAATTACAATAAAACAAAGAGAGAAACAACGTATAAAAATAGGATTATGACTGTTGTCACACAAACAGGCTCCAGATTGTGCCGCGCGACAAAGGCGGCCGTGAGTCTTGAATTTCCAGGCTCATTTTATCGCTTAAGCATAACGCCGGCCGGCGCCAAACTACCCCACCGAACCGGGCGGCGATCTATTCGTAATTGACGATCACCTGATTGCCAATCACCCGCAGCGGCGGGTTCAGCCCGCCTTGCGACTGCACGTAATAGACAAAGCGCAATTCCGCATTGGCCGGTTCGCCCTGCAGACCGTTGCTGCTGCCGCTGCCGCCGCCGAGCGGAATGCAGCGGTTTACCGTGCAGAGCTGGGCCTGCAGCCCGGCCGGCTCCTGCCCCAGCAAACGGTAGCGCCAGCTGACGCGGGTGATGCGCGCATTGGCGTCCGGCAGCGCGTTCGGCGGCCGCAAAGCGGCGGACTCATCGCGCATGCCGCCCTGTTCCAACGTCACGCCCGCCCCTTCGGCCACCCAAGAGCCGGACACCGCGCCGGCAGTCAACGGGGCCAGCAAACACAGCACGAACAGACAGCGTTTCATCAAGCGGCTCCGATGGTCGAGGTCATGCGAATCTGGCGATCGTCGTTGATCTCGAGGTTGGACAGCACCACGAGCTGCGGCAGGCTGCGACGCAGGAAGCGCGCCAGTAAAGGCCGCAGCGCATGGTTAACCAACAGCACCGGCGGCGCGCTGAGCATCTCTTGCCGCTGCAGCGCCTGGCGCGCCTGCTCCAGCAGGCGATCGGCCAGCCCCGGCTCCAGACCGCCGCCGCCCTGCAACGCCTGCAGCAACAGACGCTCCAGTTGGGTATCCAGACCGATGACCTGAATCTCGCCGTTGCCCGGGAACCACTGCTGCGTGATCGCCCGGCCCAGCGCCACTCGCACCACGGTGGTCAGTTCATAAGGATCGCTCTGCGCCGGAGCGTGCTCCGCCAACGTTTCGACAATGGTGCGCATATCGCGGATGGAGACGCGCTCGGCCAGCAGGTTTTGCAGCACCTTGTGCAGCGTGGTCAGTGATACCACGCCCGGCACGAAGTCTTCGGTCAGCTTCGGCATTTCCTGCGACACGCGATCCAGCAACTGTTGGGTTTCCTGGCGGCCAAACAGCTCGCTGGCGAACTGGCCGATCAGGTGGTTGAGGTGTGTCGCCACCACGGTGCTGGCTTCCACCACGGTAAAGCCCTGGATCTGCGCCTGCTCGCGCAAGGCACTGTCGATCCACACCGCCTCGAGCCCAAAGGCCGGATCGACGGTTTTGTCTCCCGCCAGCTCGCCCACGGCATTGCCGGGGTTGATCGCCAGCCAGCGGCCCGGCTGCGCTTCACCGCTGCCGATTTCGACGCCTTTCATCAGGATGCGGTAGCTGGCTGGCGGCAGTTCCAGGTTGTCGCGAATGTGTACCACCGGCGGCAGATAGCCCATGTCCTGCGCGAATTTCTTGCGGATACCGCGAATACGGCCCAGCAGCTCGCCGTTCTGTTGAAAATCGACCATCGGAATCAACCGATAGCCCACCTCCATCCCCAGCGGATCTTCCAACTGCACGTCGGCCCAGCTGGCCTCGGCGGCCTGCGGGTTGTCCGGCATCACTGGCTCTTCAACCGCTCTCGGCGCCTGTTGTTCACGGCCGCGCAGCCACCAGGCCAGGCCCAGCAAAGCGGCGGTAAACAGCAGGAACACCAGGTTCGGCATGCCCGGTACCAGGCCCAATAGCCCGAGCACCCCGGCGCTCAACAGCATCACGCGCGGATTGTTGAACAGCTGGCCCACCATCTGCTCGCCGACGTCCTGATCGGTCGCGACGCGGGTGACGATAACACCGGCGGCGGTGGAGATCACCAGCGCCGGGATCTGCGCCACCAGGCCGTCGCCGATGGTCAGCAGCGTATAGCTTTCCGCCGCCGCCCCCAGCTCCATGCCGTGTTGCACCACGCCGACCAACAGGCCGCCGACCACGTTCAGCACCATGATCATCAGGCCGGCGATGGCGTCGCCGCGCACGAATTTACTGGCGCCGTCCATCGAGCCGTAGAAATCGGCCTCCTGGGTGACTTCGGCGCGGCGTTTCTTCGCTTCGTCCTCGCCGATCAACCCGGCGTTCAGGTCTGCGTCGATCGCCATCTGCTTACCCGGCATGCCGTCCAGCACAAAGCGCGCGCCCACTTCGGCGATACGCCCCGCCCCCTTGGTGATCACCATGAAGTTGATCAACACCAGGATGATGAACACCACGATACCGATGGCGAAGTTGCCGCCCACCAGGAAATGGCCGAAGGCCTCCACCACGCGGCCGGCGGCGGCGGAACCGGTGTGCCCTTCCAGCAAGATGATGCGCGTCGACGCGACGTTGAGCGACAAACGCAGCAACGTTGAGAACAGCAGAATGGTCGGGAAGGCGGCGAATTCGAGCGTGCGCTGGGTGAACATCGCCACCAGCAGCACCATGATCGACAGCGCGATGTTGAAGGTAAACAGCAGGTCGAGGATAAACGCCGGCAACGGCAGCACCATCATCGACAGGATCAGCAGGATCAACACCGGGCCGGCCAACACCTGCCACTGCGTATCTTTAAAATTGCCCGGCAAACGAAGCAGGGAGGCCAAATTAGCCATCAGAGTCACTCTCTTTTGCAAAATCCAGTGCTTCCGGCACCGGTAAACGTTCAGGTTTTTTCGGGATCAGGCCGCCCTCGCGCCGCCAGCGGCGTAGCTGGTACACCCAGGCCAGCACTTCGGCGACCGCGGCATACAGGGTGGCCGGAATATGTTGCCCAATCTCGCTGTGTCGATACAGCGCACGCGCCAGCGGCGGCGCTTCCAGCATCGGGATGCGGTGTTCCGCGCCGAGCTCGCGGATGCGCAAGGCGATTTCACCGGCGCCCTTGGCCAGCACTTTCGGCGCACTCATTTTCTTATCGTTGTACTGCAACGCGACGGCGTAGTGCGTCGGGTTGGTGACGATCACGTCCGCCTTGGGCACATCGGCCATCATGCGGCGCCGGGCGATCGCCCGCTGCTGCTGACGAATGCGCCCCTTGACGTGCGGATCCCCCTCCTGATCCTTGAATTCGTCGCGAATATCCTGCTTGGTCATCTTCAGCTTTTTGAAGTGGCTCCACAGCTGGTAGAACACGTCGAACGCCACCATCGGCGTCAATCCCAGCACCACCAGAAAACCGCAGAACAGAATCATCTGCAGCGCATTGCCCAACGCGTCGAGCGGCTGCTGGGTCATCAGATGCAACATCGCCGCCCAGTTGTGCCACAGATAGAGGCCGGTCACCCAGCCGACCAGCGTCGCTTTCAGGATCCCTTTCAGCAGCTCGGCCAGCACCTGGCTGGAAAAGATGCGTTTCAACCCGGACAACGGGTTCAGCCGTTTCAAGTCGAACTTGATCGACTTGCCGCTGAACAGGATGCCCCCCAACAGCATCGGCGCGGCGAGCGCCACCAGCACCAGCCCCGCCATGATCGGCAACAGCGCCAGCACCGCCTGGCGCAGCAACATGCCCAGCTGGCGCAGCATCTGTTTATCATTGCTGACCATGCCGTGGTCGAAGTTCAAGCCCTGCGTGAGCATCGCCGCCAACTGTTGCGCCATGTTGCTGCCGGACATCAGGATGATCGCCAGGCCCGAGAGCAGCATCAGTACCGAGGTCAGTTCGCGGGAACGCGGGATCTGGCCGTCTTCACGCGCCTTCTCCAGCCTGTGGGGCGTGGGGGCCTCGCTTTTTTCCAGATCGCTGTCTTCAGCCACGAAACGCCGTTCCTGTGTCGGGAGGGTAAAGAATGGCGGTCAGCATGCCAAAAAATTGGCGATGTCATTGACGGAACAACGGGGGAAAAGGCGGGTTATTTAGGGGATGAGACAATCAAGGGGGAGACATTACAACCAATTTTCCAGCCGCAAACCCTCAACGCGCTCAAATTCGCGTCGATTATTGGTCACCAGGATCAATCCTTCGCTGCGCGCATGCCCGGCGATATGTAGATCGTTTACGCCAATAGGCGTTCCCTGGCGTTCCAGCGCAGCCCGGATGTTGCCGTAGTGCGATGCCGCTTTGGCGCTGTAATCGAGAATGTCCAATCGGGAGACAAAATCCTCAACCACTCTGGCGTTCACCGCTGGGCGAGCGCTTTTCTCCACCCCGTGAACCAATTCGCCATAGGTGATTGACGAAATGACCATTTTACCTGCATAGCGATTGAATGCCTCCAGCACTTCCAGCGGCCGGCGCTTAATGACATAGATAACAATGTTGGTGTCCAGCATATGACTGAACATCAAAAATCTTCCCGCTCGCGCTGGTGCTGCCCGGCACGTTCATTGAGGAAATCATCGCTCACCTCATTTTCCGCACAGAAGAAACTGTCCCAGGTATTCTCCAGGGGGGCAAGAATGCGCTCTTTGCCCACTACGCGGACGGTCACTTTAGAAACGGTATCAGGGAAACGCACCTCTGCAGGCAAGCGTACAGCCTGTGTCCGATTATTGGTAAAGACAGAACCTAACGTCATGGCAACCTCCTTTAACTGGAGTACAAATTATAACCGCCATGATGTATATAGCAACGCTATATACATCAATCTTTGCGGGGCACAGCGCAACTTTCGGGGCGCGCCGCTGCGCGCCCCGATAAGCCTCAGAAACCGAGGCTGTCGAGCAGATCGTCGACCTGCGCCTGGTTGGCGATCACGCCGACGCCGTTCTGATCGAGCTGCGGGCCGTTCAGCAGGCTGTCGTTCGGCCGTTTTTCCTTCACCGGCTGCTCCGGCATGTTTTCCATCAGCACCATCAGCAGCTGCTTTTCGATCTCCTGCACCACGTCCATCATGCGCTTGATCACCTGACCGGTCAGATCCTGGAAGTCCTGCGCCATCATGATCTCCAGCAGCTGGGCGTTGGTGAAGGCCGTATGGCCCGGCACCTGATCCAGATACTGGCGCGTGTCGTTGACCAGAGAACGCGCGTCGTCCAGTTCGATAGGATTGGCGAACCACTCGTCCCAGCGCCCCTTCAACGCGTTGGCGCCGGATTCCAGCTCCGCCTGGCGCGGTTGCGCCGCCTCCACGCAGTTCAACGCCCGTTCCGCCGCCTGCGCCGTCATGGTTACGACATAGTCAAGACGGTCGCGCGCATCCGGGATCGCCTCTGCCGCCTGGGCGATCGCCTGATCGAGCCCCAGTTCGCGCATGCTGTCGCGCAGCATTCGGGTCAGTTGGCCGATGCGGGAGATGATCTCTCCCGCGGTCGCTGCATCGCTGGCAGGCATTGGAATGTCTCTCATCGCCCTCTCCTTACATGCCCAATTTTTCAAAAATCTTGTTGAGCTTTTCTTCCAGCGTCGCCGCCGTAAATGGTTTCACTACATAACCGCTGGCGCCGGCCTGCGCCGCCGCGATGATATTTTCTTTCTTGGCTTCCGCCGTCACCATCAATACCGGCATCGCGGCCAGCGCGCTATCGGCGCGGATGGTTTGCAGCAGCTCCAGCCCGTCCATGTTCGGCATGTTCCAGTCGGACACCACGAAGTCGAAACCGCCGGCGCGCAGCTTGTTCAGCGCATCCGCGCCGTCTTCAGCTTCTTCGACGTTGTTGAAGCCCAGCTCTTTGAGCAGATTTCTGACGATGCGACGCATGGTGGAAAAATCGTCCACAACCAGAAATCTGAGGTTCTTGTCTGCCATTGTTACTCCTGAAATAGTTAACCGTTTAATGATGCAAAACCGCAGACCGCCGCGCGGCAAACCTGGGTCATATCGCCGCCGGGTAGACCCTGCGGACTAAAATCAAATGCGCAATGCCTGGCCGCCGGCGATCTGCGCCAACATGCGCTGGCTCATCCTGTCCAGCTCGACCACTTCGCTGACGCCGCCGCCGGCGATCGCCTCGCGCGGCATGCCGAACACCACGCAGCTCGCCTCGTTTTGCGCCAGGGTATAGGCCCCGGCGCGGTGCATCTCCAGCATCCCCGCCGCCCCGTCGTTGCCCATGCCGGTGAGGATCACGCCCACCGCATTGCGGCCGGCATATTGCGCCACCGAGCGGAACAGCACGTCGACCGACGGACGATGGCGGTTGACCGCCGGGCCGTCATGCAGCTTCACCTGATAGTTGGCGCCGCTGCGCGCCAGCTCCAGGTGGCGGTCCCCCGGCGCGATGTAGGCATGGCCCGGCAGCACGCGCTCGCCGTCTTCCGCTTCTTTCACCGTGATCTGGCACAGCTTGTTCAGCCGCTCGGCGAACGAACGGGTGAAACCGGGCGGCATGTGCTGGGTGATCAGCAGCGCCGGACTGGTGGCAGGCAGCGGCTGCAGCACCTGGCGGATCGCTTCGGTGCCGCCGGTGGAAGCGCCGATGGCGATCAGTTTTTCACTGCTCAGCAGCGGCGCGTGGCTGAGGATCGCCGGCGCCGGGCTGTTGGAACGCTGCGGCAGGCGCGCCCTGGCGGCGGTGCGGATCTTCTCGGCAATCAGCTCGCTGTAGGCCAACATGCCTTCGCGAATGCCGAGCTGCGGTTTGGTCACGAAGTCCACCGCGCCCAGCTCCAGCGCGCGCAGCGTGATTTCCGAGCCTTTGCCGGTCAGCGAAGAGACCATCACCACCGGCATCGGCCGCAGGCGCATCAGCTTCTCGAGGAAATCCAGCCCGTCCATGCGCGGCATCTCGACGTCCAGCGTCAGCACCTGGGGATTAAATTTTTTGATCAGATCGCGCGCCACCAGCGGATCCGGCGCGGTCGCCACCATTTCCATGTCGGCGTGGCCGTTCACGATTTCCGTCATCAGCTGGCGCATCAGTGCCGAATCGTCTACGCATAACACTCTGATTTTACTCATTACCTCTCCTTGGTCAGCCCATACACGGTCTGCCCACGCAAGTAGAAATCCCGGCTGATCTGGCTGAAATTCTCGGAGTGGCCGGCGAACATCAGCCCCCCCGGCTTAAGCAAGGGAACGAAGCGGCGCAGGATGCGCTCCTGCGTCGCCTTATCGAAATAGATCATGACGTTGCGGCAAAAAATGGCGTCGAATTGCCCCGGCAGCGCCCACTCCGGCGCCAGCAGGTTCAGCGGCTGAAAGTTCACCCGCGCCGCCAGCTCCGGCCGCACGCGCACCAGCCCCTGATGCGGCCCGGTGCCGCGCAGGAAATAGCGCTGCATTTGGGTCGGCGTCAGGGTGCGCAGATCTTCCTGGCGGTAAACGCCTGCTTCCGCTTTTTCCAGCACCTGCGTATCGATGTCGCTGGCCCAGACCTGGCAACTGCCGGCCCGCTGGCCCAATGCATCGCTCAACGTGATGGCGATCGAATACGGCTCTTCGCCGGTCGAGGCCGCGGTGCTCCAGACGCTGTAGCCGTTCGGCCGCGAGCGCGCGTGTTCCGCCAGGATCGGGAAATGGTGCGCCTCGCGGAAAAAGGCCGTCAGGTTGGTGGTCAGCGCGTTGATAAACGCCTGCCACTCCGCGCTGTTCGGATCGCTTTCCAGCAGCGCCAGGTAGTCGCCGAAATCGTGCAATCCCAACAGCCGCAGCCGGCGCACCAGACGGTTGTAAACCATCTCGCGCTTATGCTCCGCCAGCACGATGCCGGCGCGTTGATAAATCAACTGGCTGATACGGCGAAAATGCACGTCCGACAGCGGCAGGCGCTGCACCATTTGCGTCAACATCGACGCAGTATCCCGGTTAGAAGTTGACGGCGCCTGTTTCATGCCACCTCACCGGGGAAACACGTGCTGCTTATGCGGTTTAACAATCTTGGGCTTCCTTTACCACGGGTGAAACTGCGTTGTTGCTGTTACCTGGCGCGACGAAGTTATCGTCCGCCAGACGGAATACTGCGACCGCATCAGCCAGGGTAATGGCCTGCTCTTCCAGCGCGGTGGCGGCAGAAGCGGACTCTTCCACCAGCGCGGCGTTCTGCTGGGTGACCTGATCCATCTGAGTCACCGCCTGCGTCACCTGCTCGATGCCGCGGCTCTGTTCATCCGAAGCCGACGCGATCTCGCCCATGATGTCGGTCACGCGGGTCACCGAACGCACGATGTCCTGCATGGTGGCGCCGGAGTTTTCCACCAGCACCGAGCCGTGTTTGACGCGGCTGACCGATTCGTCGATCAGCACCTTGATCTCTTTCGCCGCCTGCGCGCTGCGGCTCGCCAGGTTGCGCACTTCGCCGGCGACCACGGCGAAACCGCGCCCCTGTTCACCGGCGCGCGCCGCTTCCACCGCCGCATTGAGCGCCAGAATGTTGGTCTGGAAGGCGATGCCGTCAATCACGCTGGTGATGGCGCCGATTTTCTGCGAACTGTTGGCGATATCGTGCATGGTGGTCACCACGTCGCCGGCCAGTTCGCCGCCCTTGGCCGCGGTAGCCGAGGCGTCGCGCGCCAGCTGAGAAGCCTGCCGCGCATTATCGGCGTTCTGTTTCACCGTGGCGGTCAGCTGTTCCATGCTGGCGGCGGTTTCTTCCAGCGACGCGGCCTGCTGCTCGGTGCGGGAAGAGAGATCGTTGTTGCCTTCGGCGATCTCCTGCAGGCCGATCAGAATCGACTCCGCCCCGTCGCGCACCGCGCCGACGGTGCCGATCAGCGACTGCTGCGTGCGTTGCAGGCTGGCGAACAGCATGCTGATTTCATTGCGGCCATACACCTGAATCGGCGTCGCCAAATCGCCGGCGGCGATGCGTTCAAAGTGGCTGCGGATCTGGTTCAGCGGCTGTACCAGCATGGTGCGTAACCACCACATGGCGCTGCCGGTCACCACGATCAGCATCAAGACCGCCCCCGCCAGCATCAGGCCCGCCAGCGTGAAGGAGAACTGGTTGGCGTCTCTGGCTTCGCTGATGTCGCCGTTGACCAACTGCAGGTACTGCACGAAGTCGGCTTCGAACAAGTCCTGGGTTTTCTGCGTCGGCTGGTCCATAAACGCCTGCAGCTCCCCTTTCTCCAGAAAGCCGATCAGCTCGCGCAGCGCGCCGCGCAGCCGCTCGTAGCTGGCCTTGGTGGTTGCCGTCTGCTGACTCTGTTGCTCACTGCTGCGCTCAACCGCCATGAACTGATTGAAATAGAGATCGGCCTTCTGCAGCGAACTGCGGGCGCTGCTCATCAATTCGTTCACCTGCTCCTGCGGCAGTTTCAGCGCCGCACGGGTGCCGGCGCGGTTCAGCGTATTGCGCGCCTGCAACAGCGACACCCAGCTCAGGCTGAGCGAATCGCGCTGCTGGCTGCCGAGGGTGATGATGTCGAGGTTGTGGTTATCGGAACGAAACGCGGAATACGACAGGCCGCTGCTGGCCAGCTGCAGAACGCAGAAGGTCATCAACAACAGGAACAAGCTGGTAGAGATACGGATTCGGTTAAACACTGTGAACCTCCTTGCAGCCGGCCGGCGACCGGCCTACGTAGGGAAAAGGGCCGCTGCGAGAGAGGCCCGATACCGGTCAGAACGTTTCCCAGTTATCCTGCAGATCGCTGGCGTTCATTTTCTTATGATTGATTACCGGTGTTACCGTCGCCTTGCTGGTGACAGGCGCTTTAAACTCTTCCTGGCCTTCCGGCCTCAGGCGGAATACCGCCACCGATTGGGTCAGCATGCTGGCCTGTTCTTCCAGCGCCGCCGCCGCCGAGGCGGATTCTTCCACCAACGAGGCGTTCTGCTGGGTCACGCGGTCCATTTCCGCTACCGCCTGGCCAACCTGATCGATCCCGCGGCTCTGTTCGTCCGAAGCCGAGGCGATTTCGCCCATGATGTCGGTCACGCGGGTAACGGCGTTGACGATGTCGCCCATGGTTTCGCCGGCGCTCTCGACCAATACGGAACCCATATCGACGCGGCTGACCGAGTCTTCGATCAGGCCTTTGATCTCTTTGGCCGCCTGTGCGCTGCGCTGCGCCAGGTTGCGCACTTCACCGGCCACCACCGCGAAGCCGCGGCCCTGCTCGCCGGCGCGCGCCGCTTCCACCGCGGCGTTCAACGCCAGGATGTTGGTCTGGAAGGCGATGCCGTCGATCACGCCGGTGATATCGGCGATTTTCTGCGAGCTGCCGGCGATGTCGTGCATGGTCTGCACCACGTTGGCCACCACCTTGCCGCCCTTCTGCGCGGTTTCGGAGGCGCTCAGCGCCAGCTGTGAAGCCTGACGGGCGTTTTCGGCGTTCTGTTTCACCGTCGCGGTCAGCTGTTCCATGCTGGCGGCGGTCTCTTCCAGCGAAGCGGCCTGCTGCTCGGTGCGGGAGGAGAGATCGTTGTTGCCCGCGGCGATTTCAGACGCGCCGCTGTAGATGGCGTCCGCGCCCTGACGCACGCCGCTGACGGTTTCGATCAGTTCGCTTTGCATGTGTTTCAGGCTGGCCGCCAGCACGCCCATTTCGTTGCGGCTGGTGACGACGATCTGCTGAGTCAGGTCGCCGGCGGCGATCTGTTTGATGTGGTCAATCATGCGGTTCAGCGGGCGCACCAGGATATGATGGATGCCGGTCCAAACGAGCACGATCACGGCCAACACGACCAGCAACACGATCACCAGCGTCCAAATGGCCGAGGAGAACGACTTGTTGCTGTCTTCTACCGCGCCTTGGTACAGCTTGTCGTTTTGTGCCAGGTAGGTGTTGTAGATCTGCTCGAAACCGTCCTGATAGCTTTGTGTCGGTTGATCGAAGAAGGCATTGATTTTGCCTTCGCCCAACAGCTGAATCAGTTCGGTCAAAGCACCGTGCAGGATGTCATACTGTTGCTTGAGTTTTTCCGCGGACTGCACGTCCTGACGCGGATCGAGAGGAATTTTTTCATAGGCGGCGTAATGCTGTTCCGCGACCGTCAGCATGCTCTTCGCCGAAGTCAACAGATCGGTGACGGTGGCACCGCTGCCGATTTTGTTGGTATCCATCATGTAACGAATACCCGCTCGGTTCAGGGTATTACGAGTCTGCAGCAGGTTGACCCAGCTTTCGTTCAATTCAGACTGCTGCTGGCGGATCGTTTGCAGGACGGTAAAGTTTTCCTTATCGCTTTTCAGCGAGGAGAAAAAGAGTCCGCCCGAAATCAACTGCAAGGCGCCAAACAGCACCAACACCAGCAACAGGCTGGTGACCACCTTCATACGATTTAACATGATTTCCCTTGTTGAAGCCCGCGCAGACAGGCTCTGATGACGTTGAATGTGAGAGTTATCGGCGCCGTGCGGCAAAACTTTATGCGGGAAAGTAACTATTTTTAGTGGGGGTTCCGGGCGCGGTCTGCGGCGCCGCGACAGGTCAGGAAGAGTGATGGATGAAGGGGGCAGCGCCCTGCCCCCTGGGGTCATGAATCAGACGCTTTTCGCCACGCTGTCGACCAGCGACATCTCTTCGCTGCTCAGCAGCTTTTCGATATCCACCAGGATCAGCATGCGCTCGCCCAGCGAACCGAGACCGGTGAGGTATTCGGTCGCCAGCGTCACCGCGAACTCCGGCGCCGGGCGGATCTGCTCGGCGGTCAGCGACAGCACGTCGGAAACGCCGTCGACCACGATGCCCACCACGCGCTGACCAAAGTTCAGCACGATCACCACGGTGTTTTCATCGTAAGACACGCTTTGCTGCGAGAATTTCACCCGCAGATCGATGATCGGGACAATCACGCCGCGCAGGTTGGTGACGCCCTTGATGAACGCCGGCGTGTTGGCGATGCGGGTCACCTGATCGTAGCCGCGAATTTCCTGCACCTTGAGGATATCGATGCCGTACTCCTCATTGCCCAGGGTGAAAATCAGAAACTCTTGCCCTACCGTTTCGCCAGCCAATTTGCTGACGGCTGCCAATCCTGCCATATCATTCACCTTTTAAATCAATAAACTCATTATTATGCGGCGGCGTCCGTCAGACGCTTTTCACGGTTCAAGGTTTGCAACGCCGAGACATCGACGATCAAGGCCACGCTGCCGTCGCCCAAAATGGTCGCGGCGGAGATGCCCGGCACTTTGCGGTAGTTGCTTTCCAGATTCTTCACCACCACCTGGTGCTGGCCGATCAGTTGATCCACCAGCAACGCATAGCGGCGGCCGGCGCTTTGCAGGATAACGACGATGCCCTGCGTGGCGTCGGTTTTGGCGCCGTCCACTTCGAATACCCGATACAGCTCCACCAGCGGCAGGTATTCGCCGCGCACCTGCAGCACGCGTTCGCCCCCGGCCAGCGGATGCAGATCTTCCGCCTGCGGCTGCAGCGACTCCATCACCGCGTTCAGCGGCAGGATAAAGACTTCGTCGTTCACCTTGACCGACATGCCGTCGAGGATCGCCAGCGTCAGCGGCAGCAGGATGCGGATGGTGGTGCCTTTGCCGGCCTGCGAACGGATCTCGACGTGGCCGCCCATCTCCTGAATATTCCGTTTCACCACGTCCATGCCGACGCCGCGGCCGGAAACGTCGGTCACCTGCTCGGCGGTGGAGAAGCCCGGCGCGAAGATCAGCATGCCGACTTCTTCGTCGCTCATGCTTTCGCTCACCGCCAGCCCTTGCGACGCGGCCTTGGCGAGAATTTTTTCGCGGTTCAGGCCGGCGCCGTCGTCGATAACCTCAATACAGATGTTGCCGCCCTGATGTTCGGCCGACAGCACCAGATTGCCCACCGCCGATTTGCCGGCGGCGATGCGGGTGGCCGGCTCTTCGATACCGTGATCGAGGCTGTTGCGCACCAGGTGCGTCAACGGATCGATGATGCGTTCGATCAGGCTCTTGTCCAGTTCGGTCGAGCTGCCCTGCAGCGTCAGCTCCACCTGCTTGTTCAGCTTGCCGGCCAGATCGCGCACCAGGCGCGGGTAGCGGCTGAAGACGTATTCCATCGGCATCATGCGGATCGACATCACCGACTCCTGCAGATCGCGCGCGTTACGCTCCAGCTGGCTCATGCTGTTCAGCAGATCGCCGTGGTTGACCGGATCGAGCGTGCCGGAGCGCTGCGCCAGCATCGACTGGGTGATCACCAGCTCGCCCACCAGGTTGATCAGCTGATCCACCTTTTCCACCGCCACACGAATGCTGGTGGACTCGCTCGCCTTGGCGCGCGCTTTCGGCGCTTCCGCCGCTGCGGCGGCCGGTTTAGCGGCAGGCGGCGCGGCGCTGGCGACCGGCGCTGGCGCAGGTTCCGGCACGGCGACCGCTGCCGGTAAGCTAGCTTCTGCGACGGCCGGTTCGCTCGGCGTCGGCGTCGAGAAGCTGATTTGTTCCGGTTCCAGCACGAAGCACAGCACGGCGCTGATGTCGTCTTCGCTGGCGGAGGTGAGCAACGTCACGTCCAGACTGTGTTCCGTCTGATGAGGGTCTTTAACCTCACCGAGGTTGCCCAGCTCTTCCAACATCAAGGGGATTTCACTGGCTTTCAGCCCGTTCAGGCTGATGCGCATGCCGCCTTCGATCGCCGCCGGCGCGGCCGCCGGCTTCACGACAGGCTGCTGAACGGCCGGTTGAGCCGCGGGCGCCGCCTGCTGCTGTTGCGCTTCCAACGCCAGCTGGCGCAGCGCCTGGCAAATGTATTCAAAGCTTTCGGCGTCAGGCTGTTGCGAGGTTTTATAGGCGTCCAGTTGCTCCTGCATAATGTCTTTGGTTTCCAGAAACAGGTTGATAATCTCGGTGCTCAGGCTCATTTCCTGGCGTCTTGCACCGTCCAGCAGGTTCTCCAGCAGGTGGGTGGTTTCCTGCAGCACCGAAAAGCCAAAGGTCGCCGCGCCGCCCTTGATCGAGTGCGCCGCGCGGAAGATGGCGTTCAACGGCTCGATATCGGGGGCCAGCGGATCCAGCTCCAGCAGATGTTGCTCCATGTCGGCCAGCAACTCGTCCGCCTCATCAAAGAAGGTCTGATAAAAATCGCTAATGTCCATGCTCACGGGGTCACCTCTGGCTGTGAGTCGCGGTTAGTCGGTGCGGGTGCGGCCGCCGGTTGTTCCGGCGCCTGATCGGCCGGGGCTATCGCCGGGGATGCCTGCGCTGTGACGCTCGGCGCTGGCGTTGACGCCGCCGGCTCCGCGGCTGCCGCCGAGGGCTCCGGCGTTTGGCTGGCCGGCGCAGTCGCCGACGGCGCCAGCTGTTTCAGGCTGCCCGGCTGGGCGATATCCATCGCGTTGCTTTCGGCATTTTCATGTTCGATGCCTTCTTGCGTTTGCTTATTCAGCACCAGCACGGTGATGCGACGGTTAATCG
The DNA here is from genome assembly GCF_052169275.1 of Serratia sp. CY27727. Lineage (NCBI taxonomy): Bacteria > Pseudomonadati > Pseudomonadota > Gammaproteobacteria > Enterobacterales > Yersiniaceae > Serratia > Serratia sp. CY27727. Next base: position 624,513 of record NZ_JBJNLB010000002.1, on the reverse strand, counting down.
CGTCATCGGCGCCGTGCTGTTTCAGGCTCATGGTGGCCGCCATGCCCACCACCCGCAGCACCTTGCCTTCCGCCAGGCCGCCGGCGATCAGCTCGCGTCGGGAGGCGTTGGCGCGATCGGCCGACAGTTCCCAGTTGCTGTAGCCGCGCTCGCCGGTGGCATAAGGGATATCATCGGTGTGGCCGGACAGGCTGATCTTGTTGGGCAAATCGTTGAGGATCGGCGCTATCGCCCGCAGAATATCGCGCATGTAGCTCTCGACCTGCGCGCTGCCGGTTTTGAACATCGGCCGGTTTTGGCTATCGATAATCTGGATGCGCAGCCCTTCGTCCATCATGTTGATCAGCAGATGCGGGCGCAGCGCCTTCAGGCGCGGATCGGACTCAATCAATTCATCCAGCTTTTCGCGCAGCTTGTTCAGGCGCAGCTCTTCGGCGCGCTTGTCCGGCGAATCGACCTGCTTTCTCACCAGGCCGTGCTGCTGCGTAGGATCGTCGCCGCCGCCCGGGATCGGGCTGCTTTCGGAGCTGCTCTTGTCGCCACTGGTCAGGGCCACCTTGAGCGGCGTGCGGAAATATTCGGCGATTTGCGTCAGCTCCTGCGGGCTGGCGATCGCCAGCAGCCACATCACCAGGAAGAACGCCATCATCGCCGTCATAAAGTCGGCATAGGCGATCTTCCAGGAGCCGCCGTGATGGGCGGCATGATGCGACTTGCGCTTTCTGACCAGAACGACCGGATGATTCTGTTTCATGCTTCTTCTTCTTCCGTCACCTGCTGCGCTGGCGCTTTCACGCGGCGCACGTGTTCTTCCAGCTCAACGAAAGAAGGACGTTCGGTGGTATACAGCGTTTTGCGGCCAAACTCGACGGCGATCTGCGGCGCGTAGCCGTTCAGGCTCGACAGCAGCGTGACCTTGATGCACTGCATCATCTTGACGTTTTCGGCGCTCTTCTGGCGCAGCAACGTGGCCAGCGGCGAGATGAAGCCGTAGGCCAGCAGAATGCCGAGGAAAGTACCGACCATGGCGTTGGCGATCAGCGCGCCCAGTTCCGCGGCCGGCCGATCGGCCGAAGCCAAGGCGTGCACCACCCCCATCACCGCCGCGACGATACCGAACGCCGGCAAGGAGTCGCCCACCATCGCCAGGCTGCCGGCGGGCACTTCGCTTTCCTGCTCGTAGGTTTCGATCTCTTCGTCCATCAGCGCTTCGATCTCGAACGCATTCATATTGCCGCTCACCATCAGCCGTAAATAGTCGGTAATGAACTCCACCAGGGTGTTATCGGCAAGGATGCGCGGATAATTAGAAAAAATTTCACTTTCTTGCGGATTATCGATATCGAACTCGAGCGACAGCATGCCCTGCTGGCGCGATTTGGCCAGCAGGCGGAACAGCAGCGCCATCAGATCCATGTACAGATCTTTGTTGTATTTGGAACGGCGCATCAGCCGCGGCAGCGCGCGCAGCGTGGCTTTGATTGCCTTGCCGTTGTTGCCGACGATGAAAGCGCCGACCCCCGCCCCGCCGATAATCAGAAACTCCGCCGGCTGATACAACGCACCGAGATGGCCGCCCACGATCAGGTAGCCGCCAAACACCGCACCCAATACCACCAGATAACCCAAAATAACTAGCACACGCATTCCTTAAATTAACAAAGTGGATGGAAGGTGGGGCAAACGCGCCCTGGCGCGACAGACCAGGCTGCATGTCTGGGGGCGGCATGCCGCCCCTGCGTATCACACGTCGGTATTCATTGCCGAGAGCCGGCAATGTGGCGGCTCAAATGGCGCGTTTGACCTGCTCGTCCAGCAGTTGAGGAATAATATCGGCCAGTTGCGGCGAAAGTTTACGTCTTTTTACGGCGCGGGATGGGGGTTGGCATAAACTGCAGATGAAACCGTTCAGCGGCTGGTGCGCGTGGGTGATAAATGCGCCGCCGCAGCAGCTGCAGGCAGAGAGCTGCAGCATGCCGCTGTCGACGAAACGCACCAGCGTCCAGGCACGGGTCAGCGCCAGCAACGGCGCCTCGCCGGCCTGCTGAGGACACTGCTCCAGGTAGAGGCGATAGGCTTTGATCACCGCCTCCACTCCGCTGCACTGCCCGCTTTTCATCAGAAACAGGTAGGCGTTGTAAAACATCGACGAGTGAATATTTTGTTCCCAGGTCATAAACCAGTCGGTTGAGAACGGTAACATTCCTTTTGGCGGCGGGCTGCCGCGTAACTCCTTGTAAAGTTTAATCAAGCGCCCGCGGCTGAGCTGGGTTTCGCTCTCCAGCATTTGCAATCGGGCTCCCAGCGAAATCAGCTCCATGGCGAGCTGAATGTCCTTGGCTTCTTGAACGATACTTTTCTCAACCATCATCAGGCTCTTTTCTTCGTCGGGCTAGCGTCTTTACTCGATAGCTCTTGCAGTAAATGGCTTGATAGCAAAATGCCGGTATGGATTTGTTGCAGATCGTCGACGCGCGACTCTTTGGTCAGGCGTTCGATGGTCTGGCTTTCGTTAAAGCGGAAGTGGCAAACCAGCTGGTTGGTCTCGGCCAGTTTCACCATTTGCGGCAAAGTCAGCTGCGCCAGCGCATCGGCCATGGCTTCATCAATACCAAGACGGAACATCGCGGAGGCTTTTTCATCGTTGATCAAACGCTGTGCTAAAAGTAAATATGACAGATTGATGTCATAAATATGCTTAAGTAATTCAGACGTACCCATATTCCCCATCCCGACAGACTATGTTTAAAAACATACGCTGGGTGATAAATTTTATCGCCCGTGACCTGGGTTGTTTCCCAAAGCTGGCAAATTAATCTCTCAAAAACGACTGCTATAATTTTCAACAATCGCTAAATTTGACCACTGTTCAGTATTTGCTACGAGCGTAAACCAACGTGTATGGATGTACAGCATTCTGCTTCGATAGTGTTTAGTCACCATGAAACTATTTTTACAAATTTAATAAGATTATTCCTAAAGCAGCGCAACTCTACCCCCGAACCATTAGCACACACAATGTAAGTGAGAGGCAATTTTAAATACAATGTGACATAGATCACAAAAATAAAAAATAATTAAGCCAAATACACCCAAATACGCTCACTTATTAACCGTCATTTTGTTCACAAAATAGCCATAGGTAAAAAAACGTCTTAAAAACAATGTTTATCCGCCAAAAAATTATCTTTTTTAGATCAATTCGAACAAAAGCATCACCAAACCAAAATAACAGAACAAAAATCTGTATATAGGCGACAAACTCAGTATAAATAACCATTTGAGTTACTAAAAAATATCCAAGCCGAAAAATAACCTGTGTAAACTATAAGGTTATTAGCTATCGGATTTGACTTAAGCCCTCAGCCTGAAGCTGTTCTAATTTTCCGCATCAGGTGATTATGACTTATCAATGATTCGCAGGCGTAGTGAACAAGCTAACAGACGTAACGATATGTTTCCGTATTAGCGCGATGCAAGAATGCTTTTTCTACATTAGAGTTCCCCAAAACGACATATCGGCAGCAATCCATAAAACTTTAATGCCTTTTATTTCTTTTTCTGTCGCCGTGATAATTCTCTCTCCCCCAGAGATTATTTACATGGCTTACGTTTTCATCACTTCATTGTCATAAAATAAAACGCAGTTTTGTTTTACTCTTCATATTTCCCCATCGAGAAAAACGGCTTTTCAGCGCAAGCGACGACGACAAACACCGCCCAATGCCGCAGCGGCACCACGGACGGTGAAAAAATCACCGCAAAAGATGGCCTGGCGCGGCGCCGCGAGCTTGTGCACGGCAAGAACGACGACGCGTCGGCCGTCAGCCGCCCTGAGACTTTCCCTATTTATCCGTTTATCAGCAGGATGAGATTGCTGACGGCGCACTGGCATATTATGATTTATCAAAGCGCCGCTACGTGCGGCGTGACATCATTACCCGGTGCAATTTATCTACTTGAAATGATTTTTGTCAGGTCGTACATCGCTGCCTCGACGGCGTCGCCGTGAGCCGCCGATGTGTTATTCACCCGGCTTTAACTATTAACAGGCTATATTTTAATCATGACCGATACGCTCGAATATCTGCTGACATTCCGTAAATGCTCCTCTTTGGACAGCCTGGAGAAGGTGTACGACAAACTGAACTACTCCATTGAAAATGATAAAGAAATGAGCAACATGTACCGCGCCGCCGACCACCGTCGCGCCGAGCTGGTAGCCGGTAAATTGTTCGATCTGGGCAAGGTGCCGAAAACGCTGTGGGCGCAGGTGCTTTAATTCAGTGAAATTACGTGCGGCAACGGTTTTATCTTTTATTGCTATATAACCGGGGTAAATTCGGCTTTTATTGCCGCGCGTGATGCGAAACACATTTATTCCCCCCGCCAGGCTCTACCCTTTATCCGACGCAGTACCTCCGCCAAGGCCGCCGATGCGGCAGCCTGAAATGCGATGGATACAACAAGGAGTGGGATATGGGGTATCAAAACGTTCTGGTCACCGTCGCCGTTGCCCCTGACAGCCACCGCCTGGTGGAAAAAGCCGTCTCCATCGTCCGCCCTTACGGCGGCAGCATCACCTTGTTAAGCACCCTCGCCAACCCGGAAATGTACAATAATTTCGCCGGGCCGATGCTGGGGGATTTGCGCTCGTTGATGGAGGAGGAAACCCGGCTGTTTATGGAGGAACTGCGTCAACGCGCCGGCTACCCGATCGCCGATGCGCTGATCGTGCACGGCGAGCTGGGTGACAGCCTGGAATACGCCAGCCGCCGTCAGCCGTTCGACCTGCTGATCTGCGGCAATCATCGCGACGGCATGATGAATAAGGTCTCCTGTTCCGCCGCCCGCTTTATCAATATCAGCCATATCGACGTGCTGATCGTTCCGCTCTAAGGCTAAGCACATTCGGTAACGTTGCCTTGCCGCCCCTGGACTAGGCTTAACGCATCTTGTTTGTCGCAACGCAAAGGAGCTTTCGATGTCCCCTTCTTCTCAACAGAACCGCCGCTTCCTGCTGGCCTCGCGTCCGCACGGTGAACCGACGGCGGCCAACTTCCGACTCGATACCGTCCCCGCACCGCAGCCCGGCGCCGGACAGCTGGTGCTGCGCACCGTTTATCTGTCGCTGGATCCTTATATGCGCGGGCGCATGAGCGATGCCCCCTCCTACGCGCCGCCGGTGGAGATCGGTCAGGTGATGGTGGGCGGCACGGTATCGCGCGTAGCGGCTTCACAGCATCCCGATTTCAACGTCGGCGATTGGGTGTTGGGTTATGACGGCTGGCAGGATTACGCCCTGTCTGACGGCAGCGGCCTGCGCAACCTCGGCCCGCACCTGCCGCATCCTTCCCGCCTGCTGGGCGTGCTGGGCATGCCGGGATTTACCGCTTACATGGGGCTGCTCGACATCGGCCAACCGCAGGCGGGGGAAACGCTGGTGGTGGCCGCCGCCAGCGGGGCGGTCGGTTCGGTGGTCGGCCAAATCGGTAAGCTGAAAGGCTGTCGCGTCGTCGGCGTCGCCGGCGGGGCGGAAAAATGCCGCTATGTGGTGGAAGAGTTGGGTTTCGACGCCTGCATCGATCACCGCGCCCCTGACTTTGCCGAACAGCTGGCGGCCGCCTGCCCTAAAGGCATCGACATCTATTACGAAAACGTCGGCGGGGCGGTGTTCGACGCCGTACTGCCGCTGTTGAACACCAAAGCGCGCATTCCGGTGTGCGGCATCATCGCCCATTACAATGCCACCGGGTTGCCTGCGGGGCCGGACCGCTTGCCGCTGCTGGAGGGGCTGATCCTGCGCAAACGCATCCGTATGCAGGGCTTTATTATCTTCGACGACTACGGCTCACGCTTTGACGAGTTCTTGCAACAAATGAGCAGTTGGGTCGAACAGGGGAAAATCAAGTTCCGCGAGGACATCGTCGACGGGCTGGAGCAGGCGCCGCAGGCGTTTATCGGCCTGCTGCAGGGTAAAAACTTCGGCAAATTGGTGATCCGCGTCGCCGACGAATAACCTCTAGCAGGGCGTGGTACACCACGCCCTGCTTTTAGTCGCCGAATCGCACATCCTCCTCTACCGTCAGCGTCACCTGCACGATAGTGCGCACCGCTTCCACCCTCGCCGCCAGCGGCTTGCCCGGATGCGCTGCCACCGGCAAACGCGCAACGCGTACTCATTCTCCCGCTGCCTGACGAATTGGCCATCACGTCTTTCCCCATTGAGCCGATCGCCGGCCGGCAGGCGCAGCGCGACTCGGTCTTAATCTGGCTCTGCGGCCTGATAAGCCAAATCGCCTTCGCTCCCTGTCCACATTAATAATTGCTGCATTATCAATCGTTCAACCCCTCGACCAACGGCCTGCAGAGGGGGCTTTCCACGCCCACCAAATAGGAATCATCCGAATTAACATTCGTAAAATTTATATATTTGATCATCTTTAAGTGGCAAATGGTAAGGATAAAAAACAGTCAGTGACTTTTTTTACGTAAAAAAAGAGTTGTTTTATAAGCATGTTGACTTAAGTGTTACAGATTTATTTTTTGGTATTACCAATTATCCAATAATTTGAGATAAAAAATGATCTACTCGCATGTATATGTTTTAGATGATTAAAACCAAGATCGTGAGCAAGTTAACGAATTGAGCATTGATCCACAAGGCTATTTTGCAAATGCAGAGCTCTATTGTAGACTGCACAAATCGTGCCTTTGTGTAAACTTTGTTAAATCTTTCGTCAGTTCCTGTCTCCATTCGTGACAGATACGCCATCGGGATCGCGCGTCAATTCTCGTGCGGTAGCTATGCCTAAAGCGAGGAATAGTATGGATCGCCTTATCATTGCGCACACGCCTTTGCCCTCCCATCAGCTGTTGTTCAGAAGCCTTTCCGGTGAGGAAAAACTGGCCGGATTGTTCGAGTTCGACGTCGAGCTGCTCAGCCCCGACAATCGGCTCGATCTGAAAGCGCTGCTGGGACAAAAAATCACGTTGGAGCTGCGGGGCAATCCGCTGGCGCCGCGCTATCTCAACGGCAATATCACGCGTATGACCCTCTCCGGAAGGGAAGCCGGCGGCAACCGTTACTATATCTACCGCGCCGTGCTGCGCCCCACGCTGTGGTATCTGACGCAAAACCGCGATTTTCGCATCTACCAGGAAAAGACCGTTCCCGACATCCTGACTCAGGTGCTGGGGCAGTATCAGGTGAAAATCGATAACCGCCTGAGTTACGACTACCGCATCTGGGGGTACTGCGTGCAGTACCAGGAGAGCGATTTCGATTTCATCAGTCGCCTGATGGAGCACGAAGGCATCTATTACTATTTCACGCACCAGCAAGACGGCCATACGCTGGTGCTGGCTGACGCGCCGTCGGCGCATCAGGAACTCGCCGGCTACGCCAGCATTCCCTATCAGCTCGCGGAAGGCGGCCTGGTGGAAAACAAAGACAGCATCAACAGCTGGAGCGTTTCGGACGCCATCACGCCCAGCCTGTATAGCCTGGATGACTACGATTTTCGCAAGCCGCGCGCGCGGTTGCTGGAGGCGCGGCAGAATCCCGCCTCGTTCGCGCAGGACAAAGCCGAGGTGTTCGACTGGCCCGGGCGTTATACCGATCACGCCCACGGCCAGTTTTACGTCAAGGTTCGCCAGCAGGAGTTCGAAGCGCAGCACGAGCAGATGAGCGGCGAAGGCAGTTCGCAGGGCATTGCGCCCGGCTACCGTTTTCAACTGATCCAGGCGCCGCGTATGGAGGACAACCGCGCCTACCTGGTGGTCAGCGCGCATTACTTCATGCAGGAAAACAGCTACGCCAGCAATGATAACGACGTCGGCGAGCAGCGTACCGAATTTCAGGTCGTTCCGGCGGACATCAATTGGCGCCCGGCGCGCATCACGCCCTGGCCGAAAACTCACGGCCCGCAAACTGCCGAAGTGGTGGGGCCGGAAGGCGAAAGCATCTGGACCGATAAATATGGCCGGGTGAAACTCAAATTCCGTTGGGATCGCCACGGCAGCGGCAATGAAACCAGTTCCTGCTGGGTGCGCGTCTCCAGCGCCTGGGCCGGCTGGAAATACGGCGGGATCCAGATCCCGCGCGTGGGCGAAGAAGTGGTGGTCGACTTTATCAACGGCGATCCGGATCGCCCTATCATCACCGGCCGCGTTTACAACGAAGACAGCATGCCGCCGTGGGATCTGCCCGGCGACGCCACCAAAATGGGCTTTATGAGCCGCAGCAAAGGCGGCGGCGCCGACAACGCCAGCTTCCTGTTCCTGGAAGACTCGCCCGGCAACGAATCTTTCGACATGCACGCCGAACGCAACATGAACATGACGGTGGAAAACGACAAGAACGTCAATATTGACGGCAGCCGCACCACCACCATCGGCCGCAAGCAGGACGACACCGTCACCGGCGACGCCACGTTCCTGTACAAAGCGAAACGCACCACCACCGTCGATGGGCTGGAAACCGCCAACCTGAACGCCCACCAGACGGTGAACATCAAAGGCGGCCGCGACCTGACGATTATCGACGGCGGCGATAAAATCGACATCACCGGCAATCAGTCCTTCAAGCTTGACGGCGCGCAGACGCAAAACATTACGCAAACCCAACACGTCACGGTGAAGGGCAATCAGACCCTCGACATTACCGAAGGGCAACAAACCAGCACCATCAAGCAAGGGCAAACGGTCAACATCACCTCCGGCGGGCAGCACACCACCATCACCGCCGGCGGGCAGGAATTGACGGTTAAAGGCGGCGGCCAAACCGCTACCGTCACTGGGAATGTCACCGAGACCTACAAAAACGATCAGAGCACGACGATCACCGGTACGCTGACCATCAAAGCGAAAACGATCAACATCACCAGCGCGGACGGCGTGTCGGTGCAGACACCGAGCTGGAAAGATAACTGCCACGGTTGGAAATGGGTGGCGACCGGGGCCAACTTCGCCTTCTACGGCTCCAATCTTGCGTTGACAGGAGCCAGCCTGAAACACACGATGCTGGATATCTCGCACAATCCGCTGGCGATCAGCAAAACCAATTTCAAGCTCAGTAACGATCCCATGACGTTCACTCAGCTTGGCGCGCTGGTGACCAACGGCGCCTTACGGTTGAGCACCAAGGCGCTGGCGATCTTTTTATAAAGGGACTCCCATGTCGAAGGCCAAAAATGTTCTCACCGTTATCGGGTTGATTTTATTGGCTCCTATCCTCAGCCTGGTGGGTTTTTTCAAATTCATCACGGTCGATATCTGGGGTTATTTCAAACATATCGGTTCTTCCCTCAGCGTGATGGAGAACGGTATTTCCGCCTCCGGGCAAATCGTCAGCATTCGCCAGACCAACCTGTGGGACGGGAATCGGCCGGTCTGCGAAGTCGAAGTCAAATACATCGCCCAAGACGGAAAAAACCATACGGCCGTGGCGAAAGGCCCGATCAGCGTCGTGGATCTGCCGCGTTATCAGCCGGGCCATTTCACCGCGATCAAATACGACCCGAAGAACCCCAAAAAAGCGGTGATCGAAGAACTTTCCCGGCTTTGAGCGAAAAGGCTCCTTTCACTCACGCGATCCGATTGCAACGCTCTGCCAACGGCTTATCGTTCATCGGTTCGCTAACTCACCTTGCATAAGGAAGTGTCACGATGGGCGCGTTCATTGCCTTTTCGACGCAGGACAGCCTCTGGGGACAAATCCTGTTTACCTTCTTTGGCATCCTGGTTGGCTGCGTCTTGCTCGCCGCGATCGGCAAAACCTTTTTGTCGGCCAGCCGAGCGGCCGCGTTGCCTGCGCGGTTGCTGATCTTTGTCGCGCTGATGCTGGCGCTGCTGAAATACAACCAGCAAGTGATGTCTGCGGTGAATGCCCCCGCAGAATTGATCGGGTTCCTGATTTTGCCCGGCTTTTTGATGGGTTACCTGGGTGCGGCGCCCACCGGCAGACTGGCGCTGGCGATAGAGCTGCCCTGTTTTGCGGCGCTCGCCGCGCTGCTGATTCTGGGCACCGCCGACGTCGAGTTTTTTGCCCCCTATCACCTGGAGAGCGCCGGCCAATTTATCGCCAAGGCGATCGCCGCGGCATTGTCCGTCGCCGTCGTGCTGTTGGCTCGCGGAATAAACGGGAAGGACGGCGCACTGTCCTCTTGATCATCCCTTTCGAAGCGGGGCCCTCCCCGCATTAACGATCGGCGCTGAACGCCGCATCGTTTTCTTCATCTGTTGTGACATAGCCTGATATCTATTAAACCGAAAAACGGATTGTTTTTGAGCAGCAGCCTGGCTGCCAGCTGATATCCACAGGAAGCTTTACACACACAATGAAAGTCGTAAAACCTCTGCGCCTCAGCGCGCTTCATCGCCCCTTCTCTTGGCAAGGGCAAAACCATCTGGGCGTTTCCGTTTTGGCCTTGGCCGATATGGGGGCTTCCCCGCGCCTGCGCCCCGAACCGGAGCTGTGGCAGTTGGCCGCCGAAGAACTCACGCTGAGCGGCGGCGTGCTCGATTTGGCTATCCCCAAAGCCTGCGCGGAGTTTCTCGCTACCGGCAACGCCTACACCCACCATCAACAAGACAAAACCGCTTGCGCCGTAAAGATCCAGCTGGATTCGCTGGAAAAAACGCTGGTGGTTTTCGGCGATCGCCATTGGATCAACGATCGTCCCTCCACTCCCCTCCCTTTTGCAGAAATGCGTCTGGACTGGCGCCGGGCTTACGGCGGCACCCAGTTCGCCGATAATCCGCACGGCATCGGCGCCACTCCAGAAACATTTCCGCAGGGCCGCATCCATCGCCTACCCAATGTTGAACCGCTGCAGGGGCGCCTCGCGTCTCCTCGGCAAAGCGCGCAACCGGCAAGCTTTGACGCGTTGGATATCACCTGGCCGCGCCGCTTCTCCCGCATCGGTAAAAACTACGACGCCGACTGGTTGAAAAACGGCTTTCCCGGCTTCGCCAACGATATCGACTGGCGCCTGTTCAACATGGCGGAAAGCGATCAGCAGTTTCCTCAACGCGACAGCTTGCCGCCCCGCGCCGCCTATCGAATTTGGAACATGCACCCTTCAGAACCGGTGCAGCAAGGTCATTTGCCGCCGTGGCGCACACGCTGTTTCATCAACCGGCTGCGCGGCGACGAAACGCATTTCGAAGAAATCGCGATGCGCCACACCACCGTCTGGTTCTTCCCCCATCGGGAACAGATGCTGTTGATTTATCAGGGCAGCACACGCATCAATGAAGACGATGCCGCCGACGTGATGCAGCTGATGCCGGCTTTGGAAATCGAAGGCGAGTCCCGCTCCACCGTGCATTATCGGCAGGTGTTGACCCAGCGGCTGGATAAGGAACGGGGTGCTCTGCACGCGTTTCGTGAGCAAGAGTTGTTGCCGGAAGCGTGCATCGGCGCCTGGCTGGATACGGAAACGCCGACGCAGCAAAGCCCGATGGCGGAAAATATCGCCGCCTACGAGCACCGGCAGCGCGAAGAGCACCGCCAGCGCCTGCTGCGTGAAGGCCAGGACATCGATGAACTGTTCCCGCTGCCGTCGCAAGACGCGCCGCCGAAGCTGGACGAGCTTGCCGAATTCGTCGAGCGTCTGGAAAGCCAGGCCGAGGCGCAGTATCAGGACATGCTCAAGCTGGCGCAAGCCGAGGGTATCGATCCGCGCAATCCCGGTGGGGATCACGTGCCGCCATCCGGTGCGGAAAGCTACCAGCAGCAGCGCGATCTACTGTTCCAGGAGGCGCGCCGGCATCCCGACGCGTTCAGCGAAAAACAGCTGGGGGAAAGCGAGCGCGCGCTGCACCAAATGTATTTAATGTCGGCACAGGCGCAAAGCCCTGCGCTGCGTTTAAGCGGCGATCTGGCGCAAATCATTCGCCAACGCGTCACCGCCGCCATGCTGCGCGATAAGGATCTCAGCGGTCTTGATCTCACCGGCGCCGATCTGTCCGGCATGGATCTCTGCCAGGCTAACTTGCGCGGCGCTTTGCTGGAAAACGCCAATCTGCGCCAAACCCGACTGGTGGGTTGCGACCTTCGCGAGGCGATGCTGGCGCGCGCCGATCTCAGCGGCGCCGTCTTGCAGCAGGCCGATCTGAGCCACGCCTCTTTGGCCCTGGCGAAATGCGAAGCGACGGATTTCGGCGGCGCGCAGCTGCACGAAACCAACATTCAGCAAACGTTGTTTCAACGCTGCGATTTCACGAGGGCCTCATTACGCGATTTGCTGGGATACGAAACCTTGCTCGGGCAGTGTGATTTCAGCCGCGCCACGCTGGCCAACATTACGCTGATGGAGTTGCAACTGGAGCAGCTGACATTCAGCCACGCCCGGCTAGACAAAGTCAGCTTCGTCAAATGCCGCTTGCAGGCGGTGAACTTCGATCGGGCGCGGCTGGAAAGCTGCGCCTGGGTTGATACCGAGACGCAAAACCTCAGTTTCCGCGCCGCACGCCTCACGGCCTGCGCCTTCGCGGCAAAGACGCTGCTGCCGCAGGCGGATTTCAGCGACGCGACGCTAAACCAGTGCAATTTACGCCAGATGCCGTTGCAGCGGGCCAATTTCAGCCGTGCGCGTCTCAATAATTGCGACCTGTCGGAAAGCCGGTTGAACGAGGCTGATTTCCGTCAGGCCAACGGCAGCGGCAGCCTGTTCATTCGCAGCGATCTGTCTCGCGCCAACCTGCGCGACGCCAATTTCATTGCGGCGATCCTGCAAAAATGCGTGCTGTCGGGCGCCGACCTGCAGGGCGCCAATCTGTTCCGGGCCGACCTGTCGCAGTCGCAAGTGGATCAGGCGACCCGGCTCGAGGGCGCCTATACCGCCAGGGTGAAAACATTGCCTCGCCACAACGGGAAGGAAGTATGACCTCAAAGCCAGAGCAAATACGCCAGCGCGTGAAACGCGGCGAGCTGATTGTCGGTGAGGATTTGCACGGCCTGTCATTCGCCGGTATGGATTTGGCCGGCGGCATGTTCAACGAACTGAACCTGAACGGCGTGAACTTCTCCGATTGCGATCTGCGCGACAGCGTCTTCAGCAATTGCCGGCTCGAACAGGCGCAATTTGCACGGGCGAACCTGAAGCAAACGGCCTTCAACCAGTGCGCCATGTCGGGCGGCCGCTTCAGCGAGAGCCATATCGAACTGACGATGTTCAACGACTGCCGGCTTGAACAGGGCGACTTCAGCCGGCTGGCGCTCAACCAAAGCCACTGGATGTCATGCCAATTGGCCGGCGCGAATTTTTCCGCCACTCAGCACGATCGCACCACCTTTTACGAAAGCCCGCTCGACGGCGCTGCGTTGAATCAGGCGCGGTTATCTCTTGTCACGTTCTTCCGATTAAACCTCCGTGACACGCGGTTTGAAGGGGCAGATTTCGACCGCGTCACGTTTTTCGAATGTGACCACCGCGGCAAAAGTTACGCCGGGCAGCGCCTGATCGCCTGCCAGTTTACCGATAACCAACTGGACGACGTCGATTTCAGCCAGGCGACGCTGCGTCAAAGCAACTTTAAGGGCGCTTCGCTGCGGCGCGCCAACCTGACGAGCGTGCAGGCGCAGCAGTCACTGTGGCTGGAGGCCAATCTGACCCACGCGCAGTGCCGCGGCGGGCAGTTCGATCAGGCGATCTTCAGCGAGGCGACGTTGGACGCCGCCAACTTCATCCAGGCGCGCCTGTATCAATGCGTATTCCAGCACAGCCGCGCGGCGCGCTGTGATTTCAGCGACAGCGACCTGACCTACGCCGACTTTTGTTATGCCGACATCGGCGCCGCCGATTTCCGCCGCGCGCGCTTTATGCGCACCCGCATGCACCGCGCCCATCAGCAGCAAACGCGCTGGGGCGATCGCAGCGGAATTCTCGAGCGCGACGAAGAGCTGTACGCCGCCGAAACCTGGAGCGCACAGCGCCAGAGCCGAATCTGAATGCATTGACCACTTCACGAGGGGATCACCATGAGCGTTGCCAACACAACCCGCGCCGTCAACATCGCACCGCCCCAGCAGGCCGCCGGCCAGGTCGTCAACCTGTTGCCGGACGGCAGTCTGGTGGTGGAGTGCGAAGGCCGCGGCTGGCATTGCCGCCGGGCGGCGAGCTGCCTGCTGACGCCGGCACTCGGCGATAGCGTGCTGGTCGCCGGCTGCGGCCACCAGCTGTGGGCGATCGCCGTCCTTGAGCGCGCGGAACCGCAAAGCGCGGCGCGGCTGAGCGTTGCAGGCGATCTGCACATTGAAACGCCGAGCGGCTCGCTGTCGCTGCACGGCGCGCAGGCGCTGAAACTGAGCGGCGACGCCATGACGCTGCAGGCCAACAGCGGCGACTGCCAGGTCGACAAGATGAAATACAGCGGCGAAGAGCTGTCGGCCTTCGTCAGCATCAGCCGCCTGGTCGGCAAACGCTGCGAGTCGCTGTGGCATTCGGTCAGCCAGATCAGCCATTCGCTGTTCCGCAAAGTGCGCCAGACCGAGCACGTGCGCGCCGGGCAACTGGATTACCAGGCGGAAGATTACGCCCGCATTCATGCCCGCAACACGCTCATTACTTCAAAAGACATCACCAAGCTGGATTCGGAACAAATCCACGTCGGATAACCTGCGGAGGCCTTTTATGTTTGCCAACAGCCAAATGATCGGCGTGGACCTGGCGTTTCCCGACGTCTGTCTGACGCCAAGCCCGGCGCCGGTACCCGTGCCCTACCCGGATATCGCCCTGGCGCCGACCGCCATTCCGAACGCGTTCAACATTCTGTTCGTCGGCACCCCGGCGCACAACATGGCGACGGTGACGCCGCTGACCAACGGCGACAACCCCGGCGTGGCCACCGGCGTCGCTTCCGGGACGGTGATGGGGCCGTCCCGCCACCTGACCGGCGCCTTTACCGTGCTGCTCAAAGGCACCCCGGCCACCCGGCTGACCAGCCTCAGCCTGCAGAATTCCACCAACGCGCTCGGCATGCGCATCGTGCCGAGCCAATTAAAAGTGTTGCTGCTTGCGCCCTGATGACGGCGCCCTATTACACAGCCATTAAACAAGAAGAGGATATTGTGAAAACACGGATTACCCTGACGCTGCTGACCGCCCTGACGCTTGCCGGTTGTTCCACGCCGCCGCCACCGCCGCCGGCGCTCAATAACGACGCCATCGTCAGCAGTGAGGTCAACGGCGTCACGCTAAAGCACCGCGCCGCGGTAAGCGCGCCGCAACAGTTCAAGCCGATCGGTGAGGAGTACCGCAGCCTGTACGCCGCCAGCATCATGAGCAGCCCGAATTATACCGGCACCGCCGTCGGCAGCCTGGACAACGCCGCCGCGTTCTACGCGCTGGGCGAAGTGGAAAACAACTGGCTGGCGATCTCCGCCATCCGCGGGGGCGACCTGGTGGGTTACATCCAGGCCAACGCCGGCGTACCGGAAGCGCGCTACAAATCGACGCTGCGCAAAGATCTGCCGCGCCGCGCGCGCGCCGCCAAACAGGACTGCGTCAAAGTCGGCGGCGACAGCAAGGCGTGTAAAAACGCCGGCTCAGCCACCTGGATCCTCCAGTAGTCAGCACGCCTGCGGGCGACGAGATTCCCATGATGACGACTCCTATCGCTTCCCGCTGGTGCGGGATGCTTTTTCTACTGCTGGGCGCACTGGCGCTCGGCGGCTGCATGTCTTCCGCCAAAAGCGTGCCGTCGCGATACAGCCTGGTGTTCGATGCCGATCGCCAGGTCAACGCCGCCGCCGGCGCGCAACCGGCGCCGATAAAAATTCGCGTGCTGCTGCTGCGTTCGGATGCGGAATTCATGGATGCCGACTTCTTCAGTCTGCAAAACGACGCCAAAAGCGTGCTCGGCAACAGCCTGCTGGACAGCGATCAGTTCTTCCTGACGCCGGGCCAGACCGGCAAAAAACTCGGTGGGCAAAGCGCGTTGGATGCGCGCTACATCGGCGTGATCGCCGAATATCAAAATCTGGACGGCAAAACCTGGCGCCTTTCACTGCCGCTGCCGGAACCCACCGAAACCAATTTCTATAAGGTATGGCAATTCTCGCCGGATGAGCTGGAAGCGCATATCGTCGCGGGCGTGAGTGGCCTGCGCCCCGTAAAAAAGGTCGACTGACCTACCGCTGCGCTGAAGCGAAGTAACTATAGGTGTGATGATGAAAGATGCTCATAAGGTTGTCTGGACGGAGGGGATGTTTTTGCGCCCCCACCATTTCCAGCAGGCGGAAAACTATCTCGAAGGCTATATGCGCAACTGGGGCCAGGCCCACAGCGGCTGTTTCTGGGGTTTCCTCACCCTGGATCTGGACCAAACGCTGCTGCGCCAGGGCAAGATTGCCCTCAACGCCGCCAGCGGCATCATGCCGGACGGCACGCCGTTTCGCTTCGCCGGCGCCCAGCAGGCGCCCGCGCCGCTGACCATCGCCGAAAACAAGACCGGCGAAAACGTGGTGCTGGCCCTGCCGACCTACCGCGCGGGGCGTGAAGACGTGATCTTTCAGGAAAGCCCGGAGGCGCTGGCGCGCTATCTGGCTTACGAGAATGAAGTCGACGATCTCAACGCCGTCTCGGTGGGCAGCGCGGCGCTGCAGTTTGGCCGCCTGCGCCTGCGGCTGATGCTGGAGAGCGAGCTCAACGCCGAATGGACGGCGCTCGGCGTGACCCGCGTGCTGGAAAAACGCGGCGACAACAGCCTGCGTCTCGATACCGCGCAGATCCCGCCGATGCTGAACTGCCAGGGCAACCCGGTACTGAAAACCTTCATCAACGATCTGCAGGGCCTGCTGCAACAGCGCAGCCAGCAGATGAGCCAGCGCCTGCTGCAGCCGGGCCGCGGCGGCAGTTCCGAAATGGTCGATTTCATGCTGCTGCAGCTGATCAACCGCCACCTCGGCCAGGTGAGCCACGCCTACCACCTCGACCATCTGCACCCGGAGCGCCTGTTCGCCGATTGGCTGCAGTTCGCCACCGAGCTCGCCAGCTTCTCGGCGCAGCGCACCCCGGAAGGCCGTCTGCCGGTGTATGACCACGACAACCTGGCGCTGTGCTTCGGCAAGCTGATGCTGTTGCTGCGCCAGGGGCTGTCGGTGGTGCTGGAAGACAACGCCATTCAGCTGACGCTGGTCGAACGCTCCCACGGGCTGAACGTCGCCACCGTGCAGGACGCCAAAATGATGCGCGACTTCGGCTTCGTGCTGGCGGTGCGCGCCGACGTGGCCGCCGAGGTGTTGCTGACCCATTTCCCGGCGCAGATGAAGATCGCCCCGGTCACGCGCATCCGCGATTTGGTGCAGCTGCAGCTGCCGGGCATCGGTTTGCGCACCATGCCCGCCGCGCCGCGCCAGATCCCCTATCACGCCGGCTACACCTACTTCGAGCTGGAAAAAGGCGGCGACCTGTGGAAACAGATGGAAAAATCCAGCGCCTTCGCCCTGCACCTGGCGGGCGAATTCCCAGGGCTGGACATGGAATTTTGGGCGATTCGCAGCCATACGGACCGGTAACCTATGACTCAGGAAAATAGCATGGCGCCGGCGGCCAACCCGCTGGTGGACGCCGCCAACCCGCTGTTGAACGCCATTTCGCAGATCCGCCAGTCGGCCACGCACGCCAACCCGGCGCAGCTGCGCCAACAGCTGATCGACGAAATGCGCCGCTTCGAGATCCGCGGCCAACGCGCCAACCTGCCGTACGAGGTGATCATCGGCGCGCGTTATTGCCTGTGCACCGCGCTGGATGAAGCGGCGGCCCTGACCCCGTGGGGCAGCAACAGCGTGTGGTCCGGCAGCGGGCTGCTGGTGACCTTCCATAACGAAACCTGGGGCGGCGAGAAATTCTTCCAGCTGCTGGCCAAGCTGTCGCAAAGTCCGCGCGAGCACATCAACCTGCTGGAGCTGATCAATTATTGCCTGCTGCTGGGCTTTGAAGGCCGCTACCGGGTGATGGAAAACGGCCGCTCGCAGCTGGAAACCATGAAGCAGCGCCTGCTGCAGCTGATCCGGTCGGTGCGCGGCGGCTATGCCCCGCCGCTGTCGCCCCATGCGCTGGATCTGCCGGTACAGCAGAAACTGTGGCGCCCGCTGGTGCCGCTGTGGGCCTGCGTGGCGCTGACCGGCTTCCTGGCTTCGCTGCTGTTCATCGCCCTCAACTGGCGGCTGGGCGACAACACCAGTCCGGTGCTGGCGGCGATTTACCAAACCAATCTGCCGCAGGTGGCGATCGGTAACCCGGCGCCGGCCGCGCCGCCGACGCTGAGCCTGAAAAGCTTCCTGCGCAAAGAGATCGCCGAAGGGCTGGTGGTGGTGCGCGACGAAGCGCAGCAAAGCGTGGTGATCCTCAAAGGCGACGGGCTGTTCGACTCCGCCGCCACCACGGTGCGCGCCAACTATATTCCGGTTATCGACCGCATCGCCGCCGCCATGAACGGCGTCAGCGGCAAAATCCTGGTCACCGGCTACAGCGACAACGTGCCGATCCGCAGCGCCCGTTTCGCCTCCAACTGGGAGCTGTCGCTGGCGCGCGCCGAAGCGGTCAGCGCCCGGTTGCAAAAGCACCTCGCCAACCCGCAGCGAGTCAAGGCCGAGGGCCGCGGCGAGAGCAATCCCGTCGCGCCGAACGATAACAAAGTGAACCGCGCGTTGAACCGCCGGGTAGAAATTACGCTGTTGGTCGCCCCGGAAAATACCCAGGCGGAAATCAACGGCTTGCCGCAAGGAACCGGAAAGTAATGCTCAGTACGTTATTCTCCATCATCACCAGCCGCCTGCTGTGGGGCTTTGTCGGCATCACCGCGCTGGCGTTCATCATCTGGATGATCGGCCCGCTGGTGGCCATCGGCGACTATCGCCCGCTGGAGCCGGAACTCAACCGCCAGATCGCCATCGGCGTTATCTACCTGATCTGGTTCCTGTGCCGCCTGATCCCGCGCCTCTACAGCGCCTGGTTCAACAGCCGCCTGCTGAGCAACCTGCGCGCCGCCGAAGCGGTGCCGGCGGAAGACGGCAAGCCCGAGGTCAAACAAGACGATCAGTTGGCGCAGCGCTTCGACGAAGCGGCGCAGCTGCTGAAAAAGGCGCGCTTCACACCGGGCCAGGGCGACGGCAAACACCGCTGGATGACCCGTTTCAGCCGCCAATACCTGTACCAGCTGCCGTGGTATGTGATCATCGGCGCGCCCGGCGCCGGCAAGACCACCGCGCTGGTCAACTCCGGCCTGCACTTCCCGCTGGCGGATCGCTTCGGCAAATCCGCGCTGCGCGGCGTGGGCGGCACCCGCAACTGCGACTGGTGGTTTACCAACGACGCCGTGCTGCTCGACACCGCCGGCCGCTACACCACGCAGGAAAGCCAGCGCGAAGAAGACGCCGGCGAGTGGCAAAGCTTCGTCGCGCTGTTGAAAAAATACCGCACCCGTCAGCCGATCAACGGCGTGATGGTGACCATCAGCGTCGCCGATCTGCTGAGCGACAGCGCCGAAGCGCGCGCCGCCCAGGCCAGCGCGCTGCGCAAACGCCTGATCGAACTGCACGAGCAGCTGGGCATTCATTTCCCGGTCTATGTGCTGGTCACCAAAACCGACCTGCTCAACGGCTTTATGGCCTACTTCGGCAGCTTCGACAAAGCACAGCGCGACCAGATCTGGGGGTTCACCTTCCCTTACGAGCGCTCGCGGCAGCCGGACTTCAACCTGAATGCCGCTTTCGAACAGCAATACGCCCTGCTGCAACAGCGGCTGGACGCGGCGCTGCCGGATACGCTGCTGATGGAGCACGACGCGCGCCAGCGCGCTGAAAGTTATCTGTTCCCGCAGGAGTTCGCTGCCCTGCGCCCGCTGCTGAGCCAATACCTGGAACAGGTGTTCGCCACCTCCAGTTTTGAAACCCGCTTTACCCCGCGCGGCATCTATTTCACCAGCGGCACGCAGGAAGGCCTGCCGTTCGACCGGGTGATGGGCGAGCTGAACCGCTATCTGCAGCTGCCGACGGCAAACTCAGGGGCGCAGGCCAACGCGGCCTGGGACAGCGTGGGCCAGGAAGCGCCAATCCCGGCGGCCAAGGGCCAAAGCTTCTTCCTGAAAGAGACGTTGGAATCGGTGGTCTTCCAGGAATCCGGGCTGGCGGGCAGCAACCGCTGGTGGGAATACCGCAACCGCGCCCTGCACTGGGCGGGTTACATCGCGCTGGCGGCGATCCTGGCGGTGCTGGCGATGCTCTGGTTCACCAGCTACGGCAACAACAAGGCCTATCTGGCGGAAGTGGCCGCCAAAGTGCCCGGCGTCGAGCGCCAGGGGCAAAACCTGACGCAGTTGGGCAACGGCGACATGTTCTCGCTACTGCCGTTCCTCAACAGCCTGCTGCACCTGCCGGACAGCCAAAACTTTTCGTTGGACGATCCGCCGTTCACCTACCGCATGGGGCTGTTCCGCGGCGATCAGGTGAGCGACGCCGGCAATGCGCTGTACCAAAAAGCGCTGAAAGAGCTGCTGCTGCCGCAGGTGGCGCAACAGATCGCCGCCACGCTGCGTAACGACAACCACGGCGATGCGGACTTCAGCTACGAAGCGCTGAAGGCCTACCAGATGCTGTATCTGCCGAAGCAGTACGACGGCAAATTCCTGCGCGCCTGGGTGATGCTCAACCTGCAGCGCAACCTGCCGCAGGGCAGCACCCAGAAACAGCTGCAGCAGATCGAATGGCATCTGGGCCAGCTGCTGGATGCGCAGATCCAGGCCTCGCCTTACGCCAAAGACGACCCGCTGGTGGCGCAGGCGCAGGCCGCCATCAACCGGGCGCCGCTGTCGCAGCGCGTCTACGGCCGCCTCAAGCGCCTGCTGCTGAAGCAGACCGACATCAAGCCGGTCAGCCTGGTCGATTTGGCCGGCCCGCAGACCGAGCTGGCATTCAGCCGCAAAAGCGGCAAACCGGTGACCGACGGCGTGCCGGGCCTGTTTACCTCGCAGGGGTATTGGAAAGCGTTCAACGACAACATCGATCCGGTGACCGACACCCTGCGCAAGGAAGACGTCTGGGTGTTGAACAGCCAGACGCCGGAGCAGAAGAGCGCCGACCTGACCAAGACCATCCGCCAGCTGTACATGCAGGATTTCATCAGCGCCTGGGATGAGCTGCTGGGGGATATCCAACTGGCCAACATCGGCAACCTGACCCAGCGCATCAGCAGCGCGCGTCTGTTGTCCGGCAACCCGTCGCCGATGCGTAACCTGCTGGTCAACGTCAGCAAAAACGTCACCCTGCGCGACGAGAAAAGCGACGCCGATTCCCGTTCGCTGCTGGCCAAAACCGAAGACAGACTGAATCAAAACGCCAATCGCACGCTGGAAGCGCTGTTCACCAACCGGCCGGCCAACGCCGACGGTGACGTATCCGCCCAGCCGGAACAGCTGGTGATGGCGCACTTCGCGCCGCTGCTGGAGCTGGCGCAAAGCCAGGGCGAAGGCAATAAGGCGATCCCTTTCGACAGCGTGCTCAAGCAGGTCGATGAGCTGTACAGCTATCTGACGGCGGTTCAGGGCGCGGCCAACAGCGGCATGTCGGCGCCGCCGAGCGACATCATCCCGCGTCTGCAGGCCGAATCCGGCCGCTTGCCGGTGCCGTTCAAACAGATGCTGCTGTCGCTGGCGATCGGCGCCAGCAGCGACACCCAGCGCAAAGAGATGGAGAACGTGAAAAAGCGCATCAGCTTCGAGGTCGGCAGTTTCTGCCGCCAGGCGATCGCCGGCCGTTATCCGCTGGTGGCCCGGGCGCGCCAGGAAGTGACGCCGGACGATCTGGCGCGCATGTTCGCGCCGAACAGCGGGCTGATGGACAGCTTCTTCCGCGACAACCTGCAGGGCAAGGTCGACACCACCCGCGCCAACTGGCGCTTTACCCCCGGCGTGGACGGCAAGACGCTGCCCGGCGGCGAAGGCATCCTGCGTTCGTTCCAGCAGGCGCAGCGCATCCGCGACGCCTTCTTCGCCAACGGCACCGCGACGCCCTCGTACCGCGTGACCGTGCGGCCGGTGCGGATGGATAACGACATCCTCAACCTGACGCTGGATATCGACGGGCAGCTGTTCAAATACAGCCACGGCCCGCAGGTGCCGCTGGTGGTCAGCTG
This sequence comes from Serratia sp. CY27727, assembly GCF_052169275.1. Taxonomy (NCBI): domain Bacteria; kingdom Pseudomonadati; phylum Pseudomonadota; class Gammaproteobacteria; order Enterobacterales; family Yersiniaceae; genus Serratia; species Serratia sp. CY27727. The sequence goes on along the minus strand of NZ_JBJNLB010000002.1, from coordinate 602,374 downwards.
GCCGGGCACCCGCAATACCAACCAGGTGCATCTGCAGCTGGCGCTGGCCAACGGCACCACCGCCAGCCTGGTGACCAGCGGGCCGTGGGCGCTGAACCGCCTGGTGGATATGGCGCAATCTTCGGGTACCGGCGGCCTCGGCCGCCAGGCGACCTTCAATCTCGACGGCCACCGCGTCACGCTGGAGTTCACGCCCAACAGCATTCGCAATCCGTTCCAACTGCCGGCCTTCTCGTGCCCGTAGCCCCGAAAGGACATGACCATGAGCACTGATTCAAGCGCCCCGACGAGCATCGGCTGGTACGGCAAACTCCCTTCCGCCGGCGACTTCCTGCAACGCCGCCTGCCCGATCCGGTGGTCAACAACTGGGCCCACTGGTTCCATAACGGGCTGGTGAATTTGCAGCGCGATGCGCAGGGGCCGAACGGCCACCCGTTCAGCAACGCACCGGTGTGGAACTTCGTGATCCCCGCCACGCTCGGCAGCCCGTACGTGCAGATGGGTTGCCTGTTGCCGGCGCGCGATCGCGTCGGGCGACGCTACCCGATCTGCGCGCTGCGCCTGTTCAGCCAACAGGATTGGCGGCCGCAACAGCTGAACATGGCGGCGAGCTGGTACCAACAGCTCGGTTATACCCTGCTGAACGGCGTGCGCAACGGTTTCTCCGCCGAGCAGATCGACCGCACGTTGCAGGCGATCCCGGCGCTGCCCAGCCCGCCGGCGGAAGCGGATTCCGAGATATTGTCAATTATCGGTTTCCAGCATCCGGACGTGCCGGGCCTCGGCTGGCAACAGGCCGCCGACTGTTTCGACCCGGCGCAGTACACCAGTTTCTGGTGGACCAATCAGGCCGACGGACACCCGCTCTACACCCACGTGCACAGCGGCAACCTCACCGTGCAGCTGTTTTCACTGCTGTTCGAGCCCAACGGCTGGGCGCGCCCCGGCCGCGGCGGCCAGTACCCGCAAATGTTTGATTAACATCGCTCGTTGAAGGAAATTTTATGGCTATCGACACCGATACCCTGCTGGCACCGGTCGACGCGGACAATCCCTGCGGCGACAACCTGGAATACGACGCCGACTTTCTGGCAATGGAACAAGCCGCCACCGGCAAGGCCGAACAACAGTTCGGCAGCACCATCATCCCGGAAGAAGCGCCGGATTGGGTGCAGGTCGAACGCCTCGCGACCTCGCTGCTGGCGCGCACCAAAGACCTGCGCGTCATGTTGTATCTCACCCGCGCCTGGACCCAGCTGCGCGGGTTGCCGGGCTACGCCGACGGGCTGACGCTGATCCACCAGTCGATGGCCCGTTACTGGGACGCCCTGCAGCCGCCGCTGGAGTTCGACGGCGAGGCCGACCCGCTGTTTCGCATCAACGCGCTGGCCGACCTTGGCGACAAAGCCGCGCTGGCCGCCAGCGTGCGCGCCGCGCCGCTGCTGAAAAGCGCCGCCGGTGAAATCTCGCTGCGCGATGCCGGCGCCCTGCTCGACGGCAGCAAGCAGGAGTGCCCCAATTTTCCCGGCGGCCGCGCACGGCTGCAGGATGAGCTGGCGCAGCAGGATCGCCCCGAAGGCGCCCTGGTGGCGCGCATCGCCAACACCCTGAGCGCCATTCGCGGCGAAGTGACCCGTCATCTGGGGGAAAGCGCGCTGCCGGAAATGAGCGCGCTCACCAAGGTCTTTTCGCTGGTGGCGCTCGCCGGCCAGAGCGAGGCCCCGGCCGCCGCTGAACCGGACGCTTTGCCGGAAGCCGCCGCCGTGCAGCCACCGGCCGCCGTGCAGAGCGCCACCGCCCCGCTCAACTGGCGCAGCGCGCAGATCCAGTCGCGCGACGACGCCCAACTGATGCTGGACAAGGTGAAAAACTATTTTCGTCTTCATGAGCCGAGCCACCCGGCGCCGCTGATGATCGATCGGGTCCAGCGGTTGATTACGCTGGACTTTATGCAAATCGTCCGCGATTTGGCGCCCGATGGGCTTAACCAACTGGAGACCATTCTCGGTCGCCCCGACAACGAGGAGAACAGCTAGCCGCCGACCTTTGTTCTCTTGACGCATCCGATACCGTCTGCCCCTGCGCAGACCCGAATCAGAACCTGACTCTCCCAGCCGGACGAGGCGCGTTCCCAATCGCCATTAGATGGAGTAAATCATGTCAAACTCGAAATCCCGCAGCGGGCAGAAATTCATCGCCCGCAACCGCGCGCCGCGCGTACAGATTGAATACGATGTCGAAATTTATGGCGCAGAGCGCAAAATCCAGCTGCCGTTCGTGATGGGCGTGATGGCGGATCTGGTGGGGAAAGCGGTCGATCCGCAAGCCAGCGTGGAAGAGCGCAAGTTCATGGAGATCGACGTCGACAACTTCGACGAGCGCATGAAATCGCTGAAGCCGCGCGTCGCTTATCAGGTCGACAACACCCTGACCGGCGAAGGCAAGCTGAACATCGATCTGACCTTCGAAAGCATGGAAGACTTCTCCCCCGCCGCCATTGCCCGCAAGGTCGACGCGCTGGACAATCTGCTGGACGCCCGCACCCAGCTTTCCAACCTGCTGTCCTACATGGACGGCAAGAACGGCGCCGAAGAGCTGATCTCCAAGATCCTGCAAAATCCGGCGCTGCTGCAATCCCTGACCGACGCGCCGAAGCCGGCGGTTAACGACGAAAACAACGAGCGTGAGGATTAATCGATGAGCAACTCGCCTCAGCAACAAAATGCGTTGCAGACCACCGAGACTTTTTCCAGCGATGAATTCAGCGCGCTGCTGAACAAAGAGTTCCGGCCGAAGACCGATCAGGCCAAAGAAGCGGTCGAGAACGCGGTGAAAACCTTGGCGCAGCAGGCGCTGGAAAACACCGTCACCGTTTCTTCCGACGCCTACCGTACCATTCAGGCGCTGATTGCGGAAATTGACGAAAAGCTGTCGCAGCAGATCAACCAGATCATTCACCACGACGACTTCCAGAAGCTGGAAGGCGCCTGGCACGGCCTGCATTATCTGGTCAACAACTCCGAAACCGACGAGATGCTGAAGATCCGCTTCATGAGCATTTCCAAGCAGGAGCTGGGCCGCACGCTGAAGCGTTATAAAGGCGTGGGCTGGGACCAGAGCCCGATCTTCAAGAAAGTCTACGAAGAAGAGTATGGCCAGTTCGGCGGCGAACCGTTCGGCTGCCTGGTGGGCGACTACTACTTCGATCACAGCCCGCAGGACGTGGAGCTGCTGGGCGAAATGGCCAAGATCGGCGCCGCCTCGCACTGCCCGTTCATCGCCGGCACCGCGCCAAGCGTGATGCAGATGGAGTCCTGGCAGGAGCTCTCCAACCCGCGCGATCTGACCAAGATTTTCCAGAACACCGAGTACGCCGCCTGGCGCAGCCTGCGCGAGTCGGAAGACGCGCGCTACCTGGGCCTGGTGATGCCGCGCTTCCTGGCGCGCCTGCCGTACGGCATCCGCACCAACCCGGTGGACGAGTTTGACTTCGAAGAAGACACCGACGGCGCGACCCACGGCAACTACACCTGGACCAACGCCGCCTACGCCATGGCCGCCAACATCAACCGTTCGTTCAAAGAGTTCGGCTGGTGCACCGCCATTCGCGGGGTGGAATCCGGCGGCGCGGTGGAAAACCTGCCGTGCCACACCTTCCCGAGCGACGACGGCGGCGTGGACATGAAGTGCCCGACTGAGATCGCCATCAGCGATCGCCGCGAAGCCGAGCTGGCCAAAAACGGCTTTATGCCGCTGGTGCACCGCAAAAACTCCGACTTCGCCGCCTTTATCGGCGCGCAGTCGCTGCAGAAGCCGGCGGAATACTACGATGCCGACGCCTCCGCCAATGCCCAGCTTTCCGCGCGCCTACCGTACCTGTTCGCCTGCTGCCGCTTCGCGCATTACCTGAAGTGCATCGTGCGCGACAAAATTGGCTCCTTCCGCGAGCGCGACGACATGGAACGCTGGCTGAACGACTGGATCATGAACTACGTGGACGGCGATCCGGCCAACTCCTCGCAGGAAACCAAGTCGCGCAAACCGCTGGCCGCGGCGGAAGTGCAGGTGGAAGAGATCGAAGACAACCCGGGCTATTACAGCGCCAAGTTCTTCCTGCGCCCGCACTACCAGCTGGAAGGCCTGACCGTCTCCCTGCGCCTGGTGTCGAAGCTGCCTTCGCTGAAGCAAAACGACGCGTCCTGATGGGCTGAAGTCAGGCCGCGATAGTGCGGCCTGGCTGATACATCAACCTCATCACAGGGAAAGAAAGATGAAGACAAAACGGTTTTATCTGGCATCGCTGTTGGCGGTCGTCTGCTCGCTCTCCGCCGCGCCGCCAGCTTTCGCAGAGCAGACATCGATAGCACATTTGACGTCCGATGATGTCAATCTGCCGGGCAGTGACTTTTTCCGTTTCTATCGCAGTGCAGATAAACAGGAAAAAGAGAAAGCGCGGATTTATTTGCTGGGCGTGTTGGACGCGACGGAAGGCAAAAGCTGGTGCCAATACAGCCAGCTACAAACCGTCACTCTGCAGGAGTTTGTGTTCGAATTCTTTAATAAACTTCCCGCTGCGCGCCTGCACGAAAGGGCTGCCCCCCTGATTGAAGAGGCTCTTGCAACTCGCTTCCCGTGCAAAGGAGGCAAAGCATGAAACCTTTATATCGTCAGCTAAAAAGCAGCCATTACTCCTCTGATTACTCTAGCCCGGGATATTTGGCAGCAGAAGCCGTTTACGCTGAGATTGGTTATGAGCTTGATACGCTTCTAAAGCAAAATCCTGGTTATGCCAATACCTGTGCCGTCCGCATGAGCCTGGCGCTGTTGAAAGCCGGCATCAGCTTCAAAGGCCGCCTGCCAATCAAAAAAGGCGCCTATAAGGGTAAAACGATTGAACCTGGAGCCAAACTGCTGGCCGATCAGTTGCATCGCTCCAGTAGTTTTGGCAAAGCCAACATTTTCTTTAAAGCTCCAGATGCAGAGAAGGGTATCGGCAATAAAAAAGGCGTCGTGTTCTTCAATAAAATAACCAACTATGATGGCGGACACATTGATCTTATTGAACCAGAAAACTCGCTATTGACCTGCCATTCCCATTGCTATTTTAACTGCAAAGAAGTCTGGTTTTGGGAATTAAGCTAGTGTTCCATCAGCTGACCAGTAAAAGCATGAGGTTTGGTTTAACTGCATGCTTGCTCATAGCAGGCAATCCAGAACGCACATGGACCAAGATAACGCGAAATAATTAAGCATTGAGCCATTAGCACTTAATAGTGGCTCGGTAACCCGTACCGATAGTTTTCGGTATTTAATAAGGTGCATGGCACAAGGATATAAATTGGTAATGCATTACCACACTTGCAATTCCTGCTGCTATTACCTGAGTTTTTCAACGTAACGTTAATACTACTGTTAACCCTTAATAAAGAGTGAAGAAACTATGGCTATTGATATGTTCCTGAAAGTTGAAGGTGCCAGCGGCGAATCTAAAGATTCGAATCACAAAGGCTGGACCGACATTACTTCTTTCTCCTGGGGCGCTTCTCAACCGGGCAATATGGGCGTTGGCGGCGGCGGTGGCGCTGGCAAAGTGTGCTTCAACGATCTGCACGTTAACGCGCTGGTCGACAAGTCAACCCCGGCGCTGCTGAAGCACTGCTCCAGCGGTAAGCACCTGACCAAGGTTGAGTTGTCTGTCTGCAAGGCGGGCGGTACTCAGGTTGAGTACGTTAAAATCACCCTGGACGACGTGCTGGTCACTGCAGTGCAGTACACCGGCGCAGGCGGCGAAGACACCGTGGGCGTCACCTACTCCTTCCAGGCGGCGAAAGTGAAACAGCAATACTGGGAGCAGAGCGACAAAGGCGGCAAAGGCGCCGAAAGCAGCGCAGGTTGGAACATCAAGGAAAACCGCGAAGCTTAATTTGTATGCCCCCCGGTTACGGCCGGGGGTCTAATATAGGGAAATAACAATGAATAATAACCGCCCCATTTTTTCAGCCGCATGGGCTGCAAGCACTAAAATATATAACGCGCAATATTCAGCTCAGAATGTTGCCGAGATTATCGGTGGGCGTGTAGCCATGAATATTGCGCCTAATGGAAAGTGGGAAAACACCTGCGCTGTACGCATGAGCTACATCTTGAATAAATCTGGCTTTCCCATTCCTTATGTAAAAGATCAGACCGTATCAGGTGCCGATCGTCAATGGTATTTTTTTAGAGTTAAAGATCTTATCGCTTATTTGACAAAGATCTGGGGCAAACCCGACCTTCGAGTCAAGTTCCCTCCTCCAGGTGGTGGTGAATTAGCAGGAAAGAAGGGGATCATATTGTTTGAAATTGCAGGTTGGAGCGATGCCGGAGGACATGCCACGCTCTGGAATGGGAACGGCGATTGTTATGATCATTGTTATTTCAATGAACCAGAAGCTCGCTATACAACAAATTACGCTAACTTTTGGGTATTGAGATGAAAAAAATCCTTATCTCCTTTTTTTGTCTATATGCCACTTGTGCTATAGCACAGAAAAATCAAGAAGAACCTATTGAAAAGTGGCCACCGCAGGCAGCATACAGAAACTATTTGCAAAACTATAAAGATATCGCTCTAACCTACTGCATTTCAGTCGCTTATAAGACATCACCAGAAGCCAGCAAAGATGCAATTGCCTCATCGAATGGAATCGATGCGTGGTCATACTATGCAATTCGTGATGAAGAATCCCCTATAATTGCGCTGACAAAGCAGTACTTGCAAAAGAATTACAATGCTAAGGATGGGAAAAGTCGCTTAGACTTAATGAAGTGCATGGATATGTACCATAGTAAAGATCTTGACAAACTTGCGAAAGACTATGTACAGCGCCCTAATGATAATTGGGTGAAAGACAATCCGGATAGAATAAATGAAAATCCTCCTCGGAAATAATCAGTGAAAAGAATCTTACTGACTGTGGCCATCGCCGCAACGTTGAACGCTAATGCAGCGACAAAAATTGACTACTCCCCTGCCGAGTACCTCAAAAACTACGCGCTTAGCGTTTGTATTGCCGAGGGGTACTCAGCAAAAGAAGTCAAAAACGATGCCGCCGCTGCCGCCAGGGGTTACATGGAGTTCGGCGATTATTCTCTGGAAGCGCATACCGCTGTCAGGGCGCTAGCAAAAGAATTTCTGGCAAAGCCCTATGACAGCATGTCTGGGGAGACGATGACGATGGCAAAGTGCATCGATCTTGTACATAGCCAAGCGTTGCAAGCCATCATCAAGAAGTACCAAGGGAAAGACGACAACTGATATCAGAGTTGCTCAAACGACGGCTCATATCAAAGGTTATCTCGGATGAGAAGATACACGTACTTTTTAATGTCTCTGCTGCTCGGAAGCCATGTAGTCCTTGCTGAAAACTCGCTCAATGCTTTATCGCAAGAGGCACTATATAAAAATTGGTTAACCAGCCGCTGCATTGGGAAATCCACTGACTCAGAAAGAACCAAACAAGACGCCTTCCGTTCCGCTTCCGCCTATTTAGAATTGAGTAAACTGCCGATGGATGCATTTGAACAAGGTGAAAAACTGGCTGAACAGTACGCAAATAAAAATAGCCAAGGCTCAGTTCAAGGGACTTACCATACTTTAGATTGTCTTTCACTGCAGAGCGCCAGTGAAGCTAACGTCATCTTTTCTCGCTACTCTAATCAGTAAATTAGTTATAAGAGGGTAGTTACCTTGGGATAATCAAGAAATCTAATTTCAATTCTCTAATCAACAAGCCTTCAATTAATAACAAAAGCATTTCGTAAAATTAAGACCACAACAAGCCTTAGTGAACGAGTTAAGAAACAACTTAACGGCTTGCCAAAATACCCGCCAATTTTGGCAAGCCACAGATCGAATCATTAATTATTGCACTACCTCCTAATCAGCAGGAATGCCTTATGCGATTTTCCATTGTAAAAAATAAAAGCGGCCAGGTTCCGCCGCAGAGCAGTTGCGATTTTCTGCCGCCGGGCGGCACCATCGGCCGCAGCGTGGACAACAACCTGGTGCTGCCGGACGAAGAGCGCGCCATTTCTCGCCTGCAGGCGATCGTGCATATTTCCGCTGACGGCGAATGCCGCATCACCAACCGCGGCAACGTTACCCGCGTGCTGCTGAACGACATTCCGCTGGAACGTGGCCGCCAGGTTGAACTGCAGGACGGCGACGTGCTCGGCATCGACGATTACCAGATTGAAGTCAGCGCGCTGCAACAGCACGCCGCGCCACAGGCTCAACCGGTGGCCAAGGCCGCCGCCGTTGCCGCTGCTGCGGCCCCTGCAGCCGCCGCCAAAGAAAAATCCGCCGCGCCAATCCCCAACGAAATCTGGGACAGCCTGGTGGAAGAATTCACGCCGAATGCGCCGGCCGCCGCCACAGTCACACCGCCGCCGGTCGCCAATCCAGGCAACCACCCGCTGCTGGATACCCCCACTCGCGAGCTGAACCCGGCCGATCCGCTGGCGCAGCTGGCGGGCGATGTCGATCTGCGCCAGCTGCAGCAGCAGCAAACCGATCCGGCAGCGCTGTTCAACACCGACACCACCTTTGAGCGCGAACACATCCTGGCCGATACCACCCCCAGCGCGCTGCTGGCGGAGCAGGCTGCGCCGCCGCGCCCGGCGGCTCCCACCCAAAAAACGCAGCAACCGGAGCAAGAGCTGGATCCGCTGGCGCTGTTCGGCGGTTCATCCGCGCCCGCTTCGCCAGAAGCGTTGAACAGCAACGATCCGCTGGGGCTGCTGATGGGCGGCGCCGTGCCGCTGGCCCAGCCGGAGGAACCGGTACAGCCGCCCGCGCCGCCGTCTCCGCCGCCGATCGCCGCACAACCGCAAGCGCCGCGCCCACAGCCGACGCCGCCACCTGTGCAAATCCCCGAGCCACAGCCCCAACCCACGCCGCAGTTCAGCCAGCAGGAACCACCCGTGCAGCCGCCGCGCCCGCGCCAGGGCAACCGCCTGGGCATCGATCCGGTCGCCTACCAGTCCGCCCAGCGGCAACACGCCGCCGCGCCGAATGGCGACACATTGGAAGGGCCGTTGCTGGCGGCGCTGCTGCAAGGCATCGGTCTCGACGATCTGCAGCCGCAGCCGCACTTCGACGAACAACAGATCCGCCAGGCCGGCCGCCTGCTGAGCCTGTTCTCGCAAGGCACCGTCGCCCTGCTCTCATCCCGCTCTATCCTCAAGCGCGGCGTGAAGGCCGAAATGACCATGATCCTCGACGAAGCCAACAACCCGTTCAAGCTGCTCCCTTCGGGCAAAACGGTGCTGATGCAGATGTTCGGCAGCCAGATGCCGGGCTTTATGCCGCCGGAGCAGGCGGTGCGCGACGCGCTGATCGACCTGCAGGCGCACCAGCTGGGGATGATCGCCGGTATTCGCGCCATCATCGCCGCCATGCTGCAGTCGTTCAACCCGGAGCGTCTCGAAGAGGAAGCCCGCAAGGAAGGCGTGGCGCCGCGCCTGTCGCTGCCCGCCAACCGCAAGGCTGCGCTGTGGGACTACTTCGTGAAGAACTATCAGCAAACCGCCGGCGAGATCGAGGACGATTTCCACACCCTGTTCGGCGAAGCCTTCCTGCACGCCTATGACGTTGAAGTGAATCAATACAAAGACTCACAGACCAAACCGGACGCGTAATGAATATCACCATAGCCTCTACCTCCAACCAGGGCGGCCGCGCCTCCAACCAGGATCAGACCGGCGAGGTGCTCGGCAACCGCGCCGCCTGCTTCGTGGTGTGCGACGGCATCGCCGGCTTTCCGGGCGGCGATATCGCCGCCAAACTGGCGCGCGACACCATTTTGCAAAACTTCGACGGCGAAAAGCACCTGAACGCCCAGAGCATTCGCCAGCACATTACGCGCGCCAACGCCGCCATCCACCAGCAGCAGCGACAGTCGGACGAATACAGCAAGATGGGCACCACGCTGGTCAGCCTGTTTATCGATCGCGATTATCAGCTGGCCTACTGGGCGCACGCCGGCGACAGCCGCCTGTATCTCTTCCGCCGCGGCTACCTGCATGCCGTTACCACCGACCATAGCCTGATCCAGCAGATGCAGGACGCCGGTTATCAGACCAACGGCATCAACAGCAACCTGCTGTATTTCGCGCTGGGGCTCAATGAAGAGCGCGACGCCACCTACAGCGACGTGCTGCAGCTGGAAGACGGCGACGTTTTCCTGCTGTGCACCGACGGCTTCTGGCACAGCTTCAGCCAGGCCGAACTGGAACAGTCGCTGCACATGGTCAACTCCCCCAGCGAGTGGATCGCCCTGATGCAGCAGGCATGGAAGAAAAACAATAACAGCGATAACTACAGCGCTATCGCCGTCTGGATTGGCTCACCGCAGGAAACCACCCTGCTGCATTCGCTGGCGGATGCGGAGCGGTTTCTGAGTCGCGACTGAGCAGCGCACATTCACAGCAAGGTTCACTATGAAATATTGGATGCCGGGGCTCGTCGCCCTGATGGCGGTGCCGACCGCGCAGGCGATGAACTATCGCCTGGTTTACTCCCCCAGCCAGAAGCTGGAAGTGTTTATCGATGACGTCAAAAACAGCAATCCGGCAAGCTGGTGCGGCAAAAGCATCCCGCTGCGCATCGTCTCGGCGCAAAGCCAGGATCCGGCGGTGCTGAACGACTTCCTGCCGCGCGTCGGCAATCTGCTGGAAAAGCAGTGCCCGAAAACCGGCCACCTGCCCTGGACGCTGACCGACAAGCGCGGTGAGAAGCTGGCCAGCGGCGAGGCCGCCAAAGCGCGCGGCTGGAAACCGGTGGTCAAACAGGAGGCCGTCGAGCAGCCGCAGACCCCACCGCAGCCGGCGATCCCTGCGGCGGTAGCCGTGACCTCCCCGCAAGCGGACACCGCGCCGGCTCAGCGTTTCAACCTGCCGCAGGGCTGCCACTTCCGCACCTTCTGGCGTGACGAAGCCAACGGCGGCGCGCTGTTCATTCCCGCCGGCGACGCGCTGCGCTGCGGCGAGGACGGCTGGCTGCAGGGCAGCGGCGCGGTCACGCTGCAACAGGGCGGCCAAACCCTCTCGCCGACGCTGTGGTTCCTGCAAGGCTATCCGCTGGCGCAGATCAACGGCGGCGATCGCGCGCTGACCGTCGTCAGCGCCAACGCCCAGCGGCTGGTTCTGGGCGGCAACCCGCAGGCACCGGGCAGCTTCCTGCTGCTGAGCTTTGAACCGAAGCTGCACGCGTGGGCGTTCAACGGCGAAGCGATCGTTGAAATGCCGCGCGTCGACGCCGCAGACGAGAACAAGATCAAACAGCGCCTGCAGCAGGCGCAAACCGCCTGGCAACCGCTGCTGAGCGCCCCCGCTCCGCTGACCTTCAAGCTGGTGGAAAAGCTGGCCGCAGACCGGGTCGATCCCGCTAGCGGCAGCTACCTGTCGGTTAACGGCGCCACTCACTGATTATAAGGAAAGCCTGTGAAATCATTAGCAAGCATGCTGCAAGGTCAGTCGATCGGCGCGGCCATCACCGCCGTCGAAAACGATATCAAGGCGAAACCGGCGGATGCCGACCTGCGCGCCGCGCTGGTGCAACTGCTGTGCCTGAGCGGCAACTGGACGCGCGCCAACGCGCAGCTGAAATCCTGGCAGGCGCTGAAACCGATAGCTCAACCGACCACGCTGCTGCTGATGCAGTCGGTCAACGCCGAGCTGCAACGCCAGGCGGTGTTCGCCGGCACGGCCGCGCCGGCGCTGCTGCGGCAGGATCAGCCCTGGCTGAAACTGATGGTGCAGGCGCTGCATCAGGATGCGCAAGGGGCGACCGAACAGGCCCAGGCGCTGCGCGATGAAGCGCTGGAGGCCGCCCCGGCCGGCGCCGGGCGGTTAACGCTGGCCGAAGGCGACCAAGAACGGCAGCTGCGTTTCGACTGGCTGACCGACGGTGACGGCCGCCTCGGCCCGGTGTGCGAGCTGGCGCTGAACGGCGTTTACTACTGGCTGCCGTTCGCCGACATCGCCGCGATCCAGTTCCAGGCGCCGCAGAGCGCCATCGATCTGGTGTGGAGCCATGCGCTGGTGCGCCTGACCGACGGCCGCGAACAGGTGTGCCAACTGCCCGCCCGCTACCCGCTGGCCGAAGACAGCGACGACGCGCTGCTGCTGGGCAAACGCACCGAATGGCAACCGCTGGGCGACGGCACCCACTATGCGGGGCTGGGCCTGAAGACCTGGCTCAGCGAAAGCGACGAATTCCCGCTGCACAGCCTGCGGCAGCTGAGCTTCGACGCGAGCGCCTGACCATGAACGACAAGCGCCCCCCCCACTACGACGGCGGCGATCTGCACCGCCAGGGCTATCGCTATCGTCAGGACAGCGAACGCCTGACGTCACGCGACAAAATGCAGCCGGTGCTGCTCGACATGCTGACCGACGACGAGCCGCAGAAAAAACAGGAGGCGCAGGTGCGCAACCTGGTGTCGCACAGCGAACTGCGCCGCCGGGTGCTGCGCGATCTGCAGTGGCTGTTCAACTGCGTCAACAGCGAATCCAATCTGGATCTCGGCGATTTTCCGCAGGTGCGGCGCTCCACCCTGAATTACGGCATCGCCTCGCTGGCGGGCAAGCGCATGTCGGACATCGAATGGCTCGACATTCAGCGCGCGCTGACCGAGTCCATTCTCCATTTCGAGCCGCGCATTTTACCTGAGGGGCTGCAGGTGCGCTGCATCTCGGACACCGGCTCACTGGAGCTGCACAACGTGTTGTCGATCGAAATCAAGGGCCGCCTGTGGTGCGTGCCCTATCCGCTGGAGTTTCTGTTCCGTACCGATGTGGATCTGGAAAACGGCCACTTCGATCTGAAAGACATAGGGTAAGGCGATGGACAGTAAACTTTTAGACTATTACAACCGCGAGCTGGCCTATCTGCGCGAGATGGGCGCCGAGTTCGCCGAACAGTACCCGAAGGTCGCGGGCCGTCTTGGCATGCGCGGCATCGACGTGGCGGATCCTTATATCGAGCGCCTGATGGAGGGCTTCGCCTTCCTCACCTCGCGCGTGCAGCTGAAAATGGACGCCGAGTTCCCGCGCTTTTCTCAGCGCTTGCTGGAGATCATCTACCCCAACTACCTGTCGCCGACGCCGTCGATGGCGATCGCCGAACTGCAGCCGGACAGCAGCAAAGGCGATATCAGCAACGGCTTCGTGGTGCCGCGCGGCACCATGATGGACAGCCAGACGCTGAAGAAAAGCGGCATCACCTGCAGCTACGCCACCGCCCATGACGTCACGCTGCAGCCGGTGCGCATCGCCGCCGTCGAGCTGGGCGGCATTCCGGCCGATATCCCGTTGGCCTCGCTGGGGCTGCAGCACAGCGGCTGCGTCAGCGCGCTGCGCATTCGTCTCGAGTGCTACGAAAGCGTGACGCTCAACAACCTGCAGCTGGATCAGCTGATGTTTTACCTGGCCGGGCCGGACATGCAGGCGCAGCAGCTGCTGGAACTGCTGATGCAACACAGCGTCGGGCTTGTCTGCCAAACGGTGGAGGCGCAGCCGCAGCGGCGGGCGCTGGCGCTGGACGGGCTGCGGCAGGAGGGCTTCGCCGCCGAACAGGCGCTGCTGCCCAACGACCTGCGCAACTTCGAAGGCTACCGGCTGCTGCAGGAGTACTTCGCCTTCCCGGCGCGCTTCCAGTTCTTCAGCGTCAACGGCCTGCGCCCGCTGCTGCAGAGCGTGCGCGAAGGGAAAAAGGCGCTGCGCCAGTTCGAAATCGTGGTGCTGCTGGATCGGCACGACGCCGCGCTGGAGCGGGTGGTCGACGCCGCCCATTTGGCGCTGCACTGCACGCCGGTGATCAACCTGTTTCCGAAGGTCGCCGAACGCATCGCGATCAACGAAAAAAACCACGAATACCATCTGGTGGTCGACAATATCCGGCCGCTGGATTACGAAGTGTTCTCGGTGCAGCGGCTCGGCGGCAGCGCCAGCGAAAAACGCTACGAGCAAGAGTTTCGGCCGTTTTACAGCACCCTGAGCGCGGACGACGGCAACTATGGCGCCTACTTCTCGCTGCGGCGCGAACAGCGCACGCTGTCGGAGCACGCCCGCCGCTACGGCACCCGCACCGGCTATGCCGGTTCGGAAGTGTTCGTGTCGCTGGTGGACGAGCGGCAATCGCCGTGGCACAGCGATCTGAAATACCTCACCGCCGACGTGCTGTGCACCAGCCGCGACCTGCCGTTGATGTTGCTGCAACAGGATCAGGGCAACTTCGTGATGCCCGATTCGATCCCGATCAAGCAGGTCTCGCTGCGCAAAGGCCCCACCCCGCCGCGCCCGGCGCTGGCCGAAGGCATGATCACCTGGCGGCTGATCAGCCAACTGCAGCTGAACTACCTCAGCATGATGGACGGCGATCCGGAACAGGGCGCCGCCAGCCTGCGCCAGCTGCTGGGGCTGTACGGCAACCTGAGCGAGCCGGCGATCGCCAAACAGATCCAGGGCGTGCGCCATTGCAACCTGCGGCCGGTTTATCGGCGAGTGCCGGAGCCGGGCCCCATCGTGTTCGCGCGCGGCATCGCCATCGATCTGACGGTCGATGAGCAAGCGTTCTCCGGCAACAGCCCTTATCTGCTCGGCAGCGTGCTGGAGCGCCTGTTCTCGCGCCTGGTGGCGATGAACACCTTCACCGAGATGACACTCTCCAGCCAGCAGCGCGGCGAAATCGCCCACTGGCAGGCGCGCATGGGCAAAAGGACGCTGATATGAGCGCGGAGATGATTGCCACCGAACTGGCGCCGCCGCAGATCAACGCGCTGTATCGCCTGCCGGACGACTTCTGGCCGCGGCTGCGCAGCGCGCCTTACAAGCACGATCTGTTTCAGCTGCTGCGCCGCATCGACGCCCAGGGCGGCCAGCCTTACCTGCTGGGGCGCGCGCCGCTGCCGCGCCATGAGATGCTGCGTCTGGGCCAGGAGCCGTCGCTGTCGTTCGCGCCCTCCACGCTGGCGCAGGTGGCGCCGCGCGCCAACAGCCCGCTGCACGACGTCTCGATCTTCAGCTTCGGTCTGTTCGGCCCCAACGGGCCGCTGCCGCTGCACCTGACCGAATACGTGCGCGAACGGGTGTACCACCACCAGGACACCACCCTGCTGGCGTTCACCAACCTGTTCCATCACCGGCTGACGCTGCTGTTTTACCGCGCCTGGGCCGACGCGCAGCCGACGGTGTCGCTGGATCGCCCGGACAACCGGCGCTTCGACGAATACCTGTCGAGCCTGATCGGCATCGGCCAGCCGGCGCAGCAGGAACGCGACAGCATCAACGCCCACGCCAAACATTTTATGGCCGGTCATCTGATTCGCCACAGCCGCGATCCGGAAGGCCTGAGCAAGATTTTGCAGCAGTATTTCAAGGTGCCGGTGCGCATCGTCGAAAACGTGCCGCACTGGCTGCGGGTGGAACCGCGCGAGCAAGCTCGGCTCAAGGCCGGGCGCGGCGCGCCGCGGCTCGGCGAATCGGCCTTTCTCGGCATCGCGGTGCGCGATATTCAACACAAATTCCGCATCGAGCTGGGGCCGATGCCGCAGCAAGACTATGACCGCTTCCTGCCCGGCGCCGACCTGTGCTGGCAGCTGCGCGACTGGGTGCGCCAATATCTGGGCATCGAGTTCGTCTGGGAAGTGCGCCTGATCCTGGCGAAGGAACAGGCGCACGGCATCCAGCTCGGCGGCGCGCAGCGACTGGGCCTGAGCAGCTGGCTGGCCGACGATCGGCGGCAACGCGATCTCGACGATCTGATCTTCAGCCCTGAACCGCTGGAAAATCCGTTCTGACCCTATTTCGGCCGGCGCCCTGCGGCGCCAGGCCACTCTGAGACCTGAGGAAAACCATGTCTGAAATCAGCCGCTCGGTATTATTTGGCAAACTGGATAGCCTGTTATTCACCTCTCTGGAAAGTGCGACGGCGTTTTGCAAGCTGCGCGGTAACCCCTACGTCGAACTGGCGCACTGGCTGCATCAGCTGATGCAATCGCCGGACGGCGATCTGCAGCAGATCGTCCGCCACTTCGCGCTGGACGAGGCGCAGCTGGCGCGCGATATCGTCGAGGCGCTCGATCGCCTGCCCCGCGGCGCCAGCGCCATTTCCGATCTGTCCGAGCACATCGACAGCGCGGTGGAACGCGCCTGGGTCTATGGCTCATTGAAATTCGGCGCGGCGCGCATCCGCGGCGGCCACCTGCTGCTCGGCATCCTGAAAACCTACAGCCTGCGCCATCTGCTGAAGGCCATTTCCCCGCAGTTCGAGCGCATCAACGCCGATCTGTTGATGGAGCAGTTCGCCGCCATCACCGCTCACTCGGCGGAAAACGCCCAGGATGCGCCGGCGGAAAGCGGCGCCGAGAACGTATCCGGCGCGGCGCGCAGCGGTGAAAGCGTGCTGGCGCAGTATGCCCAGGATCTGACCGCCAGAGCGCGCAACGGCGAGATTGACCCGGTGGCCGGCCGCGATGAGGAGATCCGGCAAATCATCGATATCCTGATGCGCCGCCGCCAGAACAACCCGCTGCTGACCGGCGAGGCCGGCGTCGGGAAAACCGCGGTGGTGGAAGGCCTGGCGCTGCGCATCGTGGCCGGCGACGTGCCGCCGCAGCTGCGCGACGTGAAACTGTGCCTGCTGGACATCGGCATGCTGCAGGCCGGCGCCGGTGTCAAAGGCGAGTTTGAAAAACGGCTGCAGGCGGTGATCGACGAAGTGCAGTCCAGCCCGACGCCGATCATCCTGTTTATCGACGAAATTCACACCCTGATCGGCGCCGGCGGCGCCCAGGGTACCGGCGACGCCGCCAACCTGCTGAAACCGGCGCTGGCGCGCGGCCAGCTGCGCACCCTCGGCGCCACCACCTGGTCGGAATACAAGAAATACATCGAGAAGGATCCGGCGCTCACCCGCCGTTTCCAGGTGGTGCAGGTGCATGAACCGAGCGAAGACAAAGCGCTGCTGATGCTGCGCAGCACCGTCAGCCCGCTGGAGCAACACCACCGCGTGCTGCTGCTGGATGAAGCGGTGGACGCCGCGGTGCGGCTTTCGCATCGCTATATTCCTGCCCGCCAGTTGCCGGACAAGGCGGTGGCGCTGCTGGATACCGCCTGCGCGCGCGTGGCGGTCAGCCAACATGCCGAGCCTGCTCAGGTCGAAGACTGCCGCCACCGCATCGATGCGCTGCAGATAGAGTTGGATATCGCCCGCCGCGAGGCCAAGGTCGGCATCGGCGATCCCCTGCGCCCGCAGGAGATTGAAGCCCAGCTGACCGCGCTGCGCCAGGAATTGGAACAGCTGACCGAGCGCTGGCAACAGGAGCTGGCGCTGATCCAAGAGATCATCACACTGCGCGCTCAGCTGCACCAACAGGAAGCGGAGCCTGCCGACGAAGAGACGCAGGCTGGCCCTGACGCCGACGCGCTGCGTGCCCAGTTGGGCGAACTGCAGCAGCAGTTGAGCGCGCTGCAGGGCGAAGCGCCGCTGATCTTCGCCGCCGTCGACGCCAACATCGTGGCGGCGGTAGTGGCCGACTGGACCGGCATCCCGCTGGGCCGCATGGTGAAAAACGAGATTGAGGCGGTGCTGCAGCTCTCCGACACCCTGAACCAGCGCGTGATCGGCCAACGCCATGCGCTGGATCTGATCGCCCGCCGGGTGCGCACTTCGCGGGCGCGGCTGGACGATCCGAACAAGCCGGTCGGGGTGTTCCTGCTGGCCGGGCCGTCCGGCGTCGGCAAGACCGAAACCGCGCTGGCGCTGGCGGAAACCCTGTACGGCGGCGAGCAGAACGTCATCACCATCAACATGAGCGAATTCCAGGAGTCGCACACCGTTTCGACGCTGAAAGGCGCGCCCCCGGGCTATGTCGGCTACGGCGAAGGCGGCGTGCTGACCGAGGCGGTGCGCCGCCGTCCTTACAGCGTGGTGCTGCTGGACGAAATCGAGAAGGCGCACCCGGACGTGCATGAAATCTTCTTCCAGGTGTTCGACAAGGGCTGGATGGAGGACGGCGAAGGCCGCCATATCGATTTCCGCAACACCATCATCATCCTGACCTCCAACGTCGGCACCGATCTGATCGCCGGACTGTGCAGCGATCCGGAGCTGCTGCCGGAGCCAGAGGCGCTGAGCGGCGCGCTGCGCCAGCCGCTGCTGTCGGTGTTCCCGGCCGCCTTGCTCGGCCGCCTGCTGGTGGTGCCGTATTACCCGCTGACCGACGCTACGCTGGGCAACATCGTGCGCCTGCAGCTGGGCCGCATCCAGCGTCGCCTGGCGGAGAATCACGACATCGTCTGCACCTTCGACGACGCGGTCATCGAGCAGATCGTCAGCCGCTGCACCGAGGTGGAGTCCGGCGGCCGCATGGTCGACGCCATCCTGACCAACACCCTGCTGCCGCAGATCAGCCACACCCTGCTGACCGGCAGCGCCAACGACCAGCGCTATCGCCAGCTGCATATCGCGCTGCAGAACAACGAATTCATTTGTCAATTTCAGGCATAACGCCACGGCCGCCGAGGCGGCGGCCCTTTGAACACAGAGAGTCATCACTATGTCGGGAACCGGGATAACCAAACCGAATTCGAACAGCCTGCCGAGCGGCTATCGATTCAACGAATTCGAGATCCAGGAAGCGATCGGCGAAGGCGGCTTCGGCATCGTCTACCGCGCCTACGATCACCAGCTGGAACGCACCATCGCCATCAAGGAGTACATGCCGACCTCGCTGGCGAAACGCAACGACGATCTCAGCATCGGGCTGCGCGGCGAGCGCTTCGGCAAAACCTTCCAGGCCGGGCTGAACAGCTTTATTCAGGAGGCGCGCCTGCTGGCGCGCTTCTCGCACCCCGGCCTGCTGCACGTGCTGCGCTTCTGGGAAGAGAACGGCACCGCCTACATGGGCACCCAGTTTTACAGCGGCACCACGCTGAAGAACCTGCAGGCGCAGCAGCCGGAGAAGATCGACGAGGCGTGGATCCGGCGGCTGCTGCCGCCGCTGTTCAGCGCCATCAACACCATCCATCAGGAAGGCTACCTGCACCGCGACATCTCACTGGATAACATCCAAATCCAGGAGAGCCAGCTGCCGGTACTGCTGGACTTCGGGTCGGCGCGCAAAGAGATCGGCAACCTGTCGGACGAAACGGAGATCATGCTGAAACCGGGTTTCGCGCCGATCGAGCAGTACACCGAGAACAGCGACGGCGAACAGGGGCCCTGGACCGATATTTATGCGCTGGGCGCCGTGCTGCACACGCTGATCGTCGGTTCGCCGCCGCCGGTCAGCGTGGTGCGCAGCATCGAAGACAGCTATCAGCCGCTGGCCGAGCGCCGCCCCGCCGGTTACTCGCCGGAGCTGCTGCGCACCGTCGACCGCGCGCTGGCGCTGAAACCGGAAGACCGCCCGCAGACCATCGATGAAATGGCCGAGCTGTTGCATCTGCCGATCGCCGATGAGAACGAAATCATCAGCACCCCGGCCGCCGCGCCGGAGAACCTGCTGGTGGCCGCCAACCCGGCTGCCGCCGCCGCAGCCGCCGGCGCCGTTACCGCGCGCAGCACCCAATTCTCGCGGCCGATGATGGCCGGCGCCGGCGTCGCGGCGCTGCTGGCGATCGGCGCCGTCGCCTGGCTGAGCGGCGGCCAGGATGATACCCCGGCCGTAGCGCAAAACACCGAGACGTCACCGGCGCAGAAAACCCTGACGGAGCAGCCGAGCGCGCCGCAAATCGCGCCATCTGCGCCGGTGGAACCGCAAAAGGCGGCGCCGCCACCGCAGCCGGTAGCGCTGGTGTACTTCAAACTGCAGCCGGGCGAACAGGTCAGCCTCGACGGCAAGCCGCAACAGGTGACGCCGGGCGAAAACGGCTTCGCCAGCCTGAATCTGGCGCCGGGCCGTTATCAGCTGGAGATCCGCCACAACGATCGGCTCCGCCAGCAGCAACTCAGCATCGACAACGCCGGCACCTGGCTGGTCAATCCGGCCACCGCCGGTTAATCCCGTTCTGCCCCCCGCCGCCGCGGGGGTTCCCCTTTTTCATGAGACTGACGCACCACTGCCCACCATCATTGGCCGCGCGGCAAGGCCGCTGCAAGGTCGGGGTATGCAGGGCACGACGTCAATCACAGAGGATGTTCTCATGTTGGATCGCATTATTGCGCACACGCCGCTGGGCCAGGAGCAGCTGCTGTTCCGCTCGCTGGACGGTATCGAGGCGCTTTCCACCCCTTTCGACTTCTCTATTGAATTGCTGAGCACCGACGCGCGGCTCGATCGCAAAGCGCTGCTCGGCCAACCGCTGACGCTGGAGATCCCGACTCAGGGCTTTCTCAGCGCCCCGCGCTACCTGAATGGCAAGATCACCGCCATCGCCGTCAGCAGCGAAGAGATCGGCGGCACGCGCTACGCGGTGTATAACCTGCACGTACAGCCGGATCTGTGGCCGATGACCAAGGATCGCAACTTCCGCATCTTCCAGGAAAAAACGGTGCCGCAGATCGTCAAGACTCTGCTGGCGGAGCACAACGTGCAGTTGGAAGATCAGCTGACCGGCGACTATCGCCTGTGGGGCTACTGCGTGCAGTACAACGAAAGCAGCTTCAACTTCATCAGCCGCCTGATGGAGTTGGAGGGCATCTATTACTATTTCAAACACGAGATGGGCAAACACACGCTGGTGCTCGGGGATGCGCCCCACCACCACCAGCCCTATCCCGGCTACGAGATGATCCCCTACCACCTGACGCCGTCCGGCGGCAGCACCAGCGAGGAAGGCATCAGCCAGTGGACGTTGTCCGATCGCGTCACACCGGGCATCTACAGCCTGGACGACTACGATTTCCGCAAGCCGAACGCCTGGCTGTTCCAGGCGCGGCAAAACCCGGTCTCGCCGACGCCGGGGCAGATCGATGTCTACGACTGGCCGGGCCGCTACACCGAGCATCAGCAGGGGGAGTTCTACGCCCGCGTGCGCCAGGAGGCCTGGCAGGCCGAGCATCAGCAGATCCGGGGCACCGCCACCGCGATGGGCATCGCTCCCGGCAGCACCTTTACGCTGTATAACGCCCCGCACGCCGACGACAACCGCGAGTACCTGACGCTGCAGGCCAACTACCATCTGAAAGAGAACCGCTACGCCAGCGGCGACGATCAGAGCAGCGAACACCGTATCGACTTCACCGTGCTGCCGGCGGACGTGCCCTGGCACCCGCCGCAGCAGGCCACCTGGCCGAAAACCCACGGGCCGCAGACCGCCCGGGTGGTCGGCCCGGCCGGCGAATCAATCTGGACCGACAAATACGGCCGCATCAAGGTGAAATTCCACTGGGACCGCTTCGGGCCGAAGGACGACGGCAGCTCCTGCTGGGTGCGCGTCTCCAGCGCCTGGGCCGGCCAGGGCTACGGCGGCGTGCAGATCCCGCGCGTCAACGACGAAGTGGTGGTGGACTTTATCAACGGCGATCCGGATCGGCCGATCGTCACCGGGCGCGTTTATAACGAAGCCAGCATGCCGCCGTGGGCGCTGCCGGCCGCCGCCACCCAAATGGGCTTTATGAGCCGTTCCAAGGATGGCACCGCCGACAACGCCAACGCCCTGCGTTTCGAAGACAAGGCCGGCGCCGAACAGGTGTGGATCCAGGCGGAACGCAACATGGACACCCAGGTCAAAAACGATGAGAGCCACAGCATCGCTAACGACCACACCCACCTGGTGGGCGGCAACCAGATCAAACGGGTGGTGCTCAATCAGGCCAGCGGCGTCAAAGGCGAGGCCTCCGCGCTGACCGGCAAAACGCGCAGCGACGCCGTGGTCAACGCCTTTACCCTCGGCTCCGGCGAATCGCTGCGGCTGGAGTGCGGCGAAAGCGTGATCGAGCTGCTGGCGAACGGCCAAATCAACATCACCGGCACCAGCTTCAATATCACGGTGAAAGAGGACGGGGAGATCAATACCGGCGGCCAGCTGGATCTCAACCAGCCCGGCGGCGCCGCGCGCACCGCCGCGCCGGGCGGCGGCCATCAGGCGGCGATCCAGAGCGCCGTCGATCAGCTGTTCCCTAAAGAGTAGCCAAGTGGCACGCAGGGAAAGCCGGTTAACGCCGGCTTTCGGGCGGCGGCGCCGGCAAAACCGGCTGCCGCTGTAACCCCTTTTGGCAAGGAGGTGAATGCGCTGGCGGCAAGGTCACCGACGTTTAGCCAAAACAACGGGCTGAAGCTGTCCCGTTCATCGCTTCAGTCTTCCTTATCATCAACGCCCCCTCACCACTTCTTCACCGTCTGGTAAATATCGAGGTCGAAATAGCCGTCGGCTTCGCAGTCGTTGAGATAGTGCTCATAGCTTACCCCCTCAACCGGCTGATAGCCGCTGGCCGGCAACAGCTTCTGGTAGAACTCGCCCCACACCCGCTCGAAGTCGCCATCGCTGATGCGTACGCGATAAACCGCGTACTGCCCGGCGGGCAGCGTCTGCACGGTAACGGCCTCGCTGCCCGCCGGCAGCGCGAAATCGTCCGCCACGCTCATCACCACGTCGGCGCGCAGCTTTTCCGGCGCCACTTCCGCCGGATCGTCCCAATACAGCACCAGCCATTTGCCGAACGGCACGCCGTGGCGCTGCCGCCATGCCAGCAGTTGCTGCGAGCCCTGTGGGATCGTCTGCGGATACGGCCCCACGACTCTCACCCCCACCACCTTCTCCGCCGCCTTATCGATAATCCTCACGCTCATCGCCCTTCCCCCTCACATTGTCTCAGGCGCCGATTTCGGTGCGCACGTCCAGCAGCTCGGGGAAAAAGGTCAGATCCAACGCCTTTTTCAGGAAGCTGACGCCGCTGGAACCGCCGGTGCCCGACTTAAAGCCGATAATCCGCTCCACCGTTTTCATATGGCGGAAGCGCCACAGATGGAAGCTCTCTTCGATATCCACCAGCTTCTCCGCCATTTCATAAGCTTCCCAGTAGGTTTGCGGGTTGTCGTAGATCACTTTGAACGCCGGCAGCAGATCCGGGTTGCGCTGGTAGGGCTGCGTCCAGTCGCGCTCGAGGCACTCCTGCGGGATCGGCAAGCCGTGGCGCGCCAGGTACAGCAAGTATTCGTCGTACAGGCTCGGCGCTTCGAGGATCGCCTTCAGCGCCGCGTGTTTTTCCGCGTCGCTGCTGAACACCGCCAGCATCGCCGCATTCTTGTTGCCGAGCAGGAACTCGATCGAGCGATATTGGTGCGACTGGAAGCCCGACGAGCTGCCCAGCACGTCGCGAAACTCGACGTACTCCGACGGCGTCAGCGTTTCCAACACCGCCCACTGTTCGAACAACAGCCGCTGGATCTGTTTGACGCGCGCCAGGATTTTGAAACAGTGGCTGAGTTTGTCCTGCTGCACCAGCCGCAGCGCCGCCTGCAGCTCGTGCAGCATCAACTTCATCCACAGCTCGGAGGTTTGGTGCTGTATCACGAACAGCATTTCATCATGATGCGGCGGGTTGGAGAGCGGGTGCTGGCAGTCCAGCAGTTGGTCCAGGCACAGGTAGTCGCCGTAGCTCATGCGTTTGGAAAAATCGGTGACAATCGCGCTTTCTAATTCCCGTTTGTTCATCTGTGATCTCCGTTGCGCCCAGCGCCCCATCGGCCTGGAACGTGCCGCAAAGAGAAAACAATAGTACAGAACCCGCCGCCCCGAAGGGCGATAAACGAGAGGTGCTTCGCAGATCTCACTCATCTGCGCCGCCCCTCTCGCCCCGCTTTACCCTATCAGCCCAAACAGGTCGTTGAGCGACTCGCTCATGGTCGGATGGGTGAACAGCTGATCGCGCAGCCGGGTATAGGGCAGCCCGGCGTCCATCGCCGTTTTGACGATGTTGATTATCTCGTGGGCATCGCGGCACAGCAGCGCCACGCCGAGGATCTGGCCGGTCTGCGTATCGACCACCGCCTTCAGCAGGCCGCGCGTGTCGCCCAGCACGCGGGCGCGCGGGATCGCCGCCGCCGGCAGCGTGGCGACCTTAATGTCGCGCCCCTGCTGCCGGGCCTGATCTTCGCTGAGGCCGATGCGCGAGAAGCTGGGGGTGATGAACACCGAGTAAGGCACCGCGCCGCGATCGGCCGTGCTGCGTTTACCCGCGCCGAACAGGCTGTCGCGCACAATGCGGAAATCGTCCAGCGAGATATAGGTAAACTGCGGCCCGCCGTTGACGTCCCCCAGCGCCCAAATATGCGGCACGCTGCTGCGCAGCTGCGCGTCCACCCGCACGGCGCCGCGCTCATCCGTCTCAACGCCGGCGCGCGCCAGCTGCAAACCTGCGGTGTTCGGCGCGCGCCCGGCCGCCACCAGCAGCGCATCGAACGACTGCACGCCGCCCTGATGCACTACCTCAACGCCCCCTTCCACATCGCGCACCTGCTTCACGCCGGCGTTAAACGTGAAGCTGACCCCGGCGTCGCTCAGGATTTGCTGTATCGCCTGCGCCATATCGCGGTCTTCCCGGCCGAGCAACGCATCCGCCTCTTCGAATACCGTCACGGCGCAGCCGAACTGCGCGAACATCGAAGCGAACTCCAGCCCGATATAACCGCCGCCAATAATGCCCAACCGCGCGGGCCGCTGCGTCAACTGCAGCAGGCCGGTGCTGTCGTAACTCCGCTGCGAGCGATCCAACCCGTCGATCGCCGGCCAGCGGCTGACGGCCCCGGTGTTGATGAAGATGCGCTCGCCGCTCAGCACCTGCGTTCCCGCCGCGCCCTGCACGCTGATGCGATGCGGATCGATAAACTCCGCCCGTCCGTCGATCACCGTAACCTGTTCAAGCCCCGCCAGGTTTTGATAGTTTTTCTCCCGCAGCAGGCCGGTCACCTGCCGCTTGCGCGCCATCGCCTGGCTGAACGCCTGTTCGCCCGGCCCGTGAAGCTCGGCATCGTGCACCAGCGTTTTGGTCGGGATGCAGCCGATGTTGATGCAGGTGCCGCCATACATCTGCGCCGACGCCTCCACCATCGCCACGCGCCATCCCTGCCCGGCCAGAAAGGCCGCCAGCGTTTTGCCGGCCTTGCCAAAACCGATGATAATCGCCTGATAATCGTACATTGTGTCGCCTCGTCTCATGATGTTCATCACCGGTCAATCAGCGTATTGCGGCCTCAACTAACCGCTCCAGCGGCCTCAGCGCCGCGATCTGTCGTTCGTCGGCCCCGGCGCTCCGCTTCAGACTTTCCGCCGGGTGGTAGCTGACCTGCGTTTTGCCCCGTTCGTCTTGCGCAATCAGCACCCTGAACGGCAGATCCAGCGCCAACGCCGGCCGCGCCAGCATCAGCGGCGTGCCCGCCAGCGGGTTGCCCAGCACCAGCACCGTGGTGGGCGGCATCGTCAGATGATGCTCACGCGCCGCTTTCGCGTGATCGAACTCGGCGAACAGCGTCACGCCCTTCTGCTCGGCCGTGCTGATAATGCGCTGACGCGTTTGCTGATAAGCGTAGGCGCTCTCTACCGTTCGGGTTTCTTGCCCCATCGTCCCCTCCGCCACGGCAGAACAGGCCAGCATCATCAGGCTGCCGGCCACGGCCCGGTTCATGACGCTCATGCGACCTTCCCCCGCCACTGTTTCTCGAGCAAACTGCGCGCCGAATCCGCCATGATCATCACCGCGCCCGCCAACATCAGGGTGTCCTTCAGCACCAGGCGCCCGGCGCCGGAGAGATAAGGGAAACCGTGATGCGCATCGCCCAGCGCGGGCACCCAGGCCTCCGGGGTGGTGATCAAAAAGGTCAGCGTCACCAGCGGCGTGCAAAAGGAGAGTATGCCGCCCAATAGCCCCAGCCATTTGGAGAACGGGTTGGCCAGCACCAGCAGCGCGATCGCCACCTCCACCACGCCCAGGCCGTTGGAGAAGCCATAGGTATTGTTGGCCTGCTGCCAGGCGCGGGCGGCGAGGTTCAGTTCGCCTTCGTGCGTCAGATGCGCCTGATAGTCCTGCGGCATGTCATAGAAAAACGACATCAGCGGGCTGTTGGCGACGAACGGCGTGATGCTGTCCGCTTCGTAAGGGATGAATTTGAGCAGGCCAATCCATAAGAAAACGATGGCGATGCTGAGGCGAATCAGCGTTAATCCCAGCTTGTCGCCCTTGCTCAGAAAGAATAGTATTTTCATTACCGGCTCCATGTCATTGATAACTCATGCATCGCAGCGGCGCCCTCCGCATCGCTGCACTATCGAACCGATCTTAGTGCTTCGTATTACGCCGGCCCATTGCCGAAACAATCAGCTTCTTAGCCAGGAGTCTCAAAATGGATCCGCTCAGCCAACTGTTGATGCTTAACGACATGCGCGGTTATGTGGCGCGCGATTGCCATTTCAGCGGCGAGTGGCGCTCGCCGCATGCCGCCGGGGAGTGGAGTCAGATCCGCTGGCACATGGTGCTAGCGGGCAGCTGTCGGCTGGAGATCCCCGGCGGCCGGCCGGTACCGCTGGAGCAAGGCAGCCTGCTGTTCCTGCCGCACAACTCCGCCCACCGCCTGCTGCCGGAGAGGGCCGACAGCGCCACGCACCTGCTGTGCGGCGTGCAAATCTTGCCGCACAGCGCGTCGCCGCTGCTGGCGAGCCTGCCGGAATGTTTGCTGTTCAACAGCCGCCAACAGGGGCGGCTGGCGCTGCTGCAGGCGACCGGCCAGCTGCTGAGCGATGAGTTCAGCCAACAGGGCCAGGGGCACAACGCCATTGTCAGCCAGACCATGGCGCTGCTGTTCGCGCTGGCGATCCGCGCCTGGCTGGCCCAGCCAAATCAGAGCGGCAATCTGGTCGCCGCGTTGCTGCATCCGCAGTTGGGCAACGTGGTTGAACAGATGCTGCGCCGCCCGCAACATCCCTGGACGCTGGTTGAACTGAGCAAACAGGCCCATATGTCGCGCGCCAACTTCGCCCGCGTCTTTCGTCAGGTCACGCAGCAAACGCCGCTGCAGGCCCTTACCGCCATCCGCATGCAGCTGGCGGCCCGGCTGCTGGCGCGCCAGGCGTTGCCGCTGAGCCGTATCGCCGAACAGGTCGGCTATTCGTCGGAGGTGGCGCTGCACAAAGCCTTCACCCGTCACTTCGGCCTGACGCCGGGAAAATTCCGCCAGCAGGCCGCCGATGCGCCGCCGGACGCTTGCCCGATCCCGGCGTAACCTCCCACCCCGCCTTACTGTTTAGTAAACAACTCGGCCGCCGCCTGACAACTCTCACAAATGCGCGATCCCATGCGGGTTTCGCCCCGGTTGCGGCTTGCCTGCGCCTGTCTTCCCTTATAGATTGCAGGCTAACGGCAGGCAGCAAGGTATCGGCAAATGGCAAATATTCGAGACGTCGCGCGGTTGGCCGGCGTGTCCATCAGCAGCGTGTCGAACCTGCTGAATAACCGCAGCCACCAGATGAGCGCGCAGACCCGTGAGCGCATCGAACAAGCGATGGCGACCCTGGGATACCGGCCGGCCCGAACGGCGGCGGCACCCGCGCCGCAGGCGAAGATCATCGGTCTGCTGCTGCCGTCGATCGTCAACCCGAGCTTTTCGGCGCTGGCGCATGCGGTCGACGGTGCGGCGCGGGCTCACCGTTACCGCGTCTTGCTCGGCAACGCCTACCGCCAGGAACAGGAAGAGGCCGCGTTTATCGACGATATGTTCCTGCACGGCGTGCGCGGCATCATCGTGGCGGCGAGCGACATTCGCCAGACCCATTTTGTCCGGGCGGCCGAGAGAGGCATGAAGATCGTCAGCTACGACAGCCCGTTCGCCGAGCCGATGGCCACCGATGCCCGGCTGTTCGACAGCGTATCGATGGACAATATCGCCGCCGGGCGCCTGGCCGCGCAGCACCTGCTCGAACGCGGCTGCCGACACATTGTGTTCGCCACCGAAGCGACGCTGACCGTCGGGCGCAGCCACAAGATCGACGGTTTTCTAAGTGCGCTGGGGCACAGCCTGAGCGAACGCCAACGGGTGATCGAAGGCAAAGCCAACAGCGCCTACGGCGACACGGAAATGTTCGAATTAGGGCTGACGCTGGCGCCGCGCGTGCTCGCGCTGACGCCGCGCCCGGACGGCATCGTGGCGATTAACGATGCGCTGGGCATCGGGCTGATGGTGGGGCTGCGCGCCGCCGGCGTCCAGGTGCCCGCAGACATCTCGGTGATCGGCATCGACAATATCGCGCTGGCCGGCCTGGCCGAACCGGGGCTGACGTCCGTCAGGCCGCCGCTGGCGGAGATGGCGCAGCTGATGGTCGAGCGCCTGATCGGCCGCATCAACGATGATGCACAACCGCCCGGCGAGTTTCTCTTCCCGCCGACGGTCATCAGCCGGCGCTCGGTCAAAGCCGCCGGCTAACTGAAATAACAGCGTCTTCCCCAGGCGATGCGCCGCGGCATCGTCCGGATCGGTGTCAGCCAAAAACAAAGGAAAAGGCCGTCGCGCTTAAGGGATGCCCGCGCCTCAATGAATCAGCGTCATGCCGTTATTTAACGTTCAGCTCAGGATTATGGGCCGGGCCTCTATTATTCCGATTAACCACATTGGAAATATCAAAATGAAAATAAGCAAGCCGCAGGATATTGAACGCAGCGCTATCAGGAAATTGACGCTGCATATTGTCCCCCTCATGATTTTATTGTATTTCCTGGCGTTTCTCGATCGCAATAACATGGCCTACGCCGCCAAAGCGCTGGAAGATAACCTGGGCCTGACCGCCTCGGCCTTCGGCTTCGCCTCCGGGATTTTCTTTATCGGCTATTTCCTGTTTGAAATACCCAGCAACGCCGGCACCATTAAATTCGGCCCGCGCATCTGGTTCGCCAGAATATTAATTTCCTGGGGCATCTTCGCGACCCTGCTCGGCTTTGTGCGCACGCCGCTGGAGCTGTATATCTGCCGTTTTATGCTGGGCGTGTGCGAAGCCGGATTCTTTCCCTCGGTGGTGTATTACTTTACGGTGTTCTTCCCGGAAAAATACCGCACCAAAATCCTCGGCATGTTCATCATCGTCCAGCCGCTGTCCAACGCCGTCGGCTCGCCGATTTCCGGCTTTATTCTCAATATTCAGCATGACTGGTTCGGGTTCGCTCCCTGGCAGCTGTTGTTTATCCTCGAAGGGTTGCCGCCGATCGTCATCGGCCTGCTGATCCCGTTCCTGATCAAGAACTCGCCCAAGGACGTCGGCTATCTGAACGTGGAGGAAAAGGCCTGGCTGATGAGCAACGCCGGCCGCTCCAAATCCGGCTCTAAAATCACGCTGGGCGACTTCCTGAAAGGGATGAAAAACAAGAAATACCTGCTCTACGCGCTGCTCAACTTCGGCATGGTGTGCGGCATTTACGGCTTCGGCACCTGGCTGCCGTCGATCATTACCGCCCTCTCCGGCAGCGATATCTTCCGCGTCAGCCTGCTGGCGCTCATTCCCTACGGCCTGGCTGCGCTGCTGGTGTACCCGTGGAGCCTGTGGGCCAGCAAAACCAAAAAGCTCGGCGTATTCGCCGGCCTCAGCATGGTGGTCGCCGCTATCGGCCTGATGGGGGCGGTGACATTTTTTAAATACGATCCGCTCGTCGCGCTGTCGTTCCTGTGCATCGCCGCCATCGGCATCTACACCGCCGTACCGCCGTTTTTATCCATGCCCGCCAATATTTCCACCGGCGCGGCCGCGGCAGCCGGGCTGGCGGTGGTCAGCTGCATCGGCAATATCGGCGGCTTCGTCGCGCCTTATGCGGTGGGCGTGTTGAACGATCTGACCGGCAGCAGCGCGCCGGGGCTGTTTTTCCTGGCCTCGTGCCTGTTGGCCACCGGGTTGATCTGCATTTGCTACTGCGCGAAACAGCGTGAAGGCGTCATCAATACTTAACGAACCAATAAGGAGTCAATCATGGGCGATCTTGCGGGCAAAAAGGTGTTTATCACCGGGGCGGAACAGGGCATCGGCCGCGCCACCGCAGAGCGGCTGATCAAGGCCGGTTGCGACATCTATTTTCACTATCACAGCGACGAAAGCGGCCCCAAAGCGCTGGTGGCGCTGGCCCATTCATTGGGGCAAAAGGCCGCTTACGGCTACGCCGATCTCATCGATAGCGACGAAACGCGGCGCTGCGTCTCGGCCGGCGCCGAGTTTCTCGGCGGCATCGATATTCTGGTCAATAACGTCGGCGGCATCGTCGGGCGAAAATGGCTGGGCGAGATCGATCGCGCCTTCTGGCAAACCGTGATCGACGTGAACATGACCACCATGCTGAACGTGACCCAGAGCGCACTGCCGTTCCTGAAGGCGGCAAACGGCGCCAGCATCGTCAACCTGGCCTCGCAGGCCGGCCGCGCCGGCGGGCACTCCGGCTCGCTGGTCTATTCCGCCACCAAGGGCGCGGTGCTCACCTGGACGCGCTCGCTGGCGGCAGAGCTGGGCGAATACGGCATCCGAGTGAACGCGGTGGCGCCCGGCCTGATCCTCGGCACCCGCTTCCATAATCGCCACACCACCCAAGAATCGGCGGAGGAAACCGTTCGCGCCATCCCGCTGGGCCGTGCAGGCACGCCGGACGACGTGGCGCGCGCCATCGCCTTCCTGGCGGCGGAATACGATGGCTTCATCTCCGGCGCTACCCTCGACATCAACGGCGGCATCTACCGCATGTAGTTCAACCGCGGGCGGCAAGGCTGCCGCCCCCTATTCAGGTATCGCTTTATGATTAAATCCGCCATCACCCACCCGCCGCTGCTCGCCGCGCTGGCGCAATGCGGGCATAAGACCCAGGTGCTGATCGCCGACGGCAACTATGCCTGCGTGACCCACGCGCCGAAAGACGCCACCGTGGTCTATCTGAACCTGGCGCCCGGCACGCTCGCCGCCCCGCCGGTCCTGGAAAAGCTGCTGGCCTGCATCAACGTGGAAAGCGCCACGATGATGGCCTGCCCGCCGGACTTCACCAACACCATCGAAGCCGAATACCGGCAGCTGCTGCCGGCGCAGTGCCCGGTCGAACATCTGCCGCGCGAGGCGTTTTACGCCGCGGTCAAATCGGATCGGACGCTGCTGGTGATCGCCTCCGGCGAACAGCGCCGCTTCGCCAACCTGCTGCTGACGGTGGCGCCGGGGGGGTGACACGCGAATTATTTTACATCTGAAAACGTCCCCAGCCGCACCACCGGTATGTCTGCCAGCCGGGTGGTGTAGGCCGGCGACAGCATTTCGCGCTTCATTTGCCACGGCTTGACGATCCCCTGCCCGGCGAACCACACGCGCCCGCGCCCCTCCTGATTCAGGCGATCGAGGGTCGCCATCAGCCGCTCGCTGTTGCGACGCGGCGGGCAGTCGTCGAACAGATCGATCTGCGCCATGGCGGCGGCGCTGAAATCCCCCAGCACCACGCCGCCCTTCAGATAACGCCGCCCTTCCTGCCAGATGCTTTCCAGCGCGCGCACCGCCATGGCGATGATGTCGCGGCTGTCGTTGCTCGGCGTTTGCAGCCGGGCGGTGCCCATATTGCTGTAATACCCCTCGCCCGCCGAATGCGGGCTGGTTTTGATAAACACCGACACGTTGCGGCAATAGCGCTTTTCCTGCCGCAGCTTTTCGGCGGCGCGTTCGGCGTAGCTGCAGATGGCCTCGCGCATGTGCGGGTAGTGCGTCAACCGCTGGCCGAACGAGCGGGAGCAGATGATCTGCTCTTTGGCGGCCACCTCATCTTCCCACCGCAGGCACGATTCGCCGCGCAGCTCGCGTATCGTGCGCTCCAGCACCACGCTGAAGGTTTTACGCGCCAGTCGGGTATCGCAGTCCGCCAGCTGCAGCGCTGTGTGAATACCCATCGCCTGCAGCTGGCGAGTCAGGCGGCGCCCCACGCCCCATACCTCTTCCACCGGGATCAGCGCCAGCAGCTTGCGCTGGCGCGCCGGATCGGATAAATCCACCACGCCGCCGGTGCCGCGCCATTTCTTGGCGGCGAAATTGGCCAGTTTGGCCAGCGTTTTGCTCGGCGCAATGCCGACCCCGACCGTTAAATGCAGCTCGCGCCGGATGCGATCGCGCACCCGCTGGCCGAACTGCTCCAGCGCTTCGCAGTGCGCCACGCCGTCCAGCCGCAGAAAGGCTTCGTCCAGCGAGTAGATCTCCACCGCCGGCGCCATCTCTTCCAGCGTGTCCATCACCCGGCGGGACATATCGGCGTACAACGCGTAGTTAGAGGAGAACACCGCGACGTTGCGGCGGCGCATCTCCTCTTTGATCTTGAAATAAGGCGCGCCCATCGGCACGCCCAGCGCCTTCGCCTCGGCGCTGCGGGCGATCACGCAGCCGTCGTTGTTGGACAGCACGATCACCGGCCGCCCGCGCAGATCGGGCCGAAAGATGGTCTCGCAGGAGGCATAGAAGCTGTTGACGTCTACCAGGGCGAACATGGTTACCGACCTTTCATCGTCAGTGGGTTGTTATTCATAACGGCACCAGATTACTGTTCATGCATACAGTATTTGTATTTTTCTGGCGACGATCAAGTAGAAACCACCCCATCGCTGCTATCCGTTTGATGCGCATTGGCTTTTAACTCAGCCTCCGTTTACCTGGAGCCGAGTTTTTCATTAACGGCGAACTTCCCGCAGATCGAAACGAATCGGAATGGTCACGCTGAATTCCGCCTGCCCCGCTGCGATCTCGTTGCCGGGCGCGGGCAGTGGAGAAGCGCGCTGCGGTAACTGAAGCGCTTCCCGGTCGAGCGAAGCAACCCCACTCGATCGCAATAGCTTCACACCCAGCACGTTCCCCTGCCGATCCAGCGTCACGGCAACCTGAACAATACCCTGGCGCTGCTGGCGTACCGCCAGGGCCGGGTAGCGTTTGAAACGGCTCAAATGCGCCAACAGCAGGCCGCTCCAGACCGAGGCATCCTGGCTCGGCTGCGACGCCACGCTGGTTTGCGGCGCGGCAACACGCTTTCCATCCAGAGACGGCGGCGCGCTGGTGCTTGATGCTATTGAGCTTGCAGACGCTATTTTTTCCTGTTCCTTTTGCCTTGGGCGCGGCGGTTCCGTCTTCGGTCTGATGGGGTCGTTCCGTTGCCCTTTGGCCTTGCTCTGCTGCTCCGTCGCACGCGGCGCATGAATCAGCGGAGGCATCGCCGCCTCCGGTTCCCGGTTGGCCTGCCGTTGCGCCACCGCCTGCACCTGGCGCACACCGGTTGGCATCGGCTCTGCGTTGGGGATCGATTCCGCCTGCTCGGCAACCATCATCAACACCATAGGTTGCGCCGCGGGCAGCAACGGTGGCACCAGGTGATAACCAAGGCCAAACAACAACGCACCATGCAGACCCAACGCCAACACATTGGCGGTAGCCCAGCGCAATCGCCCGCCTGTAGGCGGTAAAGATAAATCGGCAGGTAATACGTTGTGATTCAACATGGAAAACGATACTCAGGTTAAGCGTGAAACAGACCAACGTACGCAGCGGTCAACGGCGGTCGGGGTATGTCAGAAAGGTCGTTTAGGCACGCGGCACCGGGCAGGGAACGAGAAAGAACAGGCCAAACGAAAAGGAAATACCCTAATGGCAGAGTAAAAAACTTTAGGACACGGTAATGAAGTATTTTGACAGCATATTTACCCTAACCGGCAGCGCACCGGGCAAAGCCGCAATGACGCGCTCGGGGTCAGCCAGCGGGAACGCACCGGATAGCCGCAGGCCGGCGACCTCCGGCCGGCAGCGAATAACGCCCTGACGATAACGCCCCAGCTCCATCAGGAAGTCGTCCAGCCGCATGTTGTCGGCCAACAGCATGCCTTGCCGCCAACCGGGCTCTTGCGTCACGCGGTACGGATCGCCAATGCCTTGCCGGCTTAATCTGCCGCCCTGACCGGCGTTGAGCACCGCGTTCCGATGCGCCGGCGAAAGGATTGTGACCCGGCCAAGATAAACGGCGATATCACTGTAGGTTTCCCACAGGCGAACGCTGAAGCGAGCAGCCTGCGCCACGATCTCGCCCTGCGGCAGCCTCACCGTCAACGCGCCGCTTTCCGGCGGCAGATTCACCATCATTTCACCTTCCAGCAATGCGGCCTGCTGAAGGCTGACGTTGACCGCCGTTTGCGTGTTCAGCATCAACTGCGCGCCATCCGCCAACGCGACGGTTTGCTGCTCCCCCACCGCCGTGCGGTAATCCGCCAGCCAGGGGCGCCATGGCAGCGCGCC
This sequence comes from Serratia sp. CY27727, assembly GCF_052169275.1. Lineage (NCBI taxonomy): Bacteria > Pseudomonadati > Pseudomonadota > Gammaproteobacteria > Enterobacterales > Yersiniaceae > Serratia > Serratia sp. CY27727. The sequence continues at coordinate 568,137 of NZ_JBJNLB010000002.1, read as the reverse complement.
AGAACCGATCCCAACCGACCCTACCACGCCGATGGCCGCCAGGCTTCTCAGCAACCGGCGACGTTGCGGGTTTGGCAACTGCGACAGACTACGCTGCGCCGCCGCCCCGTTAAGCAGAGAAAAACGGGATGAAAACGCGGCGATATGCCGCCAGGCGCGTTCATTTTCCGGTTTCGCCTGATACCAACGCCGCCAGTTTTCCCTATCCGCGTCGCTTGCCTCTTCCGACATCAGCTGGGTTAACCAGGCGGCGGCCTCACGCGCGCTCTGCCGATCGATATCCGATTCCATCATGGGTTCCGCACCTGCCGTTACGCCGCCAATGCAAAGAAACAGTGCAAATTGGCGCGCTGCAGATATTGTTTCACCGAACTGGTCGACACCCGCAAACGTTCAGCGATGTCGCAATAACGCATGCCCTGCAGGTGCGCCAACAGGAAAGCCTCGCGAACGTGCGCCGGCAATCCGTCCAACGCCTGATCCAACTGTTCGAGCATTTCGAGGGTTTGTTGACGGACCTCCGGCGAGGGCGCCTCGATCGCCGGCAGCTCGCTCAAGGCCTGCAGATAGCTCTCTTCGATTGTTTTACGTCGGTAATAATTCGCCACCAGCCGGCGCGCCACGGTCGCCAGGAAGGGGCGTGGTTGCCGAATGGCAAGCAACTGCGGACTCAGTAAAATACTGATGAACGTATCCTGCGCCAGGTCTTCGGCGTGATGCGCGCACCCGACCTTCTGTCTCAGCCAATGGCATAGCCAACTGTGGTGCTCAAGGTAAAGCTGTTGAGCAAACCCGTTGGCTGCCGCGGCCTCTTTCCTTGCCATTCGGTGACACCAATTGATAATGAGATTGAAAATGATAATTATTATTATTTTAAAATTGTAACTTCTGTGTCAAGCGATTGCTGATGATTTATAAACGGCGAAAAAGTAGGGAAATACGGGAGAGAAAACGTGAAAAGGGGCCAAAATGGCCCCTGTTAGCAGGATATTCAGAAACGTTGGCTAACGCTAAACTTGATGTTGCGCCCTACGCCGGACACCGATTCGCCCAGGTAAGGGTAATAATCGCGGTTGAACAGGTTGTCCACCGCGACGCGAGCTTCGAAGCCCTGCAAACCGCTGGGCTGCCACGAGGCGAACAGGCCGTGCAATGCATAACCCGACGTTTTCGGCAGCGCCCAGACAACGGCCATCGGATCGCCGTCGGCCGGTGAACGATCCTGTTTACGCACAAAATCGCCGGTCCAGCCGAAGGCCATGTCCCACTGCGGTACTTTCATGCCCAGCATCGCGTGTGCCGTAACGGGTGGAATTTCGGCAATCCAGGTTTCGTTGCCCCACGGATCGCGCGGTGAAGCGTCGCGTTTGCCGCGAATCGAGGAGAACGACAGGCTGCCGAACAGGCTTTCGCTGTCATAAAACGATTCGAGCTCCACGCCCTCAATGGTATAGCCCGGCAAGTTGCGATAGTTCGACAACGGTTGCCCACATTGGCCCCCATGCCGTGCGGCGTCGCACACTACGCCGCGACGATAGAAAATCTCGTCCTTGCCGCGATTGCGGAACAGCGTAGTGCGGATCTGCAGGCTGTCTCGCGCCATCAACACATCGTTGAAGTCCAGCACCGCGCCAAGGCGCACGCCCGTCATGCGTTCCACCTGCAGGCCGCGGCTGGTGCCGGGCACGCTGGAAGCGGCGTATTGCACTTCGTACTGTTCGTCGATCACCGGGGCGCGCCAGGTGCGGCTAACGTCGGCAAACAGGGACAGATTCGACGTCGCTTTCCACATCACGCCCAAATGCGGCGACCAGCCGGTATAGGTCACGCTGCTGTAATCATGGCCCACGAGCGGATCGCTGTCGTTATAGCGCGGCGCCCGGTTCGGTTGCCCGGTATTGGTCACATGATCGTAACGCACGCCCGGCGTCACGGTCAGGCTGCCGAAGCTGACCGCATCCTGTAGATAAACGCTGCGGGTTTCCTGTTCGCCCGCCGGCATGTAATACGGCTGGAAATAGCCGTAGTTGTAACTGGCGTTTTTCACCTGCGAGGGGTAATACATCAGGGTATCGCGCTGGTGTTTATGCCAACGCGCGCCGAGCAACAGCTTGTGTTCCAGCGGCCCGCTGGCGAAACGGCTTTCATTGCTGACGTCAAACTGCCGATCGGTATAGTTCACCCAGCTTTCATTGCCCAACGTACCGAGATAGCTGAACTTTGACGCGGAATCCGGCCGCTTGTCATGCTGTTCTGTCTTCGAATAGGCATAAGACAGCGTCAGATTCAGCAACGGCTGCGCTTCCGGCGCCAGATTCCATTTCACCGAGTAATTGGTGTCCGTCTGGTCGCGATACACCAGAATGCGGCGCCACGCTTCTTCCCGGCCATATTTATCGATATCCGCCTGGCTGGGCGCGGCGATATCGTCCCGCTTGGCGGCAAAAGGCTGCCAGCCATCGGAATCGGAGCGCATCGCCGATAGCGTCAGCGTTTGCGCCTCGCTCAGATAAATATTGGTTTTTAACAGGTAGGAAGCCTGATCGTTGGCGGAATAGGCAAAGCGCGTGCCGTCCGGCCGCTTCAGGTTGCCGCCGTCACGCTTGCTCATGTAGATCAAACCGTCGGCAAATCCTTCCGGCGTACGGCCGTACAACGCACCGCTGTAAATGCCCTGGCGATCGTTGGTGTGGTAGCTGTATTTCAGCAAGCCGCCAAAATCTTCGCCCGGCAGCAGCATATCCCCGGCATCTTTGGTCTCCAGCGTAATGGTTCCGCCAAAGCCGCCATTGCCGTTCAACAGATTGTGCGGCCCCTTATCGACCTCAACCTTTTTCAGCAATTCGGGTTCAATGAATACCGAACCCTGCCGATATTTCTCAAATCCCTTCGGCGCCCCGTCCAGCACCACCTTCACATCTTCCATGTCGCCCATGCCCCAGATATTCAGGCTTTGGCCGCCCGGGCGCGGCGATCCCGCCATCCCTACGCCGGGCAAGCGATCAAGCAAACTGGCGATATTGTCTGCCTGCACGCGTTCGATGTCTTCTTTATCCAGCACCGAACGGCCGGCGGCGACGCTGTCGGACAAACCGCCGACCACCGACAGCTCCGGTATCGTCAACGGCTGAACCGGCCCGGCGTCGACCAACCGATATCCCTGTGCGGTTTGCTGAGCGCGCAATCCGCTGCCCGCCAACAGCGTATTGAACGCGTCGGTGAGGCGATAATGTCCCTGCAGGCCCGCGGTGCTTTTTCCACGCGTCTGTTCGGGCGTGAAAATCACTATCACGCCGGCCTTAGCGGCCGCCGTCTGCAAGGCGGGCGCCAGATCACCGGCGGGAATGGCGAAAGAAAGGATAGCGGGCTGTTCGACCGCCGAGGGTGATGCCGACGCACCGGGTGCCGCCATCGCGGAGGTAAGCATGCCCGATAGTGCGCATCCTATCCCGATAGCGACGCGCTTCCCGGTAATGCGTTTGGCTGATGTGAACGTACGCCCTGCGCCGTTCTTGTTTTTTATGGCCATGAAGGATTCCCCTGAGTGTATTGAACTGGAAACTCAGTAGAGAGGTCACGCCAACGAAAAGATCGGGCAGAAAAAAATGAAAAAAAGGGCCGAAGTTACCGCGCCGCGTAGACGATAAAGGTCACCACGCCGAAGATCTCCAGCTGCGCCTCGTCGTCGAACACGATCGGCGCATAGGCGGGATTCATCGGCAACAGCCGCACGTCGGGGTGGCGCTGCAGCTTTTTGACGGTGAATTCGCCGTCCACCGCGGCGATCACGATATTGCCGTGCTCCGGCGTCAGGGCGCTGTCGACGATCAGCAGATCGCCATCCTGGATATTGCCGTCGATCATCGACTCGCCGCTGGCGCGCACGAAGTAAGTGGCGTTGGGGTGCCGCACCAGCAGCTTGCCGATGTCCAGCCTGCTCTCGACATAGTCCTGCGCCGGGGAAGGAAAGCCGCAGGCCACGCGATCGGCAAACAGCGGTAACGTTAGGGGTTCACCTGGTGAAAAAGCATACAACCTTGAATTGCTCAGCATAATCATAACCAAACTGTATATTTATACAGTAAAGCATAAACAAAACGCGAACGCGTGCAACCCCCAATCCCCCTGCGGATCGCGCTTTCCCGCGTAATATAATAATTTTCTGAGTGATTTTTCCTGCAGCTTTTGGCGTTCTTCGCGTGTGTTTACACACATGATACCCACCAAAACTGTGGATAATGCGGCACTCAGACCGTTGGCGTATCGATGGGCAGGAGGAGTGAGGGATTGTCATTGCGAACGGCGCCGACGGCGGGCGATACCGGTTGCCAGACGAAATCCTCTGCCTGCAGGCTGTACACGTCAGCCTGCATTTGACCAGAGGGCGGGACTAAGCGGGTGTCGAGCCAGTCGCGCGCGGCCGTCGGTCTCTGCTGCGTACAGCGCCGCAAATAACAGCGGCAGGCCTTGCCTCACGGGAGGAACGGCGGACGGCTTTACAAAATGACGCCAATAAAATTGCGACTGGCAATGGCATCAATGGGACGGCCAGAGACGAAAGTCTGTACGTTATACCAGGAGCTTGGGATAACCCGACAAACGCTGTACCGCCACATTTCCCCTGATGGTCCACTGCGAGCTGACGGTATAAAGCTGCTCAACCGGGGATAATTTTAGCGGACGGAAAAATCTGGGGTTCCGGCGTAGAACCCCGAATAAGGAATAATCCTTAATTCATTTCAGGATTATTAATTCCATCTAAAACCTCTCGGCAATATTCTTTTTTATAGGCTTCATCATTACTTAATGACTTAACCAAAAAATCAGCATTTTTCCAACCATTATCCCAATGCGTATCGAATCCTGACTGTTCATACTTTAATGTTCTAGTTAATGAGTCTTTTATTTGTTTTTTATATTTATCAATTTTCTCATTGGTTGCCCCACAAACATCATGTGCAACACGAGCATTTGAGCCAGAAAAACCTATTGCTGAAATTGCCATCGCTTCATTTGATTTGTCGAAATCATTCGCATATGCCACAGCATTAGATAAAGCGAATATGACAAGAGCAGGTATGGTTTTTTTGTATGAAATCATCTTTCACCTCTACTCATTGATTGTTCATGGGGTCAGTTTGGATATCGAAAATTATTGTACATTAAGGCTGCTTTTTAATCAGTCTCAACTTCTTTATAGAAGGCCTGAATGCGACAAACTTGGGAAGTACTGTAGCCTGTCGCGTCTGCTGTTTCTCGGATGCTCAGTTTCTTAATCTGTCGGTAGTGCCTGATCCATCCTGCACGCTCCATCTCGCCGCTGGCGCGCACGAAGTAAGTGGCGTTGGGGTGCCGCACCAACAGCTTGCCGATATCCAGCCTGCTCTCGACATAGTCCTGAGCCGGGGAAGGAAAGCCGCAGGCCACGCGATCGGCAAACAGCGGTAACGTCAGGGGTTCACCTGGTGAAAAAGCATACAACCTTGAATTGCTCAGCATAATCATAACTAAGCTGTGTATTTATACAGTGAAGCATAAACAAAACGCGAACACGTGCCCCCCCCCAATCCCCCTGCAGATCGCGCTTTGCCGCGTAATATAATAATTTTCTGAGCGATTTTTTTTTACGCCTGCTAAGCGTTTCACCGCCCCTTGCACACACGTTATCCACCAAAACTGTGGATAACCTGGTGGGGTCGCCGGCAGACGTCATTCCCTGCGCGGGCGGGATCAGAATCCTGTATAATCCCCACACCTGCTAATAAGAATTCATCCCCGTCGGCGCCTCGTCACCGACGGTCACGAGAACGTTATGAACAAGCACCTGCTCCTCGCAGAAACCGACGATATCAAACAGGAATGCCTGTCGCGCCACGCGGTCTGGCAGCGCAACGATCTGGCCCAGGCGCAACAGGATTGGCTGGCGGAAGAAGTGCCGGTCGCCCTGGTGTACAACGGCATTTCCCACGTGGTGATGATGGCGACGCCGAAAGATCTGGCGGCCTTCGCCATCGGTTTTTCGCTGTCCGAAGGCATCATCGCCTCCCCCGACGATATCTACGACATCCGCCAACAGCCGGCCTGCAACGGCATTGAAGTGCATGTGGAACTCTCGAGCCGCCGTTTTATGCAGCTGAAAGAGAAGCGCCGCAGCCTGGCCGGCCGCACCGGCTGCGGCGTCTGCGGGGTGGAGCAACTGCAGGAGGTCGCCCAGCCCATCGCGCCGCTGCCCTTCACGCAACGCTTCGATTTGGCCCTGCTCGACCGGGCGTTGGCGCAGCTGCAGGAGGTGCAAACGGTGGGAAAACTGACCGGCTGCACCCACGCGGCGGCCTGGATCCAGCCGGATGGCGCGCTCAGCGGCGGGTGTGAAGACGTCGGCCGCCACGTGGCGCTCGACAAGCTGCTGGGCTACCGCAGCCAACAGGCGTGGCTGCAAGGGGCGGCGCTGGTGTCGAGCCGCGCCAGCTATGAAATGGTGCAAAAATCCGCCATGTGCGGCGTCGAGATCCTGTTCGCCGTTTCCGCCGCCACCCGCCTGGCGGTCGAGGTGGCCGAGCGCAGCAACCTGACGCTGGTGGGCTTCAGCAAGCCAGGGCGCGCCACCGTCTATACGCACCCGCAGCGGCTCTGGCAATCGACGACGGCGGCATAGCGCCGCCGGATAAGAATCGACTATTCTCAATAGCAGGACACCAGGAAGCACCCACGTCATGATAATTCGCCCGAACCAGAACTGGTTTTTTCGCCTGTTCGCCTGGCACGGTTCCGTGCTGTCAAAGATCACCTTTCGCCTGTCGCTGAACGTGCTGATGTCGATAGTGGCGGTGATCAGCTATCAATGGTACGAACAGCTCGGCGTGCATTTGACCATCGCGCCGTTCAGCCTGCTGGGTATCGCCATCGCGATTTTTCTCGGCTTTCGCAATAACGCCGGCTACAGCCGCTTTGTCGAAGCGCGCAACCTGTGGGGCTCGCTGCTGATTACCGAGCGATCCCTGCTGCGCCAGATAAAAAGCCTGCTGCCGGACGAACCGGCGGTGCACCAGAAGGTCGCCAAGCTGCTGATCGCCTTCAGCTGGAGCCTGAAGCATCAGCTGCGCGCCACCGATCCGACCGCCGATCTGTACCACAACCTCAGCAGCAAAGAGCTGGCGGAGGTGATCGCCAGCCCGATGCCGACCAACCGCATCCTGCTGATGCTGGGCCAGGAGATCGGCAAGCTGCGCCGACGGGGGCTGCTGAGCGACATCACCTTCGAGCTGCTCGACAACAAGCTGAGCGAGCTGTCCCACGCCCTCGGCGGCTGTGAACGGCTCGCCAGCACGCCGGTGCCGTTCGCCTATACCCTGATCCTGCAGCGCACCGTTTACCTGTTCTGCAGCCTGTTGCCTTTTGCCCTGGTGACCGATCTGCATTACATGACACCGTTTGTTTCGGTGTTCATTTCCTATACCTTCTTATCCTGGGACTCACTGGCCGAAGAGCTGGAAGATCCGTTCGGCGTGTCGGCCAACCATCTGCCGTTAAACGCCATCTGCAACACCATCGAGCGCAACCTGCTGGAAATGAACGACCAAAGCCCGCTGCCGCCGCCGATGAAACCCGACGAGCACTTTAATTTGATCTGATCGATTTCACCCGAACACACTGGAGCCGAATGCAATGAATGCAAATAACAACCCGCCGCAAGCCGTATTCACGCCGGTAACGCGCCATGCCATCTTCATCGTCGCCACTCTGTCGCCCGTTCCCGCCCATCTGGCGGCGGTGCGCGCCTGGTGCGGCGACATCGCCGCCGTGGTGCGTTCGGTCGGCAAACGCGCGCCGGCGGGCAACCTCACCTGCGTTTGCGGCTTCGGCTCCGAAGCCTGGGATACGCTGTTTGGCGCCCCGCGCCCTCGCCAGCTGCATCCGTTCAGCCCGATCGGCAGCGGGGAACGCGTCGCCGTCGCCACGCCCGGCGATATCCTGCTGCATATCCGCGCCGATGAAATGGATCTGTGTTTCGAACTGGCCTCGCAGCTGGTCGGCAAGCTCGGCGACGCCGTGACGGTGGTCGAAGAGGTGCACGGCTTCCGTTACTTCGATCAGCGCGCCATGATCGGCTTCGTCGACGGCACGGAGAACCCGGAGGGGCACGAAGCCTTCGACTACACGGTGATCGGCGACGAAGACGCGGCGTTCAGCGGCGGCAGCTATGTGCTGGTGCAAAAATACCTGCACGATATGCAGGGCTGGAACTCGCTCAGCGTGGAAACGCAGGAGAAGATCATCGGCCGCCATAAGCAGTCCAACATCGAACTGGATGAAGCGGTCAAACCGTCGTCATCGCACAGTTCGCTGACCACCATCACCGACGAGCAAGGCAACGAGGTGAAAATTCTGCGCGACAACATGCCGTTCGGCCGCCCCGGCCTGCGCGAATTCGGCACCTACTTTATCGGCTATGCGCGCTCTCCGCAGCCAATCGAGCAGATGCTGGAAAACATGTTTATCGGCCGCCCGGCCGGCAACTACGATCGGCTGCTCGATTTTAGCCACGCGGTGACCGGCACCCTGTTCTTCGTGCCGTCCGCCCCGCTGCTGGAAGCGCTGGCCGATCGCAGCGGCGCCGAACTGCATTAACCCTCCCTTCTGCGGCAAAGCCTCCCCCCGCGACTTATACTGAATTAACGTTGCGTATTGAGGGGAGGCACCATGCCGCTCACATTCAAACGTTCGGAAAGGCTCTCCATCGGCACCGAAATAGAGCTGCAGCTGGTCGATGACAAGCACTACGATCTTACGGATCGGGCCGACCGGGTGGTCAGCGCGGTCGGCGACCGCCGGCGCGTCAAACATGAGCTCACCAAATCGATGGTGGAGCTGAACAGCTCGGTGCACCGCGATCTCGAGGAGCTGCACGCCGAGCTGCGCGCCCTGACCCATACCGTCCGGCGCAGCGCGCAGCGCCTGGGCTGTGACGTCTGCGGCGGCGGCCGCCATCTGAGCAACGACTGGCGCAAGCAGGTCATCAGCGACAACGCGCGCTACAGGCAGCTGGCCAGCCGCTTTGGCTATCTTTCCAAGCTGGCCTGCGTGTTCGGCCAACACATCCACCTCGGCGTCAACGACGGGGACGAAGCGATGTACCTGTGCCATGCACTGACGCCCTACTTTCCGCAGCTGATCGCGCTCAGCGCATCGTCACCGCTGTACCAGGGCGTCGATACGCGCTTTGCCAGCTCCCGTTTCAGCGCGCAGAATTCCTTCCCCAACTACGGATGCCTGGAACACATCTACAGCTGGCGCGAATTCAATGCCTACTACGAACGGCTGAACGCCGCCGGCGTGATTGAAAGCATCAAGGATATTTACTGGGATGCGCGGCCCAAACCGGAGCTGGGCACGGTGGAGATCCGCATCTGCGATACGCCGCTGCGCCTCGCGCATGCCGTGCTGCTGGTCGGTTACTGCCGTCTGCTGGCTGATTTTCTGTTGCAACACCGCACGCCGATCGCGCCGGAATACGATGCCTTCACCAATTACAACAAGATCAACGCCTATCGCAGCGGTTTCGCCGCCGAATACGTCGATCCCGCGACGCTGCGCCGCAGCAGCCTGACCGCCCATATCCTGCACACTCTCGACGCGCTGAGCGGTTTCGCCGAGCGACGGGAGGATCGGGCCGTGCTACAGGCGATCGAGCACCATGTCCGCCAGGGCATCAGCGATTCGGAGCATATCCGCCAGATGTTGCACAACGGCCTGCCGCAGGCTCAGGTGATCAAGCGCCTGTGCGATGAGCTGTTGCAACCGGCAAGTTAAGTTTCGGCTATCGATTCCATACGCCAAAGCCGCTGTTCATTATGTGCTCTTTCGCTACAATCGTGAGCACTGACATTCATCGTATCGAGGACACCATGTACAACTTCTCCCGCTATCAGGCAAAAGAACTGGCGCTGGCTTACATGAGCGGCAAAAAACACGATCTGTCGCCGCAGGAATTTTTGCAGCAGCTGAAAAGCAGCGAGCGATCGTTTGAGCACCTGCTGAAACACGGCAGCGAAATGCCGCGTGACGTGCTGGTTAAAAGCTTCTGAACGGCCGGTTGCCGGCCACTTTCCGTCTACGCCGCCGGTGGCGAGCCTGCAGGCCCGCGCATTCCCGGCCATTCATTCCCCTCCTCACCCTGCCTCAATTCGTCCTCACAGGCGAAAATCCGAGAAATTCGCCCCAAAAGGCGAATTATTGACATATTCGTATCCAGGTGCGAATTTATAGTCATCCTTCTATAAACATCGGAACATGTCATGCCGACGCCAATCAGCGTAATCAGCGGCGATCTGGTCGATTCCCGCCGATCAGACACCGTCAACTACCTCAATGAGCTGCACAGCCTGCTCGATCGGCTGCGGCGCGACGGGCGGCTGCATCAGGTGGAAATCTTTCGCGGCGACGCCTTCCAGGCGCAGGCCGCCCCGGAGGACGGGCTGCTGCTGGCGGTGTATATTCGCCTCGCGCTGCGGGCAACGGGCGCCGCGCACTGGGATGCGCGCGTCGCCGTCGGGCTGGGCAGCCAACGGCCCGACGCCGCCGGCTATGGCAGCGCCTTTATCAACTCCGGCAGCGCGTTGGACGCCATGGCGAAAAATTGCCGGCTGGCTCTGAAAACCGACAACGATCGGACAAACGCCATTGTCAGCGATCTGCTGCCGATGTTAGATCATGTGATTGGCCGCCTGTCGCAGACCGAAGCGCGCATCGTCCAGGCGAGAATGTTCGCCGACAGCGGCGCTGCCGTGGCGGATCAGCTGCAAAAAGCCGCCTCCACGGTCTCCGCCGCGCTGAAACGCGCGGCCTACGAGGAAATCATGCGGTTTATTCACGCCATTAACAGGATCGTCTGACTATGGATCTGACCTATGCGCCTTTGCTGGCCTGGCTGTTGCTCGTCCATCTGCTGGCGGATTTTCCGCTGCAGCCGCTGAGTTGGGTGGAAGATAAAATCCAGCATCGCGCGCGTTCACGTTTTCTGGTGTTGCACGCGTTGCTGCACGGGGTGCTGGCCGCCTGGGTGGTGGCCGGTTTCGGCCTGCTGCACGGCGGGCTTTCTTCACTTCAGGTGCTGGCCAGCCTGCTGATCATCGCCGTCAGCCACTACCTGATCGATTTACTGAAGGTCACCGCGATGAACCGCCTGAGCCCGGCCCGCAGTTTCCTGCTCGATCAGGGATTGCATCTGGCGGTAATCGCCTTGCTGTGGCTGGGGCTGACGCCGAATGCCGGTGAACTGCTCGCCGCGCTGGGGCGGCAACTGGGGCGTTGGCAAACCGGCCTGGTGCTGGTGGCCTACAGCCTGATTTATCTGCCGATGAGCCTGCTGATCGGGCAACTGCTGGCGCACTGGACGCCGCAAATGCCGCCTTCGGCCAAGGCCGACAACGACTCGCTGCTGCGCGCGGGCAAACAGATTGGCTATCTGGAGAGAACGCTGATCCTGACCTTTGTGCTGCTGGGGCAAATCCCGGCGATCGGCTTTTTGCTGGCGGCCAAATCTATCTTCCGTTTCGGCGATCTGCGCCAGAGCGACGATAAGATGCGCACCGAGTATGTGCTGCTCGGCACGCTGTTTTCCTTCACGCTGACCATCATGCTCGGCCTGCTGGTCAACAAACTGCTGTAGCGGAGCGGGGGCGAAAAATTTCGCCCCCGGAGTGAACGCCGAGGCGGCTTACAGCCACTCGCCGAAGCGGCGGATGTAGAAACGCTTCATCAACTGCGCGACCACGCAGTAGCTGACCAACGTAGCGGCCAACCACGGGAAGTATTCCCACGGCAGCGGCTGCAGGCCAACCAGGGCGCCGAGCGGCGAGAACGGAATGTAGATGCCGAGCGCCATCACCAACCCGGTGGTCAGCAATACCGGCAGCGCCGCGGTGCTCTGAATGAACGGGATCTTCTGGGTGCGCAGCATATGCACCACCAGCGTTTGCGACAGCAGCCCCTCAATGAACCAGCCGGACTGGAACAGCGCCTGGTGTTCCACGCTGTTGGCGGCGAACACGTACCACATCAGCGCATACGTCGTGATATCGAAGATTGACGAGGTCGGCCCAATCCACAGCATAAAGCGCCCGATGTTTTTGGAGTCCCACTTGCGCGGCTTGCGCAGGAACTCTTTGTCCATCTTGTCCCACGGCAGCGACAGCTGGGAAATATCGTACATCAGGTTTTGAATCAACAGGTGGATCGCCAACATCGGCAGGAACGGAATGAAGGCGCTGGCCACCAGCACCGAGAACACGTTGCCGAAGTTGGAGCTGGCGGTCATGTTCAGGTACTTGATGATATTGCCGAAGGTCTCGCGCCCTTTGATCACCCCCTCTTCCAGCACCATCAGGTTCTTTTCCAACAGGATGATGTCCGCCGACTCCTTGGCGATGTCGGTGCCGGTGTCGACCGAAATGCCGACGTCGGCATCGCGCAGCGCCGGCGCATCGTTGATGCCGTCACCGAGGAAGCCGACGGTATGGCCGTTGGCCTGCAGCATTTTCAGCACCCGCGATTTTTGCAGCGGCGTCAGCTTGGTGAAGACCGTGCGCTGCTCCACTTCGCGCGCCAGCGTTTCATCATCCATCTGTTCAATCTGCAGCCCGGAGAGCGGTTCACCCGGCTCCAGCCCGACGTCGCGGCAAATCTTGCAGGTGATCACCGGGTTGTCGCCGGTCAGCACCTTCACCGTCACGCCGTTTTCCTGCAGTGCGGCGATCGCCTGCTGCGCGCTCTCCTTCGGCGGATCGAGGAAGGTCAGCAACCCTTGCACCACCATGTCGCGCTCGTCGGCCACGCTCAGCGGGTCGGCCGGGCGTTGCGCATCCAGCTCGCGCGTCGCCAGCACCAGCACGCGGAAACCGTCTTCGTTATACTCGCGGGCCAGCGCCTGCAGCGCCGCACGGCGCGCGTCGTCCAGTTCCAGCGTCTTGTCGCCTTCACGCACGTGAGTGGCGATCTCCAGCATCTCCTCTACCGCGCCCTTACAGATCAGCTGCTGCTTGCCATTTTCGTCCGCCACCACGATCGACAAGCGGCGGCGCACGAAATCGAACGGCAGCTCATCCACCTTGCTGAAACGCCCCAGGGCTTCGATCCCCGGTTTGCCGCGCCCGAAGCGGATCACCGCCTGATCCATCAGGTTCTTCATGCCGCTCTGATGGAAGCTGTTCAGCCAGGCCAGGTGCAGCACCTCGTTATCCCTGGCGCCGTTGACGTCGATATGGTGCTCGAGAATGATGCGGTCCTGGGTCAGCGTGCCGGTCTTGTCGGTGCAGAGCACGTCCATGGCGCCGAAGTTCTGAATGGCGTTCAGGCGCTTCACCACCACCTTGCGGCGCGACATGGCGATCGCCCCTTTCGCCAGGTTGGAGCTGACGATCATCGGCAGCATTTCCGGCGTCAGGCCGACCGCCACCGCCAGTGCGAACAGCGCCGCCTCGCTCCAGTCGCCTTTGGTGAAACCGTTGATCAGCAACACCACCGGCACCATCACCAGCATGAAGCGAATCAGCAGCCAGCTGACGCTGTTCACCCCGCGATCGAACGCGGTTTGCGCCCGCGAACCGACGATGGACTTGGCCAACGAGCCGAAGTAGGTGCGCCCGCCGGTCGCCACCACCACCGCCGTGGCGGTGCCGCTGGCGACGTTGGTGCCCATCAGGCAGACGTTGGAGAGCTCAAGCAGCGCGTTCTCGCTGGACACTTCCCCTTCGCTCGACTTCTGCGCCACGCTGCCCATGGCATCGTATTTTTCGATAGGGATCGCTTCGCCGGTCAAAATCGCCTGGCTGATGAACAGATCGCGCGAGGCGATAAGGCGCACGTCGGCCGGCACCATGTCGCCGGCGGAGAGCTGAATGATATCCCCCGGCACCAGTTCGCGGATCGGCACTTCCAGCGTCAGCGGATGCGCGCTGTAGCTGCTGCGGCGCAGCACCGTGGCGGTGGTGCGCACCATCGACTTCAGCGCTTCCGCCGCTTTGTTGGTGCGGTATTCCTGCCAGAAACGCAGCAGCCCGCTCAGCGTGACCATGATGAGAATGATAATGACGCCGGTGAGTTCAGTTTCTTCACCGCTCTGGCGCGGCAGCCAATAATCGGTAAAGAAACTGATCGCAGCCAGCACCATCAGCACGAAGATAAACGGGTTGTTGAAAGCCTTGATCAGCTGGATCAAGGCATGCGGCGCCTTGTCGTGGGCGACCTGATTGGCGCCGAACTGCTCCAGCCGCTCATCGGCGTCGTCCTGAGTCAAACCGTTGCGGTTGCACTTCAGGTTCGCCAGCGTTTGGGCGATGCTGTTGGTCGCTTCTTCCGCAATGGCGTAGGTCACCGCGTCTTTATCACGGCGACGCGTTCTTTCATTAATCTGAGTCATAACGCTATTCTCTTATTTTCGTTCTGCGCACAGGGGTATCCCGCCCGATAAACAGGTGACTCTGCGCAGAGTGGAATTTTCTAATTAGCGTGACTGAATAGCGTGATTACCCTGTCAGCCACGCAAGAATCATTTCCCTTCCGGGGTCATCGTCCATAACGCCTCCTTAATGCTCGCGTTATTCAGGCCTACCTGAATAAACACGAACATATAATCAAGTTAATAAATATTTATATCATTACTCAGACCGGTAATTCAGACGCAACGCGCCAGCGAACGGCGCTCACGCTTTTTTCCAGGCTGACGCGGCAGACAATACCCTCAATTTCTTTTTGTGCGGCCGGCGTGGCGGTAATTTCCGCGCACACTTCCAATTGCCCCGGGCTGGAAATATCGGCGCTGCGCAAAGATTGCAGCCGCAAGGCGACGCCGTTCAGCGCCTGCAGAATGAGGGTACGCACCAGAATTTCATCCTGCTCGCCACAGGTCACCTGAATGCGATAGCACAGTTCCAGATCGGTCGCCTGCTGGTGCGGCTGCAGATTGATGCGCTGGGCGGCCTCGCGCAGCAGGATATTGGCGCACAGGATCACCAGCGTGGCGACCACCGCATCCCAATGCTGGCCCAGGCCGCACAGTACGCCGATCCCCGCCGAACACCACAGCGTGGCGGCGGTGTTGAGGCCGCGAATGTTCAGCCCTTCACGCATGATAACGCCGGCGCCGAGGAAGCCGATACCCGAGACAATCTGCGCAGCCACGCGGCCGGCGCTGGCCGGATCGGTGGACATGGAGCTGAGAATAAAGACCGCCGCGCCGGTCGCCACCAGCGCATTGGTGCGCAGGCCGGCCATACGTTGGCGCCACTGGCGCTCGGCGCCAATTACCGCGCCCAGGCACATCGCCAGCAATAAATTTAAAACGAAAGGAGTCATAGCCATGACTGTCCCCTTAATTAACCTCAGGAGATAAAATCATGTGCTGTTTAGCACACGCAAAATCGCGCCGAAAATAAATCAGCGAATCAGCGTACTGTGCCTGGAGGGAAAAGGCTGTGGCTGCAGAATACCATAATAACGTCCAACTCAATTCACCTGAAACCATCAGGCCTCAGGAAACGTTTTATATTCGGGTATGCACAGCTCAGGAATAACTGGAGAGGGGTGCTGCCCGCCGATAACGGCAAGCAACAAATCAGAAGAGAATTGGTCAGCTTGCCTTATTTGTTTTATTACAACTACAACTGTCCAATTGGGTTTCTCCACCGAAATTTTGGCTGAGTATAGTGACGTCGGGTAATGAAGTAAAGGCTAATTTATTAAACGAAAAATAAACTGAAATACCGCGATGATATTTCGATGTCACAAATCGGCAGCGACAGCGTTGGGCGGCAGTGCGCTTATCGGTAAACTGCTCCCCTTCATCTTTCAAGGACGCCCCCGATGAAACACCGGCTTTCCCCGCTCGCGCTCGCGCTGCTCGTCAGCTATCCCGCCGATGCCCTGCTGCTGCAGCAAGGCGACGCGCAGTTTGAACTCGATCCCGCCACGCTGCGCATTGCCGCCGGCGCTGTGCCGGTCAATCTGGCGCAGCCCGCGCAACAGGTGGAAGATCTCACCGCGTCGCCACAACGCGCCAGTTGGCGCTGGCCGCAGAGCGCGGTCAAGGTTAGCGCCCGTCTGGAAGGCGGCGATCTGCGCCTGAGCTTCAGCAGCGACCGGCCACAGCTTCTGAACTGGTATCGCCTGCCGCCACAAACAGAAACGCTGCTGTTGCCGATCGGCGAAGGCAGCCGCATTCCGCTCGACAACGCCGTCTGGCGCCATTACCTGACGGCGGAAATGACGCCGCTGGATACCAACTGGGATCTGAAGCTGCCGCTGTGGAGCCAGCAATACCAGGGCAAGGTCTACAGCTGGCTGATGTTGACGCCGTTCAGCAACCGGGTCACCTTCGCCTCGGCGCAGGAAAAGCTGGAGATGCGCGCCGGGCATCAGTTCAACCGCTTCAATCAGCAACAGGCATTCGAGGTGCTGCTGCACGTCGGTGACACGCCGCTGTCCGGCGCCCGTCGCTATCGCGACTATTTGCAACAGAACGGCCAGTTCAGCAGCCTGCGCGAGAAGATAAAGCAGGCGCCCGAAGGCGAAAAGCTGATCGGCGCCACCCATGTCTACCTGTGGGGGGACAAACTGCTGGCGGCGGAAGATGTCAAAGATTGGCCGGGGTTGCTGCACTACCTCGCCTCTCCCGCCGCCGAAGCGCTGCGGCAGAAGATGGATACCGAGAGCAGAAAGCTCCTGCTGCAGCTGGCGGGCAAAACACCGGAGGGCTGGCAGCAACAGCCCCTGATCGACGGCATCAACCAGGCGTTGACGGCGCAAATCCCGCTGGGCGCCACGCCGGATGACGCCGATTTTCTGCAGGCGCAGCAGCGCCAGGCTGCTGCGGTTCAGGAGCGGGCGCAACAGGAACTGGGGCGCTGGCTAACCCCGGCGGACCGTTGGGGGCAAGGACTGGCCGAACCGGTGATCGACGCGCTGCGCCAGGCCGGCTTGCCGCGCCTGTGGTTAGGCACCGATAACTGGACCTCTGCCTTCCTGCACCCGCAGGCGGTGGGCGCCGCCAAAGCGGCCGGCTATCTGATCGCCAGCTACGACTCCTACGATACCGCCATTGCGCGCGGCGTGAACGACAGTTGGCTCACCGCGCAACTGCCGACGGCGCTGCGGGAAAGTTGCGCCATCGTGCGCGCCGACGGCAGCAAGAAACCCGGCTTCGGCAAACAGGGTTACTACCTCAACCCGGGCTGCGTCCTGCCCTATTCTCAACGGCGCATGCGCGAGCTGGTGCAACTGGCCGGGTTGAACAGCCTGTTCCTCGACGTGGACGGCACCAGCATGGTCTCCGACGACTATCAGCCCGGCCACCCGACTGGCGCGGCACAGATGGCCGAGGCGCGCAACGCCCGGCTGGCCTGGTTCAGCGCCACCCTTAAGCTGCCGCTCGGCTCGGAGGACGGCAATGCGGTAACCGCCCGCAGCCTGATGTTCGCCCACGGCATGGAAACCTGGGGATTCGGCTGGGGCGACAAGCAGATGAATCAGGATAAATCCTCGCCCTATTATCTCGGCGCCTGGTGGCCCAACGCTCAACCGGCGTTTTTCTTCCGCCCCGCCAAGGTGAAGCAGCCCTACCGCACCGTCGAATTCGATCCGCGTTATCGCCTGCCGCTGTACCAGGCCGTTTTCCACGATGCGATCGTCAGCAGCCACCACTGGAATTACGACAACCTGAAGTTCAGCGACGTTCAGACCACCCGCAGTCTGCTCAGCCAGCTGTACAACACCGCGCCGATGTTCCATCTGAGCCGCGCCACCCTGGCGGCCCGCCTGCCGGCAATCAAACGCGCCGACGCCGCCTTCCGGCCGTTGCATCAGGCTCTCTGGGACAAAGCGCTGACCGACTTCCGCTGGCTCGATCGGGACGGCTGGGTGCAGCAGACGACCTTCAGCGACGGTTCGACGCTGACCGCCAACTTCAGCGCGCAGCCGTTCGCCGGCGTAGCGGCCCACAGCCTGCGCGCCAAACTGGCCGACGGCCGCACGTTCGACGTTGTACCTTAGCAAGGTCGCCGGCGATGGGCTACGCTAGGCTATATTTCCGACGACCCGCAAGGAGTGGCTGATGACGCCTCTGATCCACACTCTGCTCGACGAGATTTGGCAAAGCCTGGGGCAACGCCCCGCGCCCTGCGACCGGTTAACCGTAAGCGGTACCGGCGCATTGCCTTCGGCTTTTCCCGTGACCGAATTGGCTACCGCCGCCTGGAGCGCCGCCGGTTTGGCCTGCGCCGAGTTGCTTCGCCGCGAGGCTGCCGATGCGCCGCAGGTCTGGATCGATCAACGCATGGCCTCGCTCTGGTTCGGCTGGACGCTGCGCCCGCTGGGTTGGACGCTGCCTGCGGCCTGGGACGCCCTGGCCGGCGACTACGCGACGGCGGACGGCTGGATACGCCTGCACACCAATGCGCCGCACCATCGGCGGGCGGTGGAACAGGTGCTGGGCCCGGCACCGGACAAAGGCGCGCTGGCGGAACGCGTGCTGGGCTGGAAAAAAAACGAGCTGGAGGAAGCGGTGATCGAGGCCGGCGGCTGCGCGGCCCAAATGCGCTCGGCGGCCGCGTGGCGACAACATATTCAGGGCAAGAGCGTGGCGCTCGAACCACTGATCCACGCCTCGCTGCAGCCGGAAGCACCGCCGCCGGGCTGGACGTTGCCCGTCGCCCGGCCGCTGCACGGCGTGCGGGTGCTGGATCTGACGCGCATTCTCGCCGGGCCGATCGCCACCCGTTTTCTCGCCGGTTTGGGCGCCGACGTGCTGCGCATCGATCCCTACGGTTGGGATGAGCCCGGCGTCGAGCACGAGGTAATGCTGGGCAAACGCAGCGCGCGCCTCAACCTGACCAATGCGCACGATCGCCACACGTTTGAACATCTGCTGAGGAACGCCGACGTGATCGTGCACGGCTACCGTGCCGGTGCGCTGGAGAAGTTGGGCTATGGCGCGGAGGAAAGGCGCGCGCTGGCGCCGGGTCTGATCGACGTCTGCCTGAATGCCTACGGCTGGAGCGGACCGTGGCGCACCCGGCGCGGTTTCGACAGCCTGGTGCAGATGAGCTGCGGGCTGGCGGAGGCGGGCATGGTTTGGCGCAGCGCCAGTTTGCCGGTACCGCTGCCGGTACAGGCGCTGGACCACGCCACCGGCTATTTGATGGCGGCGGCGGTGCTGACCGGTATGGAGCAGCGCCTGAGCCGCGGCACCGGCTACCACGCGCGGCTGTCGCTGGCGCGCACGGCGCAACTGCTGCTGGCGCATCCCTGTTCGGCAGATTATCGGCCGGAGCCGCTGGCGCCGGCCGGAACCGCCGACGAGAACCCGGAAACGGAGCTGACTTACTGGGGCGCCGCGCAACGCCTGCGCGCCCCGTTAAGCCTGCAGGGTACGGCGCTGCAATGGGCGTTGCCGGCGACCACGCTCGGCACCTCACAGCCGGAGTGGTTGCGCCGTTAAACCGCCGCCAACTGTTGCTGCAGCCACTGCAGCAAGCGTGTGATCGCCGGCGTCAGCCCGGCGGTCTGCGGCCACACCAGATAAACGTCGTCCTCGCTCAGGCGACAGGGCGCAGCCAGCGCCACCAGCCGCCCCGCGTCGATCGCATCCTGCACCAGCAGCTTTTTCGCCAGCGCGATGCCGAACCCCTGCTCCGCGGCGCGAATCAATAATCCGGCATCGTTGAACACCGCCTGTTGCCGCCCGCACCGCGAGCGCCCTTGCGCATTGAACCAGTCGCGCCACGGGCTGACGTCGTGCTCCAGCAAGGGAACGTCGCCGCCGTTCTCGAATGCCGTTCCCCACTGACGCGCCATATCCGGCGAGGCGACCGGCAGCACGTCGCCCGACGCGATGCGCTGCGCCTGCAGCCCCGCCCACTGGCCGCTGCCGATGCGGATCGCCGCATCGAACCCGCGCTGCGACAGATCCTGCAACGCCAGCGAGGCATCGATATCCAGCGCAATATCGGCGCAGGCTGCATGAAATGCCGGCAACCGCGGCAACAGCCAGTAATGGGCAAAAGACGGCAGCACGCTGATGCGCAGCGTCTGGCTCGCCGCCAAGCGCCGGGCGCGGGCGACGCCCTGCTGCAGCGCCTGCAGCGCCGGCTCTACCGCCGCCAGCAACTCTTTCCCGGCGGCATTCAGGCGCACACCGCGCCCGCGCCGTTCAAACAGCGGGTAGCCCACCGCCTGCTCCAGCAGCTGAATTTGCTGACTGACCGCGCCATGCGTCAAATGCACCTGCTGCGCCGTGGCGCGCAAATTCTCCAACCTGGCGGCGATAGCAAAGGTCGGCAAGACATGCAGCGGGAGACGCTCATTCATCATTGGTTAACCAGACTAGCCAAAAAGGCTATTTTTCATCGATTTTGGCCCGCAGGCAAATGTTCTATGTTTACCCCATCATCCCTGACGCTTTCGGAGCCGCCATGCACCCACGTTTACAACAGGATCTTGCACAGTTTCCGCAGATCCTCGATCACACCCGCCAGTTGGCGGAAGATTTTCTGGCCGGGCTGCAGCAACGCTCGGTCTGCCCACCGCTCGCGCAACAGCAACTGCAACCCGGTGACGATCGGCTGGCGGAAAACGGCGAAGGCGCCCTGGCGGCGCTGGATGACTTTTGGCAACGTTATCAGGCGGGCATTTCCGCCAGCGCCGGCCCGCGTTATTTTGGCTTCGTCACCGGCGGGGGCACGCCGGCGGCGATCGCGGCAGACTGGCTGGTTAGCGTGACAGACCAAAATAGCCAGCTCAGCCATGATACGATCGCTGCGGCGATCGAGCTGGCCGCGGTGACGCAGTTGAAATCCCTGCTGGGCCTGCCGGAAGCGTTCAGCGGCAGCCTGGTCAGCGGCGCCACCATGGCCAATTTCGCCGGGCTGGCCATTGGCCGGCAGTGGCTGGGGCAACAGCACGGCGTGGATATCGCCCAACAGGGCCTGGCGGCGCTCGGCCCCATCCGGGTGCTGGCGGCCAACCCGCATTCCAGCAGCGTGAAGGCGCTCAGCATGCTCGGCCTCGGCCGCGACGCGCTGACGACCGTCGCCAGCCTGCCGGACTCAGAAGCCATGGATATGGCGGCGCTGGAGCGACAGCTCGCCGCCGGCGCAGGCCGTCCCACGCTGGTGCTGGCCAGCGCCGGCACGGTCAACACCGTCGCTTTCGACGATCTGCCGCGTCTGCTGGCGCTGCGGGAGCGCTACCCGTTCTGGCTGCATGTCGATGCGGCATTCGGCGGCGTGGCGGCCTGCTCGCCGCTATACGCCCCAAGGCTCGAGGGCTGGCAGCATGCCGATTCCATCACCGTCGATGCGCACAAATGGCTGAACGTGCCTTATGACAGCGCGATCCAATTTACCCGCCACCTGGATCTGCAGATGCAGGTATTTCAGAACCATTCGGCTTACCTGGAAGCGCCGACGCCGCGGCCGGACAACTATCTGCATCTGACGCCGGAAAATTCGCGCCGCTTCCGCGCCCTGCCGCTTTGGCTGACGCTGAAAGCCTATGGCCGCAGCGGCATACGGGATATCGTCGAGCGCAATGTCCGATTGGCGCAGGCGCTGGGCGCGGCGTTAGCGGCCGACGACGGCTTCCATCTGCTGGCGCCGGTGAATTTGAACGTGGTGTGCTTCGCGCTCAGTCACCCGCAGGGCGACAGCGAAGCGGCGCGCGATCGCTTTCTCGATCGCCTTAACCGGCACGGCGTGGTGCGTTGCACCCCAACGAGCTATCACCATCAGCCGGGGATCCGCGCCGCGCTGGTCAACTGGATGACAGAGGAACAGGACATCAGACTGGCGCTGGACTCGCTGCGCCATTGCCTGGCGGAAGCGGCCTAATGCACGCGGCGCATTACTCGCGTCGGAAGGCCTGCAATTGCCGTGCTTGCCGCCCGTCATCGCCGATGTTATCCGGCGATAGCCAGGCAGCAAACGCCGCGCGCCGCGCCGGCCATTCCCCGTCGACGATCGACAGCCAGTCGGTGTCGCGCGTGCGTCCTTTGACGACGACGGCCTGGCGGAACGTGCCTTCATAGCGGAACCCCAGGCGCTCGGCGGCCTGACGTGAAGGCAGATTGAGGCTATCGCATTTCCATTCGCAACGCCGGTAACCAAGATCGTCGAACAGGTGCCGCAGCATCAGGAAGATCGCCTCGCTGCCCAGCGCACTGCGCTTCATCAGCGGCGACCAGTTGATGGTGCCCAGTTCGGCCACGCCGTTTGCGGGATCGATGCGCAAAAAAGCGCAGGTTCCTACCGCGCGCCCGTTCGCCCGATCGATCACCACCATCGTGTTTCTGTCTGCGCTGGACGCCTGCGCCTGGAGATAACGTTGGAAATCTGCGCGCGACTGCGGGCGTTCCCAAAACAGATAGGTCCAGTCGCGATCGTCCTCGGCGGTTTGATAAGCCTGATAAAGCGCATCCCCCCAGCGCTCGAGGTTAAGCGGTTCCAGGCGGCAAAACCGCCCTTGCAGTGGCGTGTGGCCGGGCATGCCTGCCGGCTGCCAATGAGGGAGGGCTTCACCTATCGGCTGCCCATACTGATTCCGTCTCACCGCGGCATCCTGTTTTTTGAAAGGTGGAGAGGCAAGTTAAAACCAACGCGGGCCAGAGACAACTCCGACCTGCCATTCCTCCCCGGGGATCGGGCAGCAGGATGATAGTTTAGAAAAATCACTCAATCACCGTTAAACATTCACGAAAACTATTTCATGTGAAATAAATATCCAGATAACTCATTGTAAAACGGTGATTTATAGCAACAATTAAGCTACACATTCCAGCCAGAATGTTAACTTCTGTTTGTTGTTATGATAAAAAAAGGCGTGCTTATCATTTGCGCGAAAAGCAAAAAACACCACAAGATAATGATTTTTATATGTAAAAATCCAAAGCACTCAGTGCGAGTGTTTTTACACCGCTCAAGAAACACGCTAAAAGACCTCAAAAAAACGACACATGAATTTTTTTTAAGACTTTTCCTAGCAAACTAAAATTTTGTTTCGTGACATGATGAACAGATTCACGGCAAGCAATGCAGACAGGCTCGGGCGCCAAGCGCAAATCAGGCTCAACATGCCGAAGCTGGACGAACAGCAGATCGCCCTGACTTAAGCCAAACTTATAGATTCATGCAATTAATAAGTTTAGTATGAAAATATCATTGAGTGACGTCGTGTTTATTGATAGAACACTCGCTACACTGAATTATTGCTCCATTTTGCCTTTCGGCTTTTTAGGCTTTTTCTCATATTACCGCAGTAAAACGGATTTAAGTGGGGGTGCGATATGCCAACGATCATCATGGATTCATGTAGCTATACCAGATTGGGATTAACCGACTATCTGACTTCGCATGGCGTGAAGAAACGCCATATTAATGCCATCGAGGACATTGACAGCCTGCACGAAAAATGCAGCAAGTTGAATCCCAGCCTGGTGTTTATTAACGAGGACTGCTTCATCCACGAAGCGAACGCCACCGAGCGAATAAAACGGGTGATTTCACTGCACCCGGATACGTTATTCTTCATCTTCATGGCCATTACCAACGTACATTTCGACGATTATTTATATGTTCGCAAGAACGTCATCATATCGTCAAAATCCATCAAACCAGAGACTATGAATCAGCTACTTAGTCACTATCTCGAGAGAACGTCCCTACGGGCGGAGAAATCCTCTCTGGATCAAACGCCGGTAACGCTGAGCCAGACCGAATCGAACATGTTACGCATGTGGATGTCCGGTCAAGGCACCATCCAGATATCAGACCAGATGCAAATAAAGGCCAAAACGGTCTCTTCCCACAAAGGAAACATCAAGCGGAAAATAAAGACGCACAACAAGCAGATCATTTACCACGTTGTTCGTTTGACCGATACCTTGACCAGTGGAATATTTGTCAATAGCCGTTAAACCACAGAGAACGCCCCCACTCTGTTTTGCCAGCCGTTAAATACCTGGTGATAATGTCATCTGGATATCAGATGCTGGCGCCCTTAAAAGAATACCTGCTGCGTTATCCCCCGCTAGCGCAACGGGTATTTTTTTGTCATCGATAAAAAGAATCTTACCGCTATGAAATAATCTCAAAACGGACAATTTCATTAGCAAATTAATGAGATTAGCCGAAGTTACTGCCCATGCTCGCGACAGGGCTCCACAAACGTGCCGTCACGGCTGTCGATTTCATTAAAAAACCATACGCCCGCCGGGTAGTCGTCAAGAGAAACCAGATACATGGTGCCTTCGTTGAACACCTCTACGGCCAAAATGATGCCTTCACGCCGCGGGCCGCCGTCTGTTTTTACCGTCACTCGATCGTTAACCTGCATACCATTCCCCATTATTTGCGATTGCCGTCAGTGTATTACAAAACCGAGGGCGATGGACACCGCCCTAGCCCTGCCGGCCTCTGCTATCAGCGTAGCAGCCGCCTGGATTTTCACTTTCTTAACGGTTTGGCCGCAGAATCTTAAGCCGGTCCTCACGTAGCCTGTCTTCAGGCGTTTCCCCCCCAGAGAAGCGCTCGCAAATGAAGAAGTAACAAGGAACTTTTGCCCGCAGACTTGCGGGTTTTTTTTCGCACCGCCGAATTTCAGACACAAAAAAACCCGCCGCAGCGGGTTTTTTTCAATCAGCGCCAGGCGCCAATTAGATAGCGGTAACGTTAGCCGCAGATGGACCTTTCGCACCGTTCTCGATAGAGAACTGTACGTTCTGGCCTTCAGCCAGGGTCTTGAAGCCTTGATCCTGGATAGCAGAGAAGTGTACGAATACGTCTTTGCTGCCGTCTGCTGGGGTGATGAAACCAAAACCTTTAGCTTCGTTGAACCACTTCACTTGACCTTTGATCATGTTAGACATGTCTAATTCCTTCAATAATAAATGTAAGCCGCCATGGGCGAGGTAGCCGGTCATCAGTTACTTATGGAGGCACTGGAAAGGAAATTCGTCAGAGAAGGGCTATCCGGGATAACGCTTTAAATTTGAACTACTTTACTCAAAATGTCGTGCATAAATAGGTCTGTACCACAGGCCGACATCATTAACTCATGAGCGAGCGGCAATAGCAACCTTTTTCGCCGTGACGAGACGCTAATCTCGGCTAAACGCACAGGATTTGACCCCGTCTGCCGATGGAATCGCCGCCTGGCTCGCCCGTAACGCCCAAGGCAAATGATAGTAATTCTCGTTCTGCTGTTTTATAGTTGCCTGACGAAATCATTCAGGGAGAGTCACCATGCCGAGATGGCTTACATTGCCGGCCACCAGTGCCATTCTGCTGGCCTTTGCCGCTTGCAGCGCCCCGCTGGGCGCGCTGGAACTGAATTATCATCCGCCTGAACCCAGCATCACCCCCGCCCCCAAAACTGCGCCGGAGCCGGGGCCGGCCCCCAAAGCGGAAAAACCGCCGATTGCCTGGGCAGAGGCGAGAGATAAAAGCGGTTTTCGCGTCGATATCGAGTGCGATCATCCAGGCTGCAGCAAACCGCGCGCCAAACCTTATCCCGCGTATGAAGGCCCGGTGAAGAAAACCGATCGCCGCCGCCAGTCCGATCCTTATTCCACCAATCAGGATCCCGATTACAACATTCAGTTGGGCTATGAGTGGTAGCGGCGCTTTCGGAGTAATACCTATATCAGCCGCCTTTGCCGCTGCATAGAATAGCGTCAGTTCACCACTCCTCCTGGTGTTGAACACAACAAGCTGTGTTGCAAATCTTTATGCGCCTCCCTATAGGCGCTTTTTTTTGCCTCGCCCTCACAGCGTCTTCCCGATTACAGATTGCTCTCATTGCCCCGCAGAGTGATCAATGTCACAAATACGCCTCCTTGCCATTCTTATTCGGAGGTAACGTTCATGGCCACAGGATCCCTTGCCCTCCTGGCCGTCTTGGCCGGCATTGCGGGCTTCGCCCTCTATAAACATTTAAAATCTCAGAAAAAAAGCACATTCATCCGCCCGTACGATCGGTAACCGACAACGCGCTTTCACCGCGAAGGCCCGGCACAACGCACGCCGCGCCTTCGCGGGCTGTCATGCTTTCATCACAAAATTGTCACACTATGGCCATATGATAATTCGCGTTTATCCGCTCTGGCTTAACACCAAGGATTTCGCCCATGACCATAATTAAAGCTGCAAACCATCAGGAAGCAGAAAAACTCATCCGCGCCGGCACCGCCAAGAAAATCGAACTGGCCTACGATATCGGCAGCGACGACTTCTTCCAGCTTGCCAGCCTGTGGTGCGATAAAGGCGCCAAGATCTCCAAAGGAAAAGACCACTTCATCGTCTCGTTGAAAGGGTTCCGCATCCCACCTAACGATTGATGCCCTGCCGCCCATCGCGGCGGCTTCGCCCCTTCCTCGCAAAACCGCTCTATTCGACCACGCGCGCCTCATTCGATTTCGCTAAGCTAACAGCAGACTTTATTGCGGACGTTTCGCCCGATAGCCACGTCCGCCACGATGAGGAGAGTGACCATGTCAACAAATGCAGCGCTGCCCGGCACGATGAAAGCGATTGAAATCAGCCAGCCGGGCGCCCCCGAGGTTCTGGTCGTCGCTGAACGCCCGGTGCCGGTTCCGCAAGCGGGCCAACTTCTGGTGAAAATCGCCGCCGCCGGCGTTAACCGCCCCGACGTGCTGCAGCGCCAGGGGAACTATGCGCCGCCGCCCGGCGCCTCGGATATCCCCGGCCTGGAAATTGCCGGCGAAGTGGTGGCCACCGGGGAAGGCGTGACCTGCTTCGCGCCCGGCGATCGGGTTTGCGCCCTCATCGCCGGCGGCGGCTATGCCGAATATTGCACCGTGCATGAAAGCAATGCGCTGCCCGTTCCGGCGGGCCTGAGCCTGACCGAGGCCGCCGCGCTGCCGGAAACCTTCTTTACCGTCTGGGTCAACGTGTTCCAGCGCGGTCACCTCAAAGCCGGCGAGACCGTGTTGATCCATGGCGGCACCTCCGGCATCGGCACGGTCGCCACCATGCTGGCGAAGGCCTTCTGCGCCCAGGTGATCACCACCGTCGGCTCCGAAGAGAAACGACAGGCCAGCCTGGCGCTGGGCGCCGACGTGGCGATTAATTACCGCAGCGAAGACTTTGTCGTACGCACCAAAGACGCCACCAACGGCAAAGGTGCCGACGTGATCGTCGACCTGATCGCCGGCGATTATGTTGCCAAAAACTATCAGGCCGCGGCGATGGAAGGCCGCATCGTGCAAATCGGCACGCAAAACGGCGTGGTGAAAGAGCTCAATCTGATGCCGCTGCTGTTGAAACGCCTGACCCATACCGGTTCGACGCTGCGTTCGCGCAGCGTGGCGGACAAAGCGCAGATCGCCGCCGAGCTGCGCGAGAAGGTGTGGCCGCTGCTGGAGCGCGGCGTGCTGAAGCCGCAAATTTTTAAAACCTTCCCGCTTGAGCAGGCCGCCGCCGCGCATGCGCTGATGGAGTCCAGCGAGCACATCGGCAAGATCATGCTGACGTTCTGACCTCATTCCCCGCGGCCGGTGCTGCGGGGAAACCGATGCCACGCTCAGGGGATGATGCCGCGACGGCGGAACTCATCGAACAGCGAGAAAAACATGGCTTCGGTTTCGACGAACTGATGGAAACCGAAGCGCCGCGCCTTGCTGCCGTCCGCGAACATGTCATAGTCCCAGGAAAAGACGAAATCGGCGAAGCGCCAGCCGGCCACCGCGCGATAGTCCGGTTCGGCCAATTGGTGCCGCTGCACCAGCTCGCGCCACAGCGGCGCTTTGTCCGCCATCATGCTCTCCAGCGGCATCGGCAGCGGCGGCGCACATTCCAGCCCAAAGTAAGCGGCGATTTTCGGCC
This sequence comes from Serratia sp. CY27727, assembly GCF_052169275.1. Lineage (NCBI taxonomy): Bacteria > Pseudomonadati > Pseudomonadota > Gammaproteobacteria > Enterobacterales > Yersiniaceae > Serratia > Serratia sp. CY27727. The sequence goes on along the minus strand of NZ_JBJNLB010000002.1, from coordinate 540,250 downwards.
ACATCTCGCTCCAACGAAACAGATCGCCGTTGTTGATATTAAACGCCTGATTGGCCGCCGCCGGCTCGGTCGCCGCCCACAGCGTGGCGCGCGCCAACAGCCCGGCGTCGGTCATTTCCAGCAGGCTGTGGTAAGCGCCCGGTTTACCGGGGAAGCGCAGCGGCAACCCGAGCGCTTTGCTGATCGACGCGTAAACCGCGATGCTTAACGCCAGATTCATCGGATTGCCGAGGGAGAAGCCCCCCACCACGCTCGGGCGAATGGCGCTCCAGCGCCAGCGCTTGCCGGCCTGCCGCTGCGCCAGATACTGTTGCTGCGCCACGTTAAACTCCGGCGGCATATGCCCGGCGTCGCTTTCGCGCGCCGGCGTTTTAAACGGCCCCAAATGCGCTCCATACACCTTATAGCCCTGCATCAGACTGATGTGCTCCAACGCCGGTGCGGCCGGCTCCAGCCCCTCGACAACGTGTTGCAACATCTGCAGGTTCGGCGCCACCAGCCCCGCCCAGTCCGGCGCATCCTGATAGGCGGCATAGAAAACGTGGCTAATCGCGCTCAGCGGCCGCAGCGCGTCGCGCGTCGCCGCCGCATCCAGCAGATCAACCTGCAGGTGGCGCACCCCCGGCGCCGGTTGCCCACCCCGGCGCGAGACGCCCACCACTTGCCAGCCCTGGCCGATCAGCTCCTCAATCAATCGGCGCCCAATCACGCCATTGGCGCCGATCACCAATGCCTGTCGCTTTGCATTCATCTTGCCACTCCTCGGGTTGTTGATGCCCTGAGTGTTATTGATTAGCAATGCTTGCGGTAGAGCCAAATTAGCACTAACACTTATAAGAAAAATCTATAGGCAAGATCGACATGGATAAACTGAACGCAATGAAAACCTTTATGCGGGTGGCGGAGCTGGGCAGCCTGTCGGCCGCCGCTCGCGATCTGCGTTTGACGCAGCCGGCGGTCAGTCAGCAAATCGCCGGCCTGGAGCAGCGACTGGGGGCCCAGCTGCTGTTTCGCAGCACCCGGGCGGTCACCCTGACCGATGCCGGCAGCGGTTATTATCAGCGCCTCAAACCGATTCTGGCGGCGGTCGACGAAGCGGAAGAAGCGCTGCACGGCCAGCGCCACCAGTTGCAGGGCAATCTGCGCATTCACGCCCCGACCGGGTTCGGGCAGTTGCACGTCACACCGCTGGCCATCGCTTTCCAGCGACGTCATCCGAACCTCGCCATCGAGCTGCTGCTGGACGATCGCCTCGCCGACGTGATCGGCGAAGGCATCGACGTAGCGCTGCGTTTCGGTGAACTGCATGCGCCCGGCATGGTGGCGAAACGTTTGGGCGAGCTGCAACGCCTGCTGGTGGCGTCACCGGCCTATCTGGCCAGGCATGGCACGCCGCGTTCCCCGGCGGAGTTGGCGAAACATGCGCACATTCGTTACAGCGGCCTGAACGACGGCGATACGCTCACCCTGTTCGGCCCGCACGGCCCCGAGACGGTTGCTCTGCGGCCCACGTTCCGCGCCAACAATACGCTATCGCTGCTGGCCGCCATTGAGGCTGGGGCCGGCATCGGCGGCGCTCAACGGCCTTTAATCGCCGAACAGCTGGCGACGGGGGCATTGGTGCCCGTTTTGCCGGAATACCGCTACCCGCCCATGGCGCTGCACGCGGTCTATCCCGCCTTGCGTTTTATTCCGGAGAAAGTGCGCGCCTGGGTGGCGCATCTGCAGCAGGCGTTGACGACGATCGAGGGGATCAGCGGAGTGAATGCCCCCGGCCAGACGCCGGGAGCCTAATCATTATTTGAACAGTTTACCGACCATGTCGCCCAGTTCGTTGCTGTCTTGCTGCACTTCACCGTTTGGCGAGGCGGCATCGGTGACCGTTGGCAAGAACTGTGCAATGGTGCTGGACGCCTGAGCCGGATCGATACCCAGCTTTTCAGCCAGTTGGTTGATGGCGTCGCTACCCAACGCCTGCTGTACGTGATCGCCGGTAATCGGCTGATTTTCGCCATTGCCGAGCCAGGAACCGACGATATCGCCGAACTGCCCCTGACGGAATTTGTCCAAAATGGCCTGCAGGCCGCCTTGTTGCTCGACCCACTGCATAATGGCGATGTAGTCGATGCCTTTGCCGTTGGCGCCGCCGCCCAGAATGTTACCCAATACGCTATCGAACAGACCCATGATATTCCCCTTTCAGCCGCTGCGGCCCGCGCCGCACAGCCGGATTGATTTCACGAAAAAGGGCCGCCGCGGCGACCCTGTTGAGCAATGGCTGCTTAGCCTTTGATCTTCCTGTAGACAAAAAGCACCACCAGGGCGCCGATTACTGCCACCACAAAGCTGCCCAGGTTAAAACCGTCAACGCGGCCCATACCGAAGAAGGTGCTGATATAGCCGCCGACTACGGCGCCCACGACCCCCAATATAACGGTCACAATAAAGCCGCCGCCGTCTTTGCCCGGCATAATCCACTTGGCCAGGATACCGGCGATTAAACCAAAAATGATCCAGGAAATGATGCCCATCTTTACTCTCCCTATTACCTTTTGCCTAACAGAAATCCTATTACCAGGCCCACGACGGCGCCGGCGCCTATCCCCGCCCAAGGGTTATCCTTGATGCAGGCACATGATTGCTCGAGCGCTGCCTTTACGCCGCTGCGCACTTCGCAGGCGGTGGTTTTCACGTAGTCGCTCGGTTGCTCAACACCGTTTAGATCGTCATTTTCATATGACATGTCAAATCCTTACAGACCAACCCTCTGAGAATCTCGTCACATGTTTCGCGCCAGGCGCCGTCCGCTCCGCGATCTTGCTCTGGGCAACCTGCCCGCTGCCGCTCAATGCAGAGGCGTACGGCGACAAACGCATAACTTCACACTATGACTATAGTAAAAAATCAGCGGTTTACCCATTTCCGTCCGTCTGAATTTCACCGTACAAAAAACGATCTGATTTCATCCTGCTGTCATCTCGCGAGGCTAAACTTTAAACAAATCCTCCTGGAGGAAACGCCGATGTTCAATGCCCCTTTTGTCCTGATTCTCGCGCTACTGTACGCACTGGCCGCCGTTTGGGACGGTTCCGCCGCGTTATTGTTTCATTAAGGTTACATAGCAGTTGTCACTTTTGCGATGCGCTTAATTGTGTCTTTATTTTTCAATTTCGCCAGTCGTTTGAAATAGCGGAAAATATCCGCCATTCCCTCGGTAAAAATCCTATCTCTCCCCGTTTTTCGCCTGCGCTTAGCTAAAGCGTAAAAAAAGCATTAATGGAAAATCCTATTTAGCTCAGAATGTTCTACCATTCGCCCTATGAAAATTTGGGTTAAGGTCCCATTGGAAAAAACAAGGAATCACAGGAAAAATGCTTTCTAACCAACGCTTTGAGCGCGAATTCTTGCGCCCTCGTTATTGGTTGCTGTGGATAGGGCTGGGAATACTCTATCTCTTGGTATTACTGCCCTACCCGCTCATTTATCGACTCGGACACGGCCTTGGCAGAATAGCCATGCGCCTGATGAAACGCCGGGTAAAAATAGCGCGCCGCAATTTAGAGCTCTGCTTCCCCGCGATGCCCGCCGCCGAGCGCGTGGCGCTGATCGTCAAAAATTTTGAGTCCGTCGGTATGGGCCTGTTCGAAGTCGGCATGGCCTGGTTCTGGCCCGACTGGCGCATCGCCCGCTGGTTCAAGGTGAGCGGCATGGAAAACATGCGGCTGGCGCGTCAGGGCGGCAAAGGCGTTCTGCTGATCGGTCTGCATTTTCTGACGCTGGAACTGGGCGCGCGCATTTTCGGCATGCAAAACCCCGGCATCGGCGTGCATCGCCCGCACAACAACAGGCTGATGGAGTGGGTACAAACACGCGGCCGGCTGCGCTCGAATAAATTCATGCTCGATCGTAAAGATATCAAAGGCATGATCCGCAACCTGAAACAGGGCGAAATCCTGTGGTACGCGCCGGATCACGATTACGGCCCGCAAAGCAGCGTGTTCGCGCCGCTCTTCGCCGTGGAAAACGCCGCCACGACCACCGGAACCTTTATCCTAGCGCGCATGGGGCGGCCGTCGATCGTGCCTTTCGTGCCGCGCCGCCTGCCAGATGCTCAGGGCTATGAGCTGATCGTGCAGCCGCCGTTGACGGACTTCCCGCTGGATGATGAAACGCGCGCGGCGGCCAAGATGAACCGCGTGGTGGAAGAACAGGTGCTGCTGGCCCCCGATCAGTACATGTGGCTGCACCGCCGCTTTAAAACCCGCCCAGCCGGCGAGCCGTCGCTGTATTGACCGCCCTTGCGCCTTCGCCCGTCATGCCGGCGGCGAAGGCGCACTCACCTCGCACAAGCATTCTGCGCCAGGGGAACTACACTAATAAGTCACCGACGGCAATTATTGCCGCCAGCAACCATTTCTTCCTGCCCGAGGGCCGGTCGTTGCCTGTCGAGCCACAACCGAGGTCAATGTCATGCTGGTACAACCCTATCTGTTTTTCAGCGGTAACTGTGAGCAAGCGATTAACTTCTACGAACAGCAGTTGAATGCCAAAATTGAAATGGTCATGCGCTATAAAGACATGCCCGAAGAAGCCCGGCAAGACGGGCCGCAGGACGTCAATCCGGAGGCGATCATGCATGCGCGCCTGCTGATCGGCGACGGCGTACTGATGGCCTCCGACGGCTGCCCGCAAGATGACGGCGGCGGCGCTTCTCATAAAGGCTTCTCGCTGTCGCTGAACCCCAGCGATGCGGAACAAGGACGCAAACTGTTCGACAATCTGGCGCAGGGCGGCCAGGTGACGATGCCTTACCAAGCCACCTTTTGGGCCAAAGGCTTTGGCATGCTGACCGACAAATTCGGCGTCAACTGGATGATTAACGTCGAATAACCCGTCATGGCGCCGCTAGCCATAGCGGTGCCAGTCATACGCCGCCTTGGCGAACAGCACGAACAGCAGCGCCAACAGCGCCAATCCCAACCGCCAATAGGGCGACCGGCGCCGCCGCCAGGCGAAGTACATCATCACCGCCAGCGTCCCCAGCGTAAGGGGGTAATACACCGCCAGCGTCAGTAAAGCGATAATGATGTAATCCGACATGGCTCTTTCACTCCACAGTGTTCACCCCGCCGCTGATACGGGGTGCAAATGCCCTTTCTCGCTATCGCCACGTTAAGGGCTAGAGGTCTGGCGCATTTATGCATAAAATATAAGATTGCTCTTAACTCAAATTGAATAGTAATCAAACAACAAGGGTGACATGACTCAGCAGCAACCCATACAGGATGCCGTGCCGGCGCGCAGCGCTAAAAGCTCCCCATTATTATTTCAGGCCGGCGTGTTTGTCATCATCGTTGCCGCCACGCTGATCCTCTTTAACAGCTGGCAAATCTGGAACGCGCATCAGCGCGATCTGCGCAGCGCCGAGCATGAGTCCGCCAACCTCGCCCGCTCGCTGGCACAGCATGCCGACGATACTTTCATGCAGGTGGACGGCAACCTGCTCGATCTGACCGAACGTCTCCAAACCGACGGGTTGGGCCCAGCGCAGCTGACGCGGCTGCAGCGCGTCATGCAGACGCAGGTCGGCAACCTGCCGCAGCTGCACGGGCTGTTTCTCTACGATGCGCGCGGCCGCTGGCTGGCGACCTCCTCGGGCAAATTCATCAAGAACGCCAACAACGCCGATCGCGATTACTTCAAATACCATCAAAACCGCGACGGCGGCGGCCTGTACATCGGCAAGGTGATCCGCAGCCGCACCACCGGCGATCTGATCATTCCCGTTTCGCGGCGTTTCAACAACCCAGACGGCAGCTTTGGCGGCGTGGTGCTGGCGACGCTGTACGTCGATTATTTCCGCCAGTTTTACGACAGCTTCGCCCTCAACACCGACGCCTCACTGAACCTGCTGCTGGCGGACGGCACCATCCTTTACCGCCGCCCTTACTCGGCGGCGTCGATCGGTAAAAATATCGCCAAGGGCGTGTTGTTCAGCGAAATTTTACCGCATTCGGAGTTCGGCAACGCCACCATCACCTCGCTGTACGACAAAGTGGAGCGCATCTACGGCTATTCGCGGGTCAACCGCTTTCCGCTGGTGATCGCCGCCGGGTTGTCGAAACGCGACGCGCTGGCGGACTGGCGCACCGACGCCGGTCTGTTCGCCGCGGGCGGCCTCTCGCTGCTGATGATCCTGTTGGCGATGGGCATGGTGCTACTGCGGCAAATCAAGCACAGCATGCAAACCGAAGCCGAGCTGATGCGCACCCGCGATCAGTTGACCAGCATCAACCAGATGCTCGAAGAGCTGGCGCTGCTGGACGGCCTGACCGGGCTGGCCAACCGCCGCCAGTTTGATATCGCGCTGAAGAACGAGCTGGCGCGGGCTTCGCGCAACTACCGCAGCGTGGCGCTGCTGATGCTGGATATCGACTATTTCAAACAGTACAACGACAGCTACGGCCACGTCGCCGGTGACCAGTGCCTGCAGCAGATCGGCCAAACGCTCAAAGGGTTGGCCTGCCGCAGCAACGACGTCCTGGCGCGCTACGGCGGCGAAGAGATGGGGATTATCCTGCCGGATACCGACGTGCAAGGCGCACTGATTTTCGCCGAGCGCGTTATCAACGCGGTGCGCGATCTGAAAATTCCGCATCAGGGCAACCCGCACGGCATCGTTACCATCAGCATCGGCATCTGCGCCAAAGTGCCGCATATGTATAACGATACGCCGATCAGCTTTATCAATGAGGCGGACAGTGCGTTGTATCAGGCCAAGAAAAAAGGCAAAAACTGCATTTACGGCGCTTAACCAATAATCGGGTCACCAAGATTTGGCGGCCCGATTTATTCGCCAGAAAAATGAAGTAGTTCCCTCACGAAACATTATTTCACCGGTTTACCCTGCACTCTGAATAAAATAACGGAAATAATAAGCAGTATATTTATTTTCATTACAATTCAATAAGATAAAGCACGCCATTCAGCAGGCAATTTGTGCCTTTTTTGATTATTCGTGCCTATACCTCGCCTCGTTTATACCCCGTTTACTTTTCATTGGCATTGCCGGTGATACCCTTATCAAGATTATTCTATCTATCAGGAAGCCATCGCACGCTTCGGCGCATTGCGCCCTGCTGATACAGCCATAATAGAACCCACAAATTTCACGTTGCCATTGGGCGGCCTGCTGACGCCGCTCCAGCCAGCCACTGCGCAAGCCAGTGCAGCCAATCACGCGGCAACCTGAGAGGCAGGAATAAAGCGATATAGATTTGCAAGGAGATCTCATGCCTACTGGCGATATTATGCACGAACAGGCCGTCCTGACGCTGTCGTTGCGACAATGGGCGGCAGCGGAAGCATCCAGCGCGGTCAGCGAACTGGAACAGGGCAAGGTGCTGTTTCTGCCCGAACTGGCCTTCACCCTGTCTGAACAGGAAATGCCGCTGCTGGATCCGACATTGGTCGACCCGAAGCGCAAAAACATCAGCTACCAACCGCTGTCCGGCAAGCTGAGCGGCGTCGCCGTCGCGGAACGCCGGCAGCAGGTTCAGCAATTGCTGGAACGCTATTACCAATCCTGCCGCCAGTTGATCGCCGGGCTGTTGCCCGAATATCAGGAGGCGCTGCACCACCCGACCGGCAGCCTGCGTTTACATCCGGTTTCCGCCTGGAGGGCGGCCAGTTCCTGGCGCAAAGACGACAGCCGGCTGCACGTTGACGCCTTCCCGTCGCGCCCGAACTACGGCGAACGCATTCTGCGCATTTTCACCAACATCAACCCGCACGGCGAGCATCGCCAATGGCGGGTCGGCGAGCCGTTCCCTGAGCTGGCTGCACGCTTTATGCCGCGTCTCGCTCGCTACTCCGCTTTCGGCAGTTGGCTGCAGCACCAGGTGCGCATCACCAAAACCCGCCGCAGCCATTATGACCACCTGATGCTGCAGTTGCATGACGCCATGAAGGCCGACGGCGATTATCAGCAACGGGGGCCGCAGCTGGCGCTGACGTTCCCGCCGGGCAGCAGCTGGATTTGCTTCTCTGATCAAACGCCGCATGCCGCGATGGGCGGCCAGTTTATGCTGGAACAGACCTTCCTGCTGCCGGTGAATAAGATGCAGGATCCGCAGCGTTCACCGCTGAAAGTGCTTGAACAGCTGCGCGCTCAGCCGCTGATCTGAATGATTTGCCGCCGCCGGGGGCCGGCGGCGGCAAACGCGCATCACGCTTCGAAGTCCCCCTGTTGGCGCGCCACCAGCGTCAGAATGCTGTACAGCGCCACCGGCTGCTGTTGCTGATTCAATACCTGCACATCCCACACCACCACGCCGTGCGGGCGATCTTCGGCGGTTTTCTGCGGCTTGCGGATTTTCTTTTTGCAGGTCAACCGCACCTGAATGGTATCGCCGATCTTCACCGGCTCGATAAAGCGCAGATTTTCCATGCCGTAGTTGGCGATCACCGGCCCGACGGCGGCGTCGACAAACAGCCCGGCCGCGGCGGATACCACAAAGTAACCGTGCGCCACCCGCTCGCCGAACAGCGAGTCGGCGGCGCCGATCTTGTCCATGTGCGCGTAGAAATGGTCGCCGCTCAGGCAGGCGAAGTTGACGATATCCGCTTCGGTCACGGTGCGGCGCGCGGTCAACAGGCTATCGCCCAGCTGCAGCTGCTCGAAGTATTTCCGGAACGGATGCACCGGATGCTCGGCGACCGGCGCGCCGCGCACCCATTCGCCACCGATGGCCGCCAGCATCGCCGGGCTGCCCTGGATCGCCGTGCGCTGCATATAGTGTTTCACCGCGCGCAGCCCGCCCAGCTCTTCACCGCCGCCGGCGCGCCCCGGGCCGCCGTGTACCAGCATCGGCAGCGGCGAACCGTGGCCGGTGGACTCCGCCGCCGCCCGCTCATCCAAAATCAACATGCGGCCGTGGGCGCAGGCCGCCGCGCGAATGAAGCGCGTGGCCAATGCCGGATCGGCGGTCACCAGCGAGCCCGCCAGGCTGCCCTGCCCCAGCAACGCCAACGCGATCGCCTGTTCGGTATCCGCATACGGCATCAGCGTCGCCACCGGGCCGAAAGCCTCGGTGCCGTGCACCGCCTGATGGGTGAACGGATCGGCGCAATACAGCAGGGTCGGCGGATAAAACGCCCCGCCGCGCGCGCCGTCGCCCAGCACCTCCAGCTTATCCAGCGCCGCGCCACAGAGCGGTTCGCAGCCGTTGCGCAGCAGGAACTCCACCTTGCTTTGCACATCATCACGCTGCTCGTGGCTGACCAACGCCCCCATGCGCACCTGCTCCAGCTGCGGGTCGCCCACCGTCACCCCCGCCAGGCGCTGCAGCAAGGCCTGACGCACCGCCGCCACCTGCGCCGCCGGCACGATGATGCGGCGGATCGCGGTGCATTTCTGCCCCGCCTTGGCGGTCATTTCACGGCACACTTCTTTGATGAACAGCGCAAACTCGGGCATTTCCGGCGTCACGTCTTCCGCCAGCACGCAGCAGTTGAGCGAATCCGCCTCCATGGTGAACGCGATCGATTTCTCCAGCAGGCGCGGGTGTGCCCGCAGCCGCTGCCCGGTCTGCGCCGAACCGGTGAAAGTCACCGCATCCTGGTAATCCAGGTGCGCGAACATGTCGCCGACGCCGCCGCAAACCAGCTGCAGCGCCCCTTCCGGCACCAGGCCGCTGTCGACGATCAGCCTGACCATCGCCTGCGTCAGCTGCGCGGTGGCGGTGGCCGGCTTGATGATGGCCGGCATGCCCGCCAGCCAGGTCGGCGCCAGTTTCTCCAGCATGCCCCAGCACGGGAAGTTGAAGGCGTTGATGTGCAGCGCCACGCCGGGGCGCGAAGTGAGCACGTGGCGGGCGGCGAACTGCGCCTGTTTCGACAATGGGATCAGCTCGTCTTCCGGCCACAGGGTATCGTCCGGCAGATCGCGGCCGGCCATGCCGGCATAGGCGAACAGCGTGGCGATGCCGCCCTCGATATCGACCCAGCCGTCGCTGCGCGTCGCCCCGGTTTGATAGGAAATCTGATACAGCGCCTCTTTATGCGCCAGCAGGTGTTTGGCTACCGCTTTCAGCATCTGGGCGCGCTGCTGGAACGTCATGTGCGCCAGCGCCGGGCCGCCGCGGCTGCGGGCATAGTCCAGGCTCGCCGCCAACGGCAGGCCGTCGGTGCAGACCTGGTACAGCGCTTCGCCGGTCACCGCGTGGCGGATTTCGCGCGCCTCTCCCTGCCCGTACACCCAGGCGCCAGAAAGATAACTGTGTAACTGCTGCATGTGCCCTCCGAAATTCATAAATTTTCACCATACAGCTTAATTACGTATCATATAAATGCCAGTCGAGGCCAAATCAAATTTTAACAAAAAGAGAACAAAAGGCATTTTCAGACCGCTTAACCTGCCATAAACAAGTAATTAATCACTTTACTTATCAAATAAAATCAACAAAATAACAAATAACCTTGTGAGTGACCTCGCAAAACCACATGAATTACGTTTGATCTTTTTGTTATCAGTTTGTAGCCTTATGGTTAGTTAAAGTGATTCACATTTTTATGTTTAATGTGAAAAATACGAATCACCAAGAGGCAAGCATGACAACTGACGCACAGTATCAGCAGCATTTCGACGACAAGATCGCGGCGGATATCGCCATTGAGGCCAAAGACTGGATGCCGGACGCCTACCGTCAGAACCTGATTCGGCAGATTGGCCAACACGCCCACTCGGAAGTCATCGGCATGCTGCCGGAAGCCAACTGGCTGACGCGCGCCCCCACGCTGCGCCGCAAAGCGGTGCTGCTGGCCAAAGTGCAAGATGAGGCCGGCCACGGTCTGTACCTCTACAGCGCCGCCGAAACCCTCGGCTGTTCGCGCCAGGACATCTACCAAAAGATGCTCGATGGCAAGATGAAGTACTCCTCTATCTTCAATTACCCCACGCTCAACTGGGCGGATATCGGCGTGATCGGCTGGCTGGTAGACGGCGCCGCCATCGTCAACCAGGTGGCGCTGTGCCGTGCGTCCTACGGCCCCTATGCGCGGGCGATGGTGAAGATCTGCAAAGAGGAAAGCTTCCATCAGCGCCAGGGCTACGAGGCGGTAATGGCGATGGCCAACGGCAGCGACACGCAGCGCGCCATGCTGCAGGACGCCATCGATCGCTTCTGGTGGCCGGTGCTGATGATGTTCGGCCCGAGCGACGCCGACTCCCCCCACAGCGCCCAGAGCATGGCGTGGAAGATCAAACGCCACAGCAACGATGAGCTGCGGCAGAAGTTCGTCGACAACACCGTGCCGCAGCTTGAAGCGCTGGGCATGACGGCGCCGGATCCGGAGCTGCGCTGGGACGCCGCCGCCGGTCACTATCGTTTCGGCGAAATCGACTGGAGCGAGCTGCATGAGGTGATCAAAGGGCGCGGCCAATGCAACCACGAACGCCTGCAGGCCAAACGCCGCGCCTGGGAAGACGGCGCCTGGGTGCGCGACGGCGCCATGGCCCACGCCGCGAAAAACGCCGCCTCCGCCGCATAGCCAACATAAGGAACCGAGATCATGAGCCACGTTGAATGGCCGCTGTATGAAGTGTTTATCCGCAGCAAACAAGGGCTGGCGCATCGCCACGTCGGCAGCCTGCACGCCGCCGACGACCAAATGGCGCTGGAAAACGCCCGCGACGCCTACACGCGCCGCAACGAAGGCTGCTCGATCTGGGTGGTGCAATCGCGCCATCTGATCGCCTCGCAGCCGGAAGATCGCGGCGCGTTCTTCGATCCGTCCGAAGACAAGATCTACCGTCATCCGACGTTTTACACCATTCCCGACGGCATCAAGAACATGTAGAGGCGACCATGACGGTTAACGATCCGCGCATCAGCTATTTACTCCGCCAGGGCGACACGCCACTGATCCTCGCCCAGCGCCTGTGCGCCTGGTGCGGCCACGCGCCCGAGCTGGAAATCGATCTGGCGCTGGCCAACATCGGGCTCGATCTGCTCGGCCAGGCGCGCAACTTCCTGGGCTACGCCGCCGAACTGGCCGGCCCGCCCTGCAGCGAAGACAGCCTGGCCTTCGGGCGCGACGAGCGCCAGTTTCATAACCTGCTGTTGGCGGAGCAGCCGAACGGCGGTTTCAACGACACGCTGGTGCGTCAGTTCCTGCTCGATGCCTACCACGTACAGCTGCACCAGGCGCTGAGCCGCAGCCGCGACGCGCAGATCGCCGCCATCGCCGCCAAGTCGCTGAAGGAGGCCGATTACCACCTGCGCTTCAGCCACGGCTGGATGATCCGCCTCGGCGACGGCAACGACGTCAGCCACCGCAAGATCCAGCAATCGCTGGATAACCTGTGGCGCTTCACCGCCGAGCTGTTCCACGCCGACGCGCTGGAGCTGGAACTGGCGGAACAAGGCATCGCCGTCGATCCCCGCGAACTGCAGGCCCCCTGGCAAGCGCAGGTGGAAGAGACGCTGCGCCAGGCGACGCTGGCGCTGCCTGCCGAGCAGGCGTTCCGGCACGGCGGCAAGCAAGGCCGGCACAGCGAACACCTCGGCCCGCTGCTGGCGGAGATGCAGTTCCTGCAGCGCGCCTATCCAAACGGGCAATGGTAGGAGGCCACGATGAACGTCACCCGTTTGCAACCCGCCGAAATTCCGCAGATTTGGCACTGCCTGCAGCAGATCAGCGATCCCGAGCTGCCGGTGCTGTCGATCACCGATTTGGGCATGGTGCGCGACGTGGCGCGCGACGGCGCTGGCTGGCGCGTGACCTTCACCCCGACGTACTCCGGCTGCCCGGCCACCGAATTTCTGCTCAACGCCATCGAGCAGCGGCTGGCGGCCGCCGGCTTCAGCCCGGTGCAGGTGGACATTCGCCTCAGCCCGGCCTGGACCACCGACTGGATGAACGCCGACGCCCGCGAGCGGCTGCGGCAATACGGCGTAGCGCCCCCGCAGGGCCACACCTGCGATCGGCCGCACGCCCACGGCCCGGTAGCCTGCCCGCGCTGCGGCAGCACCCACAGCGAGAAGATCAGCGAGTTCGGCTCCACCGCCTGTAAAGCGCTGTACCGCTGCTGCGACTGCCGGGAACCGTTCGATTATTTCAAATGCATATAGGAGCGCTGACACCATGACGGTCTTTTATCGCCTGAACGTCGCCGCCATCGAGCGCGAAACGCCGGACGCCGTAGCCATCACCCTGCGGGTGCCCGAAGAGCTGCAAAACCAATACCGCTATACCCCCGGCCAGCACCTGACGCTCAAGGCGTTGGTCAACGGCGAAGAGTTGCGGCGTTGCTATTCCATCTGCAGTTCACCGCAGGAAGGCCTGCTGCAGATCGGCGTGAAGGCGATTGATCAGGGCCGTTTCTCCGGCTTCGTCAACCGCATGCTGAAAGTCGGCGACGCGCTGGAGGTGATGGTGCCGCAGGGGCGCTTCGGCTACCAGCCGCAGGCAGAGCGCCACGGCAACTACCTGGCGATCGCCGCCGGCTCCGGCATCACGCCGATGCTGTCGATCATCAAGGCGACGCTGCTGCTCGAACCGGGCAGCAGCTTCACCCTGATCTATGGCAACCGCAACAGCCGTTCGATGATGTTCAAAGAGGCGCTGTCGGATCTGAAAAACCGCTACCCGCAGCGTTTTCAGCCGCTGTACCTGTTCAGCCAGGAAAGTCTCGACAGCCCGCTGCTCAGCGGCCGTATCGACCGCGAACGCCTGACGGCGATCGGCGGCGCGCTGCTGGATTTCCGCGACTATGACCACGCCTTTATCTGCGGGCCGGAATCGATGATGAACGACGCGCAAACCGTGCTGGAACAGGCCGGCGTACCGGCCAATCACATCCACAGCGAGCGCTTCAACACCAGCGGTTTGGCCGCCCACCCGCGCCACAGCGGCGATCGCAACGCCACCCGGGTGGCGATCCTGCTCGACGGCCGCCGGTTGGATATCGAGATCGGCGAACAGGACGACAGCATTCTCGACGCCGCGCTGCGCCAGGGCGCCGACCTGCCCTACGCCTGCAAAGGCGGCGTCTGCGCCACCTGCAAATGCCGTCTGAAGGCCGGCCAGGTGGAGATGGGCGTCAACTATAGCCTGGAGCCGGATCAGCTGGCTGCGGGCTACGTATTGAGCTGCCAGTCGTGGCCGAAAGGCGACGGCGTGGTATTGGACTTCGACGTCTAGGAGCCGCGATGGACACCCCCTTTATTTTGCATCAGCAGCAGCACCGCGTGGTCACGCTGACGCTGCATCGCCCGGAGGCGCGCAACGCCCTGAGCACGCCGTGCCTGGAACAGCTGGTTGCACGGCTGGAGCAGGCCGACGCCGACAGCGGCGTGGGCGCCGTGGTGATCGCCGGTGCGGCGCGCTTCTTCGCCGCCGGCGCCGATCTGCGCGAATTGCAACAGCAGGATCTGCCGGCCGCGCTGGCGGATCGCCGTCCGCAGCTGTGGCAGCGTCTGGCGCAGTTCAGCAAGCCGCTGCTGGCGGCGGTGAATGGTTATGCCCTGGGCGCCGGCTGCGAGCTGGCGCTGGCCTGCGACATCGTCATCGGCGGCGAAAGCGCCCGCTTCGGCCTGCCGGAGATCACCCTCGGCCTGATGCCGGGCGCCGGAGGCACCCAGCGCCTGATCCGCTGCGTCGGCAAGTCGCGCGCCAGCCAGATGGTGCTGACCGGTGAGCCCATCGATGCCCGCACCGCGCTGCAGGCCGGCCTGATCGGCGAAGTGTGCGTCGATGCCCTGACACTGGAACGCACGCAGCAGATTGCCGATCGCATCAGCCGTCAGGCGCCGCTGGCGCTGCGCGCCGCCAAACAGGCGCTGAAACAGGCCGAGGAAACCGGCCTCAGCCAGGGGCTGGCGATGGAGCGTCAGCAGTTCGTCACCCTGGCCGCCACCGACGATCGCCGCGAAGGCATCGCCGCCTTTTTCGAAAAACGTACGCCAAACTATCAGGGGCGCTGATTTATGGATAACGCATTGATTCTCAGCCATCTCGACGCCGGCGTGTTGACGCTGACCCTCAACCGGCCGGATCGGCTCAACAGCTTTAACGACGAGATGCATCGCCAGCTGAGCGAAGCGCTGACGCAAGCCGAGCGCGACGACAGCGTGCGCTGCCTGCTGATCGCCGGCGCCGGGCGCGGTTTCTGCGCCGGGCAGGATCTCAACGATCGCAACGTCAGCGCCGATCAACAGGCGCCGGATCTCGGTCTGTCGGTCGAACGTTTCTACAACCCCCTGATCCGTCGCCTGACCGCCCTGCCGAAGCCGGTGGTGTGCGCGGTCAACGGCGTGGCGGCCGGCGCCGGCGCCGCGCTGGCCCTGGCGTGCGATATCGTCATCGCCGCTGACAATGCCAGCTTCATTCAGTCGTTCTGCCGTCTGGGGCTGGTGCCTGACTCCGGCGGCAGCTGGTTCCTGCCGCGGCTGGCCGGCCACGCCCGCGCGATGGGCATGGCCATGCTGGGTGACAAAATCAGCGCCCAACAGGCGCTGGCGTGGGGCATGATCTGGCAGGTGGTGCCGGCGGATGAATTGACTGACCGCACGCAAACGCTGGCGCGCCATCTGGCTACCCAGCCGACCTACGGCCTGGGGCTGATCAAAAAAGCCCTCTACAGCTCGGCCACCAACAGCCTCGATCAGCAGCTCGATCTGGAGCGCGATCTGCAACGCCTGGGCGGCCGCAGCGACGACTATCGCGAAGGCGTCAGCGCGTTCTTTGCCAAACGCACGCCCAACTTCAGCGGGAAATAGCCATGAACGCGCCCCTTCTTAACGGCCAGGTGGCGGTGATCGGCGCCGGCACCATGGGCATCGGCATCGCCCAGGTGGCCGCCGCCGCCGGCCACCTGGTGCGGCTGTTCGATATCGCGCCCGCCGCCGCCCAGCGCGCGATCGACGATCTCGCTCGCCGCCTGCGCCAGCGGGTAGACGGCGGCAAGGCCGACGCCGCGCCCACCGAAGCGCTGCTGGCGCGCCTCGAACGCGCCGACTCGCTCGAGCAGTTGGCCGACTGCACGCTGGTGATTGAAGCGGTGGCGGAAAATTTGGCGATTAAGCAGAGCCTGTTCCGCGATCTGGAGGCGATCTGCTCGCCCACGACGCTGTTCGTAAGCAATACCTCTTCGCTGTCGATCACCGCCATCGCCGGCGCACTGCAACACCCGCAGCGCATGGCCGGGCTGCACTTCTTCAACCCGGCGCCGCTGATGAAGCTGGTGGAGATCGTCAGCGGCCTGGAGACCGGCGCCGAGACCCTCGCCGCGCTGCAGGCCCTGGCGCAGCGCTGGGGTAAGCAAAGCGTCGTATGCCGCTCGACGCCGGGATTTATCGTCAACCGCGTGGCGCGGCCGTTCTATGCCGAAACCCTGCGCGCGCTGGAGGAACGGGTGGCCGACGCCGCCACGCTGGACGCGGTATTGCGCGACGCCGGCGGTTTCGCCATGGGCCCGCTGCAGTTGACCGATCTGATCGGCCAGGACGTCAATTACGCCGTGACCGAATCGGTGTATCAGGCCTTCTATCAGGATCCGCGCTTCACGCCCTCACTGGTGCAGCAGGAACTGGTGGCGGCCGGACGCCTCGGCCGCAAGTCCGGCCGCGGTTTCTACCGCTACGACGCACCGCGATCCGCCGCCGCGATCGCCTTTTCGCCTCCGGCGCAGGCCGCATTGCCGCAACGCGTTACGCTGCACGGCGACTGGTCTTCGCTGGCCGATTTGGCGGAACTGTTGATCGAAAATGCGGGGGCGATCAAACAACCCGGCCAGACCAGCCCGCACGTCACGATCGACGACGTTACACTGATGTTAACCAATGGTAAAACCGCCGGCCAGCTGGCCGACGAACGTGGAACGCCCGTGGTGCTGTTCGATCTCTGTGCCGACTATGCGCACGCCTCCGCCATCGCCATCAGCTGCGCGGCGCAAAACGATGCGCAACACAATGCCAAAACGATTCGCCTGCTGCAGTCCCTTGGCAAGCAGGTCATTCAACTGCCGGATTACCCCGGCCTGCTGACGATGCGCACCCTGGCCATGCTGGCCAACGAAGCGCTCGACGTGGTGAACAAAGGCGTCGCCAGCGCCGAAGATACCGATCTGGCGATGCTGCGCGGCGTCAACTATCCGCGCGGCCCGCTGGCCTGGGGCGCCGCGCTCGGCTGGCGCCACATTCTGGCGACGCTGGAAAACCTGCAACGCTATTACGGCGAAGCGCGCTATCGCCCAATGCCGCTGCTGCGCCGCTACGCTTCCCCCGCCTCTTTCCCAGGAGCCGAACGATGAACGCCAATACGCCGCGCGCGCTGGCTCAGCGCTGCGCCGAACAGATGTTCCAGCAAGATACCTGCGCTCAGGCGATGGGAATGCACATCGACGCCGTCGACGCCGGATACGCTCAGGTCAGCATGACCGTCGGCCCGCAGATGCTCAACGGCCACCAGACCTGCCACGGCGGCCAGCTGTTCAGCCTGGCGGACACCGCCTTCGCCTACGCCTGCAACAGCCAGGGGTTGGCGGCGGTGGCCTCCGGCTGCAGCATCGACTTCGTCCGCCCGGCGCTGGCCGGCGACCGCCTTACCGCCAGCGCGGCGGTGCGCCATCAGGGCAAAGCCACCGGGCTGTATGACGTCGAGATCGTTAACCAACGGGGCAAAACCGTCGCCTGGTTCCGCGGCCGCGCGCACCGCCTCGGCCACAGCATTTTAGGAGATCAGGCATGAATCAGGCATTTATCTGCGACGGCGTGCGCACCCCGATCGGCCGCTATGGCGGCGCGCTGGCCCAGGTGCGCGCCGACGACCTGGCCGCCCTGCCGCTGCGCGTGCTGTTGGAACGCCATCCGCAGGTGGATTGGGCGCAGCTGGACGACGTGATCCTCGGCTGCGCCAACCAGGCAGGGGAAGACAACCGCAACCTGGCGCGCATGGCGCTGCTGCTGGCCGGCGTGCCGGTCGGCGTTTCCGGCACCACGGTGAACCGCCTGTGCGGTTCGGGCCTGGATGCGCTGGCGATGGCGGCGCGCAGCATCAAAGCCGGCGACGCCGGGCTGCTGCTGGCGGGCGGCGCGGAATCGATGACCCGTGCGCCGCTGGTGATGGGCAAGGCCGACAGCGCCTTCAGCCGCCAGGCGCAGCTGTACGACACCACCCTCGGCTGGCGCTTCGTCAATCCGCGGATGCAGGCCGAGTTCGGCACCGATTCGATGCCGGAGACCGCCGAAAACGTCGCGGCGCAGTTCAACATCAGCCGTGCCGATCAGGACGCCTTTGCGCTGCGCAGCCAGCAGCGCGCCGCCCGGGCGCAGACGCTGGGCCACCTGGCGCAGGAAATAGCCCCCGTCAGCCTCAGCGGCAAAAAAGGCGCGGTGACGCTGTTTAGCCAGGATGAACACCCGCGCCCCGACACCACCCTCGAGCAGCTGCAGGCGCTGAAAACCCCGTTCCGTCAGCCCGGCAGCGTCACCGCCGGCAACGCCTCGGGCCTGAACGACGGTGCGGCGGCGCTGATCGTCGCCTCCGAAGCGATGGCGGCGCGCCAGGGGCTGACGCCGCGCGCGCGCATCGTTGCCACCGCCACCTGCGGCGTAGAGCCGCGGCTGATGGGCATCGGCCCGCTGCCGGCCACCCGCAAGGTGCTGGAAATCGCCGGGCTGAGCCTGCCGCAGATGGACGTTATCGAACTGAACGAAGCGTTCGCCGCCCAGGCGTTGGCGGTGATGCGCCAGCTTGGCCTGCCGGACGATGCCCCGCAGGTCAACCCCAACGGCGGCGCGATCGCTCTGGGGCATCCGCTGGGGATGAGCGGCGCGCGCCTGGCGCTGGCCGCCCTGTTTGAACTGGAACGGCGAGCCGGCCGCTACGCGCTTTGCACCATGTGCATCGGCGTCGGCCAGGGCATCGCCATGATCATTGAGCGTGTCTGACCCCTGAGGCTAACCATGACAATAAATCCACAGCCCCTCGAAACGATCGAATTCGCCTCGCGCGATGAGATTGAAGCGTTGCAGTTGGCGCGTCTGAAGTGGACGCTGCACCACGCCTACGACAATGTGCCGATGTACAAACGCAAATTCGACCAGGCCGGCGTGCACCCCGACGATCTCAAACAGCTGAGCGATCTGGCGCGCTTCCCCTACACCACCAAGCAGGATCTGCGCGACAACTACCCGTTCGACACCTTCGCGGTGCCGATGGAACAGGTGGTGCGCATCCACGCCTCCTCGGGCACCACCGGCCGGCCGACGGTGGTGGGTTACACCCAGCGCGACATCGATAACTGGGCCGATATCGTCGCTCGCTGTCTGCGCGCCGGCGGCGCCACCGCCAAAGACAAGGTGCACGTCGCCTACGGTTACGGCCTGTTCACCGGCGGCCTTGGCGCGCACTACGGCGCGGAGCGGCTCGGCGCGACGGTGATCCCGATGTCCGGCGGCCAGACGGAACGCCAGGCGCAGCTGATCCTCGATTTCAAACCCGACATCATCATGGTGACGCCGTCCTATTGCCTGACGCTGATCGACGAGCTGGAACGCAAGATGGGCGGCGACGCGCGCGGCTGCTCGCTGCGGCTCGGCGTGTTCGGCGCCGAACCCTGGACCGAAGCCCTGCGCCACGAAATCGAAACCCGCATGGGCATCAAGGCGCTGGACATTTACGGCCTGTCGGAAGTGATGGGGCCGGGCGTGGCGATGGAGTGCCTGGAAAGCGGCGGCGGCCCCACCATTTGGGAAGACCACTTCCTGCCGGAGATCATCTGCCCGGAAACCGGCGTCGCCCTGCCGGACGGCGAGCACGGCGAACTGGTGTTCACCACCCTGACCAAAGAGGCGCTGCCGGTGATCCGCTACCGCACCCGCGATCTCACCCGGCTGCTGCCGGGCGACGCACGCCAGATGCGCCGCATGGGCAAAATCACCGGCCGCTCCGACGACATGCTGATCATCCGCGGCGTCAACGTCTTCCCGTCGCAGGTGGAAGAGCAGATCATGCAGTTCGAGCAGCTGTCGCCGCACTATCAGCTGCAGGTCAGCCGCAGCGGGCACCTGGACACGCTGGCGGTGCGCGTCGAGCTGAAAGAATCGGCGCTCAGCCTCAGCCACCAGCAGCGTTGCGACATCTGCCACCAGCTGCGCCACCACATCAAATCGATCGTGGGCGTCAGCACCGACGTCAGCATCGCCAACTGCGGCGATATTCCGCGCTCGGAAGGCAAAGCGCAGCGCGTGGTCGATCTGCGGCCGCGCTGAGGCGCACGGCGTCACGGATGACGCCGCCCCAAATTAGGCGTAATGTTATGGCTCATCGAATGCTAACCCATGGAAAAATATGGAACATAAACTGGATGAGTTCATTCGCCATGCCGTCGACGCGCAGCCGATCAGCGGCACCTCGCTGATCATTTCGCTGTATGGCGACGCGCTCAGCCACCGCGGCGGCGAAGTGTGGCTCGGCAGCCTGAGCGCGCTGCTGGAGGCCTTCGGCTTCGGCGATCGCTTCGTGCGCACCTCGGTGTTCCGCCTGCAAAAAGAAGGGTGGCTGGCGGTGGAGAAAATAGGCCGCCGCAGCTTCTACCGCGTGACCGAGCAGGGAATGCGCCAGTTCCGCCACGCCGAATCGAAAATCTATTTGCGCGAGCAGCCCGCCTGGGACGGCAAGTGGGAGCTGTTGCTGCTGGAAAGCGCCGAAAAAAACGCGCGCGCGCGGCTGAAAAAAGAGCTGGGCTGGCTCGGGTTCGGGCAAATCGCCAGCAACCTGATGGCCGCTCCTACCCATGCGCAAACCGACGTAACGGCGCTGCTCGGCGAGCTGAACGCCAGCGAGCAGGTGATTTATTTCCGCGCCGATTATCCCTACAACCGCTCCGAGCAAACCCTGCAGAAATTGGTGGCCGACTGCTGGTCGCTGAGCGAGGTGGCGGCCGGCTATCACGAGTTTATCGTCTCCTTCCGGCCGCTGATGGCGCTGCTGCGCGAAGTCGATCCGGCGGCGCTGACGCCGCTGCGCTGTTTCCAGATTAAGCTATTATTGATTCACTTCTTCCGTCGCGTGGTGTTGAAAGATCCGCTGCTGCCGGACGCGCTGCTGCCCGCGCAGTGGGAGGGCCAGATCGCCCGCAATCTGTGCATCAATCTCTATCAGCAGGTCGATCGCGCCGCGACGGAGTACGTCAGCGCGCTGGCGGAAACCACCATCGGCGCCCTGCCCGCGCCGGCCGCCGGCTACTATCGGCGCTTCGGCGGCCTGCCGCGCGACCCTACATATTAAGGAACTCACGCTATGCCTGTGTATCAGATTGACGGCCTGACGCCGGTCGTTGACCCCAGCAGTTACGTGCACCCGACGGCGGTGCTGATCGGCGACGTGATCGTCGGCAAACACGTGTACATCGGCCCGAACGCCAGCCTGCGCGGCGATTTTGGCCGCCTGGTGATCTGCGACGGCGCCAACATTCAGGACAACTGCGTGATGCACGGCTTCCCGCAGCAGGACACGGTGGTGGAAGAAGACGGCCATATCGGCCACGGCGCCATCCTGCACGGCTGTCGCATTCGCCGCAATGCGATGGTGGGCATGAATGCGGTGGTGATGGACGGCGCGGAGATCGGCGAGAACACCATCGTCGGCGCGATGGCGTTCGTCAAAGCCGCGGCGACTCTCGAAGCCAACAAGCTGGTGGTCGGCAGCCCGGCGCGCGTGTTGCGCGATCTGACCGAGCAAGAACTGGCCTGGAAGATCGCCGGCACCCGCGAATATCAGGATCTGGTTCAGCGCTGCAAATCCTCGCTGCGCGAAGTGGCGCCGCTGACCGAAATCGAACCGGGCCGCCAGCGCCTGAGCTTCGGCGACCACCTGATCCCGAAAAGCCAGCTGTAATCCCCGGGGCTGAGGCGCGCCTCAGCCCCTCTCCCGCATTACTCCACCTCCGGCGCCTTGAACGGCGACGGCGCCGCCGCGCGGCGGCTTTGGAAGCGGTAGGCCGCCACCAGCAGCAAGGTGAACGGAATACCGAACCACAGCGTCATGCGGAAGAATTCGGTAAACGCGGTCGAGATCATCAGCGCCGCCATCAGCCCGGTGCCCAGCAAGGTGGTATAGGGGAACCCCCACATGCGGAATTTCAGGTGGGTCTGCCGATGCCGGCGGCGGAAGAACAGATGGGTGACGAAAATCATCAGCCAGGTAAAGCAGGCGCCATACACCGAAATGGACATCATGGCGGCGAACGAGGTTTCCGGCGCCACCAGGCTCAGCACGATAGACACCACGATGCCGATGCACGACATCGCCAGCGCATTGACCGGAATGCCGCGCCGGCTGACGCGCCCCAATGCCGCCGGCGCCTGCCCGGCGCGCGACAGCGAGAACATCATGCGGGTGGTGATATACAGCTGGCTGTTCATCGCCGACAGCGCCGCCACCAGCACGATAAAGTTGAAAATACCGGCGGCGGCGGGCAGATGGATGACGTTCATCGCCATCAGGAACGGGCTTTCGCCGGTGCCGGACTGGCGCCAGGGCACGATGGCCAGCATCAGAGCGATCGACAGCATGTAGAAGATGAACAGCCGCACGAGGGTGCCCTTGAACGCCGCCTTCACCGCAATCACCGGATTTTTCGCCTCGCCGGCGGCCACCGCGATCATTTCAATGCTCAGGTAGCTGAAGATGGACACGATCGTTGCGAACCACATGCCCTTGACGCCAAACGGCATGAAGCCGCCGGCGGTCAGGTTGCGCAGGCCGTAGGCCGGGTTGCCCGAGAACGCCAGCATGCCGAGACCGATCAGAATGAACGCCACGATCGCCGTCACTTTGACGGTGGACAGCGCGTATTCCACCTGGCCGAACGACTTCACGCCGATCACATTGACGACGATCACCGCCGCCGAGAACAGCAGCACCCACGGCCAGGTCGGCGTCGCCGGGAACCAGAACTGCATGTACATGCCGATGGCGGTAACTTCGGTGCCCACCGCCAGCACCACGCAAGACCAGTAGGAATAACGCACCAGAAAACCGAACAGCGGGCCGAGATAGAATTCGGCGTAGTCGCCGAACGAGCCGGGCGTCGGGTGTTCGGAGGTCATTTCCGCCAGGCTGCCCATCAACAGCAGCGCAATAACGCCGCCGATCAGGTAGCTCAGCAATACCGCCGGCCCCGCCATCTGAATGGCGTAGGCACTGCCGAGAAACAGCCCGGTGCCGATAGCGCCGCCGATCGCCAGCATCGACATCTGCCCGGCGGTAAGATGCTTGTTCAACCCGCCCTGACGGCGGGCGATATGCTCAAAATCATTCATCTGTGGCATGGCTGGGTTCCCGGGCGAAGTTAGAGGGTACGGGTGACGTCGAGAATGGCGGCGGTCACGTAGTCGATATTGCCGGGGTTGAGCCCCGGCAGGCACATGCGGCCGGGCGAAAATCATTCTGCCGGTCGTAATAGAGGCCAATGCCTAAATTCACTTTTTGCGGATTGGGATCCTGCAAATAGACTCCCATCAGCGATGGAACAGAATCGGCCGCGGAAGGTGCAATCTGTTTAAACATGACGCATCCTTAACTCGTTATTGAATTAATATGAAGACGGACTTAATGAGAAATTAAATCAGGCGATGGCGCTGACGGTAATTTCTATTTTCATTCCCGGCACCACCAATTTTTCGACAATAACCGTGGAGCGATTGGGATAAGGATAATTAAAGTATTTCAGGTAAATATCATCGAGCAATTTAACGTCATTAACGTCGGTGAGATAAACCATTACCTGCAGCACCTTATCGCTGTGGCTGCCCGCCGCCTTCAGCGTCTGGGCCAGGTTGTCGAAGGTTAACGCAATCTGTTGCTCAGGCGCGCCGGTCTCGATGCTGCCGTCCGCCCGCACCGGGCCGTGGGCGGTAAACAGCATGCCGCCGCCCCGGGTAGCCCAGGAAAAAGGCTGGCCGATCTCCGGCAGCCCGGTCGCTACGATCTCGCGCATGTCAGTGGTTCCCGTAGTGGTCAAGTTGGCGAAGCAGCGCGCCGTCGGCGGCGAACAACGCATCCAGAATGGTGAAATGATTGGCGCCGGGCACCGCGACCAGATCGGCCGGCAGCCCGCCTTGGCGCAGCGCCGCGTGATAGTGCTGCGACTGGCCGATCAGTTCCGGCAGCTCATCAGCGCCGTAATACAACGTGAGCGGCTTACTGCGCGCCGGCAGCCGGCGCGCCGGGCTGAGCGTTTCAATCTGCCGCGCGGTCAGCTGCAGCGCCCGGTTGACATAGCTCTCTTGCAGCGGCGCCAGTTCGAACAGGCCGCTGACGGGAAAGACCGCATCCACCAACGCATGCCGCTGCCAAAACGCCGCCAGATGCCCGCCGGCGGAATGGCCGCACAGATGCACCGGATGGGCATAGTGCGGCGGCAGACGGCGCTGAATGGCATCAAGCGCCGCCCCCACCTGGCGACAAATGGCGTCAAGATTAACCGCCGGCGCCAGCGCATATTCCACCAGCACCACGTCAAAACCCAACGCCAACGGCCCGGCGGCGATAAAGGCGAAATCTGCCTTATCGCAGCATTGCCAATAGCCGCCGTGAATAAAAATTAACGTGCCCTGGTGCTGCTTTGCAGAATAAAGCCAATCAAACGTCTCGCGTTCGCTTTCGCCATACGCAATATTCTTTTCATGCTTCACCTGATGAAAAATAGCCGCGCTGCGAGTTTGAAATGAAGTCAAAATAGCGTCTTCATTATCCACCGTGGTGCCGTTGTCATAGCTCCCCGCAAGTTGTTTCATATATTAAACTTCGTTTATTATTTAAGATGTGAATTAACTATTAGCACCGGCAACATTATTGTCAAGATGGGCGCATCAGCAATGCGCGCCCGGTAAAATAAAATGAGACAGGCGGCGAAAAAGTTTAACCCATGAAACTTTTCGCGCTTATTTTCCCCGCCCGTCCGGCTGAATTTGCGGCAATGCGCTGAGCCGTTCAAACGCATAATCCCAAAAGGCGCGCACCTTCAGCGGCATGCGCTGCGCCTGCTGCGCCACCAGCTGTACCGGCATCGGCAACGGTTCATGGTCCGCCAGCAGCCGTACCAGCGTGCCGGCGGCCAGATCGTCCGCTACCTGATACGAGAGCAGCCGGGCGATGCCCTTGCCGGCGCGCACCGCCAGCAGCTGCGCCTCCACGTCGTTGAGCAACAGCCGGGGAGCCAAGCGCACGCGCTCGCCGTTTTCCTGCGGGCCGAAGCGCCATTCGCGCAGTGACGGCCGCTGGGTGCCAACGATGGTGGCATGCTCCGCCAGCTGCGCCGGCGAGCGCGGCTCGCCGCAGCGCGCCAGGTAAGCCGGGCTGGCGACCGTCACCCGGCTGACCTGCCCCAGCCGCCTCGCCACGCGGGAAGAGTCCTGCAGATGACCGATGCGCACCGCGATATCCAATCCTTCGTCAATCAGATCGAGATTGCGATCGTTCAACACCATTTCGATCTGCATCTGCGGGTAGTCATCGAGAAACGCCATCACCACCGGCGCCACGTAGCGGCGGCCGAACTGCACCGGCGAGGTGACGCGCAGCAAGCCGCTCAGCTGCGCTTCAGCGGTATCCTGCACCACCGCCTGATAATCCTGCAGCAGCTGTTGCGCGCGCTCCAGCAGGCGCACGCCCGCCTCGGTAGGCGCCAGCCGCCGGGTGGTGCGCTCCACCAGCCGGGTGCCGAAACGCTGTTCCAGCGCGGCGATCGCCCGGGTGATCGCCGGCGCCGAGCGCCGCAGTTTGCGCCCAGCGGCCGCCAGGCTGCCCTGCTGCACCACCGCCACGAAGATGGCCAACTCGTCTAATCGATCCATAGACTCTTCCGAAAAATGAAATTATCAATTTCCACATTGCCGGATTACGCTCATTCGCCGCAAGAGTATGCTGAAAAAAAACAGTGAGGAGAAACGCCATGTCCACCATCACCCTCTACGGCACCCCGCTTTCCGGCCACGCTCACCGCGTGGCGTTGCTGCTGCGCATGCTGGCGCTGCCCTATGAATGGGTAGAAGCCTCGGCGGAGGTACGCCAGAGCGCGGCCTTTCGCCGGCTCAACCCGTTCGGCCAGATCCCGGTCTTGCAGGACGGCGATCTGACGCTGGCCGACAGCAACGCCATTCTGGTCTATCTGGTGAAACGCTATGCGCCGAACAGCCACTGGCTGCCGGAACAGCCGGCGGCGGCGGCGCGAGTGCAGGCCTGGCTTTCCAAAGCCGCCGGTGAAGTGCGCTACGGCCCGGCCTCCTGCCGGCTGATCGCCCAGTTCGCCGTGCCGGAGGATTATCAGGCGGCGCGGGCAATCAGCGATCGTTTTCTGCCGCAGATGGAGCAGCACCTGAGCGAGCGCGGCTATCTGGCCGGCGAACAGGCGACCATCGCCGATCTGGCCTGCTACAGCTATGTGGCGGTCGCGGCCGAAGGCGGCATTTCGCTGGCGCCTTACCCCGCCATACGCCGCTGGGTGGCGAGCATCGCGGCGCTTCCCGGCTTCTTCGCTATGCCGGCTCTGCCGGAACCGGCGGCGAGCTGACGCCATGATCCCGCAACGGTTCCACCCCGATGAGCTGCGCGCGCAAACGCTGGCCGGTTTCGATCGCGTGGGCGGCGGCATCTACCCCGCGATGCCGGATCAGCACCGCGCTTTTTTCGCCGCGTTGCCCTACCTGTTCGTCGCCACGGTGGACGAACAGGGCTGGCCCATCGCCACCCTGTTCAGCGGCCCGCCCGGGTTTTTACGCACGCCGGACGACACGCACCTGCGCATCAGCGCGCCGCGCCGCAGCGACGATCCCGCCCAGGCGCTGTTGCTGCCCGGCAAACCGGTCGGTGCGCTCGGGCTCGACTTCAGCAACCGGCGGCGCAACCGCGCCAACGGCATCGTCGGCCGCACCGACAAAAACCGGGTGGAGATCGTCGTTCACCAAAGCTTCGGCAACTGCCCGCAGTACATTCAGCGCCGCGAACTCTACCCGGTGGAGAGCCGACCACAGCCGGTTGAGCATTTAGCTTCGCTCGATGCGGCGGCGCAGGCGCTGATCCGCACCGCGGACACCAGCTTCGTCGCCAGCGGCGCGCACCTGGAACTGGCGCAGGGCGGCGTCGATATTTCCCATCGCGGCGGGCGGCCCGGCTTTATCCATCTGGCAGGCGACACGCTGTGGATGCCGGACTTTCGCGGCAACCGCTATATGAATACGCTGGGCAACCTGCTGGCCGAACCACGGGCGGCGCTGCTGTTCATCGATTTTGAGCGCGGCGACGTGCTGCATCTGCAGGGAAAAACGCAGATCCTCTGGCAGGCGGAAGGGCATCCCGGCGTTGAAGGGGCGGAACGCTATTGGCGGTTTGACGTTCACCGCGCCTGGCGTTTTGCGGCGGCGCTGCCGTGGCGGGGACGCGATCTGGAATATTCGCCGGCGACGCTGGCGACCGGGGTGTGGCGCCGCTGAAATGAAAAGCCCCGCTGCGGCGGGGCTGAATCGGAAGATTACAGGCTGTGTTCGGCCGCCGATGCGGCCTGATAAAGCTGACGAAAATAACGCAACCGCGCAAAGAACAGGCGGCTTTGCTGTTCCGACATATTGCCGGCCACCTGCCCGGCGTCAATCTGCCGCCCTTGCCATTCCATCAGGGCGATGCTCGACGCCAAAAAATCCATTTCGCTGCCGTAGGCCGCGAGATGTCTGTCCACTGATTTCATCATTCGCACACTCCTTTTAATCACATCGAAAAGGGTCATATGCCTGCTCTTTCAGTATCGGCCCGGCGGCGGATATTTTTTGTACAGAAGGTGCGCATGAAGAAAACGCTCATCTTGTCGCCGCGGCGGCAAACGGCGGCGGCAAAGTTTGCTAGGGTAAAGGGTAGCCGTATGGGATAGACCATTCTGTTGAACTCAGCAAAGGAAGAGAACAATGAGCACCAGCATTAGCGCTACCCTCAAGGATCCCACGCTGTTCCGCGAGGCCAATTACATCGACGGGCAATGGTTGCCGGCCCAAGCAGGCCGTTCGATCGCCATTCATAATCCCGCCAACGGCGAGCTGGTCGGCCACGTGCCGGCCTTCGGCGCCGAAGAAACCGCGCGCGCCATCGCCGCCGCCAAGAAGGCGCAGCCCGCCTGGCGTGCGCTGACCGCCAAAGAACGCGCCGGCAAACTGCGGCGGCTGTTTGAACTGATGATGGAAAATCAGGACGATCTGGCACGCATCATGACGGCGGAACAGGGTAAACCGCTGGCTGAAAGCCGCGGTGAGATCGCCTATGCCGCCTCCTTTATCGAATGGTTCGCCGAGGAAGGCAAGCGGGTCTACGGCGACACCATTCCGCAGCCGCAGGCCGGTCGCCGCATTATCGTGCAGAAAGAGCCGATCGGCGTGTTCGCCGCCATCACCCCGTGGAACTTCCCGGCGGCGATGATCACCCGCAAAGCCGGCCCCGGCTGGGCCGCCGGCTGTACCGGGGTGATCCGCCCCGCCAGCCAGACGCCGTTCTCGGCGCTGGCGATCGCCGTGCTGGCGGAGCGCGCCGGGCTGCCCGCCGGGGTGTGCAACGTGATCACCGGCCCCAGCAAGGGCATCGGCGGCGAACTCACCGCCAACCCGGATGTGCGTAAACTCTCCTTCACCGGCAGCACCGAAGTCGGCGCGCAGCTGCTGGCCCAGTGCGCGCCCACCATCAAGAAAACCAGCATGGAGCTGGGCGGCAACGCGCCGTTTATCGTGTTCGACGACGCCGATCTGGACGCCGCCGTGGCCGGCGCGGTCGCCTCGAAATACCGCAACGCCGGCCAGACCTGCGTCTGCACCAACCGTTTTCTGGTGCAGGACGGCGTGTACGACGCCTTCGCCGCCAAACTGAAAGCAGCCGTCGCCAAGCTGAAAGTCGGTAACGGCCTGGATGAGGGCGTCACCATCGGCCCGCTGATTAACCCGGACGCGGTGGAGAAAGTGCGCGAGCATATCGCCGACGCCGTCGAGCACGGCGCATCGGTGCTGCTGGGCGGCAAGCCTGACGCGCTGGGCGGCAATTTCTTCACCCCGACCATCCTGACCGACGTGCCGCGCACGGCGAAAATCTTCCGCGAGGAGACGTTCGGCCCGGTGGCGCCCCTGATCCGCTTCAACCACGAGGCCGACGCCGTCGAACTGGCCAACGACACGCCGTTCGGCCTGGCCGCTTACTTCTACAGCCGCGACATCGGCCGGGTGATGCGCGTGGCCGAAGCGCTGGAGTACGGTATCGTCGGCATCAACGAAGGGCTGATCTCCACCGAGGTGGCGCCGTTCGGCGGCATGAAGCACTCAGGTTTGGGCCGCGAAGGCTCAAAATACGGCATCGAAGACTATCTCGAAATCAAATACCTGTGCCTTGGCGGTTTGGGCGCCTGATGCGATGGGCTCCCGCGCCTGCGGGGGCCCTGCCTGGCGGTTTTGGAGAGTCTTTGCTACCTTTAGGCCTCTCGTTCAAACGGTTAAAAGGAATTTCCGCTATGCACCCCCTCTCGATGCAGTTGCCCGGCTT
Organism: Serratia sp. CY27727; assembly: GCF_052169275.1. Taxonomy (NCBI): domain Bacteria; kingdom Pseudomonadati; phylum Pseudomonadota; class Gammaproteobacteria; order Enterobacterales; family Yersiniaceae; genus Serratia; species Serratia sp. CY27727. Next base: position 510,676 of record NZ_JBJNLB010000002.1, on the reverse strand, counting down.
TTACGTCGCCGGCCAGACAATCAGAACCACCAATCAGGACGAAACCCGGCCCGAAACGGCTAAAATTTCTGCGCTGTGGTCAGACTTTTTCGCCACCTCGCCCGCCATGCCGGTCTACGGGGTCTACTCCAACTACGCCTCCGACGCCGGCGGGCCGTTTGACGTCACCGCCGGCAGTGCGGCAGAGAGCGGTTTGTACATCGAACCCGGCCGCTATCTGGTGTTCCAGGCCCGGGGCGCGATGCCGGCGGCGGTTATCGCAGGCTGGCAAGCCATCTGGGCCTACTTCGAGCAACACCCGGAAATCGAACGCCGCTTCCTGACTGACTTCGAAGCCTATACCGGCCCCGACGCGGTCGATATCCATATCGGCTGCCGCTAACGTAACAGTGAGATCGACGATGACCACCTTCTCCCCCGCCATTCCGATCCTGCGCATCTTTTCGGTCGACAAGGCCAAAGAGTTTTATCTGGATTTTCTCGGTTTCACGCTGGCGTGGGAGCATCGTTTCAGCGAGGATCTGCCGCTGTACATGCAGGTGAGCCGCGCCGGATTGACGCTGCACCTGAGCGAACACTACGGGGACAGCACGCCCGGCGCCGCCCTTTTCATCCCGGTGCACGATATCGACGCGCTGCACCGGGAGCTCACGGCCAAAAACTACCGCTATGCCCGGCCGGGGGTGGAGGTTGTCGACTGGGGCAAGGAGCTGAATCTCACCGATCCGTTCGGCAACCGCCTGAGGTTTTGCGAGCAGAGCCACGAAGCCTGAGCGGCCTTATTGGCGGTACTCCGCCTCGCTGACCGGCTCCAGCCAGGTCACCGGGCTGCCGTCCACCGCTTCGGCGATGGCGATATGGGTCATGGCGGTGTCCGGCGTCGCGCCGTGCCAGTGTTTGACGCCTGCCGGGATCCAGACGATATCGCCGGAGTGCATTTCCTGCGTGGCCTCGCCCCACATCTGGATCCAACCGCGCCCCTGAGTGACAATCAGCGTCTGGCCGAGCGGATGCGTATGCCAGGCCGTGCGGGCGCCGGGTTCGAAGGTGACGGTCGCGCCGCCCACCCTGGCCGGCGCGTCACCAGCGAACGGCGCGTCGATGCGTACCTGCCCGGTAAAATAATCCGCTGAACCGCGCTGTGATGGGATCGAACCGCTGCGTTGTATTTTCATCTGTCGTGTCCTCCGCGCCGGCTCTCACCGCCGGCGCTGATCGTCATGAATGCGTGATGCCAAGATAGCGCCATGCTTTTCCGGCGACTAGCGGGTAAAATGTGCAAGGAGCTATGAGCTAAACTCATAAATCTGCGCGACAGTGCGCTCCCTTCCTCTTCGGTGCCGATATGTTGAAAGAAAACTTTAACGATCTGATCGCTTTCCTGATGGTGGCCAGGGAGCGCAGCTTCACCAAAGCGGCGGCGCAACTTGGGGTTTCCCAATCGGCGCTCAGCCACGCTATTCGCGGGCTGGAAGAACGCCTGGCGCTGCGCTTGCTCACCCGCACCACCCGCAGCGTCGCCCCCACCGAGGCCGGTGAACGGCTGCTCAACAGCATCGGCCCACGCTTTGCGCTGCTGATTGAGGCGCTGCGGCGCGGGGCTTAACGCCCGACGTTTTTCTGCAGATGCGCCGGGTAGCGATCGCCGATCACGTCGATCGCGGAGAGCGCGCGCTCAATCTCGCCCAGCTCGTCCGCCGCCAACGCGACCGCCGCCGCCGCGAGGTTTTCTTCCAGCCGGTGACGCTTGGTGGTTCCCGGGATCGGCACGATCCACGGCTGCTGCGCCAGCAACCAGGCCAGAGCGATCTGCGCCGGCGTCACGTCCTTGCGCTGCGCTATCTGCCCCAGCACATCCACCAGCGCCTGGTTGGCCCGGCGCGCTTCGGCGCTGAAGCGTGGCACCTGGTTGCGAAAATCGCCGCTGTCGAAGGTGGTGTCCTCGGTGATGGCGCCGGTGAGAAAGCCCTTGCCGAGCGGGCTGAACGGCACCAGACCGATGCCCAGTTCCGCCAGCGTCGGCAAGATTTCACGCTCCGGCTCGCGCCACCACAGCGAATATTCGCTTTGCAGCGCCGTGACCAGCTGCACTGCGTGGGCACGCCGAATGGTTTGCGCTCCGGCTTCCGACAGGCCGAAGTACTTCACTTTCCCTTCGCGAATCAGTTGCTGCACCGCCCCGGCCACCTCCTCGATAGGCACCTCGGGATCGACGCGATGTTGATACAGCAGATCGATGGCCTCTACCCGCAGGCGTTTCAGCGAACCGTCCACCGCCCGGCGAATATGCTCCGGACGGCTGTTCAACACCTGTTGCCCCGCCGGCTGCGACAGATCGAAACCAAACTTGGTGGCGATAACGACCCGATCGCGCACCGGCGCCAGCGCTTCGCCCAACAATTCCTCGTTCGTGAACGGACCATAAATCTCGGCGGTATCGAAGAACGTCACGCCTTCGTCGACCGCGGCACGGATCAGTTCGATCGCCTGCCGTTTGTCGGTGGCCGGGCCATAGCCAAAACTCAGCCCCATGCAGCCCAACCCCAACGCCGAGACTTCCAGCCCTTCGCGCCCCAATTTGCGTGTTTGCATCTTCACTCTCCCGCTGATTGATACCGGCGCCGCCTGACGCGGCGCCGCTCCGGTGTGATGACTGTAAAACACGGTTGGCACCATGACTATGGGGCGAAATACGCTTGGGCTTATGAGCCAGGCTCATGAATCAAACGTCATCGTTGAGCGCTTGCCCGATCTCCGCCTCACACCGCAGGATGTTGTGGTGATGACAAGCCAGCGGGATGACCCTCAGCCGCTCGCAGGCGGCGCCAAGCCCATTATCTTCCACCGCCAGCAGCGGCGCCGTGACCGCTTCCGGCAACTGCGGGTTGCCCTCCGTCGCCTTAAACAGCGTCACCTTAGTGGTTTGCAGCCTGCGGCTCAGCCGCCCTTCTGACAGCCGCCGCTCCGCCTGCCCCGCGGCCATGGCGCGTGTAGCCGCCTCGCCCTCGATGCCCAACGCCGGCAACAACTGCTCCAAGGGCAACTCCGCCACGGCCTGCCGGTAGAAGCTATCCAGCAGATACAGTTGCACGTTACGGCGGCCGCGCGCCTCCAGGCGGGCGGCAATCTCCAGCGCGATGATGCCCCCCAGCGACCAACCGAGAATGCGCACCGGCCTGGCGCCTTGCAGCAGGCCGGCGGCGATCATCTCGTTCAGATACCGTTCGGCCAGATCGCCGAGCGAGTCGATGGCGGGTTGATGGTAAAGGTTATGGTTATCGACGCCATAGCAGTTGAATCGCCCCTGCAGCGGCTGTGCGAAAGCGTGGAATGCCTCCGCCCCTACCAGCGCCGGATGGATCATCCATACGACGGGCGCGCCCTCTGCCCAGCGGTTAAGCGGCAAGACCAGGCGGCGTTCGTTGGCGGCCAACAGGTTTTTCAGCGTGCGACTTTGCAACAGCTGCACCACCGGCACCGGCGCGGCCATCAATTCGCCCATGCCGACACACAGGGAAATGGCCTTGATCGAGGTGCCGCCCAGCAGGAAGAAATCGTCCGTCATGCCGACCTGCCCGCACTGCAGCGCCGCCTGCCACAGCGCACACAGCTGCTGTTCCAGCTCGTTCGCGGGAGCGACATAAACCTGCGGTTCGCTCGCCGCAGGCGCAGGCAACGCCTTGCGATCCAGCTTGCCGCTGGAGTTGTGCGGCAACGCTTCCAGCCGCATCAGCGCCGCAGGCAGCATGTACAACGGTAATTGCCCGCTCATAAAGGCCAACAGCGCCGATTCATCCAGCGGCGCCTCGCTGACGTAATACAGCGCCAGGCGCTGCCGATGCGCCTCCGACAGCACGACGGCGCAGCAGGATTTGATCGCGCCGAACGCCAGCGCACATTGCTCGACCTCGCCCAGCTCAACGCGGTAGCCGTTGATTTTCACCTGAAAATCCATACGGCCGAGGAACTCCAGGTTGCCGTCCGGCAAATAGCGGCCGGCGTCGCCGGTGCGATAAAGCCGCTCCCCCAGCTCCGGATGGTAGATGAATTTCTCTTCGGTCAGCGACGGATTGCGGTAATAGCCGCGCGCCACGCCGATCCCACCGATGTATTGCTCTCCCGGCAAGCAGGGCGGCAGCACGCGCAGATGACGATCCAGCACGTAAAAACGCTGATGGGCCATCGCCTGACCGTAAGGCACGCTGGGCGCCAGGATCGGCGTCGCCGGGATGTCGTACAGGATCGACCAAATGGAGCTCTCGGTCGCGCCCCCGGCGCTGACGACTCGGCACCCCGGCCGCCATTGACGAATGCGCGCCGGCAGTTGGCGGGAGATCACCTCGCCCACCAGCACCACGTTGCGCAGCTGCGGCCACTGCGCCTGCGACGCGGCGGATTCCAATTGCTCCACCAGCAGCGTCATCACCGAAGGCGCGGAGTTCCAGAAGGTCACGCCCTGAGTCATCAACAGCCGATGCCAGGCCTCAGGCTGATAGCGTTCGGTTTCGGACGGCATCACGATAGCGCCGCCCACCGACAGCAGGCCGAAAATATCGAACACCGAAATGTCGAAACTCAGCGCGCTGAGCGCCAACCCGCGATCGTCCGCGCCGAGTTCCAGCTGGCGCAAGGTATCGATGATGCTGTTCACCGCGCCGCGATGTTCTATCGCCACCCCTTTCGGCGCGCCGGTAGAGCCGGAGGTGAAAATCACATAGGCCAGCGCGGAAGGCGCAGGCAAGACAGGCTCTCCCGGCGCCGCCGGCGGTAACGCCGTGACGGCCCCCTGCGGATCGATGGTCAACAGCCTGGCCTCGCCGCTGGTCGACCATTCCCGGCTGCTGAGGATAATTCGGGTCTGCGACTGCGCGACGATATCCAGGCGGCGGCGTTCCGGCCAGGCGCCGTCCAGCGGCAAATAGGCCTTGCCGGCCATCAGAATTGCCAGCACCGCAATGATTTGCGCCCGCCCTTTGTCCACCATCACCGCGATGGTATCGGCGCGCATGTCCGCGTGCTGACGCAGCTGCAGCGACAGCGTCAGCGCGCGCCGATACAGCTCACCGTAGCTCAGTTCGCCCCATTCATCGACGATCGCCAGCCGTTGCGGATGGCGCTCGGCCTGACGGATGAAATCATGATGGATGGCGCGCTCAAAATCGTAGGCCGGCGGACAGGATTGATGGAAGGCGCGTTGCCGCGCCATTTCACTCTCCGAGACCAGCGCCAACTGGCTGACGCGCTGCTCCCCGTGATTGACGATCTGCGTGAGGATGGTCAGATAATACTCGCCCAACAGCGCCAGCGTGGCCGATGAGAACAATGCGGTGGCATAGTTGAAGATCGCCCTGCCGCCCTGCGGCGCCGGCTGTATGCTCAGCGTCAAATCGAATTTGGCCGCCTGGTAGTGCGCCAGCAGATCCTGCGGCGCCAGCCAGGTCGGCGCATCCCCCTCTTCCTCCAGCGCGAACAGCGCCTGGAACAGCGGATGGCGCGACAGATCGCGCGGCACCTGCAGCAGCTCGATCAGCTGATCCAACGGCAAATTCTGATGCCGTTGCGCCTGCAGCACGCCGTCAAAGACCCGGTTTACATAGTCGTTCAGCGACGCCGCATCGTCGATCTGCGAACGCAGCGGCAGCGTGTTGACGAAGAATCCGATCGCCGAGCGGGTCTCCGCCACCGGCCGGTTGGCGACCGGCGTGCCGACCAGAATGTCTTGCTGGCCGCTGAAGTAACCGAGCAGCAGGTTAAAGGCCGCGAGATACAGCGCAAACGGCGTGACGCCCTGGCGCCGGGCGAACTGCGCCGCCTGCGCCACCAGCGCCTCCGGCAGCGCGATGACGTGGTTGGCGCCGCGATGATCGAAGCGGGCCGGCCGCACGAAATCGAGCGGCATTTCCAGCGCCTGCCACCCATCCAGCGCTTGTCGCCAATACGCCTTCGCCTCATCCGCCTGAGCGGATTCCAGCCAGCGCCGTTGCCAGACGGCATAGTCGCCATAGTGCAACGGCAACGCCGCCAGCCCGGCCTCTTGCCCTTGCCGCTGCGCCTGATACAGCACGTCCAGCTCCTGCAACAGCACCGGCTGCGACCAGCCGTCAAACGCCAGGTGATGCACCAGAATCAGGCTGTAAGTCACCCACCCGCCATCCGGCTGCGCCACCCGGTAAACGGCTGCCCTGATCGGCAATTCCGCCCCCAGCGCGAACGGCCGGTCGATATCCTGCCGCAGCCTGTCCGGCCATTGCGCCGCCGCCAGCGTCACGCGCGCCAGCGAAAGCGTCAGTTCACAGGCACGGGCGACGGCGCTTTGGGATGGCATCTGGACAATCAGGCTGTGCAAGACCTGATGCCGGGCGACCACCGCCTGCAAACTGCGCTCGTAAGCCGCCAGGCACACCTCGTCGCCGAGACGGAACAGCATCGGCACGTGGTAGAGATTGCCGCCTCCGTTCAAATTCTCGATAAACCACAGCTGCAGCTGTGAAGAAGAGAGCGGATACTCGCGCTGCCGCAGCGGCGGGATCGACACCGGCGCGGCGCCCTGCTCCTGTTGCGGCAACGCGCGGCACAGCGAGCGGATCGTCGGGAAGCGCCCCAGCTCGCTCAGCGTGACCTCGCGCGCCAGCCGCCGGCCGATCTGATAGCAGGCCTGGATAGCCAGAAGAGAGTTGCCCCCCAGCGAGAAGAAATTGTCCTCCACGCCGATATCCTGCCGCTGCAGCAGATCGCGCCACACCGCCAGACAAGCGTTCTCCCATTCGCTCTGCGCCGCGACGAACTCACGCGCCGCCCTTTCCGGCTGCGGCAGCGCCTGTCGCGCTATCTTGCCGTTTTCGGTCAGCGGCAGCTGCGCCAGCTGCATCAGCGCCTGCGGCACCATGTAAGGAGGCAGTTGGCGGCTCAAATGCTGAGCCAGCGCCTGAGGGGCGATCGCCTCATCGGCAACGTAATACGCGGCCAGGCAGGGCTGCGGTTGCGTGACGAGCACGCAGCAACAGGCGGTCACGCCCGGATAGGCGAGCGCGGCATGTTCTATCTCCCCCAGTTCGATGCGATAGCCGTTCAGTTTGATCTGCTGATCGAGGCGCCCCATAAACTCCACGTTGCCATCCTCCAGCCATCGGCCCGCATCGCCGGTGCGATACACCCGCTCCTGCAGCTCGTCATGCCAGAAGAAACTCTCGGCGGTGCGTTGCGGATCGCCGTAATACCCGCGCGCCAGGCCTTCCCCCGCCAGATAGATTTCGCCTCGGACACCCGGCGCGGCGGGCCGCCGCCCGGCATCCAGGATATAGCAACGCTGGTGCGGCAACGGTTTGCCGTATGGAATGCTTACCGACCGAATTTTCTGACCGCGCGGCACCTCGTACAGCATGGTGAAGATCGCCGCCTCCGTAGCGCCGCCGGCGCTGCAAAAACGGCCGTGCGGCGCCCAGGCCAGGCAGCGTTCCGGCAGCGAGGTGGCGATCCAGTCGCCCCCCACCATCACCGCCCGCAGCGCCGGTGCCGGCCCGGCCGTCAACCCCGCCCCGTTCACATAATCCAGCAACAGCTCCATCAGCGCCGGTGCGCTCAGCCATTGCGTCACCCGATGGGTCATCATCAGCTGATACCAGGCCTGCGGATTGGTCCGATCCCGCTCGGCCGGCATTACGACCGCGCCGCCGGCGCTCAACGGGCTGAAAATGTCGAAGATCGCCAGATCGAAGCTCAACGCGCTGAGGGCCAGGCTGCGATCCCGCTCGTTGAGGCCGAAATACCGCCGCACGCCCTCCAGCATATTCACCGCGCTGCGATGTTCGATCGCCACGCCTTTCGGTGTGCCGGTCGATCCCGAGGTGAAAATGATATAGGCCAGGCTGTCGGGCCCAGCATCCAGCGCCGGCAGGCGCTGTTCCGGCAGCGGCAGCTGCGCCGCCAGCCCTGCGGCATTCAGTTCGATCAGATTGATCTCGTCGCAGGCCCAGGGCGCATCGCTGAGCAGCGTATTGATGCCGGCCTGCGCCATCACGTTCAGCCGCCGCTGCGGTGGCCATGCCGCCTCCATCGGCAAAAACGCCTTGCCGCACATCAGCGCCGCCAACAGGGCTACCGGTTGCCGGCGCCCCTTGTCGGCGATGACGGCGATGGCGTCACCGGTCATCCGCCCTTGCACGCGCAGCTGAGTGGCAAGCGTCAGCGCCGCCGCGTGCAGCTCGCCGTAAGTCATCTCGCCCTGCTCGTCGACAACCGCCACGGCCTGCGGATTGCGCCGCGCATGCTGCACGAAGTCCTGTTGCAGGCTGCGTTCAAACGCATAGCCGAAGGCAGACACCGCTGGCAGCGCCTGGCTCTGCGGTTGCAGACGGATATTTTCCAGCGGCCAGTCGTCGTGGTGCGCCATCTGCTGCAACACGGCGAGATAGTAGCCGGCCAACCGATCCATCGACGCTTTGCTGAACAGCGCCGAAGCGAAGTTGAAGCGCGCGCGCATCTGCTCCCTCTGCGGCGTCAGCGTGAGCGTGAGATCAAACTTGGCGGTGCGTTCATAAGCGCTTAGGTCGACCACCGACAGCCAGTCCGGGCGCGCCTGCGCGCCGCCCTCGCTCTCCAACGCGAACATGACCTGGAACAGCGGATGGCGCGAAAAATCGCGCGGCAGCGCCAGGTCGTCCACCAGCGCTTCCAGCGACAGCGTCTGATGCTGCTGCGCCTGCAGCGTCGTGGCCGCGACCTGCCGCACAAACTCCACGACGCGATGGCGCGGGTCGATCTGCCGGCGCAAAGGCAGCGTATTGACGAAGAACCCGATCAGATTCTCCAGTTCAGGGCGGCTGCGGTTGGCCAACGGCGTGCCGACCATGACATCGTTCTGGCCGCTGTAGCGGGACAGCAGCAACATGAACCCCGCCAGCATCACCGCATGCAGCGTCACCCCCTCTCTGCGCGCCAGCGCATCCAGCGCCTTCACCAGCGCCGCCGGCAACGGTACTTCGCTGTTGTCGCCGCGCTCGTCGAAGACCGCCGGCCGCAAAAAGTCCAACGGCAGCGAGAGTTGCTGGCAACCTGCCAGCGCCTGCCGCCAAAAGGCCAATTCGTCCGCCCGGCGCTGCACATTTTCCGGCGCTTGTTGCCAGCGCGCATAGTCGAGGTATTGCAACGCCGGCTCTGTCGCCTCACGCCACGTTCCCCGATAGCGCGCGTCCAATTCCTGCAGCAGCACCTCAAGCGACCAGCCGTCAAAGACGATGTGATGGAACACCAACAGGCAAACGGTCGTTTCCCGCTCCGCCGCATCGTGGTAACGGTAGCGCGTGGCGCGCAGCGGCAGCTCGCGCGTCAAATCCATCGGCTGGCTGCAGGCTTGCGTCAGCTCGGCGTCAAATTCATCGGCGCTCTGCGCCAGCACAGGCACCGGCAGCGCGGTATCGCTGACCCACTGGCTGGCTTCGCCCCGATCATTCTGGCGAATCAGGCTGCGCAAGATCTGGTGGCGCTCGACGATCGCCTGCAGGCACTCCACAAAACGTTCGTCATCGATATCCGGCGACAGCCGCAGCAGCACCGGCGACAGATAATGCGTGGCGTCCACCGACAGTTGCTGAACAAACCACAGCCGCGACTGCTGAAGCGACAGCGGCGCCTCCCGCAGCCCGCCGGGGAGGATCGGCAGCTCGTCCGGCGGCGCCTGACGCTGGGCAGCGATATGCTCGCTCAGCGCGGCCACCGTCGGGTGCTGATTCAACGTTAGCACCGAGATCTTCGCCCCCGGCAGTTTATTCACTTCGTGGCACAGCCTGATCGCCATCATGGAGTTGCCGCCGAGGCGGAAGAAGTTGTCATCCACGCCGACATCGCCCCCCAGCAGCCGATTGAACAGTGCCGACAGGCGAATCTCCAGCGGCGAACACGGCCGGCGAAACGCCGTTTGCGGCTCGATCGGTAGCGGTTCCGGCAATGCCCGGTAATCGACCTTGCGGCTCACCGTCAGCGGCAGCGCCGCCAGCGCCCGCATCGCCGAGGGCAACATGTAGTGCGGCAGCTGCGCCGCCAGCCGTTGCAAGATGTCGCCGGCCTCCGGCTCCGAGCCAGGTTGCGGCACATACCAGGCCGCCAGCTGGTCCGTAGTGCCGGGACGCAGACTCACCACCGCCTCGGCCACCCCAGGCAGCGCGCGCAGCTGCATTTCTATCTCGTCCAATTCGATGCGATAGCCGTTGATCTTGATTTGCTGATCGTGCCGTCCGAGGTACTCCAGACTGCCGTCGGCCAAGCGCCGCACTCTGTCGCCGGTGCGGTACAGGCGCCGGTACGGTTCACGCAGTTCAAAAGGATTGGCGGTGAACGCGGCCTCCGTCAACGTCGGCAGGTTCAGGTATCCGCGCGCCAGGCCGACGCCGGCCAGGCACAGTTCGCCTTCCGCCCCCAGCGGCAGCAAGTTATCGTGCTCGTCAACCACATAGCAGCGCATGTTGGCGATGGCGTGGCCGATATTGCGCGCGCCGTTGCGGCGATAAATATTCAGGCTGGCGCTGACCGAAGCTTCGGTCGGGCCATACATGTTGGCGACCTGCATGCCGCGGGCCAGGTAATGGTCGAGCGCTTCCTGCGCGCTCGCCTCGCCGCCGGTCGCGAGATAGCGCACCGAAGCCGGCAATTCAGGGAAGGTGCCAAGCAGCGCCGGCGGCAAGAAGCAGGCCTCGATGCACCAGGCCGCCATCTGTTCGCACAACAACGCGGGATCTCGTCGCTGCGCTTCGCTCGCGATGAACAGCTGGTGGCCGTTGCCCAGGGCCATGAACACCTCAAAGACGTGCGCGTCAAAGGCCAGCGAGGCGAACTGCAGGCAGTTGAGCTCATCCGGCTCATTACGCAACAAGCGCTGCGTATGGCCACGCACCATATTGGCCGCACCCCGGTGTTCGCACAGCGTGCCCTTCGGCCGCCCGCTGGTGCCGGAGGTGTAAATCACGTAGGCCAACTGCCGGGCGTCCACACTCGGCAAACTCGCGGCATCCGCATCGGCGAGCGGTTCATCCGCCGACAGGCAAAGATCGCCCGGCGCCAATCGCTGCGCCGCGGCCTGCAACGCGCTTTCGGTCAGGACAATCGGGCTGTTCACCTCTTGCAGGATATAATCCAGCCGCTGCGCCGGCGCGGCGGGATCCAGCGGCACATAGGCGCCGCCCGCCTTCATGATGGCCAGCATCGCCACCACCGCCTCCGCGCTGCGCTGCAGATACAGCGGGATCAGCGTCTCCGGCGGCATGGCCACGCCGCGCAGCCGTTGATACTCCGCCCGCAGCCGCAGCGCCAGACGATCGCTGCGCTGCGCCAGCTGGCGGTAGCTGAGCGATCCTTTGGCGTCGGTCACGGCGATGCGTTCCGGGTGACGGCGCGCCTGGCGGGCCAGGCCGTCGAGCAGCGTCGCTTCCGCGTCGGCCGTTGCAGGCCCGCTCTCCCAGGCGTCGCGGCAGCGCAAAACCTGTTGCGCCGTCAGCTGCGGCCAAGCGGCAATCGGCGCATCCGGTTCGGTTAACGCGCGCTGCAATAGCCAGAGATACTGCTCCGCCATCTCCGCCATCTGGGTCGCGTCGAACAGATCGGGGCGGTAGCGCAGGCGAAACTCAAAGGCCTGCTCGGTGGGCTGATACTCCAGCAGCAGTTCCGAACCGGCCAGATCGACATTGAACCGGTGATTGACGCCAATGCGACACCCCTCGAGCGCCAGCGGCGCATCTTTCAGGTAAGCCTGGGTAAAGTTGACGTTCAGCTGACGCACCGGACTGAGGCTCAGCATGTCATAAACCGGTAATTGGCTGTGCCGCAGCTTGCCAGCCACCTTGAGCGCTTTGCTGTAGGCCAGCGTCGCGCGGTACAGCTGATTGAACGTGGCTCCCGGGGCGAGGGTCAAGGGAAACACCGCAGTGTTGACCTGTGCGCCGAAGAACAGCGCCTCGCCGCCCTCCGGCGCGATGGGATAACCGATATGCACCGTTTCCTGCGCAGATTGTCGGGCGATCAGCAGCGCCCACAGCGTTTTGAAGATCAGGAAAGGATTGGCATACCTGACGCCGGATTTCAGCGCTTGCCACTCAGCGAACGGCAACGCAAAGCGCACTTCGCCGGCGCCGGGCGCTTCGGCCGCTGCGCCGGGGAGATAAGGCAACGCCACGCGCGGGGCGCATTCGGCCAGTATGTCGCCCCAGAATGACGCGGAACCGAACTCGTGTTTCAACGCCGCGATATCCGCCTCATAGCGCCGGTACAATGTGCTGATGTCCGTTTCATCCGCCTGCGGCGGCGTCACCGCCGTGCCGCGATTGTAATAGGCGGAAACGGCGCTGTAGAACTCCTGTCCGGACAGGCCGTCGATCAGGATGTGATGAACGACAATGATCAGGTTATAGCGCTGCGGAGCCAGCTCAATCAGGTAGAAGCGGCACAGCGGCCCTTCCCGGAGATCGAACGGCGTGTTGATTAACTTACCGACATCGCAATCGGCATCGAGCGTTTCCAGCGCAATTTTTTTCGCCGACCTTACCCAGCGTAATTGCGAGGCGCTGTCATCCAGAACGTGGTGAAACAGAATATAGTCACGGCAAACCCCGTCGATCGCCGCGCGCAGTCGGCCGACGTCCAATTCTCCCTCAATCGTCTGATCCAGCACCAGGTTGTACTCGCAGGAGTGTGGATTGAGCATGTACTCATTCCAAAATGTGTGGGTATAGGGTGAAGCGATGAGCGCGTCCATAAATCAATTCCCTTTTAATATATTCCGTAAATATATAAATAGATACTTATGCATGACATAAATACCGTAAGCGTTATACGATTGAGCTGTTAACTGAAAACCTAAAAAAGATAAGAGGGAATATTATTTTATTTTTATAAAAAATAAAGCCACAAAAACACAAATAAATAAACTCAATAAAAAACAACTAGATAGAATCTATTTTGATTTCCCAGCAATGGATTAACCACATTTCATTCATTAATAAAATAAATGAGATAAACAAATTAAAAAAACGAATAGGATTATATTTAAGATAAGCCAGGGTAATTTAAAAACGCCCAGCACATCGCTATTGAATAGAGAATTTTCTTAATTGAAAACACGCCTCTTTCGGCTGCGCTATTCCAAAGCATACGATATCGGAATATCCTATACTCTTTGCAGGATGCAGTTTCCTTCCCCTTGAATGCCGGTACAGGGAGTCAAAAATGGCTATTTTCGCCCCCTTGCGGGCAACTCTTTCAGCATTATTGGCAGAATTATCTGATGAATAAAAAACGTCCCGTCTTGACCCCGGCAACCCTGTTATTGCTGCAGCCGATCTGTATCGGTTCGGCCCTGGCGGCGGAGCAAAAAGACAGCGACACCCTGGTGGTGATGGCGCAACCCACCGGATTGACGGAGCTGGGGTCGCCGGTCTCCGTCAGCGTGATCGACGGCGAAGACCTGCGCAACGCCGCGCCGCAGATTAACCTGTCGGAAAACCTCGGCAGCGTGCCAGGCCTGCAGATCCAAAACCGGCAAAACTATGCGCAGGATCTGCAGCTGTCGATACGCGGGTTCGGTAGCCGCTCGATGTTCGGCGTGCGCGGGGTGCGCATGTACGTCGACGGCATTCCCGCCACCATGCCCGACGGCCAGGGGCAAACCTCCAATATCGACATCAATTCCGTCGAACGCATCGAGGTGCTGCGCGGCCCCTATTCCGCGCTGTACGGCAACGCCTCGGGCGGGGTCATCAATGTTGACACTATTACCGGCACCCAGCCGCCGACGCTGGAAGCCGGCGGCTATTTCGGCAGCGACAACACCTGGCGCTACGGGGTGAAAGCGACCGGCGCCACCGGCGACGGCACCCAGGCCGGCGACGTCAACTACGCCATCTCCGGCACCCGCTTTACCACCCAGGGCTACCGCGATCACAGCGCCGCGCGGAAAAACCTCGGCAACGGCAAGCTCGGCGTGCGGCTGGACGACGTCGGCACCCTGACGCTGATGTTCAACAGCGTCTCAATCGATGCCGGCGATCCGGGCGGCCTGACCGAGGCGGAATGGAAGGAAAACCCGCGCCAGGCGCCGCGCGCGGATCAATACAACACCCGCAAATCGCTCGACCAGACCCAGGCCGGCCTGCGCTATCAACGCCAGATGAGCGAGCGCGACGAACTGACCCTGACCGCCTACCACGGCGAGCGCCACACCACGCAGTACCAATCAATCCCGATGGGGCCGCAGCTCAACCCCACCCACGCCGGCGGGGTGATCGTGCTGGAAAGAAAATATCAGGGCATTGACACTCGCTGGAAGCATGAGGATACTCTCGCATCGTTACCGGTAACACTGATCGGCGGTCTGGATTATGAAACCATGACCGAACGCCGGCAGGGGTTCGAAAACTTTATTCTGCGAGACGGCACAGTGGACTACGGCGAGAAAGGCGACCAGCGGCGCAACGAGAAGAACCGCATCTGGAACCTGGATCCTTACCTGCAAACCTCCTGGCAACTGACGCCGCACTGGACGCTGGATGCCGGCCTGCGCTACAGCACGGTCAGCTTCGACTCGACCGACTATTACATCACGCCGCGCAACGGCGACGACAGCGGCAGCAAGCGCTACCACCAGTGGCTGCCGATGGGCTCGCTCAACTACAAGATCAATCCGGCGTGGAACCTTTATCTCTCCGCCGGCCGCGGCTTTGAAACCCCCACCATCAACGAGCTCTCATACCGCCCCGACGGCCAGGCGGGCCTCAACATCGGCCTGCAGCCGTCTACCAGCGACACCGTTGAGCTGGGCAGCAAGCTGCGCCTCGGCAACGGCCTGGTGAGCGCCGCCCTGTTCCAGACCGAGACCGACAACGAACTGGTGGTGGCGGAAAGCAGCGGCGGGCGCACCAGCTATGCCAACGCCGGCAAAACCCGGCGGCGTGGCCTCGAACTGGCGCTGGATCAGGAGTTTGCGCTGGACTGGCGCCTGAATATGGCCTGGACGCTGCTGGACGCCACCTACCGCAGCGATATGTGCGGTAAATCCGGCTGTACCCCCGCCGGCAATCGCCTGCCGGGCATCGCACGCAATATGGGCTACGCCTCGCTGGCCTGGGCGCCGCCGGAAGGCTGGCACGCCGGCGCGGAGCTGCGCTACATGAGCGACATTCAGGCCAACGACGCCAACAGCGCGCAGGCGCCCTCTTACACCGTGGCCGGCGTAAACGCCGGTTATCGCTTTACCTGGAACCGCTGGGCGCTGGACGTGTTCAGCCGGGTAGACAATGTGTTCGATCGCCGTTACGTCGGTTCGGTGATCGTCAACGAAGGCAACGGCCGCTATTTCGAGCCGGCGCCGGGTCGCAACTGGGGTGGCGGCGCCACCTTGTCTTACCGCTTTGAATAAGGCAAAGCACCTTAAGGTTAAAAAACGGGATGGGTTTTACGTCACCCTAGCGGCTTCCCGCTGAAATATTAGGGATAAACCGCGTGTTTTTTCCGATTTGGCTTAATCTCTAAATCGGGGACTTTCATTTTTGGTAAGGGTATTGCTATGCAAAATAAAGCGTCACTATCGCCGCTTATCGTCATAACGGCGCTATTTGCCGCGCTGAGCGGGCTTTATCTGCTCGGCGGCGGCATTTGGCTGGCCAAGTTGGGCGGTTCGCTGTATTACATCATCGCCGGGCTGGTGCTGCTGGCGACCTCCTGGCTGCTGTTCCGCCGCCGCGCCACCGCGCTGCTGCTGTACGCGGTATTCCTGCTGGGCACCACTATTTGGGCCCTGTGGGAAGTCGGCCCGGACTTCTGGGCGCTGACGCCGCGCCTGGACGTCACCTTCTTCTTCGGCCTGTGGCTGGTGCTGCCGTTTATCTACCGTAAGCTGGTCGCCAACGGCAAGTTCGCCTACGGTGCGCTGAGCGCGGCGCTGGCAATCACCGTCATCGCACTGGCCTATGCCGTATTCAACGATCCGCAAGAGATCAACGGCACTCTCAACGCCGCGCAGGTGCAGCCGAAAGACGCCAACGGCGCCGACTGGCCGGCCTATGGCCGCACCCAGGAAGGCACCCGTTACTCGCCGCTGAGCCAGATCAACGACAAAAACGTTGGCCAGCTGCAAGAGGTTTGGCGTTTCCAGACCGGCGATCTGAAGACCGCCAACGATCCGGGTGAGATCACCAACGAAGTCACGCCGATCAAGATCCGCGATACCCTTTACATGTGTACGCCGCACCAGAAGCTGTTCGCGCTGGATGCCGCCACCGGTAAAGAAAAGTGGAAATTTGATCCGCAGCTGAAGTACAACCCGACCTTCCAGCACATCACCTGCCGCGGCGTGTCTTACCACGAAACCGCTGCAGCCGCGGGCGCCGCCGGCGATGCCGCACCGGCGATGTGCGCGCGCCGCATCATTCTGCCGGTCAACGACGGTCGCCTGTTCGCGCTGGACGCCGACACCGGCAAACCCTGCCCGGACTTCGCCAACAACGGCGAGTTGAACCTGCAGAGCAACATGCCGTATGCGACGCCGGGCCACTACGAGCCGACTTCGCCACCGGTGATCACCGATAAAGTGATCGTCATCGCCGGCGCCGTGACCGACAACTACTCCAACCGCGAGCCTTCCGGCGTCATTCGCGGCTTCGACGTCAACAGCGGCAAGCTGCTGTGGGCCTTCGATCCGGGCGCGAAAGATCCGAACGCCATCCCGGCGGACGAGCATCACTTCGTGCCGAACTCGCCGAACTCCTGGGCGCCGGCCGCCTATGACGCCAAGCTGGATATCGTCTATCTGCCGATGGGCGTTTCCACGCCGGACATCTGGGGCGGCGATCGCACCCCGGAAATGGAGCGCTACGCCAGCGGCCTGCTGGCGCTGAACGCCTCCACCGGCAAGCTGGCCTGGTTCTATCAGACGGTACACCACGACCTGTGGGATATGGACGTGCCGGCGCAGCCGACCCTGGCGGACATTACCGACAAGAGCGGTAAAAAAGTGCCGGTCATCTACGTGCCGACCAAAACCGGCAACATCTTCGTGCTGAACCGCACCAACGGCGAGTTGGTGGTGCCGGCCCCGGAGAAACCGGTACCGCAGGGCCCGGCCAAAGGCGACCGCCTGTCGCCGACCCAGCCGTTCTCCGAGCTGACCTTCCGTCCTGAGAAGAAGCTGACCGGTGCGGACATGTGGGGCGCGAC
This sequence comes from Serratia sp. CY27727, assembly GCF_052169275.1. Lineage (NCBI taxonomy): Bacteria > Pseudomonadati > Pseudomonadota > Gammaproteobacteria > Enterobacterales > Yersiniaceae > Serratia > Serratia sp. CY27727. The sequence continues at coordinate 493,483 of NZ_JBJNLB010000002.1, read as the reverse complement.
CATCTATGACCAGCTGGTCTGCCGCGTGATGTTCCACAACCTGCGTTATGAAGGCACCTTCACCCCGCCGTCCGAGCAGGGCACGCTGGTGTTCCCGGGTAACCTCGGCATGTTCGAGTGGGGCGGCCTGGCCGTCGATACCGATCGCGAAATCGCCATCGCCAACCCGATCGCGCTGCCGTTCGTGTCCAAGCTGATCCCACGCGGCCCAGGCAACCCGATTGAGCCGCCGGAAGGCGACAAGGGCGGCAGCGGCACCGAGTCCGGCGTACAGCCGCAGTATGGCGTGCCGTTCGGCGTGACCCTGAACCCGTTCCTGTCACCGTTCGGTCTGCCGTGCAAACAGCCGGCCTGGGGTTACATTTCCGCCGTGGATCTGAAAACCAATGACATCGTGTGGAAAAAACGCATCGGCACCGTGCGCGACAGCTCCCCGCTGCCGCTGCCATTCAAAATGGGCATGCCGATGCTGGGCGGCCCGGTGACCACCGCCGGTAACGTGTTCTTCATCGGCGCCACCGCAGACAACTACCTGCGCGCCTTCAGCGTGACCAACGGTGAAAAACTGTGGGAAGCGCGCTTGCCGGCCGGAGGCCAGGCGACGCCGATGACCTATGAGGTCAACGGCAAGCAGTACGTGCTGATCTTCGCCGGCGGCCACGGTTCCTTCGGCACCAAGCTGGGTGACTATCTGGTCGCTTACGCCCTGCCCGACCAGAAGTAACCGCTGCAGTTAATACCGCGCAAAGCACGCCGCAAGGCGTGCTTTTTCTTTTCCCGCCCCGCCGACTGCCCCTCGTAATACCCTTAATTTTTTCACTCTCATTATTGATAATGGTTATCATTCGCAATATTATGAGTGCGTGGCCCCGGCAGCGGCCCGAAATCCTTCTCCAGCTTAATGGGCAATACAACGATCGGCCGCCTGCGGGCGGCTTTATTCGGAGGCGCATGGTCGACCATACTCGGAAGCATCGAAAGAAAATTCTGCAAGCGGCGGTGAAGACGCGGCGCGCCGCTCTGCCGCTCGCGGCGAACTCCCCAGCCACTGCGCATTTTATTGGTTTGCCCCATCAGACGGAGGCCGTGCTGGTGCACCTGGTCGGCCATGATGACGCACAAGAGGAGCATGAATGAACCTGCAGCCCTTTACCGCCATGCTGATGTTCGCCTACGTGCTGTTGATGGTGCCGCTGCTCTACATCATCGACAGCCGGCTGAGCGCCAGCAAACTGGTGCGCAAAGCCACACAAAACGTCATCATCATCGTGTTGACGCTACTGTTCTTCAGCGCGATGACGCTGCTGTATTGACGTTGCCGCGGCTGTCGGCGGCGGCTCGTCACCCGGCGTCCGAGCGCCTCATCCGCGGATATTTCCACAGCCAGCGCCCGCTGACCATGCGCCAATAGAACAAGGCGCCGCGCACTGCCCAATCGAGGAACATCCCCAACCAGACGCCCACCACGCCCATGCCCAGTTCAATGCCCAGTGCGTAGCCCGCCACCACGCGGCAGCCCCACATGCCCAGCATCGTCACCCACATGGCAAAGCGGGCATCGCGCGCGCCTTTCAGCCCGGCAGGCAACACCCAGGAAGCGGCCCAGATCGGCATAAAGGCGGCGTTGAGCCAAATCAGGGTTTTCACCACCGATTTCACGTCATCCTGCGAGGTATAAAACGCGGCGAATACCCCGGCCAGCGGCGCCGTGCCCCAGGCGATGGCGGTTAGCCCAAGGGTAGACAGCCAGAAAATATGACGCAGCTGCCGCTCCGCCTGGCCGATCTCGCCTTTGCCGAGCCGCCGGCCGACGATGATGGTCGAGGCCGATCCCAACGCGTTGCCCGGCAAGTTGATCAACGAAGCGATGGAGAAGGCGATGAAGTTACCGGCGATCACGTTGGTGCCCATGCCGGCGACGAACATCTGCGTCAACAGCTTGCCGCCGTTGAACAACACCGATTCGACGCTGGCGGGAATGCCGATCCCCAGCACTTCCCACAGGATGCTCATCTTCAGCGGCGTGAAATAGCTTTTCAGCGTGATGTGCAGCGCCGGGTTAAAACCGATCGCCAGCACATAGAGAATGGCGATGGCGCCGATATAGCGGGAAATCGTCAGCCCCAGCCCGGCGCCGACGAAGCCCAGCCCGTGCCAACCCAGCATGCCGTAAATCAGGATGCTGCTGATGATGATATTGAGGATATTCATGCCGCCATTGATCAGCAGCGGGATCTTGGTGTTGCCCGCGCCGCGCAGGGCGCCGCTGCCGATCAGCGCAATCGCCGCCGCCGGGTAGCTCCACACCGTGGTCTGCAGGTAAGAGAGCGCCAGCGCTTTCACTTCCGGCGAGGCCGCGCCGGCGATCACATCGATGATCGGTTCGCCCGCCAGATGAATGCCCGCCGCCAACAGCAGCGCCACGCCGGTCATCAAGACCAGCGACTGACGCGCCGCCGCCCGCGCGCGCCTGCGATCCCGCTTGCCGAGGCTGAAGGCCACCACCACGGTGGTGCCGAGATCCACCGCGGCAAAAAAGGCGATGATCACCATGTTGAAGCTGTCCGCCAGCCCCACCCCGGCCATCGCCTCTTTGCCGAGCCAGCTCACCAGAAAGGTGCTCAGCACCCCCATCAGCAGCACGCAGGCGTTCTCCAGGAAGATCGGCACCGCCAGCGGCGTGATCTCGCGCCAGAACAGCACGCGGTAGCTTTTCCGTTTGGCGTACCAGGGCGTATTTTCCACGCGCTGACGCAGGGCGGCATACAGGTTCAAGGTGGGCTCGGTGGATAAAAGTGAAACATCATTTCAAATGATGATCGATAAATCGTTATCCTGCAAAGAATTTTTGGGCGCCCGTGACGAGCGCCCGACAGGCTTGCCGCAACGCTACTCCATGTAGTCTTCCTGATCGGCCTGCGCCGCCGCGATAAAGCGCGCGGTGCTGCGGCTGAGCGTGGCGCATTTATCCGTCAGCAGCTGATTATCCTGTTGCAGAGCCAGATAGCGCGCCTGGGTGAGCGCCGGCAGCTGCCGATACCCTGCCGCATGCGTGTCCCAGCCGCGGTGCTGCGCCGTACGCATCGCGGTGCGCTGCAATTTCACATCGTCCGGCACTTCGCTGCGCCCGCACGCCACGCGCAGGAAATGCCCGCCGGCCAGCATCAGAGCGATGTGATCCAACTGCGCCTGCAGCGGCGGCGCCGGTTTATGCGCCGTCTGCTGACAACCCGCAAGCAGCAGCAACGCCACCGCGCCGCAAAGAGAAGTGCGAAACAGACTAGACATGGGCGCTCCCGGAAACCTGTGGGTGATGCAATGATCTTAGGTGAGTGGATGCCTGGCGGCAAGGCGGGCTACACGCTTAGTGCCGGCCGCTGCTGACCTTGGTGGCGCGGGCGGGGTTGCCGGCGACGAACTCCAGCGTGGGGGAATAGTAAAACGGCAGCCAAGCGTTATAGCCGCTCTCCCACTCCCATTTGACCGGGCAGGGCCACAGCATGTCTTCATGCAGGATGTAATAGATCCACCGCCCGGGCGGACGGCGCGGTTTGCGCGTTTTCATAGCGGGTTCGACGGCCTGATGGAATGCGATAGGGTGAACTGCTGCATTTTACCGCGATTTGGGTCGCGGGGACAGCCTGCGTTGCCGTGCGCAATGCCCGCCGAACCTCGCCCGCTGATTCGGCGTAAAGCCCGCCGTTTTACTGATCCAGAACATCTTTCGCATTCACCTTGCTGATATATTGATTGAAAATCATTCCTATTCAGGAGGAAGGGTCATGGTTAAGTCACTGAATGCGGCATTCACGCGCCTTTTTGATCGCCCGGACGCCGGTAAGTTGGCGCTCAGACTGACCTTCGGCGGGCTGATGCTGTTTCACGGCGTGGCGAAAATTCAGCATGGCGTCGGCTGGATCGCCGATGCGTTACAACAACAGGGGCTGCCCGCCTTCATTGCCTATGGCGTGTATGTTGGGGAGATCCTGGCGCCGATACTGATCGTTTTGGGGCTGTTCACCCGCCCCGCCGCGCTGGTTTACGCCCTCACGCTGGTGGTGGCGTTTCTGATGGTGGGCACCGGCAAGGTGTTTACCGTCACCGACGTCGGCGCCTGGGGCATTGAAAACGAACTGGTGTTCTTTATGGGTGGGGTCGTCATCCTGCTGCTGGGCAGCGGGAAATACGCGATCGCGCGCAATGAAGCCTATCGGTAAGCGGCACTATTAAAAGGAGGTTCCTGATTCGAACCTCCTTTTTGCATGCCTAAGGTTTGGCAAGCAGCGTGTTCGCCATGAAAGACAGTAAGGCGGTCGAGTGAGGGTAGGCTGCACGGTTCTCGGTAACCTCGCGATCAAACCGCCAGTTCATGATGTAAACCACAGGCGCATTCGGATATTGGTTAATAAAATCCCAATACAGTTGAATTTGCGCATGCAGTTGCTGGTCGTTCATTCCTAACGATGCCGTGGAAGGCGGTACCAACACCCACTTTTGTCCGGCTGCGCTTATCGGCGCCAGGCGGTTGTAGGTACTCCACATATCCGCCACCGACCAGTTGTAGTTATCCACCCCAACCCAATCGGGCGTGCTTTTTACGTTGGCCGGACACGCGGTCGCAGGCGCGCCCTGCTGTATTTCACGGATCCATTCGGCGTTGTTGGCATGCCGGTAGGACAAGATGGTGTAGATGGGGATCGCGACGCCATACTGCTGCATGGCCTGCCGCAGGGTGCAAACATAGCTTGAATATTGGTAAGCGTCGTATTTCCCCGCGGTCTGTAACGCGGGAACGTCGAACGGCTCATCGATAAAATAAATGGCGCCGGGCTTATGTTTGGCTTCGGCGATCTTTTTCACCGCCGTCCAAATGGCGTTCCAGGAACCCGCGGCCTGACAACTGCCGTTCGAGTCTGCGCCAGGGCAGATATCGATAAACGGCGATCCCGAGACCGCACCCGAACCAGCCTGAATGTTCACGGCGCAGGTGCCACCGGCGCAAACGGGCAGATTGAGGCTTGCCAACGTGTGCACCACGTTCAGATTGGTCATACTGAAGCCGGTGCCGGTAATCGCCTTAAGCGCCTCTGTGGCGCTGAAAGACGGCGTGGCAGTTGCATAAAAGTCCAGCCAGTCATAGCCGTAATACTTGATATTGGCGTTGGGGCCCGCCGCCAGCGCGTTGGCGCCGATCAGGCACCAGCACAGCAGTGCAAAACGTTTCAGCATACTCTTCTCCTTCAAACCCTCGTCGATGTTAGCCAAAGGTGGGCGGCAAACGGCGCCGACCACCGGAAACACCATCGTGACACCGGCTATCGACGATGGCCCGCCGTCTGTGTTGTGCCGCTGCAGAACGAACGCTGAGTCAGGTTTGAGGAATACGTCGCGTCGGTTTTCTTGCCGAACGGCGAGGAGATGCGGGTAAAAAAAGGATCGTAGAAGAGCCAGGCGGAGACCGGCGGGAATCAAGCCTCATAATATAAACCGCCGGCTATCGGCCATTAACTCTCGGCCAGGCGGTACACCGGGACCTTGCGCGTCGTGCCGGTCAGGGTGTCGAAGATCTCGGTTTCCGCCGTCACGATCGCCATGCCGGTTTTTCTTAGCCTGCGCACCTCGGCGGCAATGCGCTGAATGCCGAACCAGAACAATCCATCCAGCGCCGTTACCGGCAGCCCCTGCTCCAGCGCCAGCTTGAGCCGCTCACGCGGCGCTTTGAGCGCCTTGGCGATTTCCCGGTAAGGCAGCGCGTCCACGCCCGACGCCGAGGTTCGATGAATACGGGTCGACAGGCTGTACTGAAAGGCCTCCGGCACGCCGCTCAAATCGCTTTTCAGGCTGTAGACACAGCCGAAACGCTTGCCGTTGAACACCACATTTTTTTGACTTATCGACAGCTGATCGCGCAGGCCGGCGATCAGCTGCGGCGCCCGCACCAGCAATAAGCGAAACGGCAATTCGAAACTGGTCACATAGTCCACGTTGAGCAGCGCAATGCGCAGACGCTCTTCCGCCCCGGCCTGCGTCTCGCGGCACTCGTTCAGCACCTCACGCCACTGGTGCGCAAGCCGCGGGGCCTCATCCAGCGGCGCGAAATGGTATTTCTCGATGTGATAGTCGATTTTCTCGTTCATGTCCGTTGGCCCCCGCGTCAGTCATCTTTGCCAACAGCAAATTACCTTACCCGCGGGCAACAGTACAACACCGTATGACTCACCTGGCGCGGTAAAAAACCGGCGTTAACTCCGGCAGGTACCCAAAGTTCAAGATTAGTCGTGCAACAGCAGCGATATCTCTTCCGCGGCCGAGCGCAATAAAGGCAAGTGGTGCTGATACAAACGCTCTGCGGAAACCTGGCTGGCATGCACACCGACGTTCAACGCCGCGGCGATACGGCCGTCCGGCGTGGTGAGCGGCACCGCCAGTGAACGCAGGCCAATCTCCAGTTCCTGATCGTTGATGGCATATCCCTGCTGACGCACGCGCGCCAGCTCTTCCCGCAATGCGCTAACGCTCACCAGGGTATGGCTGGTGTAACGCAGTTGCGTCAGCCGCGCCAAATAGTTATTCAACGGCTCATTGGCGAGCCCGCTCAGCAGAACCCGCCCCATCGACGTCGTGCTGGCAGGTAAGCGACTGCCGACGTGCAAATCGATGGTCATGATCCGCGAAGTCGATGCGCGGGCGATATAAAGAATGTCATCACCGTCCAATATGGCCATGGAACAGGACTCATTGAGCGTCTGGCTGAGTTGCCTCAACACCGGTTGCGCGGCGTTGGCCAACGGCGAAGCCGCCAGCCAGTTATGGCCCAGCGACAAGACGCGCGGGCGCAGCTCATAATTCTTGCCGTCTTCCGCGTACACAAAGCCCAGCTTACTCAGGGTGTAAAGGCAGCGGCGCACCGCCGCGCGCGGAATGCCGGTACGCTGGCTAATCTGCGATACCGACATCAGCCGCCGCTGCGGCGTAAAAGCCTGCAGAACTTCCAATCCTCGCGCCAAAGAGGCCATAAAGTCGGGATCCCCCTTCCAGGGATCGGTGCTGCTGCGCGTAATTTCCTGTCCTTTTTCCATTCTCGTTACCCCGCTGTCTGCCTGAAATTTCGGTGTGCCGACGATCACAGCCTGCGAACCTTTGTTAAACAATAGCCGATAATCGCACGCTTTTTCGATAATCGGTATTGTTTGCCTGAAAGGGACGATCTACTTTTCCCATTGACGATAGACACTCCCCCGGCGGGCATCGAACAAAAGGAACAACAGATGATCGATAAAAGTGTGGCCACCCTGGAAGATGCCGTGTCCATCATTCCGGACGGCGCGAGCATCATGATTGGCGGCTTTGGCCCCGCGGGACAGCCGCTGGAACTGATCGATGCGCTGATTGAACGCGGTGCCCGCGAGCTGACGGTAATCAGCAATAACGCCGGCAACGGCGACAGCGGCCTCGCGGCGCTGCTCAAGACCGGCTGTGTGCGAAAGATGATTTGCTCCTTCCCGCGCCAGGCCGATTCGTGGGTCTTCGACGATCTTTATCGCCGCGGCGCGATCGAACTGGAACTGGTGCCGCAGGGCAACCTGGCGGCCCGCATGCAGGCCGCCGGCAGCGGGTTGGGCGGCATTTTCACCCCAACCGCCTTTGGCACGCCGCTGGCGCAAGGCAAAGAAACGCGTGAAATCGACGGGCGTCATTACGTGTTTGAAACGCCCTTAAAGGCGGATTTCGCCTTGATAAAGGCCCATCGGGGTGACCGCTGGGGCAATCTGGTTTACCGCAAAGCGGCGCGTAATTTTGGCCCGGTGATGGCGATGGCCGCCGCCACGACGATAGCGCAGGTCGCTGAATTGGTGCCGTTGGGCGCACTGGATCCGGAAAACGTGATAACGCCGGGCATCTTCGTCCAACGCCTGGTGGCGGTGGCGCGCCCCGCGACCTTTTCCCTCTCTGCCTGAGGAGTAGAACATGCAAAAATTAACCCGCGACCAATTAGCCCAACGGGTGGCGCGCGATATTCCGGAAGGCGCCTACGTCAACCTCGGAATAGGGCTGCCGACCCGCATCGCTAACTACCTGCCCGCCGACAAAGAAGTGATTCTGCACAGCGAAAACGGCCTGCTCGGCATGGGGCCGTCACCCGCGCCGGGCGAAGAAGATCCGGAACTCATCAACGCCGGCAAAGAGCTGGTGACCTTGCTGCCCGGCGGCAGTTATTTCCATCACGCCGACTCTTTTACCATGATGCGCGGCGGCCATCTCGATATCTGCGTGATGGGGGCGTATCAGGTCTCGGCTGCCGGCGATCTGGCCAACTGGAGCACCGGCGCCGAAGACGCGATCCCGGCAGTGGGCGGCGCCATGGATCTGGCCATCGGCGCGCGCAAAGTCTATGTGATGATGGACTACCTGACCAAGACCGGCGAATGCAAGCTGGTGGAACAGTGCAGCTACCCGTTGACCGGGTTGGCCTGCGTCAGCCGCATCTATTCGGATATGGCAATCATTGATATCACCCCGGACGGCCCGCGGGTGCTGGAGCTGTGTCCGGGGCTCACCTTTGACGCGCTGCAAGCGTTAACCCCGATACGTTTACTGCAATCTGACCTGATCCCCGCTTGAGGAAATCGCCATGCAACAGGCTTTAATCTGCGATGCCGTTCGTACGCCCTTTGGCCGTTACGGCGGCGCATTATCCGCGCTGCGCGCCGACGATTTGGCCGCTCTGCCCCTGAAGGCGCTGCTTGCCAGGCTGCCGCAGCTGGATCCCCAGGCCATTGATGACGTTATTCTGGGGTGCGCCAACCAGGCCGGTGAAGACAACCGCAACGTGGCGCGAATGGCGCTGCTGCTGGCCGGATTGCCGCACTCCGTGCCGGGCACTACCCTCAATCGCCTGTGCGGTTCGGGATTGGACGCGGTAGGTATGGCGGCGCGCGCCATTAAATGCGGCGAAGCGGAGGTCATCATCGCGGGCGGCGTGGAAAGCATGTCGCGCGCGCCCTTTGTCACCGGCAAAGCGGACAGCGCCTTCAGCCGATCGCTGAAAATGGAAGATACGACGATGGGATGGCGCTTTATCAACCCGCAAATGCGCGCTCAGTTCGGTGTCGAAACCATGCCTGAAACCGCCGAAAATGTGGCTCGCGAATTCGCCATCAGCCGCGCCGATCAAGACGCCTTTGCATTGCGCAGCCAACAACGCACCGCCCGCGCTCAGGAGCTGGGCCTGTTTGATGAGGAACTGATCGCCGTCAGCATTCCGCAACGCAAAGGCGAACCGCTCAACTTGGTTCGCGACGAACATCCCCGCAGCACCTCTTTGGCCGCGCTGTCCGCACTGAAAGGCGTCGTACACGCCGAGGGGAGCGTCACCGCCGGCAACGCCTCGGGCATCAACGACGGGGCCAGCGCCCTGCTCATTGCCAGCGAACGCGCGGCGGTGCAGTATGGACTCGCCCCGCTGGCGCGGGTGGTCGCCATGTCCGCCTGCGGCGTAGAGCCGCGCATCATGGGTTACGGGCCGGTTCCCGCGGTCCGCAAGGTACTGGCGCAAACCGGTTTGAGCCTGGCGCAAATGGACGTCATCGAGTTGAATGAAGCCTTTGCCGCCCAAGCGCTGGCCGTGACGCGCGCCCTGGGGTTACCGGATGATGCGGAACAGGTCAACCCTAACGGCGGCGCCATCGCGCTGGGCCATCCTCTGGGCGCATCCGGCGGCAGGCTGGCCATGACCGCCGCTTATCAGCTGCGTCGCACCGGCGGGCGCTTTGCCCTGTGCACCATGTGCGTAGGTGTTGGGCAGGGCGTCGCCTTGATTCTGGAACGGATATAACCAATGTCACTCTATAGCGCAATGTTTATGACGTCGCCATTAACGCCCTGCTTCAGCGATACGGCCCTGCTACAGGGCATGCTCGATTTCGAAGCCGGCCTGGCGCAAGCCCTGGCATCTGCAGGGATTATCGATGACGAGTCGGCTCAAATCATACGCAGCCACTGCCGGGCGGAAAAACTCGACGCCGCCGCGCTGGCGCAGTCCGCCGGATTGGCGGGCAACTTAGCGATTCCGCTCGTCAAACAGTTGACGGCGCTGGTGGCTCAACGCTCGCCGGACGCGGCGCGCTTCGTTCACTGGGGGGCAACCAGTCAGGATGCGATTGACAGCGGGCTGGTGCTGCAACTGCGCAGCGCGCTCAACCAAACCGACACGCTGCTCAATCAGTTGATTGCGGCGCTGACGGCGCAATGTCGGCGCCATAGCGCAACGTTAATGGTCGGCCGCACCTGGCTGCAACACGCGTTACCCACGACGCTGGGGCTGAAGTTGGCCGGCACGCTGGACGCCTTGCTGCGCTTTCGGGTTCGTCTGGCTGAAATGCGGCCACGCGTGCTGGCGCTGCAATTCGGCGGTGCCGCCGGCACGCTCGCCTCATTCGGCGAGCAGGGAGAACGCGTCGAGCAGGCGCTGGCGGAAGCGCTGGCGCTGCCGCGCAGCGCCACGCCGTGGCATACCCAACGCGACCGGTTGCTGGAACTGGCCGGCTGGTATGCCGGACTCACGGGCACGCTCGGCAAGCTGGCGCGTGACATGTCGCTGTTGATGCAAACCGAGGTCGCTGAAATCAGCGAACCTTCGGCTCCGGGTCGCGGCGGCTCCTCCACCATGCCGCATAAGCGTAATCCGGTACTCTGCGCCGCCATCCTCAGCGCGGCTAACCGCTTGCCTGCGCTGATGGCGGGATTGTATGCCGGCCAGGTGCAAGAGCACGAACGCGCGCTGGGAGGCTGGCAGGCCGAGTGGCAAAGCCTGCCGCAGCTCCTGGTGCTGAGCGGAGCGGCAATGGCGCAAAGCCTTGACCTCGTTAACGGCCTGGAGGTGCATGAAGCGGCGATGCGGCGCAATCTGGCGCTGACGCAGGGGCAGATCATGGCTGAATCGGTTTCCCTGGCCTTAGCCCCGCTTCTCGGCAGCCAGCAGGCGCACCAGCATATCGCGCAATGTTGCCGCCAGGCTCAGGCAACGCAGCAATCCCTGTTAACCCTGCTGTGCGCCGATGCGGAAGTCTCTTCCCGACTCAGCCGGGAAGCTCTGGAGACGTTGCTCGATCCGGCCAATGCCACAGGCAGCGCACAGCGTTTCATTCAACAAGTTCTGGCATCGGCCGAAAAGGAGCAATGATGTTGAATTATGTCCTGGAAGGGCCCGAAAACGCCCCGGTCATTCTGTTCAGCAACTCGCTGGGGACGTCATTGGCAATGTGGCAACCGCAGCGCGACGCGCTCATCTCCCACTATCGCATTCTGCGCTACGACGTTGCCGGCCACGGCGCATCGCCGCCCGGTGAACAACCCGGATCGCTGGCGCTGCTGGGCAGACAGGTGCTGTCATTGCTGGACGCTCTGGCGATTGAGCGCGTCCATTTTTGCGGTATCTCCATGGGGGGGTTAACGGGATTATGGCTGGCGCGTTTTCATCCCGAGCGCTTGCTGACGTTGACCATCGCCAATAGCGCAGCAAAAATTGGAACGGCGGCGAATTGGCGACAACGCGCCGCGCAAGTGCGTCAGTCGGGGATGTCCGCCGTCAGCGATGGCGCAGCATCACGCTGGTTCACGCCGGCATTTTGCCAATCCGCCCCCGCCAGGGTGCAAGCATTATTGCAACAGCTTACCGCCTGCGATCCCAACAGCTATGCCGCTTGCTGCGAAGCATTGGCGAACGCCGATTTACGCGCCGAGTTGGAAGGGATCCTCGTGCCGACGCTGATTATCGCCGGACATGACGACGCGGTAACCACCGTCGATGATGCCAAAGCGTTAGTGGCGGGCATTCCCGGCGCTCAATGCGTCATCTTGCCCGCCTCTCACCTTTCCAGCGTCGAGGCCTGGCGGGCATTCAATCGCACTTTCCGGGCCTTTTTGGATGAACAGCTCACGCAGCGGCAACGCTATCAGCAAGGCATGACGGTGCGCAGAGCCGTATTGGGCGATGAACATGTCGATAATACCCTCGCGGCGCTGTCGCCGTTCAACGAGGAATTTCAACATTTCATCACTCGCTACGCCTGGGGGGAAATGTGGACGCGTCCGGGTCTGTCGCGCCATACCCGCAGCCTGATCACCATCGCAATGTTGATCGCCTTGAATCGCGAAGCTGAACTGAAAATGCATATACGAGCCGCCTTCAACAACGGCGTCACGCGCGAAGAGCTCAAAGAAGTCCTGATGCATGCGGCGCTTTACTGCGGGCTGCCCGCCTCGAACGCCGCCTTTCATTTGGCGCAATCCGTCTTTGCCGAACACGATGCCGGGCAGCCGCCGGTCGAATAGAACAGCCGTTTATACCGGCACATCCAGTACTCTCTGACGCAGCGCTGCGACCAGGCGCTGCTGCTCAGGGGGCGTGAACGCCTCTTGCCGGGTAATGATGCCCAACGGTTCTGCCATTCCCTGAGTAGGCAACGGCAGCGCACGCAGGTGATTGCCGAACAGATCGTCGCGCACCGCGCCGTAAGGCACCAGCCAAACATAGCCATACTGCAACGTCAGGCAGCGCGCCAGCGTGACCGACAAGGTCTCGACGCAGCCTTCCGGCACGGCCAGCCCGTGGCTGACAATGAGCGCTTCCGCATTCTGGCGCGGTACGGTCCCACGCGGTGAGAGCACCAATGGCCAACTCAGGGCCTCCGCCAGCGTGACATCCGCATGCAGCAGCGGATGATGGGGGGAAACCACCAGCCGCAGCGTTTCATGATACAGCAGCTCGAAATTGAGCCCCTCCATGCGAGAGGGGTCTGACATACGCCCTATCCCTAAGGTTAATTGCCCGGATCTCACCGCCATCATCAGCGCATCGTTGGCCAGCGTCGAAACCTGCATGCGCCAACCTGGCGATTGCTGCTGCAACCCCACCACGACCGGCGCGACCAAACTCACCAGCGTGGTGGGCAGCGCCCCGATATGCAGCGGCGCCGGCAGCGCCTCGCTGTCCGATGCGACCGTACGCCCCAACACATTCAGCGCATCCAAAACGCGCCCCGCATCCTGCAGGAAACGCGCCCCGGCGGCGGTCAGCTCTGCCCCCTGCCGGCTGCGCGAAAACAGGCGCTCGCCGGCCAGGCTTTCCAGTTCATTGAGCGTTTTGGAGAGGGCGGGCTGCGTGATGCCCAATTGCTGTGCGGCGCGCACCAGCGTCCCCTGCTGCGCGGTAGCGACAAAGGCGTGCAGATGACGCAGGCGGATGCGTTGGCTAAAGCGAGAAGTCATGTTCATGATTTATAGTATTAACTTGCCGCCAACGCGGCAAGCTCATTCACAGGGCGAACGGAGGTCAAATATCAAAAAAAACGGTCTCGTTCTCGCCCTGTAGCCAGATATCGAAATGGTATACCGTCTGATCACCGCGCTGCCGCCTTTGCGCCAATAACGTGCCGCGCCGTTTCTCCCATTCAATGAGGTTCAACACCGGATCTTCAGCGTTCGCCGCCTGTTCATCGGCGAAGTAAAGACGCGTGTTCAACCCGATGTTGATGCCGCGGGCCACGATCCATAAATTGAGGTGAGGCGCCATCAGCCGGCCATCGCGCCCCATCACTCTGCCCGGTTTGACCGTCTCAAATTGCCACAGGCCGCTGGTGAAATCCGAACAGGTTCGCCCCCAGCCGCGAAAAGCGGGGTCGTCGGGTTTATCTCGTTGGCCGTCGGCGGGGTGCTGATATCGCCCGGCGGCGTTGGCCTGCCAGACTTCAACCAGCGCGTCTCGCACCGGCGTGCCGGTACCGTCATAGACATGCCCTTCCACCACGATGCGTTCCCCGCGCGTTTCCGGTTGCGTCAACACATGGGTGAAATTACGCTCAAAAATGTCAAAACCGGCGGCATGCGGCGCCAAACCGATGTGCACATAAGGGCCGGCGGTTTGCGAGGCCGTTTCAGACAAATACTTTTTCATCATGCGGCTCCCTGTGTACGGTTCTCAAACCACGTGGCCCGATGGCCGCGCAGCACCAGATCGAAGCGGTAGGCCAGGCTGTCCAGCGGCACGGCGGCGTGCATATCCAGCTCGGCAATCAGCGTGCGCATCGCATCGTCGCTGCCTACTGACTGCAAGATGGGGCAACGAACGAGCAACGGATCGCCTTCGAAATACATCTGCGTGATCAACCGCTGCGCGAACGCCTCGCCGGAGAGCGAGAAGTGAATATGCGCCGGACGCCAGTCGCTGACCTGATTGCGCCAGGGGTACGGGCCCGGCTTGATGGTGCGAAAACAGTAATACCCGTTGTCGTCGGTCAGCATCCTGCCGCAGCCGCCAAAATTGGGATCGATAGGCGCCAGATACTGATCCTTCTTGTGACGATAGCGCCCTCCCGCATTGGCCTGCCATACCTCGACCAGGGCGTTGCGCACCGGCGCCCCGAAGGCATCGCGCACATATCCATGCACGATGATCCGCTCGCCGATCGGTAAGCCGTCTTTGGCGTAGTTCAGAATCAGATCGTGATCAATCGGGCCGATATCCGTTGGCGTGAACACGGGTGCGGTCAGTTCAGACAGCGAGTTTTGCAATGAAATTAATGCATTGCGCGGCGATCGCAGCACGCTGGTTTTATACAGCGGCGCCAGCGCAGGCGGGTGATGGCTGTAATCGCGATGCACCAGTTCTCGCGCCATCCAATCACTTTTCATCCCGGTATCCTTATTATTTGAGGGTACATGTCGACAGAGTGTAGGAAGCGCAATATGTAAAAGTAAAGTGAGAAAACCGATCGCTTTATATAACCAAAAGTCATGGAATGTTCTGAATTGACGAAACATTTCATTTGGTCATAACAGGTTTCAATTCCCGTCGGTGGTCCGCCTCGCTACTGAATGGTCGCTTTCAGGTCATCCATGACCGCTTAACTGGAGGCAATGATGAAACGTTCTATCGCGACGGTCTCGGTATCGGGCTCGCTGCCGGAAAAACTGCGGGCTATATCGCCGCCGCAGGCTTTGATGGCGTCGAAATTTTCGATAACGATCTGGTCTATTACCCCGGTTCACCGGCGCAAATTCGTGATCTGTGCGCCGAACTGGGCCTGGAAATTTTGCTGTTCCAGCCGTTTCGGGACCTCGAAGGCGGCCCGCGCGAAAGCCTGGCGCAGAACCTTTCACGCGCAGCGCGCAAGTTCGACGTCATGCAGCAATTGGGCTGCTCGCGCATGCTGCTCTGCAGTAATGTCTCGCCCGACAGCAGCGAAGACATGGCCACGCAAGTGAGCGATTTGCGCGCGTTGGCGGAGTTGGCCGCCGAGTATGATATTACTGTCGGTTATGAAGCGCTGGCATGGGGACGTCACGTGAACCTGTGGCGCGACGCCTGGGCGCGGGTTAAGGCCGTAGACCATCCGGCGCTGGGGATCATTCTCGATACAAACGGTAAGACGAAAAGACGGTTTGATAACGCCGGCAAAGGGGCGGGACAGGGAAATAAGAACGACAGCCGATAAGAACGGTGGTTTTACTGTGATGGGGATCGTTGAAAGATTTATTCGTAAGTGATTGAATAGTGGCGGAGAGAGGGGGATTTGAACCCCCGGTAGAGTTGCCCCTACTCCAGTTTTCGAGACTGGTCCGTTCAGCCGCTCCGGCATCTCTCCTGACAACGCTTGCTATCATGCCCGCTTTTGCGGCATTTTTACAGCATTAGCATACCGCTGAACGTTCAAGTGATGAGTTTACGAGCAACCTGATGATTAAATGGCCGTGGAAAGCGACTCAACCCTCTCAATCCCAGGCAGACATCGAGGCCCAGTGGCAGGACGCGCTGGCGATCCCGCTGCTGTCGCCGCTGAATGAGCAGGAGCGGCAGCGGCTGGTGGCCGTCGCCGGGCAAATCTTGCAGCAAAAGCGCATCGTGCCGCTGCAGGGGCTGCAGCTCACCTCACAAATGCAGGCGCGCATCGCCCTGCTGTTCGCCCTGCCGGTACTGGAGCTCGGCGCGGAGTGCCTCGACGGCTTCAACGAAATCCTGCTCTACCCCACCCCGTTCGTGGTGGAAGACGAATGGCAGGACGAAATCGGCCTGGTGCACTCGGGGCCGGTGGTGCAGTCCGGCCAGAGCTGGGAACAGGGGCCGATCGTGCTCAATTGGCAAGACGTGCAGGACTCTTTCGATCTCTCCGGTTTCAATCTGGTGATCCACGAAGCGGTGCACAAGCTGGATATGCGCAACGGCGGCGTCGCCACCGGCGTGCCGCCGATCCCGCTGCGCGAGGTGGCCGCCTGGGAACATGACCTGCACGCCGCAATGGAAAGCCTGCAGGACGAGATCGACATGGTCGGCGAAGAGGCCGCCAGCATGGACGCCTACGCCGCCACCGATGCGGCCGAGTGCTTCGCCGTGCTGTCGGAGTATTTTTTCAGCGCCCCCGAGCTGCTGGCAGAACGCTTTCCGGCGCTGTATCAGCACTTTTGCCGCTTCTACCGCCAGGATCCGCTGGCTCGCCTGCTGCGCGGCCAGGCGGAAAACGACGCGCAATGGGCTGACTGACGGGCATATTGCTCAGATACCGAGCAGTCGCGCCGCCTGGGGCAATTTAGCGTTGACACACCCGGGGCGGCTGGATATGATGCGCCCCGTTCACACGATTCCTCTGTAGTTCAGTCGGTAGAACGGCGGACTGTTAATCCGTATGTCACTGGTTCGAGTCCAGTCAGAGGAGCCATATTTAGAGAAGCCCGCTTAAGGAAACTTAAGCGGGCTTTTTGCTGTTGGGCGTTTACAGCCCGCGTTTTTCCATCAGCAGCGCCAGATCGACCAAGCGGTTGGAGAAGCCCCACTCGTTGTCATACCAGGCGAGCACCTTCACCAGATTGCCGCCGATGACCAGCGTGGACAGGCCGTCGATGATCGACGAGCGCGCGTCGCCCCGATAGTCGCTCGACACCAGCGGTTCATCGCTGTACCCCAGGATCCCTTTCAGCGGGCCGGACGCCGCCGCCGCGCGGAAAGCGGCGTTGATCTCCTCCACCGTCGCCGGGCGTTTCAGCGTCACCGTCAGATCGACGATCGAGACGACCGGCACCGGCACCCGCAGCGAGTAACCGGTCAACCTGCCGTCGAGATCCGGGATCACCTTGCCGAGCGCCTTGGCCGCGCCGCTGGAGTAAGGCACGATCGACTCCGCCGCCGCCCGCGCGCCGCGCAGATCTTTTTCCGGCTGATCGTGCAGCGCCTGGCTGTTGGTATAGGCGTGGGTGGTGTTCATCAGCCCGTATTCGATGCCGAACGCCTGATGCAACACCTGCGCGGCGGGCGCCAGCCCGTTGGTGGTACAGCTGCCGTTGCTGACCACTTTATGCCGCGCCGGATCGTAGAGCTGGTCGTTAACCCCCATGACGATGGTGATGTCGTCGTTCTTGGCCGGCGCCGAGATAATCACCCGCTTAGCGCCGCCGTGCGTGATGTGCACTTCCGCCTTGGCTTTATCGGTAAAGAAGCCCGTCGCTTCGATCACCACGTCCACGCCCACGCTGCGCCAGGGGATCTCGGCGGGATCGCGCTGCGAAAACACCTGAATTGGCCGGCCGTCCAGCAGCAGCTGGTTGTCGCCGGCTTCCACTTTGGCCGCCAGCGTGCCAGAAAGCGTGTCGTATTTCAGCAGGTGCGCCAGCGTCTTGCTGTCCGTCAGATCGTTGATCGCCACCACTTCAAAATCGCTGCGCCCCAGCGCCGCGCGCAGCACGTTGCGCCCGATCCTGCCGAAGCCGTTAATGCCTACTTTCACCATGATGCTCTCCTCGTTTGGGCTTTGCCTCCAATCTAGCCCTGCCCCGAGGCGGCGTAAATGACGTTTAACGATCAATTTACGCCAAATTGCGCGCGTGGAAGCGTTCGCGGTATTCGCTCGGGGTCAGCTGCAGTTTGCGCTCAAACACCCGCCGCAGGTTAAGGCCGTTGCCGAAGCCGGTGGCCAGCGCGATCTGTTCGATGCCCTCCGTACTCTGCTCGAGGCGCTGTCTGGCGGTATGCAACCGCCCCTCTTCGACGAATTTGGCGGGAGAAATGCCCGTCTCGCGGGTGAATACGCGGGTAAAGTTGCGCGGGCTCATCGCCACGCGTTCGGCCAACCGATCGACGCTGAGATCGTCGGCGAGGTTTTCCAGGATCCAGCACTGCAGGTCGCGGATCGGGCCCGGCGATTTGGCCTGGTTGAGCGGGTAGCGGCTGAACTGCGCCTGCCCGCCGGGGCGACGTAGAAACATCACCAGATCCTGCGCCACTTCGCGCGCCTGCACGAAGCCGTAATCGTCCTCCACCAGCGCCAGCGTCAGATCGAAGCCGGAACTGACGCCGCCGGAGGTCCAGATCGGCCCGTCCTGCACGTAGATCGGGCCGTTTTCGACCTGCACCCGCGGGAAGCGTGCTTGCAACGTTTCCGCCAGCCGCCAGTGGGTAGTCGCCCGCCGCCCGTCCAGCAACCCGGCTTCGGCCAGCAGCAGAGCCCCGCCGCAAACGGAAGCGATACGGCGCGCCTGCGGCGCCGCGCGGCGCAGCCAATCCGCCACCAGGGCGCCCTCTTCTTCAGTCGCCCCCTTGCCGGCGACAATGACGGTATCGCGCGGCAGGGCCGGATCGAGATCCGCCAGGCGGTGGTCGGCCAACAGGCTCAGCCCGGACAGGCCGTGTACCACCCGATGGGATTGCGTGGTGGCGACCGCGATCTGATACAGCGGCGCCTCGGCAGGGCTCAGACGGTTAGCCTGCATCAGGATATCGGCGATGCCCGCTGCTTCGAACAGCATGCCCCCTTCAGGGACGATAATCAGGAATGTATGCATGGCGATAATAGGAAGAACAAGCAAAACAGGTCAGACAGCCACTGTATAAGAAAAGCCTCGCCGGTTCACCCTGCGTGCATAAAAAAGCCCGCCGGCAAGCGCCGACGGGCCAACAAAGCACTGTCCTCAAGCCTGCGGCAGGCTCACCCCGCCGGCGCGCGCCAATTGCGCCAGCAGCGCCGTTTGAAACGCCTCGTCGTATACCGCCGCGTGAGGTTCGAAGCGCTGTTGATGGTGCCAATAGCCGCCGGACGCCAGAGCCTGCGGCTCATCGCTGCTCACCAGCCACGCCTGCGTCACATGCCCCAGCGCCAGATCGTCTGGCGCATCCGCGCCGCCCATTTTGGTCGGCACCCAGCCGGGATCGACCGCGCTGCTGATCACGTCAGGCCACAGGCGCGCCACGGCGGCGGCCAGCGCGGTGACGAACAGTTTGCTGTCCGAATAGGAGCCGGCTGCGCCGCCGAGCCAGTCCACGCCGCTCAGTTCCGCCACGCCGTCAAAGTGCATGCTGCTGCTCAGATAGACGATACGCTTGGGGCGTTCGATCAGGGCCGTCAGCAGGTAGGGCGCAACGACGTTCACCGGCATCACCTGCGGCCCGGTAAACATACCGGCGTTGTGGATCACCGCGTCCGGGCGGCCGAGGCGGTTGACCTGCTCGGCAAGCTGCCGGATCTGCTGCACATCGGACAGATCGCCGATCGTCGCCTGTGCGCCGCGATCCAGCAGATCGCGCACCGCGTCCAAACGGCCGGGCTCACGCGCATGCAGAATTACCTGATGCCCTTCGTCCAACAGCGTTTGCGCGGCGGCGCGGCCCAGCCCGTCTACCGAACCGGTAATGAAAATGCGTGACATGCCACTCCTCCGTTTAGCGCCAGCCGAGCGCCGGCGCGACATGGGTTAAAATCGATTCGATGACGTGGGCGTTGTAATCCACGCCCAGCTGGTTAGGCACGGTCAGCAGCAGCGTATCCGCTTCGGCGATGGCCTCGTCCTGCGCCAGCTGCTTGATCAGCTCGTCCGGCTCGGCGGCATAGCTGCGGCCGAAGATCGCCCGGGTCTGCGCGTCGATATACCCCAGTTGATCGCCCTCCTTGCCGCCGCCGCCGAAGTAGTTGCGATCCCGCTGATCCACCAGCGCGAAGATGCTGCGGCTGACGGAAACCCGCGGCTCGCGCGCATGGCCCGCCTCTTGCCAGGCGGCGCGGTAGGCGCGGATCTGCTTGGCCTGCTGGATATGGAAGGGTTCGCCGGTCTCGTCGTTCTTGAGCGTCGAGCTTTGCAGGTTCATGCCCAGCTTCGCCGCCCAGACGGCGGTGGCGTTCGAACCGGCGCCCCACCAGATGCGGTCGCGCAGCCCGGCGGAAAACGGCTCCGGCCGCAGCAGCCCGGGCGGATTCGGGAACATCGGCTGTGGATTGGGCTCGGCGAACCCTTCACCGCGCAGCGCTTCCAGGAACACTTCGGTGTGGCGGCGAGCCATGTCCGCGTCGCTCTCGCCGTCGGCCGGGGCATAGCCGAAATAGCGCCAGCCGTCGATCACCTGCTCCGGCGAGCCGCGGCTGATGCCGAGCTGTAGCCGCCCGCCGGCGATCAGATCCGCCGCGCCGGCGTCTTCCACCATGTACAGCGGATTTTCATAACGCATGTCGATCACGCCGGTGCCGATCTCGATGCGTTGGGTTTTGGCGCCGATGGCGGCCAGCAGCGGGAACGGCGACCCCAGCTGGCGTGCGAAGTGGTGTACGCGAAAATAGGCGCCGTCCGCCCCCAGATCTTCGGCGGCGACCGCCAGATCGATGGACTGCAGCAGCGCATCCGCCGCGGAACGGGTGCCGGACTGGGCGGAAGGCGACCAGTGGCCAAACGAGAGAAAACCAATCTTTTTCATCGGGCATCATCCTCAAAGGCAAATCATCGGCCTACAGTGACAAAAACCGCGCGCCCTGCGCCAGCAAAATCGCCCCCGATCGCACTAAACGAACCGATTGCCGCCGCGCCGCCCGGCGATTGTAATCAAAAAACAAATGTCGTATAACAAGCAGCTCCGAGGGGTGTCCTGTTACGGGCTGAGATGGCGCAAGCCGAACCCTTTGAACCTGATCTGGGTCATGCCAGCGAAGGGACGGTTAGGCAACAACGCTCTCACCCGTTGCCTGTTCATACCCCAGCGTGCCCGGATCTCCACTGACTCAAGGAGGTCCCATGTCCATCACCACCCTGTTCGAAAGCGGTCTTTACGGCCGGCTGCGCCAACAAGCCGGCAGCCACTGGCAGGACTACGTCGATCACCCGTTTCTGCAGCAGCTGGCCGCCGGCACCTTGCCCGAACGCGCGTTTCGCCGCTACCTGACCCAGGACTATCTGTTCCTGCTGCACTTCGCCCGCGCCTATGCGCTGCTGGTCAGCAAGCTGCGCACCCTGCCGGAGATGCGCGCCGCCACCGCCTCGCTCAACGGCATCGTCGCCGAACTGCCGCTGCACGTGGCCTACTGCGCCGAATGGGGGCTGAGCGAAGCGCAGATCGCCGCCCAGCCGGAAGCGGCGGAAACCATGAACTATACCCGCTACGTGCTGGATATCGGCCATGCCGGCGACGCCCTCGATCTGCTGGCCGGTCTGCTGCCCTGCGTGGCCGGCTATGCCGAAATCGGCCTGCGGCTGCTGCACGATCCCGCCACCCAAATGGAGGGCAATCCTTACGCCTCCTGGATCCGCAACTACGGCGACGAGGGCTATCTGGCCGGCGTGCGCGCCGCCATCGAGCTGCTGGAAACCGTCGGCCACCAGCGCGGCGCACCAGGCCGCTTCACCGAGCTGGCGCAGATTTTCACCACCGCCACCCAGCTGGAATCGGCATTTTGGCAAATGGGGCTGAACGCCTCATGACCTCCCCGCTTCTCCCGCCCGGCATCCAGGTGCGGGATCTCACTCTGCGCTTCGGTCAACAGACGGTCTTTGAGCGGCTGAGTTTCGACATCGCCGGCGGCAGCTTCGTCGCCCTGCTCGGCGCCAGCGGCGCCGGCAAAACCAGCCTGCTGAAGATCATCGCCGGCCTGGCGCAGGCCACCTCAGGCACGGTGACCGGCAGCGACGGCCTGCCGATCGCCGGGCGCATCGCCTACATGGGGCAAAAAGACCTGCTCTACCCGTGGCTGACCGTCGAAGAGAACGTCGCCCTCGGCTCGCGGCTGCGCGGCGAAACGCCGGATCGGGCGTGGGCGGCGCACCTGCTGGAGCGCGTGGGCCTGGCCGCTCACGGCCGCAGCCTGCCCGCCGCGCTGTCCGGCGGCATGCGCCAGCGCGCCGCCATCGCCCGCACGCTCTACGAACGCCAGCCGATCGTGCTGATGGACGAACCCTTTTCGGCGCTGGACGCCATCACCCGCGCCGAGATCCAAAGTCTGGCCGCCGAGCTGCTGGCGCAAAACACCGTGCTGCTGATCACCCACGACCCGATGGAAGCCTGCCGCCTGAGCCACCGGCTGCTGGTGCTGTCGCCCTGGCCGCTGGGCCTCGACGATACCCACCGCATCAGCGGGCGGCCGCCGCGCGCGCCGGATGACGCCGGCCTGCTGAAAAGCCAGGCCGAGCTGCTGCAGCAGATGGTGAGGGCCGCGCAATGAATATCGCCAAAGAGCGCGGCCTCACCCGCCTGCGGCGTGGGCTGACGGTGTTTGCCGGCCTGCTGCTGCTGTGGTGGCTGGCGGCGCAAAGCGGCATTCCAGCCTTTCTGCTGCCCACGCCGGGCGCGGTGGCGCAGGCGCTGTGGGACGGGCGCGGCTACCTCGCCTGGCACACGCTGGTCACCGCTTCGGAGATCGTCAGCGGGCTGGCGCTGGGCGTGCTGCTCGGCGCGGCGCTGGCGCTGTGCATGATCTTCTCGCCGCGCCTGCAGCGCTGGCTGATGCCGTTGGTACTCACCAGCCAGGCGATACCGGTATTCGCTCTGGCGCCGCTGCTGGTGCTGTGGTTCGGCTTCGGCATGAGCGCCAAGGTGGCGATGGCGGTGCTGGTGATTTTCTTCCCGGTGGTGTCGGCCTTTTTCGACGGGCTGCGCCGGGTCAACAACGACTATCTCGATCTGGCGCGCACGATGCGCGCTTCGCGCTGGGCGCAGCTGCGGCACGTGCGGCTGATGGCGGCGCTGCCGGCCTTCGGCTCCGGCCTGCGCATGGCCGCCGCCGTCGCGCCGATCGGCGCCATCATCGGCGAATGGGTCGGCTCGGCCGAAGGGCTGGGCTACGTGATGCTGAACGCCAACGCGCGCATGCAGACCGACGTCTGCTTCGCCGCGCTGTTTATTTTGGTGCTGATGACCGTGCTGCTGTGGGCCGCGGTGGATGCGCTGCTGCGGCGCCTGATCGCCTGGGCGCCGGAAAACGACTGATGATTGCAACCATAACCAGGGATAAAGGAACGACCATGATCAAACAAACCGTTTGCGGGCTGCTGCTCGGCGCCGCCATCACCGGCCAGGCCGGCGCGGCCGAAAAGCTGACGCTGGTGCTCGACTGGTACATCAACCCCGATCACGCGCCGATTATGGTGGCCGAGCAGATCGGCGCCTTCAAGGCCGCAGGGCTGGACGTCAAGATCGTGCCGCCGTCCGATCCGGCGCTGCCGCCGCGGCTGGTGGCCGCCAAACAGGCCGACCTCGCCATCACCTACCAACCGCAGCTGCATTTCTTCGCCGATCAGGGCCTGCCGCTGATGCGCGTCGGCACGCTGATCAACACGCCGCTGAATACGGTGATCGCGCTGGATAAAAACATCACGTCGCCGGCGGATCTCAAGGGCAAGACGGTGGGTTACTCGGTCAGCGGCATCGAACAGGCGACGCTGGCCACCATGGTCGAACACGAGCACCTCAAGCCGCAGGACATCAAGCTCATCAACGTCAAC
This sequence comes from Serratia sp. CY27727, assembly GCF_052169275.1. Classification (NCBI taxonomy): domain Bacteria; kingdom Pseudomonadati; phylum Pseudomonadota; class Gammaproteobacteria; order Enterobacterales; family Yersiniaceae; genus Serratia; species Serratia sp. CY27727. The sequence goes on along the minus strand of NZ_JBJNLB010000002.1, from coordinate 469,744 downwards.
TTCCAGCTGACCAGCGCCCTGCTGGCGGGCCAGGTCGATGCGGTGATCGGCGGCTACCGCAACATCGAAGCGCTGGAGCTGAAGCTGCAGGGCAAGACGCCGGTGGTGTTCAACGTCGAAGATTACGGCGTGCCGGCCTACGACGAGCTGATCATCGTCGCCCACCGCGATGCGGTAAACGAGCCGAAAATCCGCAAGTTCCTCGCCGCGCTGAAGCAAGGCAGCGACTACCTGCACGCGCACCCGCAGGACACCTGGCTGGCGTTCGCCAAGGCGCGCCCAGAGCTGAATACCGAGCTGAACAAACAGGCGTGGCAAGCCAGCCTGCCGCTGTTCGCGCGCGATCCGGCCAAGCTGGATCGCGCCCGCTACCAGGCTTACGAACAGTTCCTGTTCGACAACAAGCTGATCAAGAAAATCACCCCGGTGGAACAGTACGCGGTGGAGTTGAACTGATCACGCCGAGGCGGCCGGCGGCGCCACCGTCACCTCACCCTGGCCGCTGCGCTGCAAGGCCGCCTTCACCAGCCCGTTGGCCTTGCAGCGCTCGATAAAATCGTTCACGTAGGCGGCGCCCTGCGTTTTTTGCCGCGGCACCGCCATTGCCTGGCGGATAGCGGTGAAATGCCCGTCCAGCACCCGGTAGCCGGGATGGGCGGCCGCAGCGGCCAGCAGCGGTTGGCGCACGCCGGCCGCCGCCTCCAGCCCCCGGTCGAAAAACAGCGCGATCGCCTCGGCAGAGGTTGCCGCCCGCACCAGTTGCGCCTGCTGCAGCGTGCGCGATAAAAACAGATCGTACGCCGCCCCCTGGCCGACCGCGATGCGCACCTCCGGCCTGTCGAGCTGCGCCACCTCAAAGTAAGGCGCGTCGTTCGCCACCAGGTAAGTCCCCTCGATGATCACGTACGGCTCGCTGAAGGCGATCTGCGCCGCGCGCACCGGCTCGATGGCCATAAACGCCAGGTTCCAGGCGCCGCTGTCCAGATCGGCGAACACCTTGCCCGCCGCGTCATAGGTGACCAGTTCGAGCGCCACGCCCAGCTCCTGGGCCAGCGCGGTGGCCAGCTCCACCGAAGCGCCTTGCGGTTTGCCGCCGGCTCCGGCCTGCGCCAGCACCGGATTGCCGTAGTTGATCGCCGCGCGCAACACGCCTTGCGGGGCCAGATCGTCGAGTACCGCGGCGGGAATCGTCTGCATACTTCCTCCTGAATGGCTGATGGGCGCGCCGTCGTGGCGCTCATTAAGCGTAGAGCGAAACCTCCGACCAGCAAACTTTCGCCGCCGAAGCCGCCGTCGGCGTGATTAACGTCACACTATTGTCATAAAAATGTACAATAGCCGCCGTTCGTCGGCCGTAGCGGGAGATCGCGCGTTGTTCCACCGCCGGCAATAGGCTATACCCTTCACTTTTCGCGCCGCGGCACGCTCGGCGGCGCAGACCAGGGCAGCAACGGTTTTATTTCAATCAGACAGGGTTTGGCGGATGGTTTTAGCAGTCGTTTCGTTTGTTCTCTTTTTGGCGTCGATTTTGATTTATCGCACCCGGGCCGCCGCCAACCGCTGGTGGTTCGCCATTCTGCTGACGCTGCTCGGCAGCTATCTGGTGCTGAACGTCATCCTGATCGCCAGCAACTACTTCACCGGCGACGGCATCACCGACGCGGTGATTTACACCGTCACCAGCAGCCTCAAAGGCGCGGGCATCAGCAAATACGTGCTGCCGTTTATCGGCCTGCTGGCGGCGCTGGGGCTTATCTTCGCGGTGCTGGCTCGCAGCCTGCTGCGCCGCAAGGCCAAAGGCAGCAGCGTGGCCTACAGCATCGTCGCCGTGCTGCTGGCGCTGTTCTCGGTCGGCACCACCCCGGCGTTTCAGGACATCTCGCTGCTGGTCAAGAGCCAGATCGCCGGCGATACCGCCGATTTCAGCACCTACTACAAGGCGCCGAAAAAGACCGTGCAGGGCAAGCGGCCGAACCTGGTGTACATCTATGCCGAGAGCCTGGAGCGCACCTACTTCGACGCCGAGCTGTTCCCCGGCCTGGCCGACGAGCTGAACGCCCTGCGCACGGACAGCATCGATTTCAGCAACACCCAGCAGCTGCCGGGCACCGGCTATACCATCGCCGGCATGGTCGCCTCGCAGTGCGGCATTCCGCTGTTCGCGCCCTTCGACGGCAACGCCTCCAGCGCGGTCTCCACCTTCTACCCGGAGAACGTCTGCCTGGGCGACGTGCTGAAGGCCGCCGGCTACAGCAACTATTTCTATCAGGGCGCCGAGCTGGCGTTCGCCGGTAAAGACACCTTCCTGAAATCCCACGGCTTCGACCACGTTTATGGCTTCAAAGAGCTGCGCGAACAGGTCGCCGATCCGAGCTACAAAAACGACTGGGGCTGGTACGACGACAGCGTGCTGGACGTGGTGTACGGCAAGTTCGTCGAGCTGTCCAAACAGCGCCAACCCTTCTCGCTGTTTACCCTGACCGTCGATACCCATCACCCGGACGGCTTTATCTCCGCCGGCTGCAGCAAGAACAGTTACGCCTGGCAGAACAAGGAAAACCGCTCGCTGAGCGCAGTGGCCTGCAGCCAGCAACACATCGCCGCGCTGATCGACAAGATCAAACGCTCGCCCTATTTCAGCAACACCGTGATCGTGGTGTCCTCCGATCATCTGGCGATGAACAACACCGCCTACGATATCCTGACCAAACAGAAGCGCCGCAACCTGTTCTTCATCATCGACGGCACCCGGCCGCTGGCGGAACAGCGCAACGAGAAGCGCAGCACGCTGGACAACGGCGCCACGGTGCTGGACGTGATGGGCGGCGACAACTACATCGGCCTCGGCCGCAGCAGTCTGTCGGCGCCGTCGCTGTCTACGGTGTTCCTGAACATCGAAGAGAAAATCAACGGCTGGAAACCGGCGGTGATCAACCAGTGGGGCCTGCCGAACCGCATCAGCGACTACAGCGTGGATACGCGCCAGCGCAGCTTCAGCTTCTCCGGCGTCACCTACAAGGTGCCGTTCATTCTGCGGGTGGGCGATAACCGCATCGAACCGATGTTCAACGTCTACCTCTCCACCCCGCTGCGCAAGCAGCTGGCCGGGTTGGGCGCGGGGGAGAAATTCGTCTGGGTCGATAAATGCTACGAGATCGGCCGGGTCTGGGCGCCGCAGCTGGCGCTGAGCACCGACATCTGCGTGGCCTCCGGCACCCTGGCCTCGCCGCCGCAGATCGTGCAGGCCAGCGGCGAACGCTTCCGCGGCAAGGTGAGCTTTACCGCCCCGCCGGCGGACAGCGTCGCCGATTATCAAAACGCCGTCGCCCGCCTGCAGGTGGACGACGCGGCGATGAAGTACCGGGCGGACAGCATCGAGTTCATGCTGCCCGGCCTGCCGGAGCAGGTGAAGGCCATCACCGGCGTTTCCGGCGTCGAGGAGTGGGGCCGCTGGTCCGACGCCAACCTGGCGCCGGCGGTCGACATCGATTACGTCGATCCGCTGCCGAAGAGCTTCGATCTGGTGCTGCGCGCCCGCGCCTACGGCAATAACGTCGGCGAACCGATTTCGGTGCGCGTCGGCGACGAAGAGCGTTTCGTGTCGCTCGGCGAACAGGACAGCACCGTCACCCTGCGCTTCGACAACCCGCGCGGCGCGCAGAAGATCAGCATTACCCCGCCGGCGCCGACCGAGCCGAAAGAGAGCGCCAGCGGCGGCTTCACGCCGAAGAAGCTGGGCATCGGCCTGGTGTCGCTGAAGGTCGAGGCGGCAAGCCCCTCCTCCTGATCCACACGCCTTCACGGGCGCGGTATTTTCTTTGCTGCGCCCGTCATTTCGACCAAGCTTTTACGCCCTTCTTCGGCTAACCTGTGACGGTAAAACGCCGCAACCCCGCCACAGAGCCGGGACATCCAAGGAGAAAGTATGAGCTATGCCCCACCTCGCAGCGGCCTCAGCGCCGATCAGGCACTCGATCAACTGGAAGCCCTGTATGACGCCGCGGTAGACGCGCTGCGTCAGGCGGTCAGCGACTTTATCAACCACGGCACGCTGCCGGATGCGCAGGCGCGCGCCGCCGGGCTGTTCGTGTATCCCGAGCTGCGCGTCAGCTGGGACGGGCAGCAGTCCGGCCCGAACAAAACCCGCGCCTTCGGCCGCTTTACCCATCCCGGCAGCTACAGCACCACCGTGACCCGGCCGCAGCTGTTCCGCCACTATCTGGCCGAACAGCTGGCGATGCTGGAGCACGATTACGCCGCCCACATCGAAGTGGCACCGTCGCAACAGGAGATCCCGTTCCCTTACGTGATCGACGGTTCCAGCCTGGCGCTCGATCGCTCAATGAGCGCCGGCATCGCGCAGCATTTCCCCACCACCGAGCTGGCGCAGATCGGTGACGAGACCGCCGACGGCCTGTACCACGCCACCGACAACCATTTCCCGCTGTCGCATTTCGATGCGCTGCGCGCGGATTTCTCGCTGGCGCGGCTGCGGCACTACACCGGCACGCCGGTGGAACACTTCCAGCCGTTCGTGCTGTTCACCAACTACACCCGCTATGTAGATGAGTTCGTGCGCTGGGCCTGCGCCCAGATCGCCGATCCGGCCAGCCCCTACATCGCCCTCTCCAGCGCCGGCGGCACCTACATCACGCCGGAAACCCGCGCCCCGGAGCAGGCGGTGTCCGATCTGGCGTGGAAAAACCACCAGATGCCGGCCTATCACCTGATCTCGCGCACCGGCCAGGGCATTACGCTGATCAACATCGGCGTCGGCCCGTCCAACGCCAAGACCATCTGCGATCACCTGGCGGTGTTGCGCCCGAGCGCCTGGCTGATGATCGGCCACTGCGGCGGCCTGCGCGAAAGCCAGAAGATCGGCGATTACGTGCTGGCCCACGCCTATCTGCGCGACGATCACGTGCTGGATGCGGTGCTGCCGCCGGATATCCCGATCCCGAGCATCGCCGAGGTGCAGCGCGCCCTGTACGACGCCACCAAGATGGTCAGCGGCATGCCCGGCGAAGAGGTCAAACAGCGTTTGCGCACCGGCACCGTGGTCACCACCGACGATCGCAACTGGGAGCTGCGCTATTCCGCTTCGGCGCGGCGCTTCAACCTCAGCCGCGCGGTGGCGGTCGACATGGAGAGCGCCACCATCGCCGCCCAGGGTTACCGCTTCCGGGTGCCGTACGGCACGCTGCTGTGCGTCTCCGACAAACCGCTGCACGGCGAAATAAAACTGCCGGGCCAGGCCAACCGCTTCTACGAAGGAGCGATCTCCGAGCACCTGCAGATCGGCATCTGCGCCATCGATCTGTTGCGCGCCGAGGGCGATCGCCTGCACTCGCGCAAGCTGCGCACCTTCAACGAGCCGCCGTTCCGGTAACGGTTCTCAGGCCCGCTGCGGCGGGCCATTTTTTCCTTAACGCACCAACGCCAGCGCGCGCTTCTCCTGGCTGCGGCCGCCGGCGATCGACAGCAGCAGGTCTTTCACCAGCAGCGCCGGGGCGGACAGCGCCTGTTGGCCCGACATGCACAGCGACAGCGGCACCGACATCGTCGGCGCATTGATGCGCGCCATCCAGGCTTTGGCCGGGCCGATCATCGCGCGCGCCACCGATTCCGGCAGCACGGTCGCCCCCAGCCCGCTGGCGATCGCGGCGCTCAACGCGCCCGAGGATTCGATCTCCCCCACCACGTTGACAGCCAGCTTGCGCAGCGCCATCGCCTCTTCCAACTGATTGCGCACCGCATCGCCCTCGCGCGGCAGGAACAGGTTTAGCCGCGCCACGTCCAGCAGCTCGACGCTGTTGCCGGGATGCGGCACCGCGCGCGTCGCCACCAGATAAAGATCTTCTCGCATCAGTGCGATGGCGTGCAGCCCGGCGGGCATTTTGGCGCCGTAGACCATCGCCATGTCCAACGTCTGGTTGGCCACCTGCCCGGCCAGCGCCGCGCCGCCGTTTTCATGCAGGCTGAGCAGGATACCCGGCTGCTGATCGCGCAGGCTCTGCAGCAGCGGCAACGCCAGCTGCGCCGCGGTGCTGCCCGACGCCAGCCCGAGAGACACCTGGCCGCTCATCGCCTGCCCGGCGCTGTTGACCGCGCTCTGCGCCTGCTCGCACTGGCGCAGAATGGTTTGCGCGTGGGCATACAGAATGTTGCCGGCCTCGGTCGGCTGCACGCCGCGCTTGGTGCGGATCAGCAGCTGTTGCTTCAGCTCCCCCTCCAGCGTCGCCAACTGCTGGCTGAGCGCCGGCTGGGCGATGTGCAACACCTCCGCCGCCTGGGTCAGGCTGCCGATATCGACGATTTTCACGAAGTACTTCAGACGTCTGAAATTCATAGTGCCTCCAGCGAGCCGCTAAATTGAGAATGCCGAAATCCGGTCAGGCAACCACAGCAAGATCCAGGCCAGAGTCGGTAAACGGCCACGGAAGCGGGATATACGGCGGTCAACGGCCGTTCGCCGGGCGGCGCGCGCCACCGCGCAGGGCAGCCGTTGCACCATCGGCAGGCAAATGCGCCAAACAACGGGCAACCCGGCGGCGCTGCGCGCGGGATAAGCGACAAAAGCGAGAAAAAGCAGCAGGTTGGGCAATCTTGCAGCAAACGAACGCGTCGGGCGTTTTCACGCTTTACAAGCCGCAACCGCCCCGCTATTATTCGCCCCGTTCACACGATTCCTCTGTAGTTCAGTCGGTAGAACGGCGGACTGTTAATCCGTATGTCACTGGTTCGAGTCCAGTCAGAGGAGCCATATTTAGAGAAGCCCGCTCAGGGAAACCCGAGCGGGCTTTTTGCTTTCTGCCGCCGTCAAAAGCTGCGTTTCGCCACCAGATAGGCGCCCGCCACCAGCAACAGGGCGCCGACCAGCGCCGGCAGATTGTCGCGCAGCGCCGCCGGGCCGGCGCGGTAGACGTCCACCAGCAGCCCCATGCACAGCTGGCTGGCGACCAGGATCGAGATGGTGGCCGCCGCCCCCAGTTTTTGGTAGCCCAGGATGCCGGCAAACACGAACAGCGATCCCAACAGCCCCGGCAGCAGCATCCACCACCTGGCGGCGCCGGTCACTTCCGCCAGCGCGCCGAGGCCGTTTTTGGCCAGCAACAACCCCACCAGCAGCAGCAAACCGACGCTGGAGTTGATCACCAGCGTGATAAGGATGGTCGAGACGCTTTCGGTAATGCGCACCATCAGCAGATTCTGCACCACCAGCCCCATTCCCGCCGCGATCAGCAGCAATAGCATATTCATCGCCCTGTCTCCAGGATCAGCGCGCCGGCGGCGCCGTTCGCTCGTCGAGCGTCAGCTGCAGGAAAGTCAGATCCAGCCATTGGCCAAATTTGGCGCCCACCTGCTCCATGCGCCCCACCTCGCGGAACCCGAGCGCCAGATGCAGCTTAATCGAGGCCTGATTGCCGGATTCGATACCGGCCACCATCACGTGCTTGCCGATCTCCCGCGCCCGTGCGATCAGGGCGATCAACAGCGCTTTGCCAATCCCTTCACCGCGATGCGCCTGATGGACATACACCGAGTGTTCTACGGTATGGCGATAGCCGTCCCAGGCGCGCCAGTCGCCGAACGACGCGTAGCCGATCGCCTCGTCCGCGCCGTTCACCGCCACCAGCACCGGGTAGCCCGCCGCCTGCCGTTCGCCGATCCACGCCGCGCGGTTGGCCGCATCTACGGTTTGTTCATTCCAGATGGCGGTGCTGTTCAACACCGCGTCGTTATAGATGGCGGCAATCGCCGCGCTATCGTTGAGCGTCGCATTTCGTATAATCATGGTTTACCCCGGCCAATTGTCCACTATAATACTACGATATGAATATTAAATTAGACAATCTAAATCAGCTGATCGGCGCACGCATTCGCCTTGAGCGCGAGGCGCGCCACTGGTCGCTGTCCGATCTGGCCGAGCAGGCAGGCGTCTCACGGGCGATGGTTCATAAGATCGAGCGCGGCGAGAGCAGCCCGACGGCGATGCTGCTGGCCAGGCTGGCGGGGGCGTTCGGCCTCAGCATGTCCAAGCTGATCGCCCGGGCGGAAACGCAGGAAGGCCGGCTGCTGCGCCGGGAAGATCAGCCGGTCTGGGTCGATCCGGAGAGCGGCTACGTGCGGCGCCACGTGTCGCCGCGCACCGATCTGCCGCTCGATCTGGTGCGTATCGAACTGCCGGCCGGCGCGACGATCCCGATGCCGGCTTCGGTGTATGCCTTCAAGCGCCAGCTGATCTGGGTTTTATCCGGCGAGTTGGTCTTTGTGGAAGGTGACGCGCGCCATGACATGGCCGAGGGAGACTGCCTGGAGCTCGGCCCACCGGCGGACTGCCGCTTTGAAAACCAGAGCGATCAACCGTGCGTGTATATGGTGGCGGTGCTGAGCGCCGCCTGATGCCCCGCCCGCGCTAGCCCTGCGTCGGCCGGTTATAGCCGGCGCGGAAAAACTTCTCCGCCAGCCGGCTGTCGCCGCCGGAAAAAAACTCGCTCATCGGCTCGCTGCCGAGGCCATAGGCGCGGCTCAGCTGCCCGGCTTCGAACGCCGCCCGATTCTCGTCGCCGCAGCGCTGCGCCAAATGGTGCGCATAGCCGAGCACAAAGCCGCGCTTGTAGTCGGAGCAAAAGCGCGACAGCTCCGTCTCCGGCTTCAGACTCTCCGCCTTTAACCCCGCCAACAGCCCTTTGCCAAAATGGTCACCCACGGTTTCCTCCTCATTACGCCATCGCTATATAACAAAATATACAGCGAATGAGCGAACGAGAACATACTCCCTAAGTTTTACTCGCCGCATAAAAAAGGCCCGCCAAGCGGGCCTGAGGGTAAGCGGGCAATCACAGCGTGAAATTCAGCCCTTCGCTGACGGTCTTGCCCAGCGGCAGGCGGCCCGACGGCGCCTCTTTTTCCTGCAGGAAATCTGGCAGGCGGGCTTTGTCGCCCGGTTTGCCGATCGCCACCATGGCGTGCACCGCATAGTCGTCCGGCAGCTGCAGCGCCGCCTTAATCTTGTCGTGGTGAATTCCGCTCATGCAGTGGGTCAGCCAGCCTTTCAGGTGCGCCTGATGCGCCAGGCTGGCCCAGGCGGCGCCGGTATCGAACGCGTGGGTCGGGTTGTCCACCAGCCGTTCGCCGTTCAGGCTGGTGGTTTTGGAGACGATCACCACCAGCGCCGAGGCGTGCTGCGCCCAGCCGCGGTTGAAGTCGATCAGGAACTCCAGGTAGTTCTCCCAGCTGTCGGAACCGTGCTTGCTGTAGGCAAAGCGCCACGGCTGAATGTTGTAGGCCGAAGGCGACCAGCGCGCCGCTTCAAAAAAGCTCAGCAGCGTTTGGTCGTCGATGGCGTCGTTGGCCATCGCGCGCGGCGACCAGCGTTCGATAAATTGCGCATCAATCGGATAATCGGAAGTTCTTGGCTGGCTCATGATAGGTTCTCGCAGTGAAGTAAAAACAAAAGTTCGCTGATATTCCCACAGCTTAGGACGATAAAACTTTTATTTCGTGCCATTGCCCTGCGGCAGCTCCTGCTGCAGCCAGGCGAGAAACGCCCTGACCGGCGGATGCCGTTCGCGCCCCGGCGCGCACAGCACGCTGTACGCGGCGCCCGGTACGCACACCTCCGGCCGGTACGCCACCAGCAGGCCGTTGTCCACCATATCGGACACCATCACCGAGCTGGCGAGCACCATCCCCTGCCCGGCCACCGCCGCCTGCAGGGCGTAATGCTCCTCGTGATAGCTGCGCATCGCCGCATGGCGCTGCCACCAGTCCACGCCGGCGGCCAGGCACCAGTCGCGCCAGCCGCTGTCGTACAGCGCCGAATCCCCCCATTTGACGGTGATCAGCACCGGGTTTTCCGGTTCGGCGGCGGCCAGCCCCGGCGCCGCGTAGACGCCAAAGCTTTCCTCCAGCCGCGCCGTCTGATGCAGCGCAGGATAGTGCGCGCGGCTGTAGCGCACCGCCACGTCCACGCTGGCGTCCTGCTGCAGATCGATCACCTCGGCGCAGGCCTCCAGGCGCACCAGATAGTGCGGGTAGGCCTGGTAGAAACGCCCCAGGCGCGGCACCAGCCACAGCGCCGCGAAAGAGTGCGTGACCGAGACGCACAGCGATCCGGTGCTGGGCTGCGGCCGCAGGCCCTCGAGCGTGGCGGCAACGTCCAGCAGCGCGCCGTGCACCCCGGCAAACAGCGTTTCGCCTTTCGGCGTCAGCCGCACGCCGCGCGGCACCCGCTCGAACAGCGCAAACCCCAACTGCTGTTCCAGCGCTTTGATCTGGTGCGAAATCGCCGTCGGCGTCACCGCCAGCTCGGCCGCCGCCAGCTTGAAGCTGCGCAGGCGAGCGGCAGATTCAAAGGTGCGTAATGCGTTGACGGGCAGCGTGGCGAACATGGCGAAACCTCTAGAGATGAATTGATCTCATCCTGGCAGAAAAGCCGTCATTTGTCGCCTGCCACTAGTTGTTTCTAGAGTAGGGCTGAATTCACTTCATACCGAGGAACATGACATGAATACAACTCATCAATCCAAACGTCTGGTAGTGTTGGTCGGCAGCCCGCGCCGCGACGGCAACAGCGCCACGCTGGCGCAGGCGATTCTGGCGGGCGCCGCCGAAGCCGGCACGTCCGCCAGCCTGCATTTTCTCGATGATTACCTGAGCGGTTTTCTGAGTGATGAACGCCACACGCCGCCACCGGCCGATCGCTACGCCGAGCTGTTTCTGGAGCACTTCCTGCCGGCCGACGGCGCGGTATTCTGCACGCCGATTTACTGGTACGGCATGTCGGCGCAAACCAAAGCCTTTTTCGATCGCTCGTTCAGCTTCTATTCCAATGCCTACCCTCAGGCGGAACAGGTGCACCAGCGCATGAGCGGCAAACGGATCGGGCTGGCGGTGGCGTCGGAAGAGACCTACCCCGGCGCGGCGCTGGGCATCGTGCATCAACTCCAGGAATTCAGCCGCTACACCCATTCCGCCTTCGTTGGGCTGGTGCACGGCGCCGGCAATCAGCGCGGCGAGATCGCCCGCGATCCACGCAATCCGCTGCAGGCCGCCCGCGAGCTGGGGCGCGAGTTTTTCACTCGCCCCTATTCGGATTATCAGATGGACAGCCCGCGCAGCACGCAGGTGTGGGAGGAGTAAGCGCGGCGCCCGGAGGCAATTGCAAGCATAACGTTAGCATCTGTCGCAATCTGTTGCGGGCCATTGGCCCGCCGTTGCCGCGCTTGTATGATACGACGCGGCGCCAGACGGTGGCCGCCGATCTCAAGCGGAAGCGAACTGCAATGTCTAAACAGTGGAAAATAGCGGCGGCCAACGCCGGGCTGCGTCTCTATACCCGCATCGCGGGTAATTTCCGGCCCGTAGCAAGCTTCGATCCGCAGCAATCCTTTGAGCGCATCGTGATTTTCTCCACCAGCGCCCTCGGCGATCTGATGTTCAACACGCCCGCCATTCGCGCACTGTGCGAACGCTATCCCGACGCGCAAATCACGCTGGTCTCCAGCCATAAAAACCGGCAGCTGGTCGAAGGCAGCCCCTGCTTTCATGACGTGATTTACTGGGACCACAAGGCCAAAGACATGTTGGGCGTTATCCGGCGCCTGCGAAAAAACCGGCCTCAGCTGGCGGTCATCCTGCACTCGAAGGCGCCTTACGATGTGCTGGTCGCCATCGCCGCCGGCTGCCAATACCTGTTCAAAGACATTTATGGCAACAAACCGAGCGGCATGGAGCGCTGGCTGACCGGCGTCAGCCGCAGCACCGGCGGCCATTTGATTCAGCGCAAGCTGGATATGATGGGGCAATTGGGCTGCCGCACCGATAACCCGGCGATGTTCATTCCCGTCGCTTTCCCTGCGCGCGCCAAACCGGCGGGCAAGATCCTGATCGGCTTTCAGATGGGCGCTTCCGAAACGCTGCGCCGCTGGCCGGTCGACCACTTTGTTCAGCTGGCGCAACGGCTGCTGGCGCACTCTCCCGACTGTCAGATCGAGTTGATTGGCAGCAAGGCGGAGCACAGCCTCGAGCGGGAGTTTATGGCGGGTTTGAGCGAGGCGCAGCAACAGCGGGTAGTAAGCCATATCGGCGCGACCACGCTACCGCAACTGCTGGCGACGATCGCCAATCTGCAGGTACTGGTGACCGGCGATACCGGCCCGCTCCACCTCGCCGTGGCGTTGAAAACCGCCACCGTCAGCCTGTTCGTCACCGCTAACCCGCGGCATACCGGCCCCTATCAGGACAGCGAACGGCATCAGGTGATGCACGTGCCGGTTGACAGCGCCGCGCTGAGTGCCGCTGAGCGACGCCAACCGCTCAGCATCATCGCGGCGGAACAGGTGCTGGAGAAGACGCTGGCGGCGCTGCCGTCCGCACAGTCCCGATCCGTTTAGGCTGCGACAGCAGCAACGCCAGCGGCAGCCAAAACAGGTACCAAAACTCCGCCGGATTGGCGATCACAAACATGCCCTGCGAACTGTAAAATACCAGCATAAACAGAAACAGGCCCGCCTCCCAACGCCGCCCTGCGCGCCAGTGCGCGATGGCGAGCCGCGCGCCGTATCCCAGCAGCGCCAGCAACAACAGGAACCCCACGCAGCCGCCCTTCAGCAACGCGCCAAGGTACAGGCTGTGCGTGGTGTGGTTCAGCTCGCCGGTGTAATTGCGAAAGTTAAGCTGCTTATCAAAGCCGTAGCCGAAGAACGGCGCCTGTTCGATCAGCGCCAGGCTGTGGCGCCAGATGCTGATGCGAACAAAGCTCTGTTGATACAGCTCGCCAAAACGCGTAAGCAACATTTCGCCGATCGCGCTGTAAACGACGGCGAGAACCACAGCCAGCGCGCCGGGCAACAGAAACCACAGCCATCGTCCCGGCCGGTGTCGATAAGGCATCGCCACCACCACCGCGAACGCCAGCGCGATCAGCGGGCCGCGGCTTTGCGTCAGCACCATGAACGCCAGCAGCGGCGGGATAAAGCACAGCGCCGCTTTTTGCCCGGTATCGCGGAAAATCATCAGGCTCAACAAAATGGCGATGGCGGCGTAACCGGCCAGATCGATCACGTTGCTCGGCCCTGGATTGCGGGCGGTGGTTTCCCGCAGATGATAAATCGACGGGGCGTCGACCAGCGTCAGATACAGGCACAGCACCGTTATGCCGGCCAGCATCGCCCACTGCAGTTGATGACGCCGCTCACCGTCGAGCAGCGTCACCAGCCAGGCGAGATAGAGCAGGATATAGGCGCTGTGGGTCACGGCCGACTGCATGTCACCCGGCGTCTCGCCCCACAGCGCGCTGAGGGAATAATAAAGCAAAAACATCAGCGCCAGCCCGCCGCCCCAACGCGCCTGACGATTGGCCCACAGCTGCCGCCGCAGCGGCGGCCAGGTGAACACGGCGGCCAGCCACAGCAGCGCCGCCAGATGAAACAGGTTGTTGACGCGGGTCTGCCCGCAAAAGATCGCGCTTAAAAATGCGAAGGCTAAAAACAGCGCGCTGCCGAGGCGATAGCACCGCTCAGGCTTGCTGAAAGTAAACATTGCCGTCCACCTTCTCGAAGATATCGCTGCCGATAGCGCTGTGCGGGGAAAGGTTTTTTATCGCGATCTGCTGTTTTTGCATGACCGCGCCGGCGTGCCGAAAAGCGGGGATCACCAGCGACTCTACTTTGTCCGCCAGGAACGTCGGTAACCGATCCTGCTCCGTTTCGTAAAAGCGCGGCTGGTGGAAGTTGTTCATGTCCAGCCCGGCGATAAACAGCTGCCTGAAGCCGAGATAGGCGATGATTTGCAGCGCCCAATAGGCCACGGTGCCGGCATCGAAAATGCCGCAGCGGATATCCTGGCTGAAGCCGAGCGTGCGGTTCGCGATGCAAAACTCCACGCCGTTTTCCCGGCAGTAGTGATCCCACAGCGCGCCGCTGTCGATCCGGGGGCGGTAAATCTTGCAGGCCGCGTCTTCGACAATCGCCAATCGGCAGCCGATCGCCGCCTGTCCAAAACGATCGAGAATGCGCGCCACGCCGTGCACGGTGGTGAACAGCGTCAGCGCCGGCCGTTGAATGACATCGCGCACGATCTCCGGGCGGTTATCGATAAACCCCATGTCCACGATGACGTAGAAGTGAAAATCCACCTGCCGATGCAGGCAATAGGCGCCGTTGACCCCGATGGCGGGCATGGCGGGAATATTTTCGAAACGCAGCGCCTTCACCGATGGGCCGGTAGCCGTCAACAACGCCGGCCCCCGGCAACTGTTGCGCAGTTCGCTCAGCGGGACGATCGGCACCGGCCGGTACTTGTACCATAAGGCGGCGATTTCACCGCCCTCGCCGCGCGCAATCTTCACGTAGGGCCAGAGGTTTTCGTTATGCCGATAAGGGCGCGCGTGGGAATAGCGGTAGATCTGCTTAAAAAAAGACCCCATGGTGGCGATGTCCTGTCCAGAGTGCGTGACGATACCTACAGAGGCATCTTTCTGTATGCTCAGAATTTAAAAACGTGTCAGCGCTGGCCAGGCCGCACAGCGAGTATCTAAATATTCGTTTAGTGAGGCAATTTTTGTAATTTGAATTATTAGTCAGCGTATCGGCAAGAAATGTGTCGAAGTGTTATTTGAATGAGGAACTGTTGCCGTGCGTAAAAATACCGTGAATGGCGGCAGCGCCGCCGCTTGGCATTGATGGGGTTTTGTTATAACGTATCACAACTTCAGCCAAAGGAAGACGACGATGAAAATCCAGCTGTCGCTGCTGTTTCTCAGCCTGCTGGCCGGCAAGGCCGCGGCGTTTCAGTCGAAAGTGCCCGAACCGCGCCCGGAACAGGCGCGCGCGGCGGAACAAAACATCGAAAATCTGTTTTACGGCTTTCACGCCATGGACGCCCAGCCGGTGAACATCGGCAGCTGCGCGGCGGTGCCGGTAGCGGGATGCCAATGCGCGTTCTGCACCCAGCTGCGGCAGGCCGGGCGCTGAAGCCCCTTATTCAACCCAGCTCATACTGCACGATCAGCTGCCCTTTCTTCATCTTTACGCCGGTGATCGCAATTGCCCCCACCTCCGCCAGCGTGGCGACATGGGTGCCGCCGCAGCCGTAGGCGGGAAGTTCGCCGAAACCGACCTGGCGCATACCCTCCACCGCCTGTTGGCGGCGGGGTAAATCGGCGGCGATCAAACGCGCCAGCTCCGCCTGCAAAAAGTCCGCTTCTACCGTCTGCGCATCCGGCCCTGGCGTAAACGTGATGCGCCCTTCCCCCGGCCAATGATGCGCCTTGACCGGCTGCCACCCTCGGGTTTCTCCCAGCCAGCCGATCAGATGCCCGCCGGAGTGCCAGCGGGCGTGCAGGCGGCGCTGCGCTTCATCGATTTGCATCGTAACCGGCCCGAGCGGCAGCGGCGCGGCGGTAAAGTGCAGCACGGTATCCCCTTGCTGCTGCACCCGCAGCACGGCGACGCCGCCTAACGTCCCCACGTCGGACGGCTGGCCACCGCCCTGCGGGTGGAACAGCGTGGCGTCCAGCTCTACGGCGTAAGCGCCCGCCTCGGCCGGCGCGCAGCTCAACGCCTGCGCCTGGCCCTGTACATCGTCGCTGTAGTAATAACGTCGTTCGGTCATCATTTTTCTCCTCGGTTCGAAGAGCCATTATATTCATGGCATAATCGAGAGATAATCCGCCGCCATCACAATGGACTTTTGCGTCATGAGCACAAATCTTTCTTACGCCCTGTTGCCCGAAATGGCCGTTTTCGTTCAGGTGGTAGAGAGCGGCAGCTTTTCCGCCGCCGCCCGTAAACTTGGCACCTCGCCTTCCGCCGTCAGCCGCAGCGTGGCGAAGCTCGAGCAGGCGCTGGCGCTGCAGCTGCTGCACCGCACCACCCGCAAACTGCGGCTGAGCGAAAGCGGCGAAGAGGCGTTTGCGCACTGCCGCACCCTGCTGGCGGCGGCCGACGCGGTCATGGCGATCGGCGGGCGCGGCGCCGTGGAGCCCGAGGGGCTGGTCAGCGTCAGCGTGCCCAAGGCGGTGGGGCGCTTCGTGCTGCATCCGCACATGCCGGAGTTCCTGCGCCGCTACCCGAAGGTGGACGTGCGGCTGCGGCTGGAAGATCGCTACATGGATCTGATCGACGATCGGGTCGATCTGGCGCTGCGCATCACCGATCGCCCGTCGCCCGGGTTGATCGGCCGCCAGTTGATGAGAATAGACCATCTGCTGTGCGCCACGCCGCACTACCTGGCGCAGCACGGCACGCCGCAGCACCCGCACGATCTGGCGGCGCACAGCTGCATCTATCTGGGCGAAACGCCGAGCGACGCGCAATGGAAGTTCCGCCGCAGCGGCAAAACGGTGACGGTCAACGTGCGCGGCCGCTACGCCGCCAACCACACCGGCGTGCGGCTGGACGCGGTGAAACAGCATATCGGCATCGGCAGCCTGCCGTATTTTACCGCCCGCCAGGCGCTCGACGACGGCGAGATCGTGCAGGTGTTGCCGGAGTGGGATTTCCTCAGCAGCTATCACGGCGGCCTGTGGTTGCTTTACGCGCCTAACCAGTATCTGCCGCCCAAACTGCGGGTGTTTATCGACTATCTCGTCGCCTGCCTGGCGCAGGAGCCGCAGCTAAAGCGCCTTGCGTAGCGTGATGTTGATGCGGTGCGGCCCCACCAGCGAGTGGTAGCCCTCCTTGACCGGCAGGATGCCGTGAAAACAGAGCCGCGCCGGGCCGCCCCATACCACCACGTCGCCGTGCGCCAGCGGGATGCGCCGCGCCCGGTCGCTGCGTTGCAGCCCGCCGAACTGAAACACCGCCGGCAGCCCGAGCGACACCGAGACGATCGGCGCACCGAAGTCATGCTCGTCTTTATCCTGATGCAGCGACAGCTTGCTGCCCGGATCGTAACGGTTCATCAGACAGGAATCCGGCACGAAGGGGCCGAAGCCCGCCTGCTGCGCGGCTTCGTCCGCCAGCGCCATCAGGATGGGGGGAATGGCCGGCCAGCGTTTGCCGCTGCGCGCGTCGCGTTCCGAATAGCGGTAACCGCGGCTGTCGCTGGTCCAGCCGTTGCCGCACCAGCTCATCGCCACCGACATCACGTGCCCGCCGGGGGTGGTCAAATGCCGCCACGGCACCTGGGCGACGACGCCCTGCACCGCCGCCAGCAGTTCCGGCCCGTGATCGCGCACGAAGCCGTGCATCACCACCGCGCCGGGGGCGATCTCTTCGCGCCACGGCGGCGGCAGCACGTCTTCAAAAAGATCGATTGTCATCGCCAAAACCTGTATGAATACACAGTATTCATTGTAACCCGCCGCCGCCGATTGTCCAGCGCTTGGCAACGCCATTGTCGTTGGCGGCAAATTTCTCTACAGTAGCCGCCATAAAATCAATCACTCACCAGGAATGCGTGTGATTAAGGGCATCACTCTCTCGGTCGTCGCCTCCATCTTGTTCGGCGCGATGTATTACTTCACCTCTACCCTCACCCCGCTGAACGGCGAGCAGGTCTACGGCTGGCGCACGCTGCTGACGCTGCCGTTCCTGACGCTGTTTATGGCGCTGTCCGGCGATTGGCGCAAGGTGGGCGACACGCTGGCCTGGATCGGCCAACGGCCGCAGCGCCTGCTGGGCCTGCTGCTCACCTCGGCGCTGCTGGGGGTGCAGCTGTGGCTGTTCCTGTGGGCGCCGCTGCACGGCAAGGCGCTCGACGTGTCGCTCGGCTATTTTCTGCTGCCGCTGACCATGGTGCTGGCGGGCCGTTTGATCTACCGCGATCGGCTGTCGCTGCTGCAAAAGCTGGCGGTGGCGTGCGCCATGGTGGGGGTGGGCAATGAGCTGTATCAGGCGGGCGGCGTCTCGTGGCCGACGCTGGTGGTGGCGCTGGGCTATCCGCTCTACTTTATTTTGCGGCGGCGTTTCGGCACCGACAATCTCGGCGGGCTGTGGTGCGAGCTGGCGCTGATGCTGCCGGCGGCGGCCTGGTTCGCCTTCGGCGACGGCGGCGCGGCGGCGTTGCCGATCAATACCGAGCTGTATTGGCGCATTCCGCTGCTCGGCGTCATCAGCGCCGTGGCGCTGGTGTGTTACATCCTCGCCAGCCGCCTGCTGCCGTTCAGCCTGTTCGGCCTGCTGAGCTATGTGGAACCGGTGCTGCTGGTGATCGTCGCGCTGCTGCTCGGCGAGAGCATCGGCCAAAGCGAATGGCCGACCTATCTGGCGATCTGGCTGGCGGTGCTGCTGCTGGCGGCGGAAGGTGCGCAGCACCTGCTGCGCCGCCAGCGGGTCTGACTCAGGCGGCCAGCGTGGCGCCGCCGTCGATCACGATATCCTGCATAGTGATGTGGCTGGCCAAATCGGAGGCCAGGAACAACACCGCATTGGCGATTTCGTCCGGGCGGGCGATTTTGCCGAGCGGGATCCCCAGCTTGAACATCTCGGGGAAACCGGCGATGGTGCGTTGCGGCGCATCGTCGGTTTGCCACATGCCGCGCTGCATCGGCGTGTCGGTCGAGCCCGGCGACACCAGATTGCAGCGCACGCCGAACGGCGCCATCTCCAGCCCCACACAGTGATTCAGGCTGGTCAGCGCCGCCTTGGAGGCGCAGTAGGCCGCCATCTGCGTGCGCGGCACGTGCGCGGCGTTGGAGCCGATGCTGACGATCGCCCCGCTGCGCTGCGCCTTGAAGTGCGGCAGCACGGCGCGGAACAGGTAAAACGCCCCCGAGGCGTTGACGTTGATGCACTGATGCCAGTCATCCACGCTCAAATCTTCGGTATTGCCCATGCGCAGAATGCCGGCGGCGTTGACCAACACGTCCAGTTTTGGGTTCTCCGCCAGCTGTTGGCGGCACACCGCCTCCACCTGCTCCGGCCGGCTGATGTCCAGCGTCACGCACGGGTAAGGCAGATCCGGGTTGGTGAACTCGCGGTCAAATCCCACCACCTCGGCGCCCTGCGTCAAAAAATGCCGGGCGATCTGCTCGCCGATGCCGCGCGCCGCGCCGGTCACCCACACGCGTTTGCCGGTGAAATCCATCTGAATGCTCATGCGCGCACCGCCATCCGGGCGCACAGCCGGGTCATGTTGTTGTTCATCGTTGTCTCCTGCGAAAGCGTATGGCGCGGCGCGCACTGCGCCGCAAAGAGGCCTACAGCGCGCCGCTGTTCAGGCCGAAAGCGTTGAGCATGGTGCCCAGTTTGGCGGCGGTTTCCATCCACTCGGCCTGCGGCGTCGAGGCGGCGACGATGCCCGCGCCGGCGAACAGCCGCACCCGGTTGCCGCGCAGCAGGCCGCTGCGGATGACGATCGCCCACTCGCCGTCGCCGTTGGCGTCGCACCAGCCAACAATGCCGCTGAACAGGCCTCGATCGTGCGGTTCCAGATCGGCGATCAGTTGGCGGGCGCTCTCGGTCGGGAAGCCGCACAGCGCCGGCGTCGGATGCAGCAGGCAAGCCAGCTGCATCACGTTGAGATTCGGGTTCAGCAGCTCGCCGCGAATGCGGGTGGACAGGTGCCACATGGTGCCGGTGCTGAGCAGCGACGGGCCGCTGGGCACGCTCAGGCTGGCGCACAATGGCGCCAGGTGGCGGCGAATGTCGTCGATCACCAGCTTGTGTTCGTATTTGTCTTTGGTCGAGCGCATCAGGCGCTCGCTGCCGAGGCGATCCTGCTGCGGATCGTCCTGACGGCGCGCCGAGCCCGCCAGCGGATTGGTGTGGATCTCGCCGCCCTGCTTGCGGATCAGCAGCTCCGGGCTGGCGCCGATCAGCACGCCGCCATCGGCCAGCGGCAGGGAAAAGTGGTAGCCGGTCGGGTTCTGCACCATCAGGTTATTGAGGATCTGGTGGCCCGCCACCGGCTGCTCCAGCTCGATGTCGAGGATGCGCGACAGCACCGCCTTGTCCAGCTTGCCCTGTTTAAAGCGGCTGACCGCTTCCGCCACCGCGTGCTTGAAGCGCGGCTCGTCCGGAATGCTGGTGCAGGCGGCCAGGCGATGCGGCTGTTGCAGCATCGGGCGCGCGGCGCGGGTAAAGCTGTCGTTGGCGACAAACTGGCAGTTTTCAGGCACGTACAGGCTGGAAGGCCGGCGCGTATCGAACGGAATGGCGCCCACCACCACCGGCGTCTCCTGGCCGGCGGCTTTGGCGCGCGCCAGCGCCTGGCGGATATGCTGCGCCAGCGCGCTGCCTTCCTGCTCGCCGCCGAACGCCGGCGTCTCGATACGCTCGAACACGCCATCGGCGGAGAGGGAACGGAATTCGGACCGGTACAAAAAGGTCGATTGTTCGGCGTACACAAACCCGGGGAAGGTTTGGTTTTCTGTCGTCAGTGTCGCCACAAGACCACTCCTTTGTTGCGCCTTACCAATGATAATGTTTATGCGAATAATTATCATTAGCTGTAAAAGGAGGATAAATTACACCGGATCCACAGCGTGGGTCAATCTCCGATGAATGAATCTTTCCGCCCGCCGCGGCAAACCTGCGTTACGGCAAATAAAGAAATAACACACTGTTATTATTGGGTTTTAGCAAAAGATAAAAGTCGTGACATCGTCACCTTTACGCCAAAAACGTCCGCTAAACCGGCGGCCGGCGGGGCAATTTGGCGTCAGCGTCTTAAGCAGCGCTAATACAAACGTCTGCCGCTGTATATCCACGGCGACCATGCGCGCATCGAGAAAATCGAAGTAACAGCGCACCTGCGGATACAGCGCCTTGAACAGACTCTCTTTGGCGGAAAACGTCAACGTCAGCAGTTCGTTGAACGGCAGCGCCTCGCGCAGCAACGCCTCGCGCTCCGCCGGGGAAACGATCGCCCCCCACAGCTCCTCCGCCCGCACGTCGCAGAGCAGCGTCTCCACATCCAATCCAACGCCGCCCAGCCCGCTCTCGCGGTGCACGGCGCACAGCGCGGTATCCGAATTATGGCTCAGCGCCCCGGCGATGCCCGGCGGCCACTGCGGCGCGCGATCTTCGCCGCGCGCCAGGGTGAAGTCGGTAAAACCGAGCGGCGCCAACAGTTGCCGCGCCAGAACACGCCCGGCCAGATACTCCGCGCGGCGCTTCGGCACCGCGCGCGCCAGATGTTCCGGCAGTGCAAAACCCGCCTCGGGAAAACTGTCGTCGCGATACTCCGCCAGCGCAAAATGGCAGCGCGCCACCTGGCCCGGATAGCCGTCCGGCGTGAAAAATTCGATATTGCGGATAAAAGTGGGCAACGGCAGTATCCATGATAAACAGGCAGGCTGATGATGTTAGCCCCCGAAACGGCCTGCAACAATGACCCTGGGCAAAATAAATGGCGTTAACGCCTGCACGGCGGCGCATTAGCCGGGGTGGGGAGAGGCCTCTCCCCCGCGCTCGGGAGAGAGGCTGGGCATTACAAGATGCCTTTCATGGTCTTTTCGAAATCGCTCCAGGCGCAGAAGCCGTCTTTGTCGATCGGGCAGCCTTTCAGCGCCAGCGTCACGCGCTGCGGCGGGGTTTGCAGCGTCAGCGGCGTCGCCTTGCGCAGCTGTTCGGTGGACTGATAGACGTACTCGATCTTCAGCAGTTCACGGTCGTTCTGCGCGTCGCGCCAGCGCTGGAACACCAGTTTGCCGCCGATCGGCGTTTTCTCGTATTGCTGCGGCAGCTGATACGGCTGGAACTGCATGGCCGACAGCAACGAGGCAATATTGGAATCGTGGCCGACCAGCACCGTCAGCTTCGGCGCGTCCGGTTTGCGCTCGCCGAGCAGCGCATTGTTGATGTAGGTCAGCAGCGGCTTGGCGACGTTCTGCGCCACCACCGGCGAGGTGAACAGCGAGTCCTGATAGCCGTCTTTCAGCTGCGCCAACTGCTGCCACTGGTGCGGGGTGGCGATTTTGCCCCAGGCCACCTCTTTCATCGGGAATCCTTCGTAATACTGCAGCATAAAGGCGTCCACCAGCGAGTTGCCCACCCGCAGCGGGCCGGAGACGCCCGGCTCTTTGCCCGGCACCGCGCTCATCACGCTGGTTTCTTTGCTCAGGTCGCAGTGTTTGTCGGTCTTGCAGGCGGCGGAATCCTTGTAGTCGATGATCTTCGCCAGCTGTTGGTAAGAGGCGTCCAGCTTCAGCGATCCCAGCGCGGCGTTCATCGCCGCCAGCGCCTGCTGGTTGAAGGCCTCGCTGGTGTCGGTGATGATCGGGTTGAAGGTCGGATCCATCTCGCCCATCTTGTCCTGATGGTGCACGCTGACGTCGCAGCCGGGGAACGCGCCGTTGCTGAAGAACTGCGCCGTGGCGACCGTGCGCTGCAGGCTGTTGGCGTAGACGTACACGCTGCCGGCGGTCGGGCAGCCCTCTTGCGGCAACAGGCCGGTCTGCTTCAGCCAGGCGTTGAAATAGTGCCCCATATACACTTCCAGCACCCCGCCCTTGGTGGTCAGCTGGCCGCCCGGCGTTTCCCAGGCCGGCCAGGCCTTCGGCGTAGACTGCGCCAGCACGCTGCCGTTGTTGGCCAGCGGCGCGCGCAGGTTATGGCGGCTCATCACCAGCACCTGTTCCAGTTGATAGCCGCCGGCTTCCGCCAGTGCGTTCCCGGTGAATAACAAAGGCAGGCACAGCAATAACGTTTTTTTTCTCATCCGCAGAGGCTCCCGGAAAATGATTATTTTTAAGGTGTTAGCGTTTGCCCGAGTATGATGGCGGGGTTAGTGTGACAAGTGTGTGACAGGGTTCACGGGAAAGGATCGTAACCGCGGCCACCGGGCGGTGGCCGCGTGGCTTCAACTCAGTACCACAGGCTCATTATCGGCCAGCCGATCAGCAGCAGCGCGGCAATGTACACTACGCCGAGAATGCCGCCCAGGCGCCAGTAGTCTTTCGACTTCACGTAGCCGCAGCCGTAGATGATCACCCCCGGCCCGGTGGCGTACGGCGTCAGCACGCCCATGATGCCGATCGACAGCACCAGCAGCATCGACAGCTGCTCCATCGGCACGCCCGGCAGCCCTTTGCCGACCGCCAGGATCACCGGCAACATGGTGGCGGTGTGCGCCGACAGGCTGGCGAACAGGTAGTGGGCGAAGTAGAACACCAGCACCAGCGCCACCACCGTCATGTTCGGCGAGAAGCCGTCCAGGTGGGTGCTCATGGTCTGGGCGAACCAGTCGATAAAGCCGGAGCGCGTCAGGCCGTTGGCCATCACCACCAGCGTCGCCAGGTTAACCAGCGTGTTCCAGGCGCTGGAGTATTTGGTGATCTCTTTCCACGACACCACGTGCAGCGCCAGCATCAGCGACACCGCCAGCAGGCACACCGCGGTGGCATCCAGCACTTTGCCGCCGAACACCCACAGGCACAGGCTGAGCAGCACCAGGCCGATCAGGGTGTATTCCTTGCGCGTCAGCTTGCCCATTTCCCCCAGCGCGGTATCCGCCCAGGCGGCCACTTCGCTGCTGTGGGTCACGCCCGGTTTGTACAGGTAGTAGGAGATCAGCGGCGCGATGATCAACAGCAGCAGGCCGACCGGCAGGAACGCCAGGAACCACTGCATCCAGCTGATGTGCACCCCGGCGATCTTGCCGACGAACTCGATGCCCAGCACGTTCGGCGCGGCGCCGGTGACGAACATCGAGGAGCTGATGCTGGTGCCGACCACCATCATCCACATCAGGTAACCGCCGATGCGGCGTGAGGAGGGATCGTTGGGGAAAGAATCGAACAGCGGCGGCAGGTTTTTCACCACCGGGAATACCGTGCCGCCGGTGCGCGCGGTGTTGGACGGCGTGAACGGCGCCAGCAGGATATCGATGATCACCACCGCATAGCCCAGCGTCAGCGTGCGCTTGCCCATGAACTTCACCAGGAACAGCGCGATGCGCCGCCCCAGACCGGTGGCCTCGTAGCCCAGTGCGAAGATAAAGGCGCCGAACACCAGCCAGACGGTGGTGCTGGAGAAACCCGCCAGCCCCCATTTCAGCGCCTCTTTACCGGCCTTGAAGCCCGGCTCCGCCAGCTCCTGCGCGCCGAACAGCACCCAGTTGGCGCTGAGCACGCTGACGGTCACCGCGATAAAGCTGATGGCGGTGGCCGGGATCGGCTCCAGAATCATGCCGACGATCATCGCCACGAAGATGGCGAAGTAGTGCCACGCCTGTGGCGGCATGCCGTCGGGCACCGGTATCAATAACAGGATCGCGAGCACCGCCAGCGGCGCTATCGCTTTCCAGATCTTTTCCTGGGTTTGGGACATAGGGACTCTCCTGAAGGCTTGGTTATTATTCTTGGGCACCCAGCTGCGCCAGCAGCCAGGTCACTATCAACAGGTCGGCGCTGCCGCCGGGGCTGAGGTTGCGGGCGATACAGTCGGCATCGAAGCGCCGCAGGCGCGCCAGGCCCGCTTCCCCCGCCGAGCCGCCCTGCGCCAGCAGCAATGCCGCCCGGCGCCGCAGCCAGCGCAGCCCGTGCAGGCCGCCGCGCGAGGCGACGTTGGTGTCGTCGTTGTGGGCCATCAGCCACAGCAGGCTGTCCAGCAGCGCCCGCTGTTCGTCGCCGCCGGCGGCCAGCCGTTGCCGATACAGCGGCAGCGCGCCGTCAAGCACCAGCAGGAAACCGGCCTCCGCCTCGCCGCGCGCGCCGCTCAGCCCGTGCGCGGCGAACAGCCGCTGGCCGGCGGTCTGCCCGGCGTTGTTGCGCCGCAGCTCGCGATCCACCAGCCCCCGGCACATCGCCGCCACCTCGGCGCACAGCGCTTCGGCGACGATGGCGCGGCCCTGCTGCTGCAGGCGGCCGAAGGCGGTGCACAGCAACCCGAGCGAGAACACGCTGCCCTTGTGGGTGTTAATGCCGCCGGTGGCGCGAAACATCTGGTTTTCGCAGGCCAGGCCGAGCGGCCGCAGCCGCGCCAGCTGCTGCTCTGCCGGCAAAGCGGCGTCTTCGCGCCCGCGTTGGATAAAGCGCGGCAGCCACACGCCGATGGCGCGGGCGCTGCGGTAGAAATGCCCGAGATCCATATCGCGGTGGGCGCCGGTGTTATGGCGATCCACCAGCCCCGGCTTGGGCGTGAGGTTGACCTCCACCAGCAGCGCGCGGAAAGCGGCGCGGGCGAAGTCGCAGGCCGGTTCGGCACGGTGGGCGGGCAGGTTAATCGGCAGAGATCGCATCGTTGAACATCCTTTCCATTTCATGCAGCAGCTGCTCGCTGCTGTGCCGCCGCTGGCGGGCGCAGATCTTGGCCGGTTGGCCGCACAGCAGGCAGCGCCGTTCCGGCAGGCCGATGTCGCGGCGCGACAAAATGCGCCCCTGCGTATCCAGCACGTCGATATCCCACAGCCGGCCGATCGGGCGGCTCACCTCCAGCTGCATGGCGCAGTCCTTCACCCGCTGGGCATCGGCGCGCAGCGCGACAAACCCTTCGCAACCGGTGGCGAGCGCCAGCGCCTCGGCGTGCGGGCTGGGCCAACCCTGTTCGGCGCACAGCCGCAGCAGCGCCGCCCACCCGAGGTTGAATATGCCGCGCGTCAGCGCGCTGTCCTTCACCGGGCCGGGCACCACCAGCGTCAGCACCAGCAGCGTGCACTCGTGCTGCGCCAGCCACGCCTGCTGGCGCGCCTGGCGGCATTCGCGGCTGGTGAGCAACTCCGGCAGGCTGACCGCGCGTTCAGCGGCCAGTTGGGGATCGACGGCGGCCATCGGCTACTCCACCACCTGATGCACCACGTCGATCACCGAGCCGTCGCGGTAGCGCACCACCGCCACCACCTTGTCGGTAAAGGCGATCGGCTGCGGTTCGCCGGTCAGCTGCAGCGCGCGGGCGCGCAGCCAATCGATGCTCACCACCTCCAGCCCGGCTTCCCGCAGGCGCTGCGCCAGCTCCGGCCGCGCCGGGTTGACGGCGATGCCGTGGTCGGTCACCAGAATGTCGATGCTGGAGCCCGGCGTGACGCAGGTGGTCACCTGCTCCACCAGCGTCGGGATGCGCCCGCGCACCAACGGCGCAACGATGATCGCCAGCCGCGCGGCGGCGGCGGTGTCGCAATGGCCGCCGGACGCGCCGCGCAGCACGCCGTCGGAGCCGGTCAGCACGTTGACGTTGAAGCCGGTGTCGATTTCCAGCGCGCTCAGCACCACCACGTCGAGCCGATCGACCGACGCGCCCTTGGAGCTGAAGTTGGCATATTGGTTGGCGCTGATTTCGATATGGCGCGGGTTGCGCGCCAGCGAGGTCGCCGCCGCCCGATCGAAGCTCTGCACGTCCAGCAGTTTGCCGATCAGCCCTTTCTCGTGCAGATCCACCATGGTCGAGGTGATGCCGCCGAGGGCGAACGCGGCGCGAATGCCGCGGGCGCGCATCTTGTCCTCCAGGAACCGGGTCACCGCCAGCGAGGCGCCGCCGGTGCCGGTTTGCAGCGAGAAGCCTTCGGTGAAGTAGCCGGAACCGGCGATCACCTCGGCGGCGCGGCGGGCGATCAGCAGCTCGCGCGGGTTCGAGGTCATGCGCGTGGCGTCAGCGCCGATCTTGTCGGCGTCGCCCACCCGCTCCAGCTGCACGATCAGATCCACCCGATCCTGCGCCAGGCTGGCGGGATGATGCGGATACGGCACCAGCTGCTCGGTCAGCAGCACCACGGTGCCCGCCGCCTCGGCGTCCACCCGCGCATAGCCGAGCGAGCCGCAGCAGGCTTCACCGCTGTAACCGTTGGCGTTGCCGAACTCATCGCAGGCCGGCACGCCGAGGAAGGCCACGTCTATCTTCAGCTCGCCGGATTCGATCAGGTTGACCCGGCCGCCGTGCGAGTGAATTTGCACCGGCTCCGCCAGCAGGCCGCGCGAAACGGCGTCCGCCAGCGGGCCGCGCAGCCCGGAGGTGTAAATGCGGCTCACCACGCCGTGGCGGATATGCTCAACCAGCGGCGCATGGCAGTCGGTCAGCGAGCTGGACGCCAGCGTCAGGTTGCGGAACCCCATCGCCGCCAGCGTCTCCATCACCTGGTTGAGCGTCAAATCACCGCCGCGAAACGCATGGTGGAAGGAAATGGTCATGCCGTCCTGCAGTCCGCTGCGGCGCACCGCTTCCTGCAAGGAGTCGCACAGCTTGAGATCGCGCGGTTTGCGCGCCTGCAGATTGGCTTTGGAGACGTCCTGATAGCCCGGCAGATCCGCCGGGTTGGCGAAGGTCATCAATCGTTGTTGGCGGTTCATCATGCTTCCTCCCCGTGCTGCGCCGGTTCTTCCCGTAAGCCGGACAGCGCGGCGCGCTCCAGCACCAGCCGGGCGCGCTCAATCACCGGGCTGTCGACCATTTTTCCGTTGAGCGACACCACGCCGCGCCCTTCCCGCTCCGCCGCTTCGGCGGCGTCCACCACCCGCTGCGCGTGCGCCACCTCTTTGGCGGTCGGCGCGTACAGGTTGTGCAACAGCTCAATCTGGCGCGGGTTAATCAGCGATTTGCCGTCAAAGCCGAGCTGTTTGATCAGCGCCGCTTCCTGCACGAAGCCGGCCTCGTTATTGGCGTCGGAATAGACGGTGTCGAACGCCTGAATGCCGGCGGCGCGCGCCGCCTGCAGCAGCGAACAGCGGGCGAACAGCAGCTCAATGCCCTCCGGCGAGCGCTCGGTGCGCAGGTTGCGCACGTAGTCTTCCGCCCCCAGCGCGATGCCGATAAGACGCGGCGAGGCGTGCGCGATCGCCACCGCGTTGGTGATGCCCTGCGCCGATTCGATCGCCGCCAGCAGCCCGGTGCTGCCGACCGGCCGCCCGCAGGCCGCTTCGATGGCGGCAATCTCGCGTTCCATGTCGACAACGTCCTGCGCGCTGTCGGTCTTCGGCAGGCGCACGATGTCCGCGCCGCCGCGCACCACCGCCTGCAGGTCCGCCAGGCCGTAGGCGGAGTCGAGCGCATTGACGCGCACGATGGTTTCCACCTCCTGGTACAGCGGGTGCTGCAGCGCGTGGTACACCAGCCGGCGCGCCGCGTCTTTTTCACGCAGAATCACCGAGTCTTCCAGATCGAACATCAGCGCATCGGCCTGGTAGATAAAGGCGTTGCTGACCATCGCCGCGTTGGCGCCGGGGACGAACAACATGCTGCGGCGCAGCCGGGTTTTATTCAGCGTTTTCATCTTTCGCCTCCCACGGCAGTTGGCCGCCCTCGCAGGCGCGCATCAGCGCCGTTTCCAGCCGGGCGCGCAGCACGCAGTCCAGCGCGCCCTTGTCGTCGACGATCACCTGCACCGGCTCCACCTCATAGCGCTGCAGCACCTCCAGCAGGGTGTGGCGGATCGCCGCGCCGAACTGTTTTTCCACGCTGCTGGCGATCAACAGATCGTGCTGCGGCCCCTCGGCAGGCGCGATGCGCACCATGACATCGCTGGATTCCAGCGTGCCGGCCATTGCTTCTCGGATAATTTTCATCATTCACCTGATTGTGCGGACTCAAAAGGATGCGGGGCCGCCTTGGCCCGGCGCTGCGTTTGCAGATCCTGCAGGTAGTACAGGGTGTCCGGCGGCACCAGCGGCGCGGCGGCGTGGAAGTCCCCCGCCGCCAGCAGCTTGCGCACCCAGGAGGCGGAGATCGCCGTGCCCTGATATTGCAAACGCTCGATTTCCACCAGCGCGATCGGCGGGCTGGGCAGCGCCGGCGTTTCCAGCCAGTAACGCATGTCGCGGTTGTATTTCGCGGTCACCGCGCAGAACGGCTCGTTGCCGACGAAGCGGTGGGTAATGCCCAGCGCGGGCGCCAGATACTGGCGGAAGATCTTCAGATCGATTTCGGTGTAACAGTCATCGGCCACGCCCTGATCCTTGATGAAGTAACAGGGGAAGGTGGCGCGCGAGATCACGTACTGCGAGCCTTCGTGTACCGTGAGGTTGGGGATATCGGCGGTGCCGGCCAGCACCAGCCGGCGGCGGTCTTCATAGCTGAAGCGCGAGGTGTTTTCCTTCACCAGAAACAGGTGCAGCCAGTCGCAGCGTTTGGCCGCCTGACGCACCAGATACTGATGCCCGCGGGTGAAGGGGTTGGCGTTCATCACAATGCTGCCGATGGTGTCGCCCGGCCGGCGCTGGCTCGCCAGCTGGGCGGCGTAGCGCTTCAGGCGGCACGGGCTGTTTTCCATCAGCACCACGATGCCCGGCACGGTGGCGATCGGGTAGAAACCGCACTGGCGGAACAGCGGCTCGTTCTGCACCTTGGTGTAGATAAACAGCTGGGTGTGGTGGCGCTCGTAGGCCAGGTTCACCAGCTCGGTCGCCAGCGCCAGCGCCAACCCTTCGCCGCGCATCAGCGGGCTGATGGCGACGCATTTGATAATATTGTCGGCGATGCCGCCGCAGGCAACCAATTTGTCGTGCTGGGTAACGGTAATAAATATTTCAACCGTGGTGTCGATATTCAGATCGTTACTGCGCAAGAAGGCGCTTATTTCCGAAATCGCTTTATGATCCGATCGCTTTACCCGATTAAATACGGCATCGCCTAACATAACACGCTCTCTGGGTTAACTGGCAAACAACAAATTAAATACAAAAAGGCATTTTAATTAACATCAGCAAGGGTAATTAAAACCTTAAAAACCATGCAGATAAACGCGACTTTGCGTTCGATAAATTAATGGTAAACAGAAAAAAAACGCCGATTATTGACCTATTTCACAAACCGATTCTGGTTAATAAGTTATTTAATGTTCTTTATTTGCTTAATTAATCTTATGGTGTTTATTATTGAGATAATCTTTATTTGGCGCCGCAATTTACTTACATTCATTTAGCATCTTGATTGCAATAGCAGGTTTCATTATGGAATGGCTGAACATCCTGATCGTTGAAGACGAAACGCCGCTGGCGGAGATGCACGCGGAGTTTATCCGCCAGAACGGCGGCTGCCGCCAGATTTGGCTGGCCGGCACGCTGGCGCAGGCGCGCGCCATGACCGAGCGCTTCAAGCCGGACCTGATCCTGCTGGACAACTTTCTGCCCGACGGCCAGGGCATCACCCTGCTGCGCGAACTGACGCTGAGCGGGTATCGCGGCGGCATCGTGTTCATCACCGCCGCCAGCGACATGGCCACCGTGGCCGAGGCGTTGCGTTACGGCGTATTCGACTACCTGATCAAACCGCTGGCCTATGACCGGCTGAGCCAGACCCTGCAGCGCTTCAGCCAGCGTCGCGAAGCGCTGAAGGACAAAGCGCGCCTCAACCAGCGCCGCATCGACGAGATGTTCAACACCTACGCCCGCGGCGAACAGCAGGCGGCGCTGCCCGCCGGCATCGACGAGCTGACGCTGGGCAAGGTCCGCGCGCTGTTTGCCGAACCCGCCGCGCGCCACACCGCTGAAAGCGTTGCGCAAAAAATGGGGCTCAGCCGCACCACCGCGCGCCGTTATCTGGAGTTTTGCACCGCCGCGCAGCAGCTGCGCGCCGAGATCATTTACGGCAAGGTCGGCCGCCCGCAGCGGATCTACCGCGCCGGCGAACCGCATTAGCGGTTATTTGATCGCCCTTGCAAGGTTGCGTGTAACCGCTTTACTTTTTATGCGCCGGTCAGCATCTTGGTGAGCATCACCTAGCCGACTGGACGATCGCCGATGCCCGCTGCGCCCCTTGCTTCCCTGACCGAGATCCTCGCCCGCCGTGACTGGCAAAACCTGGCCTGCACCCACTACCGCCGGCTGGACGCCCACCCGCCGTTCGCCAGCTGGCGCACGGTGGAAGACGCGCGCGACGATGCCCCCAGCGCCAGCCGCCGCTCGCTGAACGGCGAGTGGCGCTTCAGCTATTTCCCGCGCCCAGAGGCGGCGCCGGACAGTTGGCTGCAGCAGGATCTGCCGGACGCCGCCCCGCTGGCGGTGCCGGGCAACTGGCAGCTCGCCGGCTACGACGCGCCGATTTACACCAACGTGCGCTACCCGTTCCCGGTCGATCCGCCGCGCGTGCCGGAAGACAACCCGACCGGCTGCTACTCGCGCACCTTCAGCGTCGATCCGGCCTGGCTGGTCGCCGGCCAGACGCGCATCATCTTCGACGGCGTCAACTCGGCGTTCTATTTGTGGTGCAACGGCCACTGGGTCGGCTATTCGCAGGACAGCCGCCTGCCGGCGGAGTTCGATCTCAGCCCGTGGCTGCAGCCGGGTGAAAACCGGCTGGCGGTGATGGTGCTGCGCTGGTGCGACGGCAGCTATCTGGAAGATCAGGACATGTGGCGCATGAGCGGCATCTTCCGCGACGTCAGCCTGCTGCACAAACCCGCCGCGCACCTGAGCGATGTGCGCATCACCACGCCGCTGCATGACAGCTTTACCCGCGGCGAACTGGTGGTGACGGCGCGCGCCAGCCGGCCCGGCCCGCTGCAGGTGCAGGTGCAGGTTCAGCTGTGGCGCGATGGCGCGCGGGTGGCCGAACGCACCCAGCCGCTCGGCAGCGAGATCGTGGACGAGCGCGGCGCCTATGACGATCGCGTCACGCTGCGCCTGCCGGTAGAACGCCCGGCGCTGTGGAGCGCCGAAACGCCCGCGCTGTATCGCGCCACCGTCGCCCTGCTCTCACCCGAGGGGGAGATTATCGAGGTGGAGGCCTATGACGTCGGCTTCCGCCAGGTGGACATCAGCGGCGGGTTGCTGAAGCTCAACGGGCAGCCGCTGCTGATCCGCGGCGTTAACCGCCACGAGCATCATCCGCGCCACGGCCAAGTGATGGACGAGGCGACGATGCGCCACGACATCCTGCTGATGAAGCAGCACAACTTCAACGCGGTGCGTTGCTCGCACTATCCCAACCACCCGCTGTGGTACCGGCTGTGCGACCGCTACGGACTTTACGTGGTGGACGAAGCCAATATCGAGACCCACGGCATACAGCCGATGAACCGCCTGGCTGACGATCCGCTGTGGCTGCCGGCGATGAGCGAGCGCGTCACCCGCATGGTGCAGCGCGATCGCAACCACCCCTGCATCATTATCTGGTCGCTGGGCAACGAGTCCGGCCACGGCGTGAACCACGACGCGCTGTACCGCTGGGTGAAAAGCCAGGATCCAACCCGCCCGGTGCAATATGAAGGCGGTGGCGCCGACACCGCCGCTACCGACATCATCTGCCCGATGTATGCGCGGGTGGATCAGGATCAGCCGTTCCCGGCGGTGCCCAAATGGGCGATCGGCAAGTGGATCGGCCTGCCGGAGGAACAGCGGCCGCTGATCCTGTGCGAATACGCCCATGCGATGGGCAACAGCTTCGGCGGCTTTGAGCGTTACTGGCGCGCGTTCCACGAACATCCGCGCCTGCAGGGCGGCTTTGTCTGGGACTGGGTCGATCAGGCGCTGATCAAGCGCGACGCACAGGGCGAAGAGTTCTGGGCCTACGGCGGCGACTTCGGCGATACCCCCAACGATCGCCAGTTCTGCCTGAACGGGCTGGTGTTCGCGGATCGCACCCCGCACCCGGCGCTGTTCGAAGCGCAGCGGGCGCAGCAGCTGTTCCGCTTCGCCTTCGACGCCGCCTCGCTGACGCTGACCGTCACCAGCGATTACCTGTTCCGCCAGACCGACAACGAGCAGCTCAACTGGCGGCTGGAGCTGGACGGCGTGGAGCGCGCCAGCGGCAGCTTCGATCTGGCGCTGCCGCCGCAGGGCAGCCATAGCTTCACCCTGCTCGACCGCCTGCCGATGCTGCATCAGCCCGGCGAGCTGTGGCTGAACGTGGAGGTGGTGCAGCCGCAGGCCACCGACTGGTCCGAAGCGCACCACCGCTGCGCCTGGGATCAATGGCGGGTGCCGCGCGCGCTGCATCCCGCGCCGCCGCCGCCGCAGGGCGTGCCGCCAACGCTGATTGAAGACGATCAGGGGCTGACACTCACCCACGGCGACCAGCGCTGGCGCTTCGAGCGCAGCAGCGGCCATCTGACGCAGTGGTGGCAGAATGAGCAGCCGCAGCTGCTGACGCCGCTGCGCGACGGCTTTGCGCGCGCGCCGATCGATAACGACATCGGTGTCAGCGAGGCGGACCGTATCGATCCCAACGCCTGGATCGAACGCTGGAAGCTGGCGGGCCTGTACCGGCTGGAGGAACGCTGCACGCGGCTGCAGGCCGATGCGCTGCAAGACGGTGTGCGGGTGGTGAGCGAACATCAGTTCGGCGTGGACGGACAGATTTTCCTGCTTAGCCGCAAACAGTGGCTGTTCGATGCGCTGGGTGCGGTGAGCGTGAACGTGGAGGTCGAGGTGGCCGACGCCCTGCCGCCGCCGGCGCGCATCGGCCTGCACTGCCAACTGGCGACGGTGCAGCCGCACGCGGAATGGCTGGGCCTGGGCCCGCACGAGAATTACCCGGATCGCCGCCTCGCCGCGCAGCACGGGCGCTGGCGCCTGCCGCTGGCAGATCTGCACACGCCGTATATTTTCCCCGGCGAGAACGGCCTGCGCTGCGACACCCGCAGCCTGCGCTACGGCGGCTGGCGCATCGACGGCCGCTTCCATTTCTCGCTCAGCCGCTACGGCCTGCAACAGCTGATGGCCTGCAGCCACCAGCATCTGCTGCAGCCGGAGGCAGGTACCTGGCTGCATCTGGACGGCTTCCATATGGGGGTCGGCGGCGACGACTCCTGGAGCCCGAGCGTACACCGGGATTACCTGCTCACCGCCGGCGTTTACCGCTATCAGTTGCGCCTGCAGCGGGCGCCAGAGAGCTAAATCTGCCAAAAAACTCAACGGGTTGCGCATTCTGTAAGCAAACAGTCACAGAATGTGTAATCCGCCTTTGACATGCCGACGGCGCCTCGCTATTATTCGCCCCGTTCACACGATTCCTCTGTAGTTCAGTCGGTAGAACGGCGGACTGTTAATCCGTATGTCACTGGTTCGAGTCCAGTCAGAGGAGCCATATTTAGAGAAGCCCGCTCAGGGAAACCCGAGCGGGCTTTTTGCTGTTGGGCGGTTATACTCAATTATCCCCTGCACTCTCTCTACCCGAAACTGGTCAGCCATCCGTTGAACGGGTAAGTTTCTCCCACTGTTCAATTTCCTTGCCTAACGCCTCAAGCTTTTGCCGCACCAAACTTAATGCGTCACTGCCTAACAACAGATGCGTGGGTGGGTTCCGGCTCTCGATCAATGCCAGCATGGCGTGAGCCGCCTTCACGGGATCGCCGAGTTGCTTGCCGCTTTTTTCCTGACGCGCCTGACGAACAGGTTCAAATAACGCGTCATAGTCCGGGAGACAGCGAGGGCTGCGTACCATTGAACGCCCGGCCCAGTCCGTCCGAAACGAGCCCGGCGCCACTGCGGTCACGTGTAGGTTGAACGGGGCAAGCTCTTTGCTTAACGTTTCTGATATCCCTTCCAGCGCAAATTTGCTGCCGCAGTAATAGCTGATACCGGGCAAGGTAATGAAACTGCCCATTGAGGTGATATTGATAATGTGGCCGCGACGGCGCTGGCGCATGCCCGGCAGCACGGCTTTGATCATCGCCACCGCGCCAAACACATTGACGTCAAACTGGCGGCGCAGCTCTGCAGCGGGGATTCTTCCAGTATGCCTTCATGGCCGTAACCGGCATTGTTCACCAGCACATCTATCGGACCGACGGCGGACTCTATCTCTCCAACCACCTCATCAATACGTTCAACGTCCGTGACATCAAGCAGATAGCCAAAAGCCCGCTGCGTATCGAGCGCGCCGAATGCCTGCAGTGCTTCGCTGTTGCGCACCGTCCCTACAACCCGATGCCCTACGGCGAGGGCTTCCCGCGCCAGCGCCTGGCCAAAGCCACTGCTGACGCCGGTGATTAAAATCGTTTTTGCAGATGCCATAAAAAGAACTCCCATGAACCATGAAGGTTGCATGGTATTCTCTGTACTGCCGCATTTTTAGGCCGTATCTTCTCTTTTTCTTGCCTGATTTTATGAGGTGGTGGGATGTCCGACATAATTGCCCTGATGAATAGACTTGCGGTGCAAGAGGGATACAACCTCACTGCCCTACCTGATGTGCGAATTTTGCGATCCGATCGCCCGCTTGCCAGAACGCCGGTGCTTTACGATCCGGGGATCGTGATTGTCTGTCAGGGCAGCAAACGCGGCTATTTCGGTCAACAGACCTATTTATATGATGAGCAGCACTACCTGGCGGTTTCGGTGCCGGTGCCGTTTGTGATGGAAACCGATGCGTCGGCAGCACATCCGCTGCTGGCAATTTATATGCATCTGGATTTTCAGCTTGCCGCTGAACTGATGTTGCAGATTGAACAGCATGGCGCCCCGCACCCTCCCGTCGCGCCGCAAAGCATGATGTCGAGCCCCATGGACGGCGCGGTAAAAATGGCCGTACTTCGCTTACTTGACGTCCTGGCTAACCCGCTTGAGGCGGCGATCCTCGGCCCGACGCGGCTGCGTGAGCTTTATTTCCGCGTGTTGACAGGCGCACAGGGCAACGCCATGCGTGCCGCGCTGGCCTTGCAGGGCCAGTTTGGCAAAATCGGCAAAGCGTTGCAGCACATCCATGCCACTTACGCGGAGCCGCTAACGCTGACGCAGCTGGCGATGAAGGCTGGCATGAGCGTGCCGACCTTTCATAGCCATTTCAAGGCGATAACGAAGATGCCGCCGATGCAGTATGTGAAATCGGTACGCCTGCACCAGGCACGGATGCTGATGGTGCGCCAACAAATCACCGCCGCCGCCGCGAGTTACGCCGTTGGCTATGAAAGCCCATCGCAATTTAACCGCGAATTCAAACGTCTGTTTGGCCTGCCACCGGCAGAGGAGATAAAACGCATGCAGCGTCACTTCGCCATTCCGCCCGCGCAGCCTGCCTCGATATTTGTTTCGTCGCACTGAGGCTTATTTGGTATGGCAAACTCTGCCTTGGGGTATGGAGTGTTCGCTTCTGGCGCGAAGCGGACAGACTGGAGAATAGTCAAGAGGAGCGAACGTTAGTACTGCCTAAAAACTTGCTACAAGGCGTATGGCTATTACCCATTGAATTGAACACGCCTTCAATAGATGTTTTGATAGGGGATGTATTTCATCTGACAATATGCAAGGAATAGCATGCTAACTGACGCCTCCATGATTTATCCCTATCTACCTATTGGAGTCTTTGTTCCAAACTGGATAGAAAAAAATTTAACATCGACCCTGATTTTGGACTGGCGGAGTGCACTAGTGTCATTTTTCGTCAAAAAAGAATTCAGCACTCAGGAGGCTGTACTGGTCGGCAGCGGTTTTCTCTACTTGCTTGATGGTAAAGTGCCATGCATTATGACGGCTTCTCATGTTATCACCGAGATGCGTAAAAGCGATTTACCTTTTATCTCAATTGATGGTGTTAAATTCCTGTTCGAAAATCTAGAAATACTTTTTAATAATGAACAAGATTATGCAGTTATACCTTTGCCGAAAAAGATTGCAATGGGTATTCCTGACAGCAGATTATTCACTTCTATCGATAATACCAGAGAGATTAAAACCTCCTCTTTTGTCATTATTGGTTACCCTGCAAAGCACAACAAACTACATAGACTGCGGCCGGAGAGAGGGCTGACGCCTTTCGCCCTAACTTTTCACAATTTTCACTATGATCGGGTAACAGAGGATATCTTCTTTCACTTTATCCCTGATGGGAAAAATAAAAATGTCACTTTTGAACCGATCAGCTGTACAACAGCTACACCATCGCTGGCTGGAATGAGTGGAGGCGTGATTGCTCAGATCGTTATGAGCAGCGGCGTTGAACGGTATTCACTTCGGGCAGTTGGTTCATTTAAAGAACATCGAGCAAAAAGAGGAAACTTCCTGGTGGGTACGACCTTTATTGATTTTTCTAATGAACTAAATGCGTTGTTCAAATAATGTCGTCACCTGTACCCATTTTCATCCGACTTACATGATGTTAACGCCATCCGTTCTGAGCGAGAAGCGGAGCTTGGCTACTACCCAATTAAGGAAAATCTAATGAATGATTGCACAGAAATGCTGGATTCATTAAAGATATAAATTGGGTATCGCAATCTCTGCTCCAACAATCCCCCAAAAACAAAAAAGCCCACCCCGCCCCCAGGCAGGCCCTTGTCCCTCCGCAATGTCTCAACCCCCATCCCGCTCCGCAACCCGCGCCATCAACGCTCCCAGCAGCGCCAGATCGACCAGCAGCGCCAGCGCGAAACAGCTTCCTCTCGCGCCCGGCGCGGCGTAGGTTTGAATCAGCAACGCGGCAACCACCACGGCCACGATGCTCACCACCGTCGTCAAACGGTGCGCCACGGTGAGCGCTCTTTTTTCCCCCACCGCCGTGCGGTAGGCCACGCCCTGCCCCAGGCCGCCGAGGGCGATGCCCGCCAGCAGGGCCAGCCAATCATGGCCGCCGAACAGCATCAGCAGCGTCAATAGCCACCCCACCGCCGCCAGCAAAAAACCGTAGCGGAGCATAGCCAGCGCAAGCCGCTTCCGCAGCGGCTGCCAGCGGGCCAGCGCGGCGCCGCCGAGAAACGCCAGCGCCAATGCCGTTAGCAGCATCAGCGTTGCGCCGATGCCCAGCAGGCTTTCGGTCTTCAGCAGCAAGGCGCCCGCCGCGACCGGCACGCTGAGCGCCAGGGCGCTCGCCGCCGTACCCGTGTGTTCCATGGCGCCCAGGGCGCCGTTGTTGACATATATGCTCATCGTTAACTCCCGACATGGTGGAAATGATGAAATAAATTCATTTCCCTGTTCACATGTCAGTAGCCTATCTCTTGTATAATCGGTCAGACAAACTCATAGTTTTCAGCCTTAGATGAGAATAACTCAGCCATGAGAAAACCCCGTTTGCCGCCGCTGGGCGCGCTGCGCGCCTTCCACGCCGTGGCCGGCTGCCGCAGCTTCAAACTGGCCGCCGAGGAGCTGGGCGTCAGCGCGACGGCGGTCAGCCACCAGATTAAGCTGCTGGAGTCGGTGCTGGCATGCCGGGTGTGCGAGCGCAGCGCGCAGGGCGTCAGCCTGACCGAGATCGGCGAGATCCTGTATGCCGGCACCCAGCGCGCCTTTGCCGCGCTGGAGCAGTCCATCGCCCAAATCACCCGCGCCCA
This sequence comes from Serratia sp. CY27727, assembly GCF_052169275.1. Classification (NCBI taxonomy): domain Bacteria; kingdom Pseudomonadati; phylum Pseudomonadota; class Gammaproteobacteria; order Enterobacterales; family Yersiniaceae; genus Serratia; species Serratia sp. CY27727. The sequence continues at coordinate 431,725 of NZ_JBJNLB010000002.1, read as the reverse complement.
ACAGCCGCCGGCGCTGACCGTCACCACCACCTCCAATTTTCTCACCCACTGGCTGGTGCCGCGGCTGGCGGATTTCAAGGCGGAGTTTCCCGCCATCGATCTGCGCCTGCACACCAGCGTCGAGCGCGTCGATCTCAACCAGCGCACCGTGGACGTCGCCATCCGCTACCGTGAAACGCCGGAAACCGATCTGCACTGCACCCTGCTGCATGAGGATCGCTTTATCGTGGTGGCCAGCCCGGCGCTGGCGCTGGAGCGCAGCGAGGATTTGCAGCGGGTAACGCTGTTTCACGTGGAACATCGGCAGGTGCCTGCCGACGCGCCGACCTGGGAAAACTGGCGGCGGCGCTATGGGCCGGAAGGGTTGAACGTGGAAGCCGGGCTGACCTTCAGCGACGAGACGCATGCGCTGCAGGCGGCTGTGGCGGGCCAGGGGGTGGTGATCGCCAGCCGGCTGCTGGCGCGCGATTTGTTGCAGCGCGGCGTGCTGGCCGCGCCGTTCGAGATGTCGTTACCCGGCGCCAACTATTACCTGGTAGCCACCGAAGAAACCGCGCAGCGCCCCGATATCATTGCGCTGCGCGAGTGGCTGCTGCGGCAAATGGCGGTGGGCTAACGGCGCTCGAGGGCGATTTCCCCCAGGCGGATCGCCACGCCGATCGCCTGCGCGGTAGTGGCGGCACCAAGGCGTTGGCGAATGCGCCGCAGGTGGTTTTCCACCGTGCGCTCAGACAGGCCGAGCATCGCGGCGATATCCGCCTGCCGCCGGCCGATGGCGGTCCAGCTCAGCACCTCGCGCTCACGCGCCGACAGCCTGCTCTCCCCCTCGCCGGCCGCCGGTGCGAACAGCCGCCGCGCCGCCTGAAAGGCCGCCGTGCCCACCAGCGACAGCGCCAGCCGCGCCGGCGGCGAAGCGTCGATGCGCTCGCCCCCCAGGCTGACGGCGCCCTCCAAACCGGCCGGGCCGAACACCGGGATCTGCACGCCGTGCAGGCCGGCACCACGCGGCGTGCGTACAATCCGGTAGCGCTCGCCCTGCTGCGCCCGGGTCTTGGTCCAGAAGAACGGCTCGCTGACCCGCAGCATATGCCGGGTCACCGGGCAGTGCCGCACGTAGGTCAGCGCATCGACGGCCTCGCCGTCGCCGAACCAGTCGCCCTCGACCCAATAGATATGCTCGATCCCCGCCTCCGCCGCAGCGGAAGCGGAAAACAGCACAAAGCGATCGAAGCCGAACGGCGCGGCGAAGGCGCGAACCCGCCCCTGAATGGCGGACAGGGTTCGCTCGTGGTCCATCGCCAGCGCCGTCTGGAAAGCGCGCTGCGCGATCTCGTCGCTCATCGCACGGCGACGTCGGCCAGCAGCGTCTCCGCCGCCAGCTTGCCGAGGTTGTTGGAAGCCAGCGGGCTGTCGCCGGTCAGCAGGCGCCGATCTTTATGCACCTTGCCGGTGATGTCGGCGTTAACGATCTTCACGCCCCGCTCGCGCAAGCGCTCGCCCACCAGCCAGGGCATCGGGCCGGGGATGTAGCCAATGTCGATGTTGGCGCCGGTATCGAGCGAGTCCGGGAACACGCACATTTCATAGCCACGATAGAGGAAATCCTCTTTGCTCTCGCCGATGCCCGCCGCCAGCAAACCGGCCGGCCCGTGGCACAGCGAAATCACGTAGCGATCGTTGTCGTGCGCCCAGTGCAGGGTCTTTTTCACCTCTTCGCTGAACGGGATATCATTCAGTACGCCGTGGCCGCCGGGGATGAAAACGCCGAGGTAGTTGCCGCCATCCAGATCCTTCACCACTTCCGTCAGCTTTTTCGGCTGCTTGAGCTGGCTGCGGTACTTCTCGTAGGTGGCCTTGACCGCGTCGTCCTCCTGCGGGAACGCCCACATCTCCAGCTTCACCGGATCGCCGGACGGCGTGGCGATATCGATCTCGAAACCGGCCAGATCCAGATGATGCATCGGCAACAGCATCTCGACCGGGTGGTTGCCGGTGGAGAAGAACTTGCCGTTTTGCATCAGCAGGTAGCGCTCCTGCGAGGCGATCATCAGCACCTTCCACTTGCCGCCACGATAGGCGTTCGGGTAGCTGGCGCCCGCGAAGTCGGTTTTGGACGAGGTATACTGGCTGAGGGAGTAAGGTGATGGGAAGAACGCGTTGTCTTCCGCCACATCCGGGGTGGGATTACGATCGTTGGACACTGAATCAGTCATGATTATCTCCATATTCACCGTTACGTTGCCCTTTCAGCTTAAATAACCGCCGGCGGGGCCGCAATGAGGGATATCCCTCAAGCCGAACGCTCAAAGCAACGCGACAACCCGTTTAGCGGTCAACTTGGCCGAATTAGGGTTCTGGCCCGTCACCAGACGGCCGTCGACCACCGCGTGCGGCACGAACGGCAACAGCGCTTTCTCATAGCGCGCGCCGCGTTTTTGCATCTCGGCCTGCGCGTTGTAGGGCATGTCGCGCGCAACCCCCGCCAGCACTTCCTCCGGCCATGAGAAACCGGTGATCCGGCGCCCCGCCACCAGCAGTGTCCCATTGGACAGCCGCACGTTGAGCAACCCGCAATAGCCGTGGCACACCGCGGAAACGACGCCGCCGCGTTCGTAGATCTCACGGGTTATCTGCTGAAGCTCGGCGCTGTCGGGAAAATCCCACATGACGGCGTGCCCGCCGGTGAAGTAGATGGCGTCGAAGCGCACCGGATCGACCTGCTGAGGGCTCAGCGTATTTTCAAGCAGCGCCATTTTGGCCGGCGTCTTGAGCCATGCTTTCGCGGAGGCATCCAACAGCGGCCATTTGAGCGCGCGCGGTTCCAGCGGCGAGCGCCCGCCCTGCGGGCTGACAATATGCTGCTCGTACCCTTGTCCGGCGAAAATAGCATAGGCGTGGGTTAGTTCCGATAGCCAGAGCCCGGTCTTATACGCGGGATTGTCATAATGGGAAACGTTAGTGACGACGTGCAGAATGCGTCTGCTCATGGTAAACCTCTGGGTGTTGTAGTAACCGACGGAAACTGCATGACGGGGGCCTAACGCCGCGCTTGCGCGTTCTTCCACTCCCGCCAAATCGTTTCCAGCCCGGCGCGATACGTCGTGATGGCGAAGTCAGGAAAACGCTGTTTGAACTTGGTGGAGTCGAACAGGTTGTCGTGCTCGTAGCGCGGCAGCAGCTCGCGCATCTCACGCGCCCCGGACGAGAACAGGCCCGCTGCGGTCAGCATCCCTTTGCCGATAACCGAGTAAGAGACCGCTTGCCCGAACGTCTCGCACGCCAGGGCAGCGAACTGCGCGTAGGTGAGCCGTTCGTCGCAGCAGGGCAAATGCCACGTCTGGCCGAACGCCTCGGGAGCGTTGCCGAGCCGCGCCAACGCGCGGCTGGCGTCGGGCGTCCAGATCAGCGTGCGCAGCTTGTCGTCGCGCACCGGCACGCGCGGTTTTTCCCCCGCTTTCAGCCTGTCGACGATCAGCGCATTGGTGAAGCTTTGCGTTTTCCCCGGCCCATAAAACTCGGGCGCACGGCCGATGAGCACCGGAATATGCCCCCGTTTCATCTCGTCGAGCACCTTCTCGGCCATCAGGGCGCGCACTCTTCCCTTGCGCCCGCGCGGCGCGAACGGCGTCGACTCCGTCTGCAGATCGCCGTTCTGCGGATACATATAGGTATTGTCGAAGTAGACGAAAGGCGCGCCCACCGCACGGCTGGCGTCGAGCGCATTCTGCAGCATGGTCGGGAACTGCGCCTCCCACAGCGCCGAATCCGGCGGCAAGCCGGCGGCGAAATACACCACGTCGCTGCCCTGCACCGCCGCCAGGGTCTGCTGTGCATCGAGCAGGTCGGCCGCAACCAGCGTATCGCTGTCGTTGACATTCTGCGGATGGCGGCTGACCAATCTTAAATCGTCGGTGTACGCTCGCTTCAGCTCGCGCGCCAGCTCTTGGGCGATCTGGCCACTGGCGCCCAGAATCGTTTGCATTTCCGTTCCTCATCGTAATGAAAAAAAGCCCCGCCCACTCGGGCGGGGCAAAAGGCCTTTTTCGCGCTTAGCTGTTCACGAACGCCAGCAGATCGGCGTTGACCTGATCGGCATGGGTGGTCGGGATGCCGTGCGGCGCGCCCTTATAGGTATTGAGCGTGCCGTTCTGCACCAGCTTGGCCGACAGCACGCCGGAGTCCTGATAAGGCACCACCTGATCGTCGTCGCCGTGGATCACCAGCACCGGAATGGCAATCTTCTTGAGATCTTCGGTGAAATCGGTCTGCGAGAAGGCGACGATGCCGTCGTAGTGCGCCTTGGCGCCACCCATCATGCCCTGGCGCCACCAGTTCCAGATAATCGGCTCCGACGGTTTGGCGCCCGGGCGGTTATAGCCGTAGAACGGGCCGGCGGGCACGTCGTAATAGAACTGCGCCCGGTTGGCGGCCAACTGCGCCTGGAAATCATCGAACACCGCTTTGGGGGTGCCCTGCGGATTGGCGTCGGTTTTTACCATCAGCGGCGGCACCGCGCTGATCAGCACCGCTTTGGACACCTTGTCCTCGCCGTGGCGCACGATATAGCGCACCACCTCGCCGCCGCCCGTCGAGTGGCCCACGTGCATCGCGCCCTGCACGCCCAGGTGTTTTACCACCGCGGCGACGTCATCGGCGTAGTGGTCCATGTCGTGCCCTTCCGACACCTGGCTGGAGCGGCCGTGGCCGCGGCGATCGTGCGCAACCACGCGGAACCCTTTGTTCACGAAGAACAGCATCTGGGCATCCCAGTCATCGCTGGACAGCGGCCAGCCGTGGTGAAAATAGATAACCTTGCCGTTTTTGGGGCCCCAATCCTTGTAGAAAATCTCGACGCCATCGCTGGTCGTTACGTAACCCATGTCGTTTCTCCCATTTACACTTTGGTTAAAAAAGAAGGTTTATACTGCGCGCGGCGCCGGGATTTCTGGCTCCCTCATCCCGGTTGGCCGACGATCTTGTGTTGATCGTTTAACGAGTATAGGTTTAAAGTTCACTTTAAGGTCAAGCGAGGGCAGCAGACAGAATGAAGATTGGGGATTTGGCGAAAGCGACGGGGCTCACTCCTTCGCGCATTCGTTTCTACGAGGCGGAGGGTCTGATCACGCCACCGCCGCGCCAGAGCAATGGCTATCGGAACTACTCGCCCGAGATGCCCGGCATGCTGAAAATTATCGACAGCGCCCAGCGCGCCGGATTTTCTTTGGAACAGATCCGCCAGTTCCTGCCGCATGGCCAGGGATCCTGGGATCACGAAGAGCTCAGGCATATCCTGACTGCCCGCGTCGCGGAAATCGAGCGTTTACAACAACAGCTGGCGCAAAATAAAGCAGATCTGCTGATGCTGATCGCCAACATTGAAAATCGCCCCGACGGGATTTCCTGCGAAGCCAACCTGCAGCGTCTGGTCGGCCTGCTGCCGGATCCCGTTCCCGCCTCATCCACCAAGAAGAGCGCCTCCGGCGCCTGATCGCCTGCGTTCATCTGCGTTCATCTGCGGGCTTGACCTTCAAGTCCGCTTTAAGAATATAGTCTTTCTGCCGCGCCCTCTACCCGGAAGGCATCCGTAATGGCTCCATGCTTTCCGGCCCGGGAAACGCGCCTTACGCACGCGGCCAGCGCGTTAACGGTTCCCCCAACAAGGTTGCCATAATGAGAGACGAGTCCTATACAGAGGTTGAATTCGCGGACCAGAAAGTCAAAGTGCCGCGCGGTGGCTACTATGACCGCTTCAGAGCCAATCCGGATCTGGATGAGGTGGCGCGCGATCCCGAAGCGGGCGACATCGATTGGTTCCGCCGCATTCCCAAACAGCAGGTTCCTTCACGCGTCGGCCAGGTCTGGGCGCCTAATTTTTACTACCGCAGCAGCAGCATACAGCTGCTGATGGCCGCGCCGCTCAGCCGCCTGCGCCCCCTGTTGCCGGCGCCGCTTGAGCCGCTGCACGCCGGCCCGCGGCACGGGCTGGTGGCGCTAAGCCTCTTCTCGTATCGGGTCTGTGACAACGATCCCTATGCCGAGGCCTCCATCGCCATCGTCGTTCCGCAACCCGGCAGCCGGCGAGCCGGCATTGCCGAACTGCTGCGGCAGGTGCGCCGACGCAGTTTCTATGCGCATGTGCTCGCGCTGCCGGTGACGACGGAAATCGCACGGGTGCGGGGTGTATTCGGTTACCAGTTGCCCAAGTGGGTCACCGAGATTTCGATGGACATCAATAGCAGCGACCTGCGCGCCTGCGTCAACAGCGCCAACGGCGCTCCGGACTTGAGTTTTCAGGCCCCATCGCCGCCGTTTCGCAACGTGCCTTCTCAATCGCGGATAGGGTGCAATACGATGCTGCATCAGATCGATGGGCGATGGCATCGCACTGTCGTACAATCCAATACGCTGACATTCGCGCAGCGCCGATGGCCGCATGATCTGGTTCTGACGCAGCACGGCGGCCCAATGAGCGCGTTGCTCAACGGGCTGGGCGTATCCCGCGTGTTGCAGCTCGACGCCGTGCGGGATGCGCAGATGGTGCTCAACATGCCGGTTCCTTTCGATATGCCGGAGCGTTGAGGGTGAATAGGGTCAATAGCGATAGCATGCAGGAAAACGCCGCCGCGATGATGATAAAGATGGAACAAATGCTCACCGCCCAGCGCCATGCCTTCCTGCGCGACGGCGCACCGACGATCGCTCAGCGCAAGGCCGCCCTGCGCCACCTGCGGAGCGCCATTTTGGCTCAGCGCGGCGCACTGACGGCGGCCGTCAGCGCAGACTTCGGCCACCGCTCGCCATACGAAACCGACATCCTGGAGATCCTGGTCACCGTGCAGGCGATCGATTATCTGCTGCGCAATCTGAAGCGCTTCATGCAGCCGGAACGCCGCCATGTCGCCCTGCCGTATCAGGCCGGGCGCGCCTACGTGCAGTATCAACCCAAGGGCGTGATTGGCGTCATGGCGCCGTGGAACTACCCGTTTTCGTTGACCTTCATCCCGCTGGCCACCGCCCTGGCCGCCGGCAACCGCGTGATGCTGAAACCTTCGGAGCTCACGCCGCACACCAGCCAGCTTATCGAAACGATGCTGGCGGCGCTGTTTCCCGCCGATGAGGTCGCCGTGGTGACCGGCGGGCCGGACGTCGGGGCCGGGTTCAGCGAGCTGGCGTTCGATCACCTGGTGTTCACCGGCAGCACGGCGATCGGCCGTCAGGTCATGCAGGCGGCCGGTAAAAATCTGGTGCCCTTGACGCTCGAGCTGGGCGGCAAAAGCCCCGCCGTCGTGGCGCCCGGCGCGCTCACCGCCAGAACCGTTAACAGCCTGGCGTTCGGCAAGCTGTCGAACGCGGGCCAAACCTGCATCGCGCCCGATTTCCTGCTGATCCATCAGGACGATGTGGAAAACTTCATTGCGCTCTACGACGCGGCGGTCAAAGCGTTTTACCCCGACGGGCCGACGAGCCATGACTACGGCGCCATCATCAACGACAGGCACTACCACCGTTTGCAGGATCTGCTCACCGACGCCCAGGCGCGGGGCGCGCGGATCGTTCCGGTGGGCCACCGCCCGGACTCGGCGGTGGAACGGCCGAAAACCCTCGCCCCCACGCTGATCGTCGGCGCCCCCGACGACAGCCGGATCATGCAAGAGGAGATCTTCGGGCCGCTGCTGCCGGTGCGCACCTACGCCGCCTTTGATGAAACGATCGACGTTATCAACGCCGGGCCGCGCCCGCTGGCGCTGTACTACTTTGGCCCAGGCGGCACGCTGCAGGACAGGCTGCTGGCGGGCACCACCTCCGGCAACGTCAGCGGCAACGCCACCCTGCTGCACTTTGCCCAGGACGATCTGCCGTTCGGCGGCATCGGCCCCAGCGGCATGGGGGCCTGTCACGGCATCGAAGGATTCCGGGCGCTGAGCCATGCCAAGGGCGTCTTTATCCAAAGCCGCTGGCGCTTCACCGATCTGCTGCGCGCGCCGTTCGGCAGGCTGGCGGACGCGGTACTCAAGGTGATGCTGCGGCGCCGATAGAGCGCCGCGCTGACTATCAATAACACAGCCATGAATCGCCGCAAGCTATCACAGTATTCAATCATTCCTATTTTATCTCTCCGCCGCCGCTGACTAAGCTTAGCCATGAGTCGCCCTTTGCCCGTTAGCGGCCGGGGCGATGTGATTCCATTGAGTTCAGTTATTTAGCGCAACACCCGACGCAGGCCTTACCCGCATGCCTTGTTAACCGCTCCACGCCCGGCGGCTGGAGCACCCTTACGGAAGCAGAGAGCGCATTATGACAACTGAAAGCAAATGCCCGTTTTCGGGCGGCAAACAGCCCGCACCGCAGAACGGCCCCACCAATCAGGATTGGTGGCCCAATCAGCTCAGCCTGAAACCGCTGCATCAGCACTCCCCCCTGTCCGATCCGATGGATAAAGACTTCAACTACGCCGACGCCTTCAACAGTCTCGATCTGGCGGCGGTCAAACAGGATCTGCACGCCCTGATGACCGACTCGCAGGAATGGTGGCCGGCGGACTTCGGCCACTACGGCGGCCTGTTCATCCGCATGGCCTGGCACAGCGCCGGCACCTACCGCATCGGCGACGGCCGCGGCGGCGCGGGCGAAGGCCAGCAGCGCTTCGCCCCGCTCAACAGCTGGCCGGACAACGTCAGCCTCGACAAGGCGCGCCGCCTGCTGTGGCCGATCAAACAGAAATACGGCCGCAACATCTCCTGGGCCGACCTGATTATCCTGACCGGCAACGTGGCGCTGGAATCGATGGGCTTCAAAACCTTCGGCTACGCCGGCGGCCGTGCCGACACCTGGGAGCCGGACGACGTCTACTGGGGCTCGGAGAAGATCTGGCTGGAGCTGAGCGGCGGGCCAAACAGCCGCTACTCGGGCGACCGCGACCTGGAGAACCCGCTGGCGGCGGTGCAGATGGGCCTGATCTACGTCAACCCGGAAGGCCCGGACGGCAACCCCGATCCGGTGGCCGCCGCGCGCGACATCCGTGAAACCTTCGCCCGCATGGCGATGAACGACGAAGAAACCGTGGCGCTGATCGCCGGCGGCCACACCTTCGGCAAGACCCACGGCGCCGGTCCGGCGTCTAACGTCGGCGCCGATCCGGAAGCGGCCGGGCTGGAGTCGCAGGGCCTCGGCTGGCACAGCACCTTCGGCACCGGCGTCGGCAAAGACGCCATCACCAGCGGCCTGGAAGTCACCTGGACCACCACCCCAACCCAGTGGAACCACGATTTCTTCCGCCACCTGTTCGAATACGAATGGGAGCTAAGCCAAAGCCCGGCCGGCGCGCACCAGTGGGTGGCGAAAGACATCGGTGAAACCATTCCCGACGCCTTCGATCCGAACAAGAAACGCCGCCCGACCATGCTGACCACCGACCTTTCGCTGCGCTTCGATCCGGCCTACGAGAAGATTTCGCGCCGCTTCTATGAGCATCCGGAAGAGTTGGCCGACGCCTTCGCCCGCGCCTGGTTCAAGCTGACCCACCGCGATATGGGGCCGCGCCCTCGCTACCTCGGCCCGGAAGTGCCGCAGGAAGAGCTGATTTGGCAGGATCCGATCCCGGCGGTCGATCATCCGCTGATCGACGAGCAGGACATCGCCGCGCTGAAAAACGCCGTGCTGGCTTCCGGCCTGCCGGTATCGGCACTGGTCTCCACCGCCTGGGCTTCCGCTTCGAGCTTCCGCGGTTCCGACAAACGCGGCGGCGCCAACGGTGCGCGCATTCGCCTGGCGCCGCAAAAAGACTGGGCGGTCAACCAACCTGCGCAGCTCGCCGCAACGCTGGCCAAGCTGGAGAGCATCCAACGCGCCTTCAATGATGCGCAGGCCGGCGGCAAGCGCGTCTCGCTGGCGGATCTGATCGTGCTGGCCGGCGCGGCGGGCGTGGAACAGGCGGCGAAGAACGCCGGTTTGGCCCTGACGGTGCCGTTCGCGCCGGGCCGCATGGACGCTTCGCAGGAGCAGACCGACGTGGACTCTTTCGAAGCGATGGAGCCGCTCGCCGACGGATTCCGCAACTTCCTGAAGGGCAAATACCGCGTGCCGGCCGAAACGCTGCTGGTCGACAAGGCGCAGCTGCTGACCCTGACCGCGCCGGAAATGACGGTGCTGGTCGGCGGGCTGCGGGTGCTCGGTGCCAACGTCGGCGGCACGCCGCACGGCGTATTCACCCAGCGGCCGCAGGCGCTGACCAACGACTTCTTCGTCAACCTGCTCGACATGGGCACCACCTGGCACCCGGTCGGTGAAGACGGCCTGTTCGAAGGGCGCGATCGCCGCAGCGGCGCGGTCAAATGGACCGGCACCCGCGTCGATCTGGTGTTCGGTTCACACGCGCAGCTGCGCGCGCTGGCCGAAGTTTACGGCAGCGCCGACGCGCAGGAGAAGTTCGCCCACGACTTCGTCGCCGCCTGGAACAAAGTGATGAACCTCGATCGTTTCGATCTGGCGTAACTAAGCGACAGCACAAAGCCCGCCACGGTAAACCTGGCGGGCTTTTTAATCATTGATGCATATCTTTATCGCAATCTCGTGCTAACGTGGGTTAACCACAGCCAAGAAGATGGCATGATACAGACATCGGATAGCGCTCACCCGCTCTTCAACTGTTACAAAAAGACCTTCACCTACTCAGGCCGCGAAAGCCGTGGGCCTTACTCAATGCTGCTTTTGTGCCAGCACGTTTGGTTTCTGTTTTATCTCGCCGTTATCGCCAGCAAGGTGAATGAAATTTCCATTTTCGCGCTTGCGGCGTTTTTACTCCCCATGCTAGCAGCCAATGTGCGCCGTTTGCATGATGCGGGTTACTCCGGTGGTTGGTGCCTGACATGGTTCTGCTTCACACCCTATGTAATGCTGTTCTTCGCGCTGTTCCTTCCCGCTAAGAACATCAATAACCCTTACGAGGATCGCCCAAACCTAGCGTAAGCCCCCTCAACGGCCTGCTTCGGCGAGCCATGGCTGGCGCCGCGATATTCTCTTTACCCGCTTATTCGTATTTACTCAACAAGTCATATAAAAATTTGATGGGCGGCAATTCTTTTAATGCTGTATTTATATTTAGACGGCAATGAAGACCGTAAACTCAGCTGGCTAATGCGATATATCCCATCCAGGAGAACACCGTTATGGATTATCCTCGATTCGCCTCAGCGCGCGGCGAGGCGGGCCTTATGACCCTCGCCGTTCCTTAGCGACAGCGGGCTTAGCCGGCAAAGGCACCCCACCGTTTTTATGCCAATAAAAAGAGAGGTTCTGTACCTGCGCGATATTCGCTTAGGCGCCAGAATTTCGCCCTTATTTAATGTTTCACGACGCGCATTGCGTTTTTAGTTTTTATTTTTCAGCCGACGGGAAAGCTCATAGGAAATCACGCTTCACTCAGGAAAATAACCGCTACCTGGAGGTCATCATGCAACATATTATCGGTATTTCTTCTCGTCGGCTGAGGATATCAGCCCTTGCGCTGCTGCTCCCTGCCGTATCATGGGCGGCCGATACGGCGTCTCTCGCCGTGGGGCCGCAATATGACACCACCCATGTCTATGTCGAACGCGGCAAAATGGATGCCTTTGTCGACAGCATCCTGAAAACCTTCGGCGGTACCAGCACCGAACGCGTGCTGGTCAACGTCACGCCCACGCCGAGCGAAACCTACTCCCAGCTGATACTGACGCCGGCCGGCAGCTTCTCGGTGTTCGATTTCAAAACGCCGATCCCACACCCGTTCGGCACCGAGCGCAACGGGTTTCTGGTCAGGGATATGGACGCCGCCATCCGCCAGGCCAGAGCCGCCGGCGCCGATGTGCAGGTTGCGCCTTTCGACGATCCGATTGGCCGCGACGCGGTGATCCAGTGGCCCGGCGGCGTCAACATGCAGCTCTATTGGCACACCAAGGCGCCCAACTACAAGCCGCTGCTGAGCGTGCCGGAAAACCGCCTGTATCTCTCCGCCTACCGCGTCGACGATTTCCTGAAAAGCTACCAGGCGTTCTCGCACGCCACGGTGGTGAGCGACGAACAGGTCAGCGATACGGCGATCGGCCGCAGCGACAGCGGCAAGATCCGCGAGATCGAACTGGACTCGCGCTTCGGCAAAACGCGCATTTTCGTCACCGACGGGCATCTGCCTTATCCGTTCGGCCATGAGCGCACCGGCTATGGCGTCGACGATCTGCCGGCCACGCTGGCCAAAGCGACGGCCAGCGGCGCGCAGGTGCTGTGGCGTTCGACGGCGGCGGAGCGCCGCGCCTCGGCGCTGGTGCGTTTCCCCGGCGGCTACATCGCCGAAATCCACCAGACGGCTAAATAAACCCAAGGCGCGCTGCGGCGCGCTTTTTTCTTCGGATACCCATGATGAAACGCACGCTTCCCGCACTGTTGCTGTTCTCCTCACTCCCCGCCCTGGCGGCGGAACCCGCCGCTTCCCCCTGGAAAAACATCCCGTTGGGCGATGCGGCCACCCTGTCTTTCGACGGCTCACTGCGCGAGCGCTATGAATGGACGGATCAACGCGATCTGAGCGGCGGACGCGACGACACCTTCATGCAGCGCCTGCTGATTGGCGCGCGCCTCGACTATGGCGACTACTTTGGCGCCTATGTCCAGTTGGGATCGTCACTGGCCACGGCGCGCGATCGCGGGCGCAAGCCGACCGACGAAGATCATGCCTATCTCGGCCAGGGCTATGTGGACTTGAAACTGCCCACCGCCTACGGCCTCGGCACCCTGCGGGTCGGCCGCCAGGAGATTGCGCTGGGTTCGCTGCACCTGATGGGCACCCGCGACGGCCCCAACGTGCGCCGCTCTTTCGACGCCATCCGCGCCAGCTGGGCCAAGGATAAAAACCGCCTCGACGCATTTATCGGCCACCCCGTCACCCTCAAAACCGGCAGTTTCGACGACGATACCGACAACAGCCAAAAGGTGTGGGGACTGTACGGCACCACGCCGCTGGCAGCGCTGGCGTCCTCGCTCGATCTCTACACCTTTGGCTTTGAGGATAACGACGCCCACTACGCGCAGCTCAGCGGGCAAGAACGGCGCTATACCGTCGGCGCGCGCATTTTCGGCGCGGCGCAGGGGTTCGACTGGGATAATGAAGCCGCCTGGCAGTTCGGCAGCGCGGAACAGCGCGACATCCGCGCCTGGTCGGCGTCGGCGCACGCCGGGTATAAGGTGAACGACTGGCGCTGGCAGCCGCGCTTTGGCGGCAAGATTGGCATCGCCAGCGGCGATAAAAACGGTCACGATGGGCAGCTCAATACCTTTAACGCCATGTACCCCAAGCTGCCCTACCTGACCGAAAATGGGCTGGTGGCGCCGGCTAACCTGATCGCCATTCATCCTTCGGTCACGATTACGCCGTGGCAAACCCTGTCCATCGATTTCAGCTGGGACGCGTTGTGGCGGCAACGCCGCGAGGATGCCTTCTACCTCGGGCCGATGCGCCCGGTGAAGGGCAGCGCGCAAGGCTCGCGCTTTATCGGCAACCAGTATCAGGTCGAAACCATCTGGACGCCGCGCAGCGATCTCCAGTTCAAGGTGGCCTATGTCTACTTCGACGTCGGCCACAGCCTGCAGCAGCATGCCGGGGTGAAAAACATGAACTTCGTCCTGGCACAGGGCACCTACAGTTTTTAATTATCAGGCAAGTTAATCGGTGTACGCGAGCGCCCTTAATAATCCCTTACTCAATTAATGACGTTCGCCGGCGTGTAGCCGCCTATATGCATTGCGGCAATGGTGGCTACTCGCCGCCATTTACAGATGAAAATTAATGAAAAGCAAAAAGATAAATCAGTTAGGTAAACTCCACGAGCCAATTACAGAGTAATATTAAATAAAGATTTAATTCCACCTGGTTATTGAAGTACGCCTTTTACACATATCTTATGTAAAAGATTCATATAAGAATAACTCATTAATAAAATAATTATGCCTATACTGCTTTCAGCCAACCATTGCGCGCCATTAATTCCTCACCGTGATTAATGATATGGACATATCCCGCTTGAGTGCGATATTCAAGCCAGACAAGGAGGCAAGCCAATGATAACCCAATAACCCCCCCTATTTTCAAACCTGTGTACGAGCATATAGAGCGTTAAGTGCAATATTGTCAACGTCCAAAGGAGTTTGATATGTCATTAGCTACCGATAAAATCTCAGATTATTTAACCGATTATGAAAGAGGCGATCGCGAGGGAAGCAGCAAGCCTTCATACGCCACGGAAGACGTTTCAGATCTGTTGCTGAGGAGCCATTATTCCGCCAATGGCAAAGGCGTGACTGACCATGCGGCAACAATAACCTACTCTTTCCCCGTGTATACCGACAGCGATAAGCCAGGATCCGCACAGCTTACCGCCGCCCAACAGGCCCAAACCAAGCTTTCATTGCAGTCCTGGTCAGACGTGGCCAATATCACCTTCACCGAGGTCAAAGGCACCGATGCCAAAAGCGCTGATATAAAGTTTGGTTTTTATAAGGCGGCCAGCGGAGGCAATTACACCTCCTATGAAAGTACGCAAAACGACCTGAAAAGCACCATCTGGATCAGCGGCAACAAAGGCTACGACGCTTCGAATCCGCAGACCAATAACTATGCCAGGGATACGCTGACCCACGAAATAGGGCATGCGCTCGGGCTCTCCCACCCCGGAAACTATGATGCCTCCAACGCGACCTACCCCACCTACACCAACTCGGCGAAATATTATGAGGACGACCATCAATATTCTTTGATGAGCTATTTTAGTGAACAAAACACCGGCGCCGACTATAAAGGCGTATGGCCCTCGGGGCCGCAGCTGGATGATATTACCGCCATTCAGAAGCTGTACGGCGCGAATACCACCACGCGCACCGGTGATACCACCTATGGTTTCAACTCGAATACGGATCGAGACTTTTTGAGCGTTAAGGCGTCCACGGACAAAATCGTGGCGGCTATCTGGGATGCCGGCGGCAACGACACGCTGGATTTTTCAGGCTACAGCCAAGATCAGCGCATCAACATTAACGAAGGCTCATTCTCAGATGTGGGCGGATTGAAGGCGAATATCGCCATCGCCTATGGCGCGCAGATTGAAAATATCATCGGCGGCAGCGGCGCCGATATCTTAGTGGGCAACGCACTGAACAATACGCTCAAAGGCGGCGCAGGCAACGATATCATTTACGGTGCCGACGGCGCCGATCAGCTCTGGGGCAATGCAGGCGCCGACACCTTCGTCTTCAGCGCAGCCGACGACAGCCAGGCCGCCGCGCCGGACTGGATCCGTGATTTCCAAACGGCGGTGGATAAAATCGATCTGTCGTGGCTCAACCAGACGGTTAAGGCCGAGGGGGGCGAGTTGCACTTCGTCGATAATTTAAGCGGCTCGCTATATGAAGCGGCGCTGAATTATGACTCGCAGCAGAATGTGACCGATCTGGCGATCAATCTCTCCGGCCATAACCAGCCTGATTTCCTGGTTAAAATCGTTGGGCATGTCGACGCTTCCGCCGATATTCTCGTCTAGCCAAGAAACCCGCAGTCCGGCGCGAACGCCGGACTGTTTATCTCTTCTCAGGCATCACCCTGGCGATTTTTTGCGCGGTTCCCACACTGTCAGAGCAATAAATCGCGCAGACGAGCTCACACCGCCTCCAGTTCCGCCGCCAGGGTGGCGACCAGCTCCGCCGCCGGCATCGGCCGCGCCAGGCCCACGCCCTGCCCAGCCCACAGCGACATAAAATCTCCACGACCGGCCTTGGCCGCCGCCTGGCGGATATCGCCGGTGAGCGCGTTCTGCACCGGATAAGGCAGGATCTGCGCCTCTTCCGCGCGCATCTGGCGCATGAAATCATTGACGATGCCGCGCGCCGGGCGGCCGCTGAAGGCGCGCGTCAGGCGCGTGCTGTCATCACCGGCGTTGCTCAGCGCCGCCCGCCAGGCTTCGGCGATGCCCGACTCCGGGCTGCACAGGAACGCGGTGCCCAGCTGCGCCGCCTGCGCGCCCAGCAAGCGCGCCGCCGCGATGCCACGCCCGTTCATGATACCGCCCGCGGCGATCACCGGAATCTTCACCGCCGCCGCCACCTGCGGCAGCAGGGCCATCAGGCCGACGCAGGATTGCTCGATGTCGCCGAGGAAGGTCGGGCGGTGGCCGCCCGCTTCCGCGCCCGAGACGCAAACGAAGTCGGCGCCCGCCGCTTCCCAGGCGCGGGCTTCCGCCACCGTGGTGGCGGTGCCGATCACCCGCGAGCCGGCCTTCTTGAACTGCGTGACCGTGGCGCGCGGCAGCACGCCGAAGGTGAAGCTGGCCACCGGCGGCGCCGCCTCCAGCAAGGCCGCGATCTGGTCACGGTTGTTTTCGGCGAATTGGGTAGGGATCGGCGGCTCGCTCAGCCCCAGCGCTTCGCGGAACGGCCGCAGCAGGTGCTGGGCGCGCTTGAGCTCGGCGAGATCCGGGTGCTGCTCATCGAGCAGAAACAGATTGATGTTGAACGGCGCGGCGGTCTGCGCGCGGATCTGCTGCACGCGTTCGAGGATCACCGCCGGTGAAAACAGCGCCGCCGCGCACGAGCCCAGCGCCCCGGCGTTGCTCACCGCCACCGCCAATGCCGGCGGCGACGCGCCGTTCATCGGCCCCTGAACGATCGGATAGCGCAGCCCAAGCTCGCGGGCAAAAGCAGAAGGTGCCGTCATCAATGTGTCTCCCTGTGCTGACTACATTCGTCTTACGGCGACCGCGCCGCCGAACCGACCAAAAGCATAGCACCTTCTCACCGCCTGGCCGTGCAGTTAATGCTTCACCTGATGCCGGTCGAGCGACAGGAAGTGATGCACCACCGGTTTCTCCGGCCCGATGTGGAAGCGCAGCGCCTCCTGCTGCAGATCGGCGTCGGCGTGCGACACCCGCTGGTGCTGGCGCAGGTGCTCTGCCCAGGACTCCACCAGGAACCACTCCATGATGCATTCCGGATCGCCGGTGTGCTCAGTAATGCCCCAGGCGTAAGCGCCGTCGCGGCGGCGTGCCCGCTCCAGCATCAGCAGCGTGCGCAAGAACTGCGGCCGATCCTGTTCGCGGATGCGGTACTCCACCTGAATCATCACCGGGCCGCGATCGTTCTCAACCGGCGTGTTGACCAACGGCTCCGGCCAATGGTTCGACGGCTGCAGATCGGCTTCGCCGGTCGGCAGCCGCAGGCGGTGGAACAGCAGCCCCGCCGCCAACAGGCCGACGCCGCCGACCAGCAGCGTGGCGGCCACGCCCAGCTCCTGCGCCACCAGCCCCCACAGCAGGCTGCCTGCCGCCATCGCGCCGTTGAACACCATCAGGTAGATGGCCAGGCCGCGGCCGCGCACCCAGTTGGGCAGCACGCCCTGCGCCGCGCCGTTGAGCGTGGTCAGCGCAATAATCCAGCCGGCGCCCAGCACCAACAGCAGCACCACCGCCAGCCACTGCGGCGGCGCCAGCGACAGGGCCGCCATCACCACGGCGGTCAGCACCGCTGCCAGCAACACCAGCCCGTCGGCATTCAGCCGCTGGCGCAGGCGCGGCAGCGCGATCGCGCCGAGGATCGCCCCGGCGCCTACCGCCCCCAGCAGAACGCCGTAAAAGCCGGCGCTGCCGCCCAGCATGCGGCGCGCCACCAGCGGCAGCAGCGCCCAGACCGAGCTGGAGAAGGCGAAGAACACCGCCGCCCGCAGCAGCACCACGTGCAGCTCGCGGCTGGAACGGGCATAGCGCAGGCCGGCGCGGAAGGCGCCGAAGAAGTGTTCCGACAGGCCGCTGTCCTCGGCCTTCGGCCGCTTCCACCACAGCAGCGCCGCGATCACCAGCACATAGCTCATCACGTCCGCGCCGTAGGCCGCGCCGGCGCCGAAGCTGGCCAGCAGCAGGCCGCCGGCCGCCGGGCCGATGGAGCGGGCGATGTTGATGCCCAGCGAGTTCAGCGCCACGGCGTTTTTCAGCTCGGCGCGCGGCACCAGCTCCGGCACGATCGCCTGCCAGGTCGGCCCCATCAGCGCCGCGCCGATGCCGCCGACGAAGGTCAGCGCCAGCAGGTATTCCACCGTCAGCGCACCGGTCTGCGACAGCACCAGCAGGCTGCCGCTGACGCAGGCCAGCAGAATTTGCACGAAGATCAGAAAGCGCCGCCGATCGAGGATGTCCGACAGCACCCCGGCCGGGATCGCCAGCAGGAACACCGGCAGCGTGGCGGCGGTCTGCATCAGCGCCACCGCCGAAGGGTTGCTCGACAGATCGGTGATCAGCCACGAGCTGGCGACGTCGCGCATAAAGCTACCGACGTTGCCGAGCACCGTGGCGCCCCACAGCACCGCAAATAAGGGGATTTTCAGCGGCGCGAAGCCGCCCGCCGCCGCCTTGTTGTCCGCCTGTTCAGCCATCCGTTCGCTCCTTCAAATCGTTAAATGCCACCAGCAACAGCGCGCCGGCCAGCCCAAGGTGTTCAAAAAATCCGTTCATCATCTGGCCGCGTTCCGCCCCGTCGAACTGCCAGAACGGATTGGCCATCAGCGTCGCCATCAGGGTGAAACCGGCCAGCGCCAACGCGCCGAGCCAGCGGTAAAAGCCGCTCAGGATCAGCGCCGACGCCGCCAGTTCCAGCAGCGTCACCAGCACGGCGAACAGCGCCGCCGGCTGCAGGCCGAAATGGGTCATCTCGGCGATGGCGCCTTCGACGTTCAGCGCCTTGACCAATCCGCCCTGAATGTAGGCGGCGCAAATGGCGAGCAGCAGCAGCCAGCGCACCGCGGGCGCATACAGCCGCTGCGCGCAGCGGGCGGCGATAGCAGTCAGGTTCATCGTGCCCCCTTAAAACGGCGAATTCTGGATAAAGGCCAGCAGATCGGCGTTGAAGCGATCGGGATCGACCTGCGCCAAGCCGTGAGCGCCGTCGGCGTATACGTTCAGCTCCGCCTGTTGCATAAGCTTAGCGGCTTTCAGCGCCGAGGCGCCGATCGGCACGATCTGATCGGCGTCGCCATGCACCAGCAGCGTCGGCCTGTCGATCGCCAGCAGATCGGCGGTGAAGTCCACTTCGGAGAATGCGCTCACGCCGTCGTACTGCCCTTTCATGCCGCCCTGCATGCCCATCAGCCAGAAGTGGTCGATCAGCCCCGCATTGCTCTCCACCTCGTCGCAGTGGAGACCGTAGAACGGCACCGCCAGATCTTTGAAGAACTGCGAGCGGTTGCCCGCCACGCCGCTGCGAATGCCGTCGAAGGCCGCCATCGGTGTGCCTTCCGGGTTGACCGGCGTTTGCAGCATCAGCGGCGGCACGGCGCCCACCAGCACCACCTTCGCCACCCGATCGCTGCCGTGGCGGCCGATGTAGCGCGCCACTTCGCCGCCGCCGATGGCGTGGCCGACCAGGATCAGATCGCGCAGATCCAGCGTTTCGATCAGCAGAGCCAGATCGTCGGCGTATTGGTTGATGTCGTTGCCGTGCCAGGTCTGATCCGAACGGCCGTGGCCGCGGCGATCGTGGGCGATCACGCGGAATCCGCTCTGGCCGAAAAACAGCAGTTGGTTGTCCCAGGCATCGGCGGACAGCGGCCAACCGTGGGAGAACAGGATCGGCTGGCCGCGGCTCCAATCCTTATAGAAAATGCGCGCGCCATCGGGCGCGGTGAGGATGCTCATGACGTGTTCCCCGCTCGGTATTGAATTGGATTTTGTACCGGGTAACAGTACGGCAGGCGCAAAGGCAGTGATAACGGAATAATTTTCGCATGATCGCGAGTTTTTTTGCTGAAGAGGCCGGCGTCGCCGCCGGCGCAAAACGTCAGATGTTTTCCAGATCGATACCGCGCGTTTTCGGGCCGAACAGCCCGATCACCAGCATCACGATCAGCATGCTGGCGACGATAAACGCGATCACCCCCAGCGAGCCGCCGTACTGCAGGATAATGCCGATGATGATGCTGCTGAACACCGTCGACAGCCGGCTGAAGGAGTAGCAGAAACCGACGGCGCGGGCGCGGATGTGGGTCGGGAAGATCTCGGATTGATACGAGTGGTAGCTGTAGGTCAGCCAGGCGTTGGACCAGGTGATGAAGAAACCGCACAGGATCAGCCACAGCGGGTTGTTCTGCAGCGCGAACAGCGAGCCGAAGACCACCGTCACCAGGCAAGACAACACGATCTGCCACTTATTCTCCATCTTGTCGGCGTAGAAGCTGCACAGCAGCGAGCCCAGCGGGTAGGCCAGCGTAATGAAGAAAGCGTACAGCAGGCTGTGGGTGACCGATGCGCCCTTGCCCGACAGCAGCGCCGGCAGCCAGTTGCCGAAGCCGAAGAAGCCGATGGCCTGAAAGAAATTCATCACCACCAGCATCAGCGTGCGATCGCGATACTGCGGCGCCCAGATGTCGCGAAAGCGGCCGCGCAGCGGTGCCCCCTCGGCATCGTCCACCGGGCGCGACGGGAAGTCCGTAGCCGCCACGCCGCAGCGCCGTTCCATATCCCGCATCACCTGCCGGGCCTGCACATAGCGCCGCTGCTGCACCAGCCAGCGCGGCGACTCCGGCAGCCCCTTGCGCACCAGCCAGATCACCAGCGAGGCCAGCGCGCCGGCGATCACTACATAGCGCCAGCCGCTCAGGCCCCAAATCGTCTGCGGCACCAGCCACCAGGACATCAGCGCCACCGCCGGCACCGACAGGAACTGCACGAAGAACGCGAAGGCGAAAGCCCGGGTGCGCAGATGCGCGGGCACCCACTCCGTCAGGTAGGTATCGATGGTCACCAGCTCAATGCCAAGCCCGACGCCCACCAGAAAGCGCAGAAAGATCACCCACTCCGCCTGCTGTTGAAACGCCAGCAGCAGCGAGAAGGCGCCATACCAGATCAGGGCGAACATGAAGGTGGCGCGGCGGCCGAAGCGATCGGCGTACGGGCTCAGCAGGCTGGCGCCGACGAACAGGCCAAGAAAGGTGGCGGAGGCGAAGGCCGCCTGGTCCGACACGCCGAAGACGCCCTGCGCGCCGGTGTGGAAAATGCCGTCGGCGATAAGGCCGGTGCTGATATAGCCGGTCTGGAACAGATCGTAGAGTTCGAAAAAGCCGCCCAGCGACAGCAGAATGATAAAGCGCCACAGGCCGGCCGACGCGGGCAAGGCGTCGATTCTGGCCGCCAAATCCCGCGCATGGATCGGCGACGCCGCTACAGAGTCACTCACCGTTAACCTCGCATTAACATTTTTGATGACTTTCTATGCTAGCGAAGCGGCGTCGGAGTTAAATTTTTAATTAGCAGACTATGAAAAAAAGTTAAGCATAAAACGCTGCAGCAGCCTGTTTTATAGCAGGAAAATGCAACGCGGGATGCCGCAGCGGCATCCCGAATCGGTGGCTTAACGGCTGGGGTGCTGCTGCAACCGTTCGTTGCGGTAGAAGCTCAGCAGGCACCAGCCGAGGGCGATCAGCGCCAGCGGCGCGGCGACGAAGCCGATGTTGCCCATGCCAAGATGCAGGCTCACCTGGTTGCCCAGCAGCGCGCCGCTGCCGATGCCGAAGTTGTACAGGCCGGAGAAGATCGCCATCGCCACGTCGGTGGCGTCCGGCGCCAGGCTCAACACTTTGGCCTGCATAGACAGACCGATGGCCATGATCGCCATGCCCCAGAAGATGCACAGCACCGTCAGGTGGCTTTCGCTGCCGGCGGCCGGCAACAACAGCAGCAGGCTCAAGGCCAGCAGCGCGATGGCGCCGATAAAGAAGCCGGAAGGAAAACGCTCGCTGTAGCGGCTGAACAGCAGGCTGCCGACGATGCCGGCGGCGCCGAACAGCAGCAGCATCAGCGTGGTGAAGTTCTCCGACAGCCCGGCCACGGTCTGGATAAACGGCTCGATGTAGCTGTAGGCGGTGAAGTGCGCCGTCACCACGATGACGGTCAACATGTACAGCGCCAGCAGCGCCGGGCGTTTGAACAGCAGCGGCACGCTGGCCAGCGAACCGGAGTGCTCGCTTTTCAGCACCGGCAGCAGGCGCCACAGCAGCACCAGCGCCAGGGTGGCGCACACCGCGATGCCGATAAAGGTCATGCGCCAGCCGAGCAGCTGCCCCACCACCCGCCCGAGCGGCAGCCCGAGTACCATCGCCAGCGCGGTGCCGCCCGCCAGCAGGCTCAGCGCCTGGGCTTTCTTGCCCGGCGGCGCCACGCGGATCGCCAGCGAGGCGGTGATCGACCAGAACACCGAGTGCGCCAGCGCCACGCCGGCGCGCGAAATGACCAGCGTGGTGAAGTTCCAGGCCACGGCGGTCAGCACGTGGCTGGCGATAAACAGCATGAACACGCCGATCAGCAGCTTGCGGCGCTCGATTTTGCTGGTCAGCAGCATGCACGCCAATGAGGCGGCGGCGACGATCCAGGCGTAGATGGTGATGATCAGGCCGACCTGTTCGGTTTGCATCGAGAAGCTGGCGGCGATGTCGCTCAGCAGACCGACCGGAATAAATTCGGTGGTGTTGAAGATAAAGGCCGAGACGGCGAGGATAACCACGCGCAACCAGGCGGTTGAGCGCGAAACGGCAGCGTGTTCCATGGTAAACAAAATCCGGACAGGTGCGGGCAAGTAGCGATATTTTAACCAACCGGCCCGCTAAATGCGATACGCGTCACACTTTAATTGTGTGGTTTTTTTCGCCGCATTTCGACACATTCGCAGACACACGGTTGCACAAATGCTGTGCTAATCTATTGAAGCGTACCAATTTTTCCTGCCGCTCTTCCCCTCCGGCCGCCGCAGACGACGCGCCGCGCCGAAGAACCGCGCGCAGTGTCCATTTGGCGTTTTCTGAGGCGAGGTCATTATGTCCGCGATTTATGATTGGTCCGTGCTCGCATTGCGCAATGTTTACGATCGCCGCATTCAGGGCAAGCCGGTGCTCGACAGCGCCGCGCTGTTCCCCGACGCCGAACGTTTCACCGCCCAATGGCGGCAGATCCGCGAAGAGGCGCTGACCGTAGCCCACGATCTGCACAATATTCCCCGCTTTCACGAGATCATGATCCAGCAGGCGTCGATCTCCGCCAACGACGCGCGCGACTGGCGCATGTTCATCATGAAGGCCTATGGCCAGCCGATCGCCCGCAACCTGGCGCGCTGCCCGACGCTGGCGGCGCTGATCGCCTCGTCGCCGGACGTGCTGTCCGCCTCGCTCTCTTTCCTGGCGCCCGGCAAGCAGGTGCCGCCCCACCGCGGACCGTTTCGCGGCATTCTGCGCGGCTATCTGGTGCTGGACATGCCCAAACGCGCCGACGGCGCGCCGGCGGCGGTGCTGAAAGTGGACGGCCGCGAATACCGGCTGCACGAGGGGGAGTTCATGCTGTGGGACGACACCTTCGAACACGAAGTGTGGAACGACAGCCCGCAGGTGCGCACCGTGCTGCTGCTGGACATCCGCCGCCGCGACATGCCCGGCGGGCTGCGGCTGCTCTCCAGCGCCATCATCGCCCTGGTGCGGCTGAACGTGCGCTGGATGCAGAAACAGTTCTGAAGCGTGCCTCCCTGCCCAAAGGGCGGCGTTCAGCCGCCGCCCAGATAGGCCTTCCTCACCTCCGGATCGTTCAACAGCTCCTGGCCGCTGCCGGTGAGGCGGATCTGGCCGTTGACCATCACATAACCGCGATCGGACAGCTTCAGCGCGTGGTTGGCGTTCTGCTCCACCAGAAACAGCGTCATGCCGCTGCGGGTCAGCTCGCGCAGCACGCCGAAGATCTGCCGCACCACGATCGGCGCCAGCCCCAGACTCGGCTCGTCCAACAGCAGCAGCTTCGGCCGGCTCATCAGCGCGCGGGCAATCGCCAGCATCTGCTGCTCGCCGCCGGACAGGGTCATCGCTCGCTGGTTGCGCCGTTCCTTGAGGCGCGGAAACAGCTCGAACATGCGCTGCAGATCCTCCGCCAGATAGCGGTTGCCGACGGTGATGGTGCCCATCAGCAGGTTCTCCTCCACGCTCATGTCCGGAAAGATGCGCCGCCCTTCCGGCGCTTGCGCGATGCCGCCGGCCGCCACGTAGTGCGTGGAGCGGCGGCTGATGTCCTCGCCGCCAAACAGGATCTGCCCGCCGGCGATACGCGGCTGGCCGAAGATCGACATCAACAGCGTGGATTTGCCCGCGCCGTTGGCGCCGATCAGCGCCACCGTCTCCCCGGCGTTGACCTGCAGCGACACCTTGTGCAGCGCCTGGATCGGCCCATAAAACACGTCCACTTCGCGAAATTCCAGCATCGCTTCGCTCATCCCGCCAGCTCCTCTTCGTCCGCGCCCAGGTAGGCGGCGATCACCGCCTCGTTGTGCTGGATCTCCTGCGGCGTGCCGCGGGCGATCACGTCGCCGTGATCGAGCACGATCACCCGATCGGAGATCTCCATCACCATGCCCATGTCATGCTCGATCAGCAGCACCGTGATGCCGTGATGCTGGCGCAGGAAACGGATGATGCGGCTCAGCGTGGCCGTTTCCACCGGGTTCAGCCCGGCGGCCGGCTCGTCGAGACAGATCATCTCCGGCGCGGTGCACATGGCGCGCGCGATCTCCAGCCGCCGCTGCTGGCCGTAGGACATCTCCCCCGCCAGCCGGTTGGCACAGTCCACCAGATCCACCACCTCCAGCCAGTAGAAGGCGTGATCCAGCGCGGCGCTCTCCGCCCGGCGGTAGCCCGGCGTGTTCAGCACCCCGGCGATCAAGTTGCGGTTGCTCTGCATGTGCTGCGCCACCAGCAGGTTCTCGACTACCGACATTTCGCGGAACAGGCGGATATTCTGGAAGGTGCGCGCCAGCCCGGCGCGGTTGACCAAATGAGTGCCGCCGAACATCTTGTAATAGAGGCGCGAGCCGAGCCGCTTCGGGCGTATCCAGTCGCCGGCGCGAAACTTCTGCCCCAGCACCTGGATCACGTCGGTCGGCCGCTTATGGGTATTGAGCAGGATCGCGCCGCCGCTGGCGCGGTAAAAGCCGGTCAGGCAGTTGAACACCGTGGTCTTGCCGGCGCCGTTGGGGCCGATCAGAGCGGTGATGGAGCCGCGCTCTACCTCCAGATTGACGTCGTTCAGCGCCTTGATGCCGCCAAAGCGCATCATCAGGTGCTCCACCCGTAAAATGGCGTCGCTCATGGCGCCACCCCCTTGCGCTCGGCGAAGCTGGCGCGGCTGATGCGCACCAGCCCGCGCGGCCGCCAGACCATCATCGCCACCATCAGCATGCCGAACAGCAGCACCCGGTATTCGGCGAAGCTGCGCAGCAGCTCCGGCGCCACCGTCAGCACGAAGGCCGCCAGCACCACGCCGAGGGTGGAGCCCATGCCGCCCAGCACCACGATCGCCAGGATCAGCGCCGACTCGAAGAAGGTGAACGAGGTCGGGTTGACGAAGCCCTGATAGGTGGCGAAAAACACCCCCGCCAGCCCGGCGGTGGAGGCGCCCAGCATAAAGGCCGACAGCTTCACCAGCACGTGGTTCAGCCCGAGAGAGCGGCAGGCGATCTCATCCTCGCGCAGCGCCTCCCAGGCGCGGCCGATCGGCATGCGCGTCAGCCGGTGCTTGATGTACAGCACCAGCAGCACCACCAAAAACAGCACCGCGTAGATGAAAATGAACTTGAGGTTGGGGTTGTAATCGATGCCGAGAAACTCGTGGATCGGCACCCCGCCGTCTTTGGCGCGCCGGCCGAACTCCAGGCCGAACACCGTCGGCGCCGGCACTGAGACGCCGTTCGGCCCGCCGGTGAGCGACATCCAGTTGTTCAACACCAGCCGGATGATCTCGCCGAACCCCAGCGTGACGATCGCCAGGTAGTCGCCGTGCATGCGCAGCACCGGAAAGCCCAGCAGCGCGCCGGCCAGCGCCGCCATCAGCGCCCCCAGCGGCAGCATCGCCCAAAACCCCAGCCCGAGGTACTGATAGCCCAGCGCCAGCCCGTAGGCGCCGATGGCGTAAAACGCCACGTACCCCAGATCGAGCAGCCCCGCCAGCCCGACCACGATATTCAGCCCCAGGCCGAGCAGCACATAGATCAGGCCGAGGATCGCCACCGTCAGCAGGTATTTGGTGGCGACGAACGGGAACAGCAGCGCGATCGCCGCCATCAGCGGCAGGAGCCAGCGCAGGTTGGATTTATAGCCCAGCGGCCGCACGTAAACGCCGTCGTTGCCGCCGTCGAAGCGCGCCAGCACCCTGCGCCCCGGCGCGGTTTGCAGGAACAGGCTCAGCAGCAGCCGCCCGGCCATCACCGCGACGATAATCCACACCAGCCGGTGCGGTTCGAAGTTAAAGCTGTAGCCGTTCAGCACGATGCCGACGATCGGCCCGAACACGATCAGGGCGATCAGCCCGGCCAAGACGGCGTCCAGCAGGCTGCGTTTAACGTCCAGCCCGCCGTGGATCACGGATTGCGACATGGCGTTCTCCTTAAACCTTGGCGATCAGCGGCCGGCCGAGCAGGCCCTGCGGACGGAAGATCAGGATCGCCACCAGCAACCCGAAGGAGAACACGTCCTTGTAATCCGAGTTCACCATGCCGGCGAACTGCGCCTCCGCCACCCCGAGCAGCAGCCCGCCCAGCATGGCGCCCGGCAGCGAGCCGATGCCGCCCAGCACCGCGGCGGTGAAGGCCTTGATGCCGATGATAAAGCCGACGTAAAAATCGAAGGTGCCGTAGTTCATGGTGATCAGCACCCCGGCCAGCCCGGCCATGGCGGCGCCGATCACGAACACCAGCGAGATCACCCGATCGGTATTGATGCCGAGAATCGAAGCCATTTTGCGATCCTGCTGGGTGGCGCGGCAGATGCGCCCCAGCCGGGTGCGCTGAATGATGTAGGTGAGGATCGCCATGCCGAGCAGCGACGCTACCAGAATAAACACTTTGGTGTAGGTGATTTGCACCACGCCGCCGTCGAACTCCAGGCGGAACACGCCGCTCAGCAGCGTTGGGATGCCCTGCTGGCGCGGCCCTTGGCTTATCTGCGCGTAGTTTTGCAGGATTAACGACATGCCTATGGCGGAGATCAGCGGCGCCAGGCGGGTGGAGTTGCGCAGCGGCTTGTAGGCGATACGCTCGATCACCCAGCCGTACACCCCGGTGATGACGATGGTGAACACCAGCGTGCCGAGGATCAGCAGCGGGAACGAGTGCAGCCCGAAGAACGACAGCAGCGCCAAACCGATGGCGCACAGGTAGGCGGAGATCATGTACACCTCGCCGTGGGCGAAGTTGATCATGCCGATGATGCCGTAAACCATGGTGTAGCCGATGGCGATCAGGCCATACACCGCACCGAGGGTCAGGCCGTTGATCAGCTGTTGCAGAAAGAATACATCCATAATGAGCAGTCTCGCCTGGTAAGGCCGCCAACGCAGTCCGACGCGGCCCAAAGGTCATCGCGGAACGGGCTCGCCAGAGCGGCGAGCCCGTCGGTCATAGGGTTACAACTTCAAGGTTCGGCCGTTTACAGCTGGTGATATTTGCCCTTGTCATCCCATTGGTAGACCACGTAGTCCGAGACCTTCAGGTCGCCCTTCTGGTCCCAGGCTTTTTTGCCCATCACAGTGTCAACGTCGTGCGACTTCAGCCACTCGGCGGCCTTGGCGCTGTCTTTGCCGCCGGTGGCGTTAAAGGCGGCGGCGATCGCCTGGATCGAGGCGTAGGAGTAGAGGGTGTACCCTTCCGGCTCAAAGCCGCTGGCGCGGAACTTGGCGATCACCGCCTTGCCTTCCGGGATCTGACGCGGATCGTTGCCGAAGGTCATCAGCACGCCGTTGGTGTACTGCGGCCCGCCGGCAGCGGTCACCAGTTCTTCGGTCACCACGCAGTCGCCGGAGAAGAACTTGGCGGTCACGCCCTGCTCGCGCATCTGGCGCACCAGCGGCCCGGCTTCCGGATGGCAGCCGCCGAAGTAGACCACGTCCGGCTTGACCGAGGCGATCTTGGTCACCAGCGCGTTGAAGTCTTTCTCGCCGCGCGACAGCCCCTCATACAGCACTTCCTTGACCCCGCGCTTGTTCATCGCCGCCTTCGCCGCGTCCGCCAGCCCCTGGCCATAGGTGTCTTTATCGTGGATCACCGCGATGCGCTTAGCCTTCAGGGTGTCCAGCATGTAGTTGGTGGCGATCACGCCCTGCTGATCGTCGCGCCCGCACATACGGAACATGGTCTTCATGCCGCGCTCGGTGATCTGCGGGTTGGTGGAGCCGGGGGTGATGGCAATGATGCCGGCCTCGTCATACACCTCGGAGGCGGGCATGGTGGAAGAGGAGCAGAAGTGGCCGACCACCGCCGAGACCTTTTCCTGATCCACCAGCCGGTTGGCGACCGCGACCGCCTGTTTCGGTTCGCAGGCGTCATCCCCCTGCACCAGCTTGATTTTTTCCCCTTTGATGCCGCCGGCGGCGTTGATGTCCGCCGCCGCCTGAGAAGCGCCGCGCCAATACTGATCGCCGTAGGTGGCGTTAGGCCCGGAGAACGGCCCGGCGACGCCGATGACGATATCGGCCTGCGCGGAAAACGCCGTACCTAAACAACCGATGAGCAAAGCAGCGAGCGGACTTTTTATCAATTTCGATGACATTGTTATCTTCCTCAGCACTGGTGTAGCGGAACGCCCTGGGGCGCGGAACTTTCACTTTATGTGTAGACGGGGAAAATAATTTTCTTGAGAGCGCAGTCGCATTCCCCAAAAATGGGTAAGCAAAAATCCAGCCATTGTGACGACGAATACATATTATTTGCTTATTCATCCTACATATCAGTTGCGGCGCGGCGTTTGACGGGGTTAACGGGGGATAAGCCGTACGGCTAAGAGGGAAGGTGCAGGATAGCGAGAGTGACCCTGCACCATCGCCGTGCAACGGCTTGTGCAAACGACGTCAAAACGATTTGGGATGCAAAAATCAGCGCATAGCGATGGAAAATGCCGAAAAACAGCGCAAGGTGCTCATTCCCTCAGCAAACGCGCTTTTTTTGCAGTTTAGCGCTTTGACAAACCCCAGGCGCCCCGCTATTATTCGCCCCGTTCCAACGATTCCTCTGTAGTTCAGTCGGTAGAACGGCGGACTGTTAATCCGTATGTCACTGGTTCGAGTCCAGTCAGAGGAGCCATTTTCCTGTTTTCATGCATCCTTACGAATCCTTATCTGATGTTGATTCAAGAGGTTAGCGTGAAAAGTCTTCCTGGTGCATTTTGATTTTACCCTCCGCATCGGGAAAAATTGGTGGTCAAATCTGGGGTCAGGTTAGTTCGATAATGAAGTGCCCCCCATATGTCCCTTACCGATGCGAAAATTCGCACTCTCAAACCTTCTGATAAACCCTTTAAAGTCTCCGATTCCCACGGTCTGTATCTTCTGGTCAAACCCGGAGGTTCACGTCACTGGTATCTCAAATATCGCATAAACGGTAAAGAATCCCGCATTGCACTGGGTGCCTATCCTGCCGTCTCCCTCTCTGATGCCCGCCATCAGCGCGAAGGTATCCGTAAAATGCTGGCGCTGAACATCAACCCGACACAGCAACGCGCTGCTGAACGCGGAGCCTCCACACCGGATAAAGTGTTTAAAACCGTGGCGCTGGCATGGCATAAAAGCAATAAGAAATGGTCGCAGAACACCGCCGACCGTTTGCTCGCCAGCATGAACAGGCATATCTTTCCAGTCATCGGGTATCTGTCAGTCTTAGAGCTTAAACCCCGACATTTCATTGAGCTGCTGAAAGGGGTTGCGGGAAAGGGCCTGCTGGAAGTCGCGTCCCGCACGCGGCAGCACCTCAGTAACATCATGCGTCATGCTATACATCAGGGGTTAATCGACAGCAACCCGGCGGCAAACCTTGACGGCGTGACGACACCTCCCGTCAGACGCCACTATCCCGCCCTGCCGCTGGAACGGCTTCCTGAGTTGCTCGAACGGGTTGAAGGTTATCATCGGGGCCGCGAACTTACCCGGCTTGCCGTCCTGCTGACGCTGCATCTGTTCATTCGCTCCAGTGAATTACGTTTCACCCGCTGGTCGGAGATTGATTTCAGAAACCGGGTCTGGACAATTCCTGCCACTCGCGAGACCATTGCTGGTGTGTGTTATTCCGGGCGCGGTGCCAAAATGCGCACCCCACATATTGTGCCACTACAGGAATCCGGTTTATGGTCGCAGGATGCGGTGGAGCGTCAGATGAGCCATCAGGAGCGCAACACCGTACGCCTGGCTTACATTCATAAGGCTGAGCATCTGGAAGCCCGTAAGGCAATGATGCAGTGGTGGTCGGATTATCTGGATACCTGCCGGGAAGCATATGTGCCGCCGTATATCCAGGGTCAAAGTGGCGTAATGCATCGGGCATAATAAGATCATGAGAAAAGCCGTATCAGCCTGTGCTGGCACGGCATTATTCATTTATCGGCCACCTGCACACCTGCAGTCCAACAAAGCGAAGTTTGTTGCCCGCTTTGCGGATGAATTTCAGGCGTCCGACAGTTTTCATACCGCTGAAGTTCTAGATCGCCACCTGACGGCGGAAGACCATTCACTTAATGTATTTGTTCAGGTCAATACATCGCGCGACCCCAGTAAGTACGGGATGGAACCTGAAAAACTTGATGCCTTAATTCGCAAACTCCGTCCCTTTAAGAACCGGCGAGTGGAACAGGTTCAGCACGCTATTGCCAGCGGGTTGCAGTTCGCTCGTTGATCTCGACGGAAACTCATGAGTAAGCGTCAGACACCTGGTGCTGAATGGCCAGGTGTCTGGTGAAGTTATGATTAAAAATCCCAACTCAGCTTCGCTATCACGGCACGCTCAGCCCCATAGAAACAGCCCTGAGATTCGGTAAAGCAGCTGGTGATGTACTTACGATCGGTAAGGTTTTGCGCGGTGACCTGCACCTTTCCACCTTTTAGGTTGGAAGTCAGATGTCCCAGATCGAAATGCACTTCGGCATCCATCACGCCATAGCCAGCGGTGCTGAACTGGTTCTCCATGGTGCCGCCTTTGGTACCATTGCTGAAACGCCCCCCCACACCTGCACCAAACCCGGAAGCAAAGCTGGACTCCGGCGCTTCCCAGTTGACCCACAACGAACCGAAACGGGTAGGTATACGCAGTGGGGTGCGCCCAACGACATCGCGATTGCTGTCCTGGGTATATTCCACATTCTGCCAGGTCATGGATCCGATGATGCTGAACTGGTCAGTCAGTTGGCCACGCGCTTCTAACTCAATGCCGCGGGAACGAATCTTCCCGCCCTGTACCGAGTAGTTGATGTTGTTGGGATCAGTGGTCAGGACTTTGTCCTGGGTAAGATTAAAGGCGGCAATAGAGAATAACGCTGGCAAAGATTTGGGCTGATACTTAATACCTGCCTCATACAACTCGCCGTGCGAGGGATCAAACGCGTTCCCGCTGCTGTCCACAGAGTTGATCGGCTGGAATGATTGAGCGTATGTGAAATACGGAGCAATACCGCTATCAAACAGATAATTGACGCCGGCACGCCAGGTTGTGGCTTCATCACGCTGTTTGGTATCCGCGCTGTAACCCATTAAGTCAGTGGTACGCACGCTTGACCAGTCATGACGCACCCCCACCGTGGCGCGCCATTTTTCATAGCTCAGTTGATCCTGAGCATACAAACCGGTCTGTGTATTCATCAGCCGCGTATCCTGATAGTTCTCAGGCGTGCCGTAGGTGGCCTGGCCATAAACCGGGTTGTAGATATCCAGCGTGGGGACATCATAAGAAGCGGCGTAATTGCCGTGCCCGGTAAAGCGATCCCAGCTCATGCCAACCAGAAGTTGATGATCAATATCCGCCGTAGTGAAATGTCCGTGCAGCTGATTGTCGAGATTGATGGTATTGAAATGCTCGTCAGATGCGGCGATTGATCGGTTGATGGTACGCATATCGTCCTGCAATCCGGCAAAAATCACCGCGTTATATTTTGATGTCATCTGACTGTAGCGACCATTCAGGGTGACATCCCAGTCATCATTAAAGTAGTGTTCTGCGCTATAGCCAACAGCGGCCTGCTTACGCGAAAAGGTATTGTGATCCGGCTCGCCTGGATAAGCGTCTGTCGGTAATTTACCGTTAGGATTGTATTTGGCCGTACCGGCAACAGGCAGGGAAGTCTGGGCTGCCATTTTAGGATCATTTTGCGCACGCGCATAAATCGTGAGCTTGTTATAGTAGTCAGGCTGAAAAGTAATGGAAGGCGCTAACGCCCAGCGCCGCATTTCGGTGCCCCGCTCCTGACCTTCTTTGGTAGTTGCCGTCCCGACCACGCGGTAAAGTATCGTGCCGTCATCATTGACTTTTCCGCCAAAATCGAAAGAGCCGCGCTGATACTGATGATTTCCTCCTTCCAGCTCAACATGGCGAATGGTCTTCGCAGTGGGCAGTTTACTCTGCATCGCGATAATTCCACCCGGACTGGCCAGGCCATACAGCACAGAAGCCGGGCCACGCACCACGGTAATATCCTCCAGCAGGAAGGGATCAACCTGTTGATAGCCATAAACTATCCCGTTGTTCATGCGCAATCCGTCGAGAAACTGATCGTTAAATCCGGTGGAGCCGTAATTGAATCCGCGAATTGAGAACTGGTCAAACGCACTCACCCCACCCCATTGCTCCGCCGCCACGCCTGGTGTGTAACGCAGCGCTTCATTTAAAGAGCGAACGTTCTGCATATCCATCTGTTGACGAGTAATCACTGAGATCGACTGCGGCGTTTCCAGTAATGGCGTATCACTTTTGGTTGCGCTCTGACTGTGTGTTGCGACCAATCCACTGCTGTCGGCAGATTCGGCGACGACATTTATCGTCTCTTCTGCACTGGCCTGCGATGCCACCATGATTGCCATCAAGGCCAAGCTGAGTGGTTTCAGCGATGGCCATTTCTGTGCCCTGTTTTGCATAAGGCCCAAACTCCCTAAAAGGTGAAATGATAATTATTTGCAATGTTATAACATATCAATAAAAGCACAATCATCTATTCTGCTTTTTTTGTTGTCAGTACCGGGGGAAGAATGAATGGCACTCGATTTTGCTGTGAGTGCCTGAAGAGAAAGGATTACCTGTCGAGGGCGTGATGCTGAGCCTCAATTAATGCCCGATAACGTCCCTCCTTTATGGCCATTAAGCTGGCGTGGTCGCCACACTCAACGCAACGGCCTTGCTCAATAAAGGCAATTTGGTCAGCTGCGCGAATGGTGGATAAACGATGCGCCACAATCACCACCGTTTTATCCGCCACCAGTGCGTCTATCGCTTGCTGCACATGATATTCCGATTCGCTGTCCAGCGATGACGTAGGCTCGTCCAGTAACACGACCGGAGCATCTTTAAGAATAGCGCGCGCAATCGCCACCCTCTGGCGTTCTCCACCCGACAACGCCCCCCCCGCTTCACCCGCCCGTGTCTCATAACCCTGCGGCAGACTTTCAATGACGTGGTGAATATGCGCTTTACGTGCAGCGTTGATGATCTCCTCCTGCGTGGCGTGCGGTTTACCTAACGCGATGTTATTCGCCAGCGTATCGTCCATCAGCCACACATCCTGAAACACCACCGAAACCTGTGCTAAAAGCTGATCGGGGGGGATATGCTTTAATTCCGCGCCTCCCAACGTGATAGTGCCCTGCTGTGGATCGGCAAAGCGACTCATCAATCGGGTTAGCGTGGTTTTCCCCCCGCCCGAAGGACCGACCAACGCCGTCAGGGATTTTTCTGCAATGTGTAGCGTCACATCCTGGAGTGCAGGTTTTTCCTGCTGCTGATAGTGAAAACTGACATTGTTGAGCGTAATCGCAAAGTGCTGTGGTTGATGGAGTGGCAGTTCAGTGACCAGATCCGCTTCATTGAGCACCGCATTCACCCGCTGCAACGCCGCGTCCGCTAGTTCAAACAGGCGCACCATGGAAAGTCCCAATGTCAGAGGCTCTACCATTTGCGCTACCAGCACCGTCAGGCAGAGCAGTGATGCCAGCGGCAACTGTTGCGTTGCGCATAACCCCATCCCCAACGCGACGGTAGCCACCAGAGTGAGCTGTATGATCAGTTGTGCTTTGGCAATCAGCCGTGCAGTATTGCCGCTTTGATGCTGCACCTGATGCTGGTGAGCAAAAACCCCGCGTAAACAAGGCGCGTTCAAGCCAGATCGGCCGCTGGCACGTAACATCGCCTGAGCCTGCACATACTCAACAATGGCTGCGCTGGCTGCCGCATCCACTTCATCAATGCGCAGAAAATCCTGATTGGCATCACGTTGTGCCCGCCGTATCAGCGGCACGATGAGCCCTGTTCCCGCCAGCAGCAGCGCCCCCAGACGCCAGTCCAGCGTGAAGATCAACACCAGCACCACCGCAGGTACCACCACCAGTTGAATCGCCAGCGTAGCCAGTGAAGAGAGCGCCGTTGCCGCAAAGGTGACGTTATTGCCAAGAATCGTTGCCAGATCGCCGCTTTTTCGCCGTGCCAACTGCTCCAGCGGCATGGCACGCAAGCGATGTGCCAGCCGCTGACGCATGGCCTCCGTCACGCGATGCCAGTAGTCATAGACAAAAGCCATTTCACGCCAGCGCACCATGCCTTCAAGCAGCAGCAAAACAATGAGCACCACTAGCCAGCTCAGGATGTCACGCACGGGCAGTGCGCCCGGTGTTAATACGAGCGAAAACAGCGGCAGTGTGATAATCCAGCCCGCGGCTTGCAACATCGCCGCCACCACCGCGCACGCTAACGTTCGGCGAAATGGCGCAGCGAACTCCCCTGCCACCGCAATCATGTTGTGATAAATGCGCATCATACTTCTCCCTCGCGCTTTAACGTCCACTGACTGGCAAGCTGATAGTGCTGCCACAGACGCGCGTAATAACCGCCCTGCTTCAGCAAGTCAGCATGACGGCCTTGCTCAGCCACTCTGCCTTCGTGCATCACCACAATCACATCCGCGTCAATGACCGTCTGCAAACGATGAGCAATAGTGATCACAATGCGATCCGGCGCGAGTTGCGCCAGTGCCTGCTGAATATGCCTTTCGTTGTGTGCATCGAGATAAGAAGTTGCTTCATCCATCACCAGCACGGGCGCATTGCTCAGCAGTGCGCGGGCCAGGGTCACACGCTGACGCTGGCCGCCCGATAACGAGCTCCCTCGCTCACCGATCTGCGTGTTTAATCCTTGTGGCAGTGCCGAAACGATCTCGCTCACCCCCGTCGCGGCCATAACTTGCTGCAACGCTGCATCACTGGCTTCGGGCGCAGCCAGTCGTAAATTTTCCTCCAGCGTGCCACTGATAAGAAACGGCTCCTGTAATACCAGCGCCATCTGCTTCAACAACACATCACTGCGCATCTGGCGGATATCGCTCCCCCCCAGTGTAATGCTACCCTCTGTCACGTCATAAAAACGCGGGATCAGGCGCGCCAGCGTCGATTTTCCCGAACCGGAAGCCCCGACAATGGCACAGCGTGTTCCCGCTGCGAGCGTTAATGACACGTCGCTGAGTGCAGGCTGCGGCTGATCCGGGTAGTGAAAACTGACCTTGTTCAGGCTGAGTGCGTGTCCTTGCGGTTGCTGCGGATGTAGTGGCTCTGGCAGCACGTCCTGCCGCAGCACCTCTTCAATGCGGCCTGAGGCCGCGCCAGCGTCATTCAGATAGTTAGCCAGGTGCACTAACGGTTCGAGCGCTTTGATGGGTAACGTACCCAACATCAACGCCAGCAGCCACTGCGCCAGGGTAACCTGCCCGGCTTGATACAGCACAAAACCTGCTATCATCAGCACCGCAGCCGTCGGTAACGCGGCACCTGCCAGACGATTGATTTTCCAGGGCACTTTGCTGCCTGCCATCCAGGTTTCCACCGCCGACGTAAACTGTTGCAGCCGCGCGTTAAAGCGCCGCCAACCCGCGGCGCCATTATCAAAGGTACGCATAACCGCCATACCCTGCACCAGTTCAATCACCCCGGCATTGACTGACTCACTGGCCTCATTGTATCGGTTGCGTTGCTGGGGATTTTCACGCGCCATCATTGCCATACACACGAGATTTATCGGCAAAAACAGCAACGCCACCAGCGCCAGCCGCCACTGCACCAGCGCCAGCACCAGCAGCGCGGCCAGCGGTTGACTCAGACTGGCACCGATAAACGGCACCGCATCCGCCACCGCAATATGCAGCGCTTTAACATCCTCCTGGAGGATTTTACGTAACCGCCCACTGCCCCATTGCTGTACCACTCCAAGCGGCAAACAACTGAGGTGCTCCACAAGACGCCCGCGCAGCACTTCCTCTAATTGATAACTGGCTTCGTGGGCCCGTGCTTCTGCCTGTAAGCGCAACCAGAATGCCAGCACCAACAGCAGCACACTGCCGGTGAGGGCGATAAATGACGGCGGTGGTAACATCGGGACAGACAGTAATGGCGTCACCGCCCATGCCAGCAGCGCTATGCCGCTGACGTTTAGCAAGCCCGCCACGCTGCCAAAAAGAAGTGCCAGGTTAAGTGAGCGCGCCACCTTCGGCACGCTTGCCACTAGCCTGCCAGGCTGTCCCAGTAACTTCATTTCAGCCCCTCATTCACCCGCTGCGCCACGGCTTGTGCGTTGGGCGTATCGATGCAACTGAAGTGATTACCCGCAATCGAAGTAACCTGCAGATCGCCCAGGCAGACGTTACGCCAGAAGTTCAGCGTATTGTCATCCATACCCGGTGCGAATCCAGAGCCCTGATTGGGCAACAGGAAGCGGATATCGCCGACATAAGTGCTGGGGGTGAAGTGTGCGGCATGGAAACTCTGGCGGAATACGCGGAACAGGCCCAGTGCCATTTCGGCTGGCATCTGCTGACCGGTGAACTGTTCAACACCCGCGACATAACGCGCAAAACGCTCTTCAATCGGTAATGACTGCATCTGTTGGAAAAACAAGCCTGCTGCGCCGGGTAACTGCGCCAGCGCACCCTGCGGAATGCGACCATGATGTTGCTCAATCACCTGCATAAAGCCCTTCACTAATGCATCGCCATCAACCTCACCGAAACCGGCCTGCGCCAGCGTAATGTGCAGATTGGGGATAAACAGCGATTCGATCATCAGATCATCCTGCACCTCGAACAACACCGGATGGCTGCTGATCAGCACCAGGTCAGCGATTTCTGCGCCCTGCTCGCTGAGGCGACGCGCCACTTCTACCGCAAACAACCCGCCCAGACAGTAGCCAATCAGCTGGAAGCGGCTATGTCCGGTGGCCAGCAGGCGTTGTGCGTAATCATCTGCCATGCGCTCAACCGCCTGTTGTGGGGACAAGGCGCAATATTGTGCGGTATCGGCAATCACAATGCCGATGACCGGCCCGCGTGGATCTTTCTCCAGCTCCGCCAGCATCGGGCGGAAGCAATCCATGGTACCCAGGCCGGCATGGAACACCACCCGCAGCGGGCCTTCACTCCCGCCCCCCATCGGCAGCAGAATACCGTTGCTGCCCTCAGCCCGTCCCTCGATTTCTGGCTGCAGTTTCTCTCCGGCTTGAGGCGCTGCGGCAGCCGCATCAGGTGCATGCTGCGAACGGATAGCCTGCGCCAGCGCGCGCACCGTTGGGCCATTCAGCATATGACGCAGCAAAGTGTCAAAGGGTATATCTCCCATCTGCCAGGGGTCAGCGGCCAGCACCTGTCGCAACTTGCCTGCCATGCGTGCCATGATCAGCGAGTCAGCCCCCAGGTTATACACATCCTGGTCGAGCGCGATCTGTTTAATTCCGAGCGTTTCAGCCCAATGCTGGCACAGCAACTGCTCAAGCGCATCCCCCTGCGGTTGCAGGCCTGGCGGCGTATCATGCTCTGCAGCCTCCTCCACCCACCAGTTGACGACTGTATTACGATCCACTTTTCCGTTTGCCGTTAGCGGCAGTGCTGCAACCGACTGAATCTGCGCCGGGATCATATAGCGCGGTAATTTCTGTTGCAGCGCATCAAGCAGCACTTGCGGATACAGCGGCAGACGATCGCGTTTGATTTGTTGTGCCAGCAAATGGAAGCCCTGATAATGCAGCACGTGACCTGGTCGCGGCAGGCACAGCACCGGATCACCGCTGACCGATTGCATCAGCGCCTGCCAGCCATGCTGATCAAGATAGCTCTCCTGCTGACGTTCGCTGTCTTCCGGTGGCGTCATCATGAATGCCTGAGAAGCCATGATCCACGGACATTCACGCGTCGGCTCCGTCAGGATCACCCAGCCTTGTGGCGCGGTCAGTAACTGGATATTTTCCAGTGCCCGGCGTTGGTCACGGGCGTTTTCCAGTACCCCGGCGGCCAGCACAATATCAAAGCTCTCCGGGCAATAGCCCTGCGAGCGAATATCATCGTCAATATTCAGCAGGCCAAAATGCATGCCCGCTCGTTGGCCGTAGCGGGCACGCGCTTCAGGCAGGAAGAAGGCCGCCACATCAGTAAAGTGGTATTCAATCGTCTGCTCGCTCAACGCTGCCAGCACATCCGCCGTCGTGCCGCCAGTGCCTGCGCCAACTTCGAGGATACGTAAAGGCCGCTGGACGCGCTGCTGTGCAATCAGGCTCGTCAGGGCACTGACTGCCTGGTTCAGGTACTTCGCCATCAGATTTTCACGATACAGCGCTTGCACGTTGGTCAGTTGCCCCTGCGGGAACAGCAGCTTCTGAGCATCAACACGCCCTTCGAGCAGCCCGGCGAGATTCTCCAGGTTGCTGCGGATGTAAGCCAGAAATGCCGGGCCATCGAGCAGAGGCTGCCACAGCGCGTCAACCTGCTGCCAGCTGTAATCAGGCAAAGCGCCAGCCTGCGCAAGCATCGCTTGCCAGCGGCGCACCAGCCAGAAGAAGCGAGCATTCACGGGTGTTTCTCGTAGCTGAGCTTCACTGAATTCATCATTAAGACCATAAGCTTGCAGCGTGTCGCGCATCTGTTGTAATACCACAGCATCCAGGGCTGTCATCGCCTGTTGTAACTGCGTAGCGGTGATGTTCTGCACAAGACCTGCGGTTGCAGTATCAATACCATCTGTCAGGCGGTCGTAATCCACGGGGTTCGCTGGTTGACGCTGCGCGCTGACTAATGCCAGAAGTTGCCGCTGGCTACCTTCGCCATGGGGCACCACGCAAGCACTCTCCACGCCTGGTAAAGCGCTAAGCGCCGCTTCGATTTCCCCGGGTTCGATGCGGTGCCCTTTGATTTTGAGCTGATTGTCCGCGCGGCCAAGAAATTCCAGTTCACCGTTCGGCAGATAGCGGGCGCGATCGCCGGTCCAGTACAGTCGCTGTTGATCATGCGGATGATGGATAAAGTGGCGCGCAGTTTTCTCAGCATCTTTAAGATAGCCTTGCGCCAGTCCCGCACCGCTGATGTAAAGATTGCCAGGCAACCACACAGGGCAATCCGCCATGTTGTCATCCAGCACGCGGAAACCCTGATTGCTGAGCGGCAGACCGTAAGGGATGCTGCGCCACGTGGCATCACGGCCCTGCCAGCAGTGATAGTTAGACCAGATGGCTGCTTCAGTCGCACCACCGAGCGCTACCAGCTGAAGCTGTGGCAGACGCGTCGCCAGTGATTCCGGCAGCGTTAAAGGGATCCAGTCACCTGAGAGTAATGCCAGTCGCAAACTCGCCAGTTGCTGGTGCTGGAGCGCACTCTCCAGCATCTGCATCAGCGCAGGTACGCTATTCCAGAGGGTCACTTGTTGTGATTCGATGCATTCAATCCAGTGCGAGGGATTGGTGGCGCGTGCCGGTTCAGGATAGATTACCGCGCCACCCACGCTCAGCGGCCCGAACAGATCATAAATCGCCAAATCAAAGCCGAGTTGCGCCAGCGCCAGCACGCGGTCGGTGGCCCGCACGGCGAAACGTCGGTTGATATCTTCAACTGTATTCCGTGCCGCCTGATGTCCCATAACCACCCCTTTGGGCTGGCCGGTGGAACCAGAGGTGTAGATGATATAGGCCGCATCGCTACTGCGCGACGCGTGTGGGTCCAGCAGAGGCTCGCTGCCGTTCAGTGCATCCACATCAATACGCCACTCTCCACTGACGCCGCACTCTACTACCTGTTGCTGGGTCAGTACCCGTTGGATACCCGCGTTTGCCAGAATTTGCCGGCGACGTTCCGCCGGCTGTGAGACATCGACTGGCACCCAGACCGCCCCCACAGCCATGGCACCCAACACCGCCGCGGCCTGCATTACGCCTTTTTCCAACGTGATCGCGACCGGTTCGCCGATGGCAACGCCATGCCGTTGCAGATGGCCGGCAATGCGCAAGGCTGCGTCCGCCAGTTGACGGTAAGTCATCTGCTGCTGGGGATCGATCACCGCCAGCGCATCCGGGGTCAGGTGAGCCTGTGCGAAGAATGGCTGGTGCAGCCCGCCTTCGGGTAGCGGTGCGTGGGTATCATTGACCTGCAACCGTTGTTCACGTTGCCATTCGGGGAGTGCAACCTGCGCGGTCTGCTGCCAAATCGCATCTTCTTGCGCCATGGCATTCAGCAGTGATTCAAAGCTCGCAAACAGATCGTCGATCATCCCCGACGGGAATACCCCGTCGCGCACATCCCAGTTGACCTGTAAACCGGCAGCACTGTCCATCGCCTGACAGTCGATAAACACCTGCGGCGTCTGGGTAATGCCACGTCCATCCAGTTTGCCCTGCAACGCGTTTTCTGCATCGGCAGGTACCAGGCCGATGGCACTGGTAAAAACATAAGGCATCAAAGCGTAATCGCGCCCTTTGGCGCGAGCCAGTTCACGGATCACCTCGACGCCGGAACAA
This sequence comes from Serratia sp. CY27727, assembly GCF_052169275.1. NCBI lineage: Bacteria > Pseudomonadati > Pseudomonadota > Gammaproteobacteria > Enterobacterales > Yersiniaceae > Serratia > Serratia sp. CY27727. Next base: position 390,874 of record NZ_JBJNLB010000002.1, on the reverse strand, counting down.
AGGCGATGATCCAGGTCATCATACAATTGCTGGCTGATGGCGCTGGCGCGCTCCGCCCAACTCATTGGACGGCGTTGATCGACCTCCAGCAGGCTGACCGAGGTGAAATCGCCCACCAGACGATCCACCTGCTCATGCAGCGGCTGGCGGTTAAGTACCGTCAGATTGAGGCAGAAGTGTTCGCTGGCAGACCAACGCTGCAGCACGCTGGCATAGGCGGTTAACACCGCCGCTGTAGGGGTAATACCGCACTGTGCCGCCTGCTGTTTGAGTGCCGCCCAGCGTTCCTCCGGCAGTTGCAAAAAACGTCGTGTAAAGCGTGCGGGCTGTCGTTCCTGTGTATCAAGCAACGGGAGCTGCGGCGAGGCGGGCAACTGAGGAATACGCTGCTGCCACCAGGCACGATCGCGTTGGGCCGCCGGTGACTCATCCATGCCGCGCTCCGCCAGCAGATAATCGCGGAACTGAATCTTTAGCGGAGGCAGCGGCTGGTCAGGATGCTGGTAACGCGCTTCAAACTCGCCCAACAATAGCCAGATACTGGCCCAGTCGGCAATCAGGAAGTCCATCGACAAATGCAGCACGCTGCGTGCCGGCAACTGCGACAGACTCAGGCTGAACAGCGGCCACTGCTCGGGCTGATAGAGTCGATGCCCCATCTGCTGCTTCACGCTGTCCAGCAGCGCTTCGCCCTGCTCCGCTCCGCTACTCGCGCAGTCAATGATCAGTTCCGGCACATCGGGTAAAACGCGCTGGCTGCCACTGCGATCAAATACCGCACGTAGCATGTCGTGTCGCGCGACCAGCTCATTCCAGATAGCGCTGACTCTGGCATGTTGCAGCAGTGGATAATTCACCTCCAGATAAACATGGCAGGCCACACCGCCATAGCCAAAGGCATCATTACGCCCGACCAGATACGCCGCCTGCACCTGGCTTAGAGGAAACGGTGCGAAGCGCGCAGTCTCATCGGCTATGAGCGTGGTCTGCTGCTGTTCTCCTGCGAGAATGGCTAACACATTGGCTTTATGGGCCCTCAGCGTGTGTAAATCATCCGCTGAAATCACGCCCTGCGGCGCGCGGTAGTTTAGCTTGCCCTGCTCCTCCCACAGTTGTGCGCCACGGTTGCGCAGGCGTTGAAGCAGCTCAAAGGCGATGGAGTGGTCAGTCATGCTAAATCCTCCTTGCCCGGAGCCATCGCGCGGGATGACCGGGGCGGAATATTGACGTTAAAACACAGGCGATTAGTCGGGTCAAATCTCTGTTTGAGTGCCGCCAGGCGTGCCCAGCCGCTGCCATACGTGGCCTGCGCCCAACGCGGCTCATGGTCAGGCAGCAGGTTGGCGTAAGGACCGCAGCTCACCGCTTGCAGCTGTTGCCAGGCCTCAATGGCCGGTGCAAGCATCGCTGGGTTATCGGGCTCGCCGTACCACTGGGCGCAGACTTCAACAAACCAGTTGGCATCTCGATGAGCAAACGCAGTTGCGCCCGCCGGGGCGCGGGCAATGGCACCGCCAAGTGCACCAAACACCAGCGAGAAATTCGGGCCAGCACGCTGGAACAGCGCCAGCAGTCGTTCGAGCGTGTCATCATCCAGTTCACGCAGCAATTCGCCACGGTTGTAAACATGCTGCTGTAGGTAGTTGGGCGCCGAGGGCAGAAGGCGCTGATAATCGACGTAACGCATCGGTTGCAGCGTGTCGCACAACGCGCCCACCTTAAGGGGCGCAAGTACTTGTTCCGCCTGCTCTGGCGCACCAAACCAGGTGGGAATGAGCATGATACTGCGCTCAAAATGCAGTGATTCTGGCAAAAATGGCAGCGGCGGTGCCGTCCAGACAAGGGCAATCAACGAGGCCTGATCCGGTGCCTGCGCCAGCCAGTTACGTGCCCGGCGCAACACAACAGGAATGTCCCGTGCGGGCCACGCGAGCACGCCGGCCACGACGCCCTCAACGGGATGCAATTGAAACGTAAAACGCGATACCACGCCAAAATTGGCGCCCGCGCCGCGCAAACCCCAGAACAGTTCAGCATCGTGCTGTGGGTTCACTTCCAGCACGTCACCGGACAACGTAACCAGCTCGCAGCTCACCAGGTTATCGCTGGTCAGGCCAAACTGGCGCGACAGGTCACCAACGCCGCCGCCCAGGGTGTGCCCGGCGATACCGATCGTGGGATTACGCGGGCCGGGTACCGCCAGACCGTACGCCTGCGTTGCCGCATCCAGTTCGCCCCAGGTGGTTCCAGGGGCGACGTGCGCCAGGCGTTTATCCGGGTCAATAGCGATCTGCTTCATGCGGGACAGATCAAGCACCAGCCCATCCTGGCAGGTGCCGTAACCGGCCACGTGGGCGCCACCACCTCGCAGCGCAACCGGCAGTTGCTGAATCTCCGCCAGTTGAAGTGACTGTTGAATATCCTGCACGCTGACACAGCGCACAATCGCGGTGGGCCGGCAGTCAATACGGGCGTTGCGTACCCGGCGTGCAACTTCGTATTCCGCATGCTGCGGCAACAGTAAATCCCCTTCCAGCACCTGCTGTAAGGCAGAAAATAGCTCACGCATTACGCCTCCTGCGACGGGTTAAATAACGACTGAATAAATTCGGATGTCTGCGGCAGTGCCTGCCACCCCTGTAAAACCACGCTGCTGACATAGCGCCGCTCACCGTGCTGACTCTTGAGCCAGCGGTCCGTAGGCAACAGGCGTTGCAACTGGCGGTGGCTGGGCAGCGGGATATGAAAATCCACCCGGGTCACGGCGCGTGCGCCATTGGCATGCCGGACGCAAACCGGCCGCTGCAGCGGGTGGTAATGAGAGACGATAAACGGCAGATGGTTACCGCGCGGCATCATAAAGCGATAGTTCACCCTTTCACCCTGTACCGATTTACGGCTGCCATTTACGACGCGCGAACCTGCCAGCGCCTGCTGACGCAAATGCTGACTGACGTTATCCAGGCTAAGTGGCGCTTCGGGCTGATACTGTTCAGGTTCCAGCGCCACATCACACCAGCCCTCGCCAGCCTGCGCCCACCCCCTAAGACGTTGACCGGCGCTGGAACCGAAGCGCCAGCCAAAGGGATAGCTCAGCCAGCGGAACCAACGCGGCAGTTCAAAGAACTCCAGAAACGGTCCCTCTTCAAACCACACCAGCGCATTGTGTGCCCGAGCCGGATCGCCCCCCCACTGCACGCTGAACCCAGCCTGTTCAAGCTGGGCTACGCAGTCACGAATGTTATCGACTTTGCAGAGAATATGGCTGCACCTAAGCATTGCCGGGCCTCCGTGCGATAAACAGGCGCTGTCCGAGCGGTGCGAGCACATGCCCCTCGTCGGGCAGGCAAGCCTCACAAATCAACCCGGCGCGCTGTAGCAGATCCTGCCACTGCTCTGGTGAAAGAAAACGCTGTTCACTGCGCTGTCGGTCATCCTGTGGTGGTGGCATCATAAAGGCCTGTGAGGTGAGAATTTCCAGATGTTCCCGCGTCGGTTCGGTGATTAACATGGCACCGCCCGGTTGTAACACCTCCGCTAGCCAACGAATGGTTTGCTCGCTGTTCCGTGCATTGTTCAGTACCCCCGCCATTACCAGCAGATCCTGGGAATCTGCAGCGATGCCTTGTTCGGTCAGGGGGCGGTCAATATCGATCAGTGCAGTCGAGAGCCAGGAGAGATGGCTATAGCGCTGTTGCGCATTCACCAAGAAAAAGCGTGAGACATCGCTAAACAGCCAGTTGAGCGGCGGCGTTTCCCCATACACCTCATGCAGCCGTTCCCGTACCCGTTCGGTGGTGGCACCGGTGCCTGCGCCAATCTCCAGTACTTTTAGCGGTGCCGTTCGCTGGCTGAGCTGCTTCAGGACCCAGTCGGCAATCAGGGTGTTGAGATAACGGGCGGTGATGGTATGGCGATAGACCGCATCGGCAATATCGTTACGGCCTTCCGGGAACAGCAACAGTGCCGCCTTCTGTTCGCCGCACATCAGCTCACCCAGCTTTTCCGCGTTTTGCCACAGATAATCGATAAAAGTGGCAGAGCCCAGGCGGTTGTCCCACACCCTGTGCACCGCCTGCCAGCTGTGATGCAGCTCGGTATAGCCGATCGTTCGTCGGCTAAAGTAGTGCGCGCCTCGTTGCATCACCAGACCGGCATCGGCCAGCAGCATCAGCCAGCGTCCAATCAGGGCGTGATGCGCTTCGGCCACCTGGAGTTGTTGCAAAATCCCTGGCAGGTCGTGACCCTGATCGGGATGCGTCAACGCGCCTCCCTGTTGCAGGCTAAACAGCATGGCGTTCAGGCAAGCTTCATCCATCCGCGCGACAAAATCCGTCACCTGCTGAGCAGTAATGCCACTCACCAGCAGCTCTGCCCGCTGGGTAAAATCCCACTGTGGGGTGGCTTTAGGTTCCAGCCCGGTGGTGACAGGCAGCAAGGTACGCGCCAGAGGTTCAAACCGCTGGTCCGGATTTAGGCGCGGATAGCCGAGTGTTTTGGTCAGCGCCTGCCACATCTGACATTGAGCTAACAGGGATTGCGGACTCCAGCGGGGGGCCTCAGGAGATAAGATGCTCTCCGCCAGCGCCAGTAAATCCTGGGCAATGGCTTCTGGCCAGTGTTCCGCCAATGCGGTGCGCCAGCTGGCACGCTGGACCTCGCCGATAATGGCGCTGGTATCTTCCATCAGATGTGCTGATTGCGGGCTGCTAAAATCGCGGTCGCGTTTTACCGCCTCAGGGATATGCAAACGCGGGAACCACATCACGGGTCCATGTGTATCGATCAACGATAACCGTCCCGCGGGCAAGCCCAGCGTGATCTGTTGCAACAGCTGGAAATGGTTGTCAGGGTCCTGCGGATCGACTTCGTTATGTACACTCAACGTTAAGGGGATTCCTGCCAACTGTCCCTGCACCACCTGGAAAGGTGCCTCTGGTAATTGCTCCTGGGCATGAAACTGCCACGGGCGAGGTGCACCAAGGGCTTCCACCAGTATCGCGATCAGTGGGAACGCCACCTGGCTGGCACACGCAGCATCAATAAACTGAAGCTTTTGCCGCCGCAGTAGGCGGTGGGCAGACTGAATGAACTGCTGCACCGCCGGCAGATGTGGATAGAGGTTGCCGACCCGATACTGCACACCGAATTCACGCGCTGAGCGCAGGTTCGCCACCACCTCATCATGATGTACGGGCTGCTCCTGAATGATATGAATGCGCCTGGCCATCAGTTGCTGTGCCAGAACGCTGCCTGCACCGCCCATCACGGTAGCACGCAACACCACGCAGGCCAGGTCAATGTCTTCAGGTAATGAGGCGATATCGGTGTAGAGCGGAATGTCATAGCGTTGCGCGCAATCACGGCTACGTGCGCTGCCGCTCGCCAGTAGCCCCACCACTTTAAAGCGCAGTGGATAACGCTGCAGTGCTGCCAACCAGAACTGGCCAAAAGTGGAGCCACATACCAGCACCTTTAACGGTACCGCGTTCATAGCGCACCTCCGCTCATTTCGTTTAAATGCTCAATCCCGCGGTCAAACAACTCAATATCAATACCGGTTTGCTCCTGGCAGAACAGCAGCATGAACGCTTCAATATCGATGCATTCGGCTGCCAGCCCCAGGACTGGCTCAGGTGACTTCAGCAGCCATTTAGCGCATGCCGCCGCGCAGGCGGCGGTTAACTGAGCAATGCCCGGCGCTCTCAGCAATAAGGTTAACGTGGTGCTAGTGCCCTGACGCACGCCATCTACCTGGATCAAAAAGTTAACCCATGCATGTCGACCCGCCACATCCAGTGTCGCCCCCTCCACCACCGCCTGTATTGCTGCCTCTCGTGGTAATACACGCGCTGTTTCTAACGCGCGGGCCAGGTGTTCACCATCAAGCGCGAGATACCATCGACTGTAACGAAGCGCCAGTTGTTCGGTGACCCGGAGCGACTCCTCATCGTCATACGGCTGCAGCAGCACCGGGCGTGGAAAGAAAGGCAGGATGACGTTGGACTGTCGCCGCGGCAGGGTATGCTGAGAGGCTGGCGTGCGCAGCACACCCTCAAGATAGTCTTCTGCTCCGCCTGGGGTGAAACGATCAAACACGCCAAACCAGCAGTGCAACGCATCGACGCGGCCCAGCTTACGCGCCAGCCACACAGGAAGAATGCCGGACAAACCTGGCAATGCGCCTGCTGCGAACAACGCGCTGCCCGGATGCCGGCCAACCGGAGGTGTTAACGCTGCCGGGCAATCAATTCCGCCCGCGTCAACCAGCGGAATACCTGCGGCGTGCAGTCGGTTCGCCACCTGTTGTGACAGTCGTGCCGAAGGCGCAGCACAGTTCACGATCAACCGACAGTCGGTGGCGAAAGCCATGAGACTTTCTTCGTCACTCACATCCACATAGCAGCTTTGTGCCCAGGCGACAGGTTGCGGGTGACGCCCTCCCACGCGCAGCGAAGTTTCCCCCCACTGATGCAGGATACGTGCGACCTCGCTGCCTACGGCACCAAATCCTCCCAAAATACCAATCACAGAACACCTCCTTCCATGGTGGCAACCTGAGCCTGCTGTGCCTCAATCTCGGCAGCCATTGCCTGCAGGCCAGGTGCGCTAAAGACTTTTCGCAGCGCGATATCGACGGCAAATTCATCACGGATAAGGTTAATCAGACGTGTGGCCAGCAAACTATCCCCCCCTAATTCAAAAAAGCCCTGCTGGCGGCCGATGTGCGGCGTAATGCCAAGTAATGTTCCCCATAGCTGAGCGAGTTTTTCTTCAGTTTCACTGAGTGTTTCCTGCTGTTGTTGTGACCTGGGCAGATTGTCATACAGTGACTGCAGGCGCTTACGATCAACCTTACCGTTTGCGGTCAATGGCAGATGTGTCAGCAGAACCAACCGCTCCGGCACCATGGCTTTGGGCAGTTTTTCCGCCAGCTGACTCGACCAGTCATCGGGCAGCGTATGATGATGTGAAGGGCGTAGAGTTAAGGTGGCGGCGAGACCGCTGAGGTTACACTCACAGGATGTAAAACCACTGGCCTGAGCTCGTTGCTGCCACACCGCGCCAGTACGCAGCGGATCTTTTTTGCTATTGCCATATCCTCCCGCCAGCAGCCCGGCGCTGATCATGGCAACCGGTGTCAGGCACTGGCGTTCCATCATCCACAGCTCTCCTGTAGGCCTCAGCAACTGAGAAGCTGCCTTCAACCCATGTAAGGGTTGGACGTAGCGGTGCAACGCATTCGCCGCCAGCACGATGTCAGCCGAGTTTTGCAGTTCTTCCGGCACATACAGTTCATTCAGCAACAAGAAATCGATCTGATGACCGCTGTTTGCGAGTTGAGTCCGCGCTTGCTCCAGCGCCAATGGGGAGGATTCAAGCAAGGTGTAATGCACGCTGCCCTGCGGCAGGCGCGCCAGCAGCGCAGCACTGTGCTGACCGCTGGCCCCGTTGAGTTCCACGATGTTGATCGGCTTGCCGCTCTGGTGGTGCAGGCTGTTAACATGCAGCGCCAGCTGTGACAACCATTGCCGTGTCTCATCATCCGCGGCCGACAGGCTGGCAGGGCTGAATACGCTGTCGGTCAGCAGTGCGACATGGTCTTGCTCACCTCGCAACATGGCGCGCCAGCTGGCATAACGGGTGCGTGCCGCAACGATCTGCGCCGTTTCAGGTCTGGCGATCACGGCAGCAGTTCCGGTGGCAATGTAGTGTGTATCCTGTGGCTGAACCACACCACGCGACACCAGCCATTTCAGCCACAGCTGCAGCACCTGCTCGCCCTTTTCATCGGGCTGAAGCGCGTTCACTTGCCAGACTGCACCGACTTGCGCAGGCAGTTGCAGGAGCTCCGTCAGAATGTGTTCGGCCACCGCCGATTCATACTGCAGCAGACCGCGTTGAGTACTGTCAGGATGGAATACCTCATCCTGCTCGACACAGGTAGGAGTGTGGGGGGCGACGGCAGCTACAAGTCGCTGTGTGATGCCATCGTGCCACAATGAGACCACCGCCTGGTCGATGCCTTTAAGCGTCTGCAATGCCTGTTCAACCTCACCGGCCTCAATGCGATGGCCGCGCAGCTTCATCTGCGTATCCAGTCGACCCAGGAACTCCAGCGTACCGTCTGGCCAGTAGCGGCCGCGGTCGCCGGTACGATACCAGCGCTCGCCATCAAGCACAGGGAAACGAGCCTCAGTCAGCGCTGGATCGCCGAGATAGCCGCGAGCCAGACCCGCACCGCCGATGAGCAGTTCGCCCTCCACCCAGTCAGGACAATCGGCATTGACCGCATTAAGCACACGCCAGCGCTGATTATGTAGCGGGTAGCCATATGGGATCGAACGCCAGTCAGGTTTGATCGTGGTCACCGGGAAAATGTTTGACCAGATAGCGGCTTCGGTGGCGCCCCCCAACGCCAGTAAACGACATCCCGGGGCGCTCATTTGTAATCTCTCTGGCAGCGACAGGGGGACCCAGTCACCGGAAATCAACGACGCCCGCAGCGCAGGCAACGTGACGTTTTGCGCGGCTGTCAGCAGCATTTCCAGCAGCGCTGGCACTGAATTCCACAGGGTGACCCGATGAGTTTGTATTAAGTGTATCCAGTGAGCTGCATCGCGACGGTACTCCTCATCCACCATCACCAGCGCGGCCCCGCAGCCTAACGGCGCAAACAGATCAAATACCGAAAGATCAAAATCGAGTGCCGAGAGCGCCAGAATGCGGTCTTGCGGCTGTATCGCCAGTCGCTGGCGCAAATCGTGCACCGTGTTATGGCTGGCGGCGTGGCACATCTCAACGCCTTTAGGTTCTCCGGTCGAGCCAGATGTGAAGATGACATACGCCAGCTGTTGGGGGGAGATTGCTACCGGATGAGCCAACGCCGCGACTTCCGTCTGCACGGCCTGATCGCCGGTCAAGGGCGTGTTCTGATCGAGCATCAGCCGTACGTCAGCCCTTTGCAAAATCGCCTGTTTGCGTGCCTGTGGCTGATCGATACCAATCGGTACCCAACTGGCCCCCGCAGCCAACACCCCCAGCACCGCGATCACCTGCTGCGGGCCTTTCGGGAGTGAAATCGCCACCCTATCGCCCGCCAGCGTCCCCTGCAGTTGCAACCAGTGCGCCAGTTTCAGCGCCTGCTGTGCCAGCTCAGCATAAGAAAGCTGACAGGTTTGCTGCTCTTGCATCCAAATCAACGCCACCAGCTGCGGTGTCTGACTGGCTTGCTGGAAAAAAGCGTGATGCAATGTTTCCGCTACATAGGGGTGATGTGCGGCGGCAGTGATTGCCTCTCGCACCTGACGTTGGGGCACAGGCAAGAGGTCGGGAAGTGACTGCAGCCAGTTATGGTCACATAAATGATGGATGAGCTGCTGATAGGCGGTGAACATCGCATCCAGCATACCCGCCGGGAACAGAGCCTCTACCGCATCCCAGACCAGCGAGACACCGCCTGCCAGCTCGGTTAACTGGTGATCCAGCCAGACCTGCGGCGTTTGTGACAGGCCATAAACGGGTTGACTGAAGATGCCCTGCTCCGGTTCTGCGCTAATTCCCAAAGCGCTGGTAAACACCACCGGCATCACCAGTTCAGGCGCCTGATGCAGACGAGCCAGTTCACGGAGTACCTCAACGGCTGAGAGCGAACGGTGATCCAGCGCGCCCCACATATCGCGTTGTACCTGGCAAATTTCATCCAGCCAGCCGCCGTCGGCATGACGACACGGCACCAAAACCAGCGAAGTGAAATCCCCCATCACTCGGGTCATATCATCGTGGCCTTCAGGACGATCAAACAGGGTCAAATTGAGGGTAAAGTCCGGCTGATGGCTCCAGCGCCGCAGTACTGTCGCAAATGCGTTGAGCATCACCGCTGAAGGTGTTACACCGTGTTGGCGGGCTTTTCGCATCAGCTGCTGCCAGCGATCCGAACCCAGCCAGTACTCACGGCGGGTAAACTTCGGTACCGATATCGCTTCAGGTTGCCGGGCCAGCGGCAACTGCGGAGCCAGCGGCAGGTGGTCGAGACGTGGCCGCCACCAGTCCCAGGCAGCCTCACGTTGCGCCTGCTGTGGCAGGCGTGCCAGTAGCGCATCACGGAACTGAACAGCGGGGACGGTCGGCAACGAACGCTGATGATAGAGCGCGTCCAGTTCCTGATAGAACAACAGGATACTGAGCGCATCAAGGATCAGGTTGTCGATAGCAATTGCCACTCGATGCGCTTCACCCCACTGCGCCACGCTGACGCTAAAGAGCGGCCAGTGCTGTGGATCGAAGCTGTGTGAGGCATATTCTGCGCGTTGCAGACCAATGTTATCTTCACCCGGCTGGTTGAACAGCGGGATCTGATAGTGCGGCACCTCTTTTTGAACCTGCTGCTGGCCGTTACTGAATACCGCCCGCAGCATGTCATGGCGCACAATCAACTGGTTCACCGCGCGCTCCAGTTGTGCGAGATCCAGATGATTAACCTCAAATTCACGATAGAACGTACAGCCAATGCCGCCCAGCGCAAACTCACTTTCCCGGCCAAACAGGTAAGCCTGCTGCACATCCGTCAGCGGGAAGGTATCGTAACGCCCGTTAGCATCATGAACGATGGCAGGCGTGGCGGTTGTAGGTTGATTGCCGCGCAATGTCTGGCAGAAATCTGCCAATACCGGATGAGCAAAGAGTTTTGAAAGGGTAACATCGCTAAATCCCTGGCGACGAAGTTCTGCCACGGCACGGGTAGCCAGCAGTGAATCACCGCCTGCCATGAAGAAATTATCCTGACGACCCGGTAATATACCGAGTGTTTTATGCCAGATCGCAGCCACCTGTTGTTCTACACCTGGCAAGGCAGCCTCGTAGGTATGGGCCGTTTCCGGTGTAAGGTCGGCCAGTAACTGTCGCAGTAAATTGCGATCAATTTTGCCGTTGTGGCTGAGCGGAAGTTCAGACAGTGCCACCAGTCGTTCCGGTACCATTTCCTGCGGCAGATAACGTTGCAGATGCTGACGCAGCGCCGCACTCTCCACCGGCTGCTGGCTGGTATAGGCCGCCACCAGATGTTGTTCATCATCGAGCAGAACAATGCCGCGTGCCACGCCAGGGTGGGAAATCAGCGCGGATTCAATTTCGCCCAGCTCAATACGGTAGCCCCGCACTTTCACCTGATGATCGCGCCGCCCCAGAAACTCCAGAGAGCCACTGGGGTGATAGCGTGCTAAGTCGCCGGTGCGATACCAGCGTTCACCGTTCTCTACGACAAAACGGTCGGCGGTACGCTCGGGATCGTGGCGATAGCCCAGCGCAACGCCTGCGCCGCCAATCCACAGTTCACCGCTGACCCAGTCACAGCGATCCCGGCCCAGGCTGTCCACGACACGGCAACGAACGTTGTTAAGCGGATATCCGTAGGGCACCGAGCGCCATTCAGCCGGCACAGTGGTGATCTCCTGAACCGTCGAGTGGATCGCCGTTTCAGTCGTGCCGCCCAGCGCAATACAGCGACACTGCTCAGCGACCATGCGTAACTTCTTCGGCAGATCAAGCGGGACCCAGTCGCCGCCCAGCAGCACAATCCTGAGTGGTAACGTCAGGTTATCCGCAGCGGCACTGGTGAACGTCATCTCCGCAATGGCGGGCACACAGTTCAGTACGCTGACCTGATGCTGCCGTATCAACGTCACCCAGCGCTGCGCGTCGCGCCAGCTCTCATCCTCAATGCATACCACCGCCCCACCCACTGACAGCGGCGCGAAGATATCGTACACCGCCAGGTCAAAGCTCAGCGCCGACACCGCCAGAGTGCGCATGCGATCGCCCAGTGGATAGCGGCGGTTAAGATCGTCGATGGTGTTTTTAGCTGCCAGATGGCTGATCTCCACCCCTTTCGGCGTGCCGGTTGAGCCAGAGGTGTAAATAACGTAAGCCAGATGCTGCGGATCGCTGTGAGTGACTTCCGCCAGAGGGAGCCGCGAATCTTCATCCGGTAGTTGGTCAATAACCTGTTTCACCCCGGCATTTTGCAGGATGGCTTTAATGCGCGGCTCCGGTTGCAGGTGGTTGAGCGGTAGCCACGCAGCACCGCTGGCAAGTACCCCCAACACCGCAATGATCTGCTCCGGTCCTTTGGGCAAAGCGATCGCCACCAGTTCCCCTGGCTGCACGCCCTGATTGAGCAGATGGGTCGCCAGGCGGCGTGCACGTTTAGCCAACTCACCATAACTGAGCACCTGATGGGGTCCAAACAACGCGGGCGCTTCCGGCTGCAGCTGTGCCAGACGAAAGAAAGCGCTGTGCAAATCGCTCTCAGGTAAAGGGGCATCGGTGGCATTCGCCCGCTGGCGTACGACCTGTTGTGCTGAGGGTAACGCACTCTGCACCGGCTGTTGCCACGCCTGCTCACTGGCGATGAGTGCCTCAATCAGCCCTGTAAATTGATTGAACATCAAATCAAGCATACCCGCTGGAAAACGGGACTCACGCGCATCCCAGTTCACCAGAAAACCTTGATTTAACTCGGTAATTTGTGCATCCAGCCACACCTGTGGCCCCTGTGAAACAATCCAGCCGGGCTGCCCAAAGGCCTGCTGGACGCGTTCGCTGAACAGCTCTCCCAGTCCCAAAGCGCTGGTAAATACCACGGGAGCAAACTGCTGCTGACCGCGCACGCGTGCCGCTTCACGCAGCACTTCTACGCCGGAAAAACAGGCATGTGCCGCATCCTGACGGAACTGCTGTTGCAGGCGCTGCGCGCGTTCAAGGAAACTGCCGGGGTTGCTGCCCCGCCACGCCAGCAACACTGACGAAGTGAAATCTCCCACCAGCGCAGGTACGCTGGTGTGCAGCGGTTCACGGTTGAACAACGGCAGGTTAAGAATGAAATCTTCGTCGTCACTGAACTGGGTCAGCACTTCGGCAAACGCAGCGGCAATCATCATCGGCAAGGTCAGTTGATGTTCACGCGCACTGGCCTCCAGCTGTTGACGGGCCCTGGCATCAAACCAGCGATGGCGACGGACCACCGTCTGCTGCGCACTGTCCGGGTTTAACCCAACGCTGGGCAACATCGGTGCGCCAGGCAAATCGGCTAAACGCTCCAGCCACCACTGCTTGTCTTGTGCGTAGCGCGCCTGCTGCTGCGGTTCCTGCAGCCAGGCGTGGCGCAGTTGTTGATACTGGCAATAGGAGAGATCCAGCACAGGCAGCGGCTGTTGCGGCTCCAGATAGAGCCTCGCCAGATCGTCCAACAGAACGCGCAGGCTCATGGCATCCGCCGCGATCATATCGAGATTAAAATGCAGGCGGCAGCCACCACCGAGGGCGGCGGGCTTATGCGTCACACGCACATCAAACACCTCGCCTTGTGCAATATTTAACTGGCGATGTGACAGCGCGGCGCGAATCGCCTCCATTCGCAGGGTGGCGATATCTGCTGCCTCCTGGCGTAAATCATATTCCCTAAGCCCGGGCCACTGCGCGTGTTCAAGAACCTGCTGCTGCCCCTCCTCCAGAATGGCCACCCTTAGCATACCGTGACGGGCAAGCAACTGATGTACCGCATTTTCCAGGCGTGCAACATCCAGTTGCGGTAGATCGAACTCATGGTAGAAATGCGCAGCAACACCCCCCAGATGCTGAGCACTGTCGCGTCCCACCCAATATGCATGCTGCATGAGCGCCAGAGGGAAAGGTTCGTTTTCATGTGTGCCTGGCAACACGGCCTTTTTTTCCTGCTCCGCGGATGGCGTTTGTTGCGTCATCAAAGCCAACCAGGCATCCAGGCGTGGCTGTTCAATCAAGCGGGCAAACGACACATCGTAACCTTGCCGACGCCACATAGCGGCCAGTTTCATCATCGCCAGCGAGTCGAGCCCGAGGCCGATCAGGTCGCAGTCATTAGCGAGTCGATCCGGCAATATGCCGGGGAGAAAGGGGGCCATATCTGTGCATATTTTATGCTGAAGGGTGCTTGCCATAGTCCTTGTCCTTCTCTCAATTACATCATAAAGGCATTAAAAAAATTTATATCGCAGCGTTGGCTTAACGTATTGCCGCAAATATTTATATGTTATAACGTTACTAAAGATAAATATAAATGATAATCATTATCATGGTGGTTTTTTAATACAATTTGTAAATGACGGGATGAAAACAAGGAACAACGGCATGTTGATGAATGAAGAACAGGCAAAAAATCGTAGATGGACCACACTGGTGGCCGCATTGAGTGCTGCTATCATGACGCTGGACATCACGGTCGTGAATATTGCGCTACCAAAAATAGGTGAAGGTTTCCTTACCAATCTCGCACAGTTACAGTGGGTAATTAATGGATATACCCTGAGCTTCGCCGCCTTGTTATTGCTGGCTGGCGCCATCTCCGACCGGTTGGGTCGGCGCCCGATTTTTTTGTGTGGTAATGGATTATTTGTTTTGGCTTCATTGGGCTGCGCAATGGCGCCTACCATCAATGCGTTGATCGTTGCCCGTGTACTCCAGGGCGCTGGCGGTGCCATGGTCTTGGGGACTGCGCTGGCACTGATTGCCAGTGCCTGTGAGGGTGAATCACCCAAGGTTCGCACCAGCGCGGTGGGGTTATTTGCCGCAGGGGGAGCCGTGTCAGCAGCAACTGGTCCCCTGATTGGCGGCATACTCATCCAATGGGCCAGTTGGCCATGGCTGTTTGCCATCAACATCCCCGTCGGACTACTGATCATTTTTCTCACCCTGCGCCATGTTGATGAAAAACCCGTACCCGCACCGCGTTATCCTGTCGATGTCGCTGGCGCGGTTTTCGTCACTCTCAGCCTGTTTAGCCTCAACTACGCCGCACTGAACTTTTCATCTGATGCCACTCCCTTTGTCCGCCTCGCACTGCTCATCGGGATCGCTTCGGCTTTATTGTTTTTATGGATTGAGGCTCAGCGGGGCGATCACGCCCTGCTGCATTTACGTTTGTTTCGCATCCCTACGTTCCTGGCGGCAATCCTGCTCAGCTTTGCAGGCCGCATTTTCAGTTTTGGCTTGCTGCCGTTTATTACGCTTTGGCTGAGCGGCCTGTTGCACTATTCGGCGTGGCACACCGGTTTGATTCTTTTGAGTCAGTCACTGGCGATGGTGGTCGCCGCCGGATTAAGTGGTCCGCTTTCAAGACTGATTCCAGTCCGCATAGTGCTGGCAATTGGCATGTTCATTGTGGCTCTCGGTCTGACCCTCAGTAGCCATGTGCAAATCCACAGCGACTGGCTGGTGATCCTTCCGCTGCTGTTGATGCTGGGTATCGGTGCAGGATTAACCATGCCGCATCTGATGGATCTCGCTGTTAGTGTTGTTCCTGCGCGTCAGGCTGGCGCTGCATCGGGCACTGCAAATACGTTCTTCCCGCTCGGTACTGCCGTGGGTATCGCGTTGTTTGGACTGTTACTCAACCATGTGATCCAGCAAGCTTTGCCGCTCTCCCTGTTAAGTGCCTCTGGTATCAGTCAGCCTGCATCAGCCCTTCAGGCCATCAGCAGCGCGCAGTTTGATGTGCTGAATGCCGTGCCCGAACTGCAGCAACGGGCCTTGCAGGCATGGGTAGATGGATTAAACCTCTTATTCCGCGTTGCCGCCGTTGCAAGTGCCCTCGCCGGTCTGGCGGCACTGTGGTTGATTCGTCCGGTACAACCACAGCCGGAACAGACTCAGGACAGTGCCTGAATCGCACTTAAGCGTGCCAGTAATCGTGAAAGAAGTGGCTGTGGGTGTTCCCTGAAGTAAAAATGTCCACCGCAAAAACAGTCCAGGGTGAAACTGGCTGTTGTCCAGCTTGCCCATCCTTCCGCCTGCATCTGATCAAGTTCCGGATCTTCGCTGCCCATGAAGGCAGCGATGGGGCATGACAGCAGCTGTCTGGAACTCAGCTGCCACTGCTCAATCAACGCATAATCCGCCCGCATCGTGGGCAGAATGAGTTCGCGCATCTCGGGTAGGGTCAACAACACGGGATCGGTGCCGTCCAGGCGCAGTAGCTCTTGGCACAGTGCTTCATCATCCTGTTGATGTAAAAGGCCGGGCTGATGAAACTGCGGCGCCTCACGGGCGGAGACCGCCAACAGTTGCGGTGGAGGTAAATCATCGCATTTTAATGCCAGAATCGTTTCATGCGCGACAACGGCTCCCATACTGTGGCCGAAAATAGCCCAGTTCTCGCCAAGATGCGGAGCAATAGCCCGCGAGACTTCCCCCACCAGCTCCGGCATCGTCGCGGGGATGGGATGCTGCCAACGCTCCAGACGACCGGGATAGCAGATCACATTCAATTCAATTTCCGGCGGAAGATGTTCACGCCAGCCGCGATAGAGCCCAGCGTTGCCGCCCGCATGCGGCAGACAAAACAGTTGTAACTCAGGCTTAATGTATCCGCTTAATGTTCGTATCCAGGGGGAAGTCAACGCGTAGTCTCCTCTATGAGTTGCGCTGCTGAAATGAGCCGGGACGTCACTGAATGCGTGGGCCGTGTAAGCAATTCGGAAACGCGCCCCTGTTCGACAACCCGCCCGTGCTCGATCACCATGAGCAAACCGCCCAACTGTACAGGAAGGGTTAAATCATGAGTCACCATTAACAGAGCGATACCCTGCTGCTGTTGCAACTGTTGCAACAGCAGGACCAGCCCCATACGCGTCGGCCCATCTAAAGCACTGGTCACTTCATCACACAACAACACGTCAGGGCGGGTAATTAATGCTCTTGCCAGTGCCACACGCTGCTGCTGACCGCCGGAGAGTTGCGACGGTTTTCGAGTAAGCAAATGGGCCTCAAGCCCGACCTGCGCCATCACGCTGATGACCCTCTGTTCACACTGTTCAGCGCTTAATGTGGGATCGCTAAGACGCAGAGGACGGCGCAGCAGCGCACGCACGCTATAGAAAGCATTCAGGGAGCTGGCGGGATTCTGCGCGACATATTGCAGTTGCCATTTTTGCGACGGGCTGCGTTGATGGATACTGAGAGGCAGCGGCATGTTATGCAGGCTTAAGGTGCCGCTGGCATCAGGTTGTAAACCTGCCAGAATGCGCAGAAGAGTGGTTTTACCGCCGCCGGATCGGCCCGCAATGGTCAGTGTCTCACCGCGTCTCAGAGAAAACTGAAGTGAGGTCAGTGCGGTGCGTCCGCCATAAGCGGCCTCTACGGCCTCAGCACGCAGGACGACCTGAGCAGAGGAGGTTTCCTGCTCAGGAGAGGGACAAGGCAACCAGGCATTGAGCAGGCGCTGACCGGCCTGGGTATCAGGCGTGCGCAAAAATGCCTGAGTGGATTGTTGTTCAACCACTTCCCCCTCTGACATCACCAGAATCCGGTCGGCTATCTGACTCGCCTGTGGTAAATCGTGTGCGACAAACAGCACGCTCATCTGATGTGCGCGCGCAGTTGAGGCGATCCAGTGCATCACCGCCTGGGTACTCAATCCATCCAGCGCGCTGGTCGGCTCATCCATCAGTAGCAAGCCAGGATAGCCAAGCATGGCGGCCACTGCCATCACGCGTTGCAGTTGTCCGCCAGAGATTTGATGTGGATAGCGCCGCAAAAAAGCCGCATCATCGGGCAGCCCCAGTTGACGGAAATGAGACGTCACCTGCTGATCGCGTTGAGCATCTGTGAGTCCGCGACGGGCGGCCATCCAACGTAAATACGCGCCCAGCGTTTGCGAAGGTACCATACTCAGACGGGGATCTTGCGGCACAAAGCCAACGTGCCGGGCACGAAGCTTTCGCAATGCTCGGGCATTGATTGAAAAGAGCGACTGCCCTGCGAGCCATACCTCACCGCGAATGGCAGTTGTGGTGTCGGGAAAGAGCCCCAGTGCCGCACGCAGTAAAGTGCTTTTACCACTGCCTGAAGTACCGACCAGCGCCGCAATTTCACCCCTTTTTATCTGCAGCGAAACGGTGTTGATCAACGTCTGTTCAGGAAGTTCCACGCTAAGCTGTTGAATATTTAGCCTGCTATCGGCAATGCTTTGTGCGTGCGAAAACGAGGCCACCGGAGGCGCATATCTTCTACGCGCAGAAACAAACAATCCATCCAGACTCAGGTTCAGAGGAATAAGCAGCAACAGGATGGCAAAGATCGGCGCGAGGGTTGCCCAGGGTTGAAACGATAACCCCTGACGGTTCTCCATGATCATCAGCCCCCAGTCAGCCAGGGGTTGTTGCGCCGCCAGCCCAAGAAAACTGGCGGTGGCCAAAATAAAAATGGCTGCCAGCAGGCGAAGGCCAATATCTGCACTGAGCAGGGGTAACAGGTTAGGCATGATCTCCCGACAGAGAATCGCTGCCAGTGACTCTCCCCGACAGCGCGCCATGTCGACGTAATCTTGCTGTAATTGTTGCAACGTCGCGGCACGAACCAGACGGAAAATATCGGGCACCATCACCAATATCGCCGCCACCACTGCGGCCGTATAACCGCGCCCGCTAACGGTAACCACCAGTGTCAGTAACAGCAGCCCCGGAATACTGAGCAGGATGTCAGCCAGCGCCAACAACATCCGTTCAATCCAGCGTCCTTTCAGCGCCGCAAGCATCCCCAACAGCCCGCCAAGCAGCCAGGCCAGTAATACGCTCAGGCAGGCCAGCAATAAGAGTTGTTGACCACCGCTGAGCAGGCGGCTGAAGACGTCTGCGCCGAGATAATCTGTCCCCATCCACGCCGTTGAATTTGGCGCAGCAAAGGGCATATCACGTATCTCATCGATCGCATAAGGTGCCAGCCAGGGGCCGATAAGACCTATGAATGCCATCAGGCTGAAGAAAACGAATCCTGCATATGGCCATTTACGCATCGCGCCCTCCCCGGAAAGCAGCGGGGTTAAGCAACGCGGTCAAACTATCCGCGAGGAGATTCAGTAGCACCGTCAGTGTACACATCACCATCGAGATGCCCATCACCACCGGCGTATCGCGCGATAGCGTGGCATTAAGAAGTGCCGCTGCCAGGCCTGGCCAGCCAAACAGTGTTTCTGCAACCAGTGCGCCAGCAAACAGATAAGTGATGTAACGTGCCAGGACCGGTAAACAGTGGCCTAATGCTTCGGGCAGGATCCAGTGCAATACCACGCGGTATTCCGCAATTCCATTCAACCGGGCGCATTCACAGGCTGGAGACTGAGAAGCACGCATAACACCAAGGCGGACCAATTTGATGTTCTGCGCTAACGCGACACTGAGCAGTGTCATTATTGGCAAAATAAACAGTGGCCACTGTGACCACAACGATTGGCCCGGGGAGAGAAGCGAAAGCGCAGGCAACCAGTGAAGCGTTAACGAAAACACCATCACCAACAGTGTGCCCGTCACAAATTCCGGTAACGCCACGAATCCCAGGGAAAGAAGACTGATGCCCCTGTCGATGACACTGCCTGGGTGCAGCCCACAATAGATGCCTAAGCCCAGGGCGATCACCACCAGCAACACGCTGGCGCTGGCCCCTAATGCCAGTGAGGCCCCCCCACGCTCGCGAATAAGCGTACTTACGGATCGCCCGTTTAAGTAGCTGGTCCCCCAGTCACCGTGCATGACACCCTTGGCCCACTGCAGATAGCGTGCAGCTAAAGGCTGATCAAGACCCAGCTGCGCGCGTAACGCCGTCACCTGCTCGCGGCTCCCCGTCCCTGCCAGACGCTGGCTGGCAGCATCACCTTTAACCAGCGACATGGCACAAAAGATCATCACCGAAAGAAGCCACAAAGTGAAAACCGCCTGCGATGCACGCCATAGCAGGCGTTTAATTAAAACCTGACACTTCATGCTGAACGCAGCCAGGCATCACGCAGCAGCGGATAGTCAAAGAAGCCAGCCGCTTTGACGCCAAACACACCTGGTGCAGAAGCGGCAATAGACGGAATTCGCGCAAAGATCGCGTCACCGCCCTGCTGCCACAGGTAGTGCTGGACATCAGCAACACGCTGGCGCAACGCATCACCGCGTGCTGCCTGCATCGCATTCATCAGATCGTCAAGTTGCGGCGTAGCCGGGCCGGTGAATGACCAGGGAGCCGCATGGCCATAATAGAATGGCAACGCAACGGGCAGCGGCATCGGGCGATAAAGATTGGTTTGTAATGGTGTATTCAGCAGCAGGTTAAAATCGCTGTAGTAATCGGCAGCGGGAACGCGGTCCAGTTGCAGATCAAATCCCGTCCCTTTTACCTGGCGTAACAGTAATGTAGCGCTTTCGGCCGTACCGTATTCGTAGTCGCTGGTGCGTATCTTTGCGGCAACAGAGGCTATGCCTGCCTTCTGCAACAGCGCACGGGCACGTTCAGGATCGTAATGGCGGGTAGGCAATTCCCCATTGAACCACGGTTGCCCCGCGCCCAGGGCATCATTCGCGACTTCGCCTAATCCCATGGTCACTGCGCGTACCATCGTTTCCCGGTCAATCGCATATTTCAGCGCTTCGACAACCGCGGCGTGATTAAAGGGCGCCTTACTGAGATTCATACTAAATGCCAGATTGCTCATCTCCGATTTCGGAGAGTGCCACAGTTTCACTGCCGGATTAGCTTGCTCTGATCGCGCGGTGAGTAGCGCCATCCCCCCCACATAATCAAACTGCCCCGCTTTCAAACCGTTGAGGCGTGCAGTGGTGTCACCTACGCTGTAGAGGTGAATCTCATCCAACCACGGACCACCGTTTGCCGCATCCCAATAGTCTGAACGCGCCTGCAGCACACTTTTATCCTGTGACCAAGATTTGAGTGTGTAAGGCCCACTCCCCACTGCCGCAGTAAAGTCCTGCGTATTTTCTGGAAAAATAAAGATTGACTGCGCCAGTAATAAATCAAATGAACCCACCGGTTTGTGCAACTGCAATGTCAGTGTGTGATCATCCTCAAGACGTGATGCCGTCAGGTCGAGTGGCTTCAGCCAGCCACTTTGACTACCCGGCTGGCTCATCCAGGTACGCAGGCTGAACATCACATCTTTGCTGGTGAGTTGACGACCATCACTGAATGTGACGCCCTGCCGAAGTTTTACGGTCCAGCGTGTCGCATCGTGATTAGGATCTGCTGATTCCATCAGGCGCCATACGATACGTTGGTTGTCTACTTCCGCTAATGAATCCCACACTAAGCGTGAACGTACATAGTCGATATTACTGTTGGTGGATCGCAACACATCGGTAGAATCACTGCTGGAACCTGCGAACGCAGCACGCAGTGTTCCCCCTCGCTGCGGCTTGGGTTCATCCGCCCATGCCAGCGGTAAAAATCCATTACTGAGCACGATGCCCGCGCCAATACCCATTGTTTTTATCAGCGTTCGTCTGGTTAAACCCTGGTTCATATCCCCGCATCTCCCTTAACGAAATCATTAAATTTCCGCTTCATTAATGATCATATCATATGTTATATCATTACATAGTAATCAACGCTATTGATAATCATTCTCAAAAAAAGCATTAAGAAAACCTTTTGATTTGTATCAGGCAGAGGATTGTTATGGAACGCACCGCTTCGTATTTGGCAGGAAAACAAATCACACAACGCGCAGTAACGGGCCTTTCACTTTCTTTACTCACCCTCGCGTTGCAAAGTGCCTGGGCGCAGCCGCAGCAGAACAGTTCAACAATAACGGTCATCGCACAAGATGA
The DNA here is from genome assembly GCF_052169275.1 of Serratia sp. CY27727. Lineage (NCBI taxonomy): Bacteria > Pseudomonadati > Pseudomonadota > Gammaproteobacteria > Enterobacterales > Yersiniaceae > Serratia > Serratia sp. CY27727. The sequence continues at coordinate 369,236 of NZ_JBJNLB010000002.1, read as the reverse complement.
GGAATCACATAGCGGCCGGCTTTCGGCAAAAGAAAGCAGCAGCGCAACTAAAACCACGACACCGCTGGTGGAAACACCGCAATCGATCTCGGTAATTCCCCGACAGCAGATGGATGATCAGAACACGCGTAGTCTTAATGAAGCGCTACGGTATACGCCAGGTGTGGCTTCCGAGCAATGGGGCGGAGTAACCGCATTTGATCAGTTCACTATTCGCGGGTTTAATTACAGCGACACTGGCTATTCCGATGTGTTTCAGGATGGTTTACGCAATACCAATGGCCTGCTCTTTGGTGTGCAGCAGATCGACCCTTTCCTTCTGGAACAGATCGATGTCTTACGCGGACCCGCTTCCGTGCTGTATGGGTTATCAAATCCCGGCGGTATCATTGCACTCACCAGCAAATTGCCGACGAGTGAAACGATTCGTCATGTAGAAGTTGAAGGTGGTACGAAGAATTACGGACGGGTCGGCCTGGACTTTGGTGGGGCAGTGAATGACAGCGGAAGCGTACTCTATCGCTTCGTCGCTACCGGCCATCTCGCCGACGGCATGCAGCAGGGCACGAAACTCAAAGGCTATGCGCTGGCCCCCTCCATCACCTTTAATCCTGATGACAACAACAGTCTGACGCTCTACTCACGTTTTCAGTACGACCCGGATTTAGGGGTGATCACTTCTTTGCCTGCCTATGGCACGGTGTTCACCAACCCAAATGGCAAACTGCCGCGGGATGCTTACCCTGGTGAGCCAAATCACAACACCTTTAGTCGTAAGCAATCAACGGTGGGCTACAGCTACATCCATAATTTCAGCGAAGACTGGTCCACGGTCTTAAAAGGTCGCTATTTCGGCGAAACGTCCAATTATGATGCAGTGATCATGTCAGGTCTGAACGACGATATGCGCACCATTAGCCGCAATACCGCAGTCTCTGACGAGCATTACAACACACTCAATTTTGATAATCAGATCCACGGTTTTTTCGATACCGGTGCATTGAGTCATGAGTTACTGACGGGTGTGGGCGTTGACCATATGCGCGGCCATACTGACTACGGTAGTGGCAGCGTGTCATCTCTTGATATTTATCATCCTGACTATGGTGTCGCCGAATTTGGCCCAACCGCGCTATGGCAGGATAGCCGCGTTTCATCCACGCAAACGGGCGTCTATCTGCAGGACCAGATTGCCTGGCAGCAATGGCGTACCACAGTGGGTATCCGCCACGACTGGAGCAAAATCATCAATAAAGATTTTCTCTACGGCCAGAATTACGAGCAACACGATCAGGCCACCACGGGACGTGTTGGCCTGAATTATCTGTTTAACAATGGCATCTCGCCTTATTTCACCTGGGCGCAATCTTTCCAGCCGGTTGCCGGTCTTTCTCGCGATCAACAACCCTTTAAACCCAGTCGCGGCGAACTCTATGAGTTTGGCGTGAAGTATCAGCCACCGGGTACCACGACCCTGCTTTCTGCCGCTGTGTACAACCTGACACAGGACAAGAGCCTGAGCACTGATCCGGCGAATTCCGCTTTCCAGACTCAGGGCGGAAAAATTCGTGCACGCGGGCTGGAGCTGGAGGCACGGGGTGCCTTAACCGAACAGTTCAGTGTGATCGGTAGCTACACACTACAGCAGGTGAAGTACACCCAGGACACTCAAGGCCGCGAAGGCAAAACCCCACTGCGCGTACCACGGACATTTGGTGCGCTATGGCTGGACTGGCAGGCGCCAGCAGGCACAGAGGTTGAGGGCTTAGGCGTCGCTGTGGGGGGGCGCTTCAGCGGCGGCACCAAAGGAGGAACCATGGACAATCAGTTTAACACCGGGGGTTATGGCCTGATGGATGCTTCAATTCGTTATGAGCTTGGCAAACTCGATCCTTCTTTACGCGGTGGCAAAGTGCAACTGACAGCACAAAACCTGCTGGACCGCAAAGTTGTCGCGGGTTGCTATTCCACCGACACAGGCTGTTTCTGGGGGGCAGGCCGTCAGGTGATTGCCAAATTTAGCTGGGACTTTTGATGTAATTGCCGGCCAGTAGTCGGCAATCCTTTTTCGGCAAGGAGAAAGATGATGAACGAACGTCAACGTTACAGCGCCTGGAGTGACAGTGAGCGTGAACACTATCGACAAAATGGCTATTGGGTCGATCAACCTCTGGGCGAACAGTTACGCCAGTGGGCAATTCGGCAACCCACCAGCATCGCACTGGTGGCAGGAAAGCAGCATCTGAGTTACGCCGGGCTGGATAATCTGGCCGACAGACTTGCTGCGGGATTAGCCGCGCGTGGGATTCGCTCTCAAGATAATGTGTTGCTGCAGTTGCCAAACTGTATTGGCCTCGTGGCAACACTGTTCGCTCTGTTCCGTCTCGGCGCACGCCCGATTCTTGCCATGCCTGGCCAGAAAGCGGCAGACATTGATGCCTTGAGCCAACTGGCAGAACCCAAAGCCTGGTTTTATCCTCATCACTATCTTGGGCATGACTATCAAACACTGGCATCGGATATGGCGGTTAAACATCCCGGTATGCAACGCTGGCCGGTGAATATCCATGACGATGCAGACTCACTGATGACAGCGTTCCAGTCTGAGCCCCAGCCTTTGCCTGCACCGCATGCTGAAGATATCGCCCTCCTCCTTCTTTCTGGTGGCAGCACCGGTACGCCCAAATTGATACCACGCACGCACGCCGATTACTTTTACAACGCACGCCGCATGGCGGAAATCTGCCAGCTTTCCAGCCAAAGTGTGTATCTGGCGACATTAGCTGTGGCACACAACTTCACCCTCTCCTGTCCGGGAGTGCTGGGCACGCTATTCTCAGGCGGCAAAGTGGTGCTAGCGCAAACCTCAGGCTGTGATGAAGTGTTCCCTCTTATTGAGCAGGAGAAAGTCACTTTTACTGCATTGGTACCACCGCTTGTCACCCTGTGGCTGGAGTGTCGGGCATGGGATGAAAGCGACCTCTCCAGTTTGCAATTTATTCAGGTAGGGGGAGCACGGCTGGATAGTCAACTGGCAGCAAAAGTCAAACCCACCTTTGACTGTCAGCTCCAGCAAGTTTTCGGTATGGCTGAGGGACTGATTTGCTGCACACGGCTTGATGATAGCGATGACGTGATTTTACACACTCAGGGTCGTCCGATTTCAGATGCGGACCAAATAAGAGTGGTGAATCAGGATGGACTTCCCGTAGGAATCGAAGTCTCCGGTGAACTTCTTACCCACGGCCCCTATACTATCGGCGGCTATTATCGCGCTGAAGCGCAAAACCTGCAGGCGTTCACACCGGATCATTTTTACCGTTCTGGTGACCTGGTGCGCCTGACCGATGCGGGCAACTTCGTCGTGGAAGGTCGGCTCAAAGAGCAAATTAATCGTGCCGGGGAAAAGGTGGGTTGCGCAGAGGTTGAGTCGTTTATCGCTAATCACCCTGATGTGGCAAGCTGCGTCGTAATTGGTGTTGAGGATGCACGCCTAGGTGAACGTATCTGTGCCTGTTTACCGGGTGATACCCACCTGACACTGGCTGATTTACGTGGCTACCTGCAGCGACAAGGTGTCAGCAATAATAAACTGCCTGACCAGTTATTACCTGTTAAGCGTTGGCCATTAACCGCCGTTGGCAAGATCGATAAGCGTCAGCTGGCGGATATTGCCATGCTTGCCCTGGACAGCAGTGAGTCCAGCCATACCCTCATCCTGCAGGCTGACCCGCTCGATGTCATTTATCACTTGCTGAAGAACGAATCTGATTGTCACATTGCCTATGAGCGCGACGAATGCTGGGATATTGGAATAGGCAGTCAGGTAAAAATCTCACTGTATGGTAATCGTGCTGAACTTACCCTGCCCAACGCGGTGGAAAAGAGCTGGCAAGGTGGTAACTGGCAGACAAATCTGCAACAGGCGCTGGATGCGATTCCCTTTAGCGACTGGCAGGCTTATGGTGTGAGCCATTTCGAGTTCTCACACCTGATACACGATGTGCAGCCAAAACACTTACCTGAGGCAACGCCCCTGCTGACCCTCTTTATCCCGCATGTGCAAATCAAATTAAAGCCGGGGGAAGCACAACTGATCGCGTCTTCTGATCAGGATTTATCGCAACTGGTGAAGCGTGTTCAGGCGGCGGATCGTGTTGCAGTGTTTCCAGAACCTGATGCTCAATGGCAAGCTTCAATCGCCAAACAGATTCGCGAACAGGATGCGCGCGACTACTGCCAGCGCGTTGCCCTGGCAGTTGAAGAAATTCAGCGCGGTGAATATCAGAAAATTATTCTTTCTCGTCGAATAACCCTTGCCGCTCCAGTCGATTTATTAGCTAGCTATCACGTTGGCCGCCGGTTCAATACCCCGGCACGTTCGTTTATTGCCCGATTGAACGACGATCACTTCATTGGGTTTAGCCCTGAGACGGTGGTTGAAGTCTCTGATTCTGGCGCTGTCAGCACTCAACCACTGGCCGGCACGCGAGCACTTACCGCTGACGAGGCCGAAAATCGGCGATTGCGCGAAGTGCTCAGTAACGATACGAAAGAAATTGCTGAGCATGCGGTGTCCGTCAAGCTCGCCATTGAAGAACTGATCCCCCTATGTGAGAACCATTCAACCCACGTCAGTGATTTTATGCATGTCTCACTGCGTGGCAGTGTGCAGCATCTGGCCTCCCGGATAAAAGGACAACTTCGCAAAGAGTTCAATGCCTGGGATGCCTTTGGCGCACTGTTTCCCGCAGTCACTGCTTCGGGGATACCTAAGCGCTCGGCGATAGAGGCGATTCAGCGGCTGGAGCCGGTCTCACGCGGTGCCTATAGCGGCAGCGTGTTCATGGTCAATAGCCAGGGTGAAAAGGATGCGGCGCTGGTGCTCCGCTCGCTTTATAAGCATGGTCGTGGAGTGGCGTTACAAGCTGGTGCGGGGATTATTGACCAATCGTTGCCTGAGAGGGAGCTGGAAGAGACCATCGAAAAATTACAGTCGGTAAGCCGTTTTATTATTCCAGATAAATGAGAATAATTTTAAAGGGCTGTTATGGCCCTTTAAAATCAGCCATGTGAATGATTATATCGTTTCAGCTTTGAGCAGGGGATGGTTTATCGCGAAGGTACGGCGGGTGACTTGTTAACGCTATCTGGCTCAAACGGCAGCGCCCATACATCCAGCCTTGAGCCTCTTTGCTTTCACGGCTGCCTCCTGATATCGGAGGCGCCATATTGCGAACAGCCCGCTCAGGGAAACCCGAGCGGGATTTTTGCTTTTCTGCCGTTAGCGCTTACAGCACAAATTCGTAGTGAGAGCCGTCCGGCAGTTCAACATCCAGGCGCAGCTTGCCGCCGGCCGCCTCAACATAGCGTTTGAGCGAAGACAGTTTCAGATCGCGGCCCGGTTTTTCCATCACGGCAACGGTCGGTTGCCGGATACCCAGCGCCTGCGCCATTTCAACCTGCGTTTTCTGCACCTTCTCGCGCAGCTCGGCAAGGTGGATGTTCAGCATGATGTCCGCCGCCAGCGCTTGCGCTTTGGCCACGACCTCGGGCTTTTCATCCGCAATAAGCTGTTCCAGCGTTCTGCCCATCGCGTCACTCCTTCTCGTTTAATGTGTTCAGCCAGTTCGTGAATTCCCGATCGGCAATCTGAAGCATTCGATCGTAAAAACGCTTTTCATTGCCGGCTTTATTGCCCGCGCAAAGTACAATGCCGATACGGTACGGATCGAAGGCGAAGAATGCCCGCAACGGTTCGCCACGGCTCTGAATGCGCAGCTCTTTCATATTGCTGTAACGCGAACCTTTAACCGTATCGGCATAGGGTCTGGGCAGCCTCGGCCCCTTTTCCCGCAGGATCATCAATGCGGCAAGCACGCCAGCCCGATCGGCATCGTGGAGTGAGCTAAACCAGTTATCAAACGCATCCGTTGTTTTAATTTCCCACACGGGACCTCCCTGCAAATATAGATCAACAACTATATAGATGTAAAGCTATAGCAGAGAGGCATCAGAATGGCATGCAAAAGCATTCGTGGTTACTGCAAGGCTGAACGTACATCCGGACATTTTGCAAACGCAGTGCGAGGCATTCACTTTTTTACGAGCGGTATCGAACAATCGGTCAGAGGTACGGGGCGTTTCCCCGCCGCCCCTTTATGAACCCTGTCACAAAATGCGCATAACGTTTTCGGCGCTCTGCGCCGCGGGCGGTGAGCGATAAGTTTGTTAACGCCACGTTACATCAGGTTAGGCAACATTGTTAACGGCGATTGATGCGCCAAACGCATCGCGCCATGCGTTTATTGCGCTTATTTAGTTTATTTTCCTGAGCGAGTCTTCAGCAACAGGCGCGGCGTCAGGCGCCCATAACAAACTGGAGATAAAGATGCATTCCTCTACCTCACCCATGACCACCCGGGCCAAAGCCGGCGCGATCCTGCGCGTCACCTCCGGCAACTTTCTGGAACAGTTCGACTTCTTTCTGTTCGGCTTTTACGCCACCTACATCGCACACACCTTTTTCCCGGCCAGCAGCGAGTTCGCCTCGCTGATGATGACCTTCGCGGTATTCGGCGCAGGTTTTCTGATGCGCCCCATTGGCGCCATCGTGCTGGGCGCCTACATCGATAAAGTCGGCCGCCGCAAAGGGCTGATCGTCACCCTGTCGATCATGGCCGCGGGCACCTTCCTGATCGTGCTGATCCCCTCTTACCAGAGCATCGGGCTTTGGGCGCCGCTGCTGGTGCTGTGCGGGCGCCTGTTGCAAGGCTTCTCGGCGGGCGCGGAGCTGGGCGGCGTGTCCGTCTATCTGGCCGAAATCGCCACGCCGGGCCGTAAGGGCTTCTACACCAGTTGGCAGTCCGGCAGCCAGCAGGTGGCGATCATGGTGGCGGCGGCCATGGGCTTCGCGCTCAATGCGGCGCTGGAAGAAAGTGCCATTCGCGAATGGGGCTGGCGCCTGCCTTTCCTGTTCGGCTGTCTGATCGTTCCCTTCATCTTCCTCCTGCGCCGCAAGCTGGAAGAGACGCAGGAATTTACCGCCCGCCGTCACCACCTGGCGATGCGCGACGTGTTTAATACCCTGCTGAAAAACTGGCCGGTGGTAATCGCCGGCATGCTGATGGTCGCCATGACCACCACCGCGTTTTACCTGATCACCGTGTATGCGCCAACCTTCGGCAAAAAGGTGCTGTTGCTCAGCGCCTCCGACAGTTTGCTGGTCACTTTACTGGTCGCGATTTCCAACTTCATCTGGCTGCCCATCGGCGGCGCGCTGTCGGATCGCTTCGGCCGCAAACCGGTGCTGGTCGCCATGACGCTGCTGGCGCTGGCCACCGCCTACCCGGCGCTGAGCCTGCTCGCCGCCGCCCCCAGCTTCAGCATGATGCTGGCCGTGCTGCTGTGGCTGTCCTTCATTTACGGCCTCTACAACGGCGCCATGATCCCGGCCTTAACCGAGATCATGCCAGCGGAAGTACGGGTGGCCGGGTTCTCGCTGGCCTACAGCCTGGCGACGGCGGTGTTCGGCGGCTTTACGCCGGTGATCTCCACCGCGTTGATCGAATACACCGGCGATAAGGCTTCACCGGGCTACTGGATGAGCTTCGCCGCGCTGTGCGCATTGCTGGCGACGCTGTATCTGTATCGCCGCATCGCCATGCCGCTGCAAACCGCACGCTAACGCGCCATCGCCATAAGGAATAATGCCATGCAGAAACTCACTCGTTCGATCCTCGCCGCGCTGGTGTGCGCCTCTTTCAGCACCGCGGCGCTGGCCAAAGACGTGACCGTGATGATCTCCGGCGGCTTCAAGGCCGCGCTGGAGAAACTGGCCCCGGAATATGAAGCCCAAAGCGGCGACAAAATCATTCTGGTGTCCGGCCCTTCCATGGGGAAAACGCCGCAGGCGATCCCCGCACGGCTGGCGCGCGGAGAGCAAGCCGATGTGGTGATCATGGTGGGCGACGCGCTGACCCAACTGGACAAAGGCGGCTGGATCCAGCCGGGTTCGCGCGTGGAGCTGGCCGATTCGCCGATCGGCATGGTGGTGAAACAGGGCGCGCCCAAGCCGGCGATAAAAACGGATGCCGAGCTGCGCAATGCCTTGCTGCAAGCCGACTCTTTCGCCTATTCCGACAGCGCCAGCGGCCGCTACGTCAGCGGCCAACTGTTCAAAAAGCTGGGCATCGAGGAACAGGTGAAAGGAAAAGCGCATAGGATTGAGCGCATTCCGGTGGCCTCTGAAGTGGCGCAGGGGAAATACGCGTTGGGCTTCCAGCAGGTCAGCGAATTGCTGCCCGTGGCGGGCGTCACCTTTATCGGCGAACTGCCGGAAAACGTGCAGTACATCACCCGCTTCGCCGGCGCGGTAACCGCCAAGGCGGAACATCGCCGCGAAGGCAAAGCGCTGCTGGAGTTCCTCGCCTCCTCTCAGGCACAGCCGACCATTCGCGCGACCGGCATGCGAAGCGTGCCGGCGCAGCAGCCGGTCAGGCAGAGTGATACCGTTCAGTAATCAGCTTTTCCAGCTCGGCGGCGACGAAAGACTGCATGCGGCCGCTGCGCCGGATCAGGCCCACGGTGCGTTTCACCACCGGCTCGACCAGTGGCACCGACGTCAACACCGAATGCTCTGAAGCGGGCATCGACATGGCGGGCACGGCGGCAATGCCGATGCCCGCCTCAACCATGCCCAGCATGGTCGTCACATGGCGAGTTTCGCACACGCTGGGGCGCTCCGGCACGAGGTGTTCCAGGCGCTGATCGAGCAGATTGCGATTGCCGGAGGTTTTATCCAGCGACACGTAATCCTGCTGATAAAATTCCCGCCAGGTGAGGCTCTTTTTAGCGGCGAGCGGATGGTCGCGCCGGCAGGCGGCCACGTAAACGTCACCCACCAACGGCACAAATTCAAGGTTAGGCTGCAGCCGCCCGGCAAAGCAGATGCCGAAGTCAGCCTGGCCGCCGGTGACCGCCTCAATCACATTACCCGCGCTGCCGTCGATCAGTTTAACGCGCACGCGCGGATAGCGAAGCCGGAAACGGCGTATTACGTCGGGCATGAAATAGTAGGCCGCCGACGGCACCGTGGCGACGGCGACCAGCCCGGTACGCTCCTGGCTGACCTTATCGATATCGGCCAACACCGCTTCGACATTCATCAGCAGTTGATCCGAACGCTCGGCAAACGCCTGCCCGTACAGCGTCAGCGTCACGCGCCGGGTGGTGCGATCGAACAGTTTGCTGCCCAGCGCGTTTTCCAGCTTCTCAATCCTGCGGCTCAGGGCCGACTGCGACAGGCAGATGGATTCTGCGGCCAGCCGAAAATTGCCGTACTCCACCAGCGCGCGGAAGGCATAAAGATCGTTGAGATCAAAATTCACGGGCATAGCGGCCGACTCTCCTTGCTGAACGCAAAACAACGATGATAACCGCTTATAGCGCCACGGCAACCGGCCTGGCAATTGAGCCACCCAAGCCCTTATCGCCCCAGCAGCACCATTCCCCAAATAATGATAGTCATCACCACCGCCACCAGCTGCGCAGCGCCGCCCAGATCTTTAGCGCGTTTGGATAACGGATGTAATTCCAGCGAAATGCGATCGACCACGGTTTCAATCGCCGTATTAAGCAGCTCCACCACCAATAGCAGAAAACTGCAGGCGATTAATAACAGTCGCTCTATATTTGTAATATCTAAACCAAATGTAACAACCAGTAAAATGGCGTTAATAACCAATAATTGGCGAAACGCATCTTCGGTAAGCACGGCGTCAATAAATCCGGCCCAGGAATTCCTTATGCTGTAGGTTAATCGGCTTATTCCTTTTTTCTTTTCCACAGGCATGCAATCAGCTCTCGTCAATACTGCCACAATCACTCGCGAATAAATCACGCGGCGTGAATTTATCTCGAGTTTATTAATTAAAGGCCTTAACCGTTCTCTTTGCGGCGACGATGCATTCACTCACGTGCCGTCACCCTGCCCCTGAAACGGCACCGCCCGAAAATGCCCCGGCGCGGTTATTATTCTGAGAACGTGAAAAGGCGATGCGTTATCAGCCGGTTAAAGCGTTTTCTCGTATAAGCGGTAGCGCTTATAGGGAACCGCGCCGATGCGTTCTAAAATCGTCCGCATGCCGGTATTGGTTTCCAGGATCCACGACATTTCCAGCGCGTCGATATTGCGCTTGGCAAAAGGCTCGCGCAGCGCCTCAATCAGCAGCAACGCAATAATCGGCCCGATGCGGCTGAATTGATATTCCTGGCGCACGCCCATCAACGGCACGCGCGCGGTGCGCACGCCGCTGACTTTCAGCCGCCACAAGAGCTTCGCCCAGCCGAACGGCAATAACCGCCCCTGCAGATCGGCAATCGCTTCGTTGATGTTCGGCAGACCGACGATAAAGGCGCAGGGGGCGCCATCCACCTCGGCGATATGGATCATATCGTCGGGCACCAGGAACTTCAGCTGATCCCCCATGGTGGCGAACTCGTGCTCGGTGAACGGGACAAACCCCCAGTTATGCTGCCATCCGGAGTTGAACACCTCGCGCAGCACCTGCATCTCCTCGCGAAAGCGCTTGCGGTTGAGGCGGCGAACGGTCACCTTTTTGCGCACCTGATCCATCATCCGGGTTAACGACGGCGAAAAATGCAGGTCGGTTCTTTTCATCCAATAAGCAAGCAAATCAATCCCTTCGCTGTAGCCCTGCTGGGCTATTTGCGCCGCATAGTAGGGCTTCGCGTGCGTCATCAGGGCGGAAGGCGGCGTATCAAACCCTTCGACCAACAGGCCGCTTTCCTGATTGATATTGAGGCTGAATGGCCCGGTGATTTTGCGCGCGCCTTTCGACCTCAGCCATTCCTCCGCCACCGTGAATAAGGTGCTGAAAACGGCGGGATCGTCAACGGCGTCAATCATGCCGAAATGGCCGGTATCCTCGCCATGCAGCTCCCGGTGCAGAGCATCGATTTGCGCCGTGATGCGCCCAACGACTTTGCCCTGTTTTTTGGCCACCCATGCCTGCCATTCAATATGGTCGGTGCCGGGATTCTTCTTTGACAGATGCTCTTCGCGCTCTATATGCAGCGGCTCAATCCAGTTCGGATCATCGCGAAACAGTTGCGAGGGGAAAGCAATAAATTCTTTAAGTTCGCGTTTACTCAGAACTTTCTCAACACGGATCATAAATAGCCTTACGTTTTAATAAAATAATTAAATAAGCACGCGACAACGCCTTTAGCATTTTTTATGCTGTTCTCATTTATTGGATTGTGTATTGCCTCCGGTTCAATGATAAGAAAAACCGAATATTACCCCCTGTGAAACAGCGCATTATTGCGCCCGACATTCACCCTGTGATGTCCGTAATTGATAAAAAAAGGAAACAGAAAGCGGCGCAGCCAGGCTACGCTAATGGTGCTCTTTTATTATTTCGTGCTGTTACGGCAAAAGAAACCCGCCACTTTTAGTGTACCGACTTTAATCAGGAGGTGTGCCGCCATCTTTACCACTTAATGCTCTTTTTAAGATTAGCCTTAAATGAATCGTTCACTTTTGGATTTCTTGCGGCATACTGTTTAGGAAGTGTTTAAGTTCCAAGATAGCCATGCATGAGGTCATAACCTATGAGCCGACAGTTATTTCCTGCCCGAAAGAGACAGGCTAAAGAACGGCGCAGCCCGGATATTACAATAGTCTCTCGTATATCGCCAGGGTGCCGCTCAAGGCTGATAACACGGGCTACTCACGCTCTGACCGGTTAATAACCGGCGTGCCCTCAAGCACGGCATTATACGCTGTTCGCGGAATGAAGATGGTTGAATAACAAACTTATTCAAAACCTATTCATAGTAAAACATCAATTACCTCGCCAAGAGTGATTTTCTCTTTTGGTGATTTTTAATCTATGGCTAAGTTTGTCTATGTCTGAAACAAGTTCCGTTCATTCTCTTCCCATGCGCTATGCGGACTTCCCCACCTTAGTGGACGCGTTGGATTACGCGGCGCTGGGCAATACGGGAATGAATTTTTACGACCGTCGCAATCAACTCGTGACCGTTCTCGAATATCGCACGCTGCAGCAAAAAGCGATCTCGGGCGCGCGGCGTTTATTGTCCCTGAAACTCAAGAAAGGCGATCGCGTGGCGCTGATCGCCGAAACCAGCGCAGGATTCGTCGAAGCCTTTTTCGCTTGCCAATACGCCGGCCTAGTGGCGGTGCCGTTGGCGATCCCGATGGGCGTGGGCCAACGCGACTCCTACACCGCCAAACTGAAAGGGCTGATCGCCAGCTGCAATCCCGCGGCGATCGTCAGCAGCGAAGAGTGGACGCCGCTGATCGCCTCAGCCACGGAAAACACCTCGGCGCTGCACATCCTCAGCGATGCGGACTTTAACGCCTTGCCGGAGCCGGAGATCGCGTTGCCGGCGCCTTCGCCCGACGATATCGCCTATCTCCAATACACCTCGGGCAGCACCCGCTTTCCACGCGGCGTGATCATTACCCAGCGGGCGGCGATGGCGAACCTGAACGCGATCAGTCGCGACGGGATCAAGCTGCGCGCGGGCGACCGCTGCGTTTCGTGGCTGCCCTTCTATCACGATATGGGCCTGGTCGGTTTCCTGCTGACGCCGGTGGCGACCCAGCTGTCCGTCGATTATCTGCGCACGCAAGATTTCGCCATGCGCCCGATGCAGTGGCTGAAACTGATTGCCAAGAATCGCGGTACGGTGTCCGTCGCCCCGCCGTTCGGCTACGATCTGTGCCTGCGCCGCAGCAACGCCAAAGAGCTGGCCGATCTGGATCTTTCCAGCTGGCGGGTCGCGGGCGTGGGCGCCGAGCCGATCCCGGCCGAGCTGCTCGGCCAGTTCGGCGAACACTTCAGCAGCATCAACTTCGACAGCAAAGCCTTCATGCCGTGCTACGGCCTGGCCGAGAACACCCTGGCGGTGAGTTTTTCCGATCCCTGCTCCGGCCCGCAAACCAACGCGGTCGACCGCGATATTTTGGAGTACGAGGGTAAAGCGGTCGCGCCCGGCAAGAAAACCCGCGCCGTCTCGACCTTCGTCAACTGCGGCCGAGCGCTGCCCGGCCACCGCATCGAGATCCGCAGCGAAACCGGGCAACCGCTGCCGGAACGCCAGGTCGGCCATATCACGATCTCCGGCCCCAGCCTGATGAACGGCTATTTCTGCGACGACGAGTCCCAACAGCAAATTCAGGTGACCGGCTGGATGGATACCGGCGATCTGGGCTACCTGCTGGACGGCTATCTGTACGTCACCGGCCGCAAGAAGGATTTGATCATCATTCGCGGCCGCAATATCTGGCCACAGGATATCGAGTACGTCGCGGAATCCGAACCGGAAATCCGTTCCGGCGATGCGATCGCCTTCGTAACCGAAGAGCACGACGAAGCGGCCAGGATCATTTTGCAAATCCAGTGCCGAGTCAGCTCGGAAGAACGCCGGGAGCAAATCGTGCATTCGCTGAGCGCGCGCATTCAAAGCGAGTTCGGCATTGCGGTGGACATCGAGCTGCTGCCGCCGCACAGCATTCCCCGCACGTCGTCGGGCAAACCCGCGCGCGCGGAGGCCAAAAAACGCTGGCTGAGCGCCTCGCTCTACCCGCACATGCCGCAGCTTGCCGGTTTCGCGCAATGAGCGGCACGGTGGCAGTGACGGGCGCGACCGGTTTTATCGGCCGGCACATCGTCCAGGAACTGCTGGCGCAAGGGTTTAACGTGCGCGCCCTGACGCGGCGCGCGGGAAAAGCCGCCGCCGACAACCTGCAGTGGATCCCCGGCGCGCTGGAGGATCGGCCCTCGCTCACCGAGCTGGTGCGCGGCGCGGAGTGCGTCGTGCACTGTGCGGGCCAGGTGCGCGGGCATGCGGAAGCGGTGTTCACCCGCTGCAACGTCACCGGCAGCCTGAACCTGATGCAGGCGGCCAAACAGAACGGCCGCTGCCGTCGCTTCTTGTTCATGTCGTCGCTGGCGGCCCGCCATCCGGCGCTGTCCTGGTACGCCCATTCAAAACAGGCCGCCGAGCAGCAACTCATCGCCGCCACCGGCGAGATCGCGCTGGGGATTTTCCGCCCGACGGCGGTTTACGGGCCCGGCGATAAAGAGCTGAAACCGCTGTTCAACGGCCTGCTGCGCGGCGTGCTGCCCCGGCTGGGCGCGCCTGACGCCAGGCTCTCTTTTCTGCACGTGAGCGATTTGGCCAAGGCGGTCAGCCAATGGGTGCAGGCCGAACCCACGCAGCCGAATATTTACGAACTGTGCGACGGCGTGGCCGAGGGCTATAACTGGCTGCGCCTGCGGGACATCGGCGCCGCCGTGCGGCACGGGCCGGTGCGCCTGGTGGGCATTCCGCTGCCGCTGCTGAAAGCCCTGGCGGATATCAGCGTGGTGTGGAACCGCCTGGTAAAACAGGAGCCGATGCTGACGCGCAGCAAAATACGCGAATTAACCCATCACGACTGGTCCGCCAGTAATCACGCGCTGTCGCAACAGATTAATTGGTTTCCACAGGTAAGTTTGGAGCGCGCGCTGCGCGAAGGGCTGTTTTAATTATTCCAAATAGAGGTGTGTCAACGTTCTTATGCTAAATCGCGATGCTGTAATGGATTATATCCTGACGTGTTTGCAAGGTATCGTCGAAGGCGGAGTGGAAATAAAACCTGATAGCGATCTCGTCAATGATCTTGGCCTGGAATCCATCAGAGTCCTGGATCTGCTGATGATGCTGGAAGATGAATTAGATATCTCCATTCCTATCAATATATTGCTTGATGTCAGAACGCCTGAGCAACTGCTTGACGCGCTGCGCCCTTATCTGGAGAAAAACCATGGGACTGTATGATAAGTTTGCGCGCCTCGCCAATGACCGCGAACAATTTCAAACGTCCGGTCTGAATCCGTTCGGCACCTGCATCGACGAAGTCTATTCCGCCACCCAGGGCCGCATCGGCGATCAAAAGATTGTCCTCGCCGGCACCAATAATTACCTTGGCCTGACGTTCGATGCGCAGGCGATCGCCGCCGGCCAAACGGCCCTGGCCGCGCTCGGCACCGGCACCACCGGCTCGCGCATGGCGAACGGCAGCTACGGATCGCACCTGACGCTGGAGCGGGAGCTGGCGGAATTCTTCGATCGCCCGAGCGCCATCGTGTTCTCCACCGGCTACACCGCCAACTTGGGCGTCATCAGCACGCTGGCAGGGCCGGGCGCCGTGGTATTGATCGACGCGGACAGCCACGCAAGCATTTACGACGCCTGCGCCCTCGGCGGCGCGGAGATTATTCGCTTCCGCCACAATGACGCCGCCGATCTGGAGCGCCGCATGGTGCGCCTGGGCGAGCGTGCGCGCGAGGCGATCATTATCGTGGAAGGCATCTACAGCATGCTGGGCGACGTCGCCCCGCTGGTGGAAATCGTCGACATCAAGCGTCGGCTCGGCGGGTATCTGCTGGTCGACGAAGCGCACTCCTTCGGCGTGATGGGCGAGCACGGCCGCGGCCTGGCCGAAGCGCTGGGCGTCGAGCAAGACGTGGATATCATCCTGGGCACCTTCAGCAAAAGCCTGGCTTCGATCGGCGGTTTCGCCGTCGGCGGCAAGGGGATGGACGTGCTGCGCTACAGCAGCCGGCCGTATATCTTTACCGCGTCGCCGTCGCCGTCGAGCATCGCGTCGGTGCGCACGGCGCTGCAAAAAATCGCGCGCCATCCCGAACTGCGGGAAAAGCTGTGGAGCAACGCGCACCGCCTGTACCACGGCCTCGCCGAGCTGGGGTATACCCTGGGGCCGCGCATCAGCCCGGTGGTGCCGGTGATGATCGGTTCGAAGGAAGAAGGGCTGCGTTTCTGGCGCGAGCTGATCGCCCACGGCGTGTATGTAAACCTGGTGCTGCCACCGGCCGCGCCGGCGGGCGTTACCCTGCTGCGCTGCAGCGTCAATGCCGCGCACAGCGATGAAGAAATAGACACCATCGTGCGCGCCTTTGCGGCGCTGAAAAAATAAAGCCTTCCCTCTCGGCCGCGGCGGCGGTGCCGAAAATGGCATCGCCGCCCTGCCGAACCGATGCGCGCCTCAGTGCGCAGCCGTTGATACTTCATCAGCGGAATAGCGATAACCCTGCGCCGCCATAAATTCCGCGATGGCTTTTTCCGCCGCCGAAAGCACCTCCTCGATCGGCCGATCGGCATCGAGATCCACGATGTCGGCGCCTTCGAACGTCAATAACGGCGTGACGGCGATCTTCTTCTCCAGCGCCGCTTTGCGATGATCGGGTTTGCGCGCGCAGGCCACCGCCAGACTGACATTCAGCTTGAGCACCAGATCCGGTTTTTGCCCCGCCATCCATTGGAACGCCGCCCGCTCGCGTGCCGCCAGCCAACGGACAAACCGGCTCCCTTCAACGTCGACGGGAAAAACCGTGCCGTCGTAAGCGCCGGGGATCTGCGCCTGCGGAAAACGGTCGGTCAACACGATGAACCCTTGCCGCCGATACGCCAGCATGCGGCGAAACCGCAGCAAGCGCCGCCCCACGAAAGCGATGATCACCGCCGACGGCAGCAGGCCAATGCGGGATTTTTTCGTTTTGACTTTTTTGGTATTGCTCTCGATAGCCTTGCCCACCGAGCGCCCGAGCAGCGGCAACTTCGCCGCCGCGCGGCCGACGTTGCCCGCCTGTTTGCCCAGATGCACCTGCACCGCCGGGCCATAATGTTTCATATACGCGATCAGATGTTCACAAACGGTGGACTTACCCGATCCGTCGCTGCCGATAACCGCAATCAGCGGCGGAAATTTTGCACTCATAATAAGACTCTCTTTCAATACACCAGAAACGGCGTGCCATATTTGAAGCGAACTACCGCTTATCATTGCCGTGGCGGCCGCGTGGAAAAAAATTTTCCGTAACGCGACGCCAAAAAAGCACAAAACATTAAGCGAAAATTGAAAAGCCCTGCTCTTTTTTCGCCGTTAGCCCGGCCGGAAATTAACATAAAAAGCGAAACCGGCCCACGCACCAACAATTAGCACAAAATAACAAGAACGAACGCTATAAATATCAATTCAAATAACGAACAAGAATACCCATCTCATTATTTTATCGCGGCAAAGCACAATAAATATCTTGAACCCAAGGCGTATTGGAATACAATAGTTTTTTTCGCATTGGATCAATTATTGTGAGTCAGCAGATAAGACCTTCATCTGATCGCTCGCCCGTGCGCGTAATAGCGATAACCGGCTGTGACGGCTCGGGAAAATCCACGTTAGCCGCCCGCCTGGTCAACGCCTTATCGGCACAAGAACCCGCCGAACTGCTTTATCTCGGCCAGTCTTCCGGGCGCATCGGCGAATGGATCAGTTCGCTGCCGATTATTGGCGCGCCCTTCGGACGTTATTTATTGAAGAAGTCGGAGCGCGTGCATGAGCGCCCTTCCACGCCGCCGGATAATGCCACGGCGCTGGTGATTTTTTTACTCTCCTATTGGCGCGTTTATAAATTCCGTCGCATGCTGAAGAAAAGCCGCAGCGGCGCATTGCTGATCACCGATCGTTATCCGCAGGCCGAAGTGGCGGGGTTTCGTTTCGATGGCCCGCAGCTGGCGAAAACCGCCGGCGGCAATCGCTGGATCCGCTGGCTGAGAAAGCGCGAACAAAACCTCTACCAATGGATGGCGTCTTATCAGCCCTTATTATTAATTCGGCTGGATATTGACGAACAAACGGCCTATTCACGCAAACCCGATCACTCATTGGCGGCGTTGCGTGAAAAGATCGCCGTCATCCCGCACCTGACGTTTAACGGCGCTAACATATTGGATTTAGACGGCCGCGAGCCGGCCAATCGTATTTTCGACGAGTCTCTGCGCGCCGTTAAAATATCGCTGAGGGCCGCCAATGCCTAGCCGCCAAATAACCTTTTCGTACCGAAACAGATGAAAAAAAATAAACTCACCGCCGAACAGAATACCTCTTCCACCTGCATCACCGGGCTTATTGCCGTGGTGGGCAGCGACGGCACAGGCAAGTCCACGCTGACCGCCGATCTGGTCAAGAACCTGCAGCAATATCGCCCCACGGAGCGGCGCTATTTGGGGCTGATCTCCGGCGAAGACGGCGACAAAATCAAGAAGTTGCCGTTCATCGGCGTGTGGCTGGAACGGCGCCTGGCGGCCAAATCCGATAAAACCCAGCGCATGAGCAACAGGCCGCCGGCGCTGTGGGCGGCGCTGATCATGTACGGCTTTTCGCTGTGGCGCGCCTCCAACCTGCGCAAGGTGCGGCGGCTGGCGCAGAGCGGCGTGCTGGTGATCAGCGACCGTTACCCGCAGGCGGAAATTTCAGGTTTTTACTACGACGGGCCCGGCATCGGCGTGGAACGCGCAAAAGGCTGGCTAGTGAGCCGCCTGGCGGCGCGCGAACGCCGTTTATATCAACGCATGGCCGTCTATCGGCCGGCGCTGATCATTCGCCTCGATATCGACGTCGATACGGCGTTTTCCCGCAAGCCCGATCACAACTATGAAGAGCTGGAGGACAAGATTTCCGCCATGGTGCGCCTGCAATACAACGGCGCGCGCATCATCGAGCTGGACGCCAGAGCGCCTTACGACGAGGTGCTGAGCAACGCGCTCAACGCCATTTCCGCCGTGGTGAACCCCGCGAAGCGCCCACAGAGCGACATCGGGCAACCCGGCGAAAACGCCGGCGAAGAAACTCAGGTTTATTAAACGCATACAGGGCAAGCGCATGACAGCGGAACACAAGATGCAGCAAAACAACGATAACGGCTGGTTTGGGTTATGAAACGGTGGTTTTCCGATGGCGCGTTTCGCTCCATTTTACGTAATGCCGCCTACTTAGGCTCCGGCAGCGTGGCCAGCGCGCTGCTCGGCCTGCTGGCGCTCTCCTGCGCCGGTAAAGGCATGTCGCCTGAAATGTTCGGCGTGCTGGTGGTGATCCAGGCCTATACCAAAGCGGTCAGCGATTTCATCAAATTCCAGACCTGGCAGTTTGTGGTGCAATTCGGCACCCCGGCGCTGGAGCATCAAAACACCGGGCGCTTCCGCGACGTCGTCGCCTTCTCCTTCGGGCTGGATATCGCCAGCGGCGTCATCGCCGTGCTGGGCGGCATGATCATGCTGCCTTTCTTGTCTCACGCCCTGGGGCTGGACAGCGAAAGCTTCTGGCTCGCCATGCTGTACTGCACCCTGATCCCGTCGATGACCTCGTCCACGCCGACCGGCGTGCTGCGCGCCTTCAACCGCTTCGATCTCATCGCCATTCAGCAGGCGATCAAGCCGTTCCTGCAGGCGGTGGGCAGCGTCATCTCCTATTATTTCGATCTGGGATTCCCCGGCTTTATCGTCACCTGGTACGCCTCTAACCTGATCGGCGGCACGCTGTTCTGGTGGTTCACCGCGCGCGAGCTGCGCCGCCGCGATATCCACGGCGCGCTGAGGCCGCGCCTGTTCAACGTCGCGCGCCGCATCGAGGGCGCCTGGAACTTCGTCTGGACCACCAACATCGCCCACACCATCTGGGCCGCGCGCAACTCCTGCACCACCGTGCTGGTGGGCGTGGTGATCGGGCCGGCCGCCGCCGGGCTGTTCAAGATCGCCATGACCTTCTTCGATGCGACGGGCACCCCGGCCAAGCTGCTGGAGAAAAGCTTCTATCCGGAGATCATGCGCCTGGATCCGCGCACCAAGACCCCGTGGCTGCTGGGCCTGCGTTCCTCGCTGCTGGCCGGCGGCATCGGTCTCGCCGTCGCGGTGTTGATGCTGCTGGTGGGCAAACCGCTCATTTCCGCGGTGTTCGGGCAGCAATACCTGGAAGCCTATGACCTGATTCAAATCATGCTGGGCGCGATCATCGTCTCCATGATGGGCTTCCCGCAGGAGTCCTTACTGTTTATGGCAGGCAAGCAGCGCGCTTTCCTGATCGCGCAGGCGACGGCCTCGGCGGCCTACATTGCGCTGCTGGTGTCGATGGCGTATGCCTTCGGCGTGCAGGGCGCCGCCTTCGCTTATTTACTGGGGCAATGTTTAGACGTTCTGTTATCCCTGATACCGACGATCGGCGCCTACCGCAATCGCTTTATGTTGGGGCTGAATGCGCCCAAAGAGAGTAATCAATGACCGCTACCGATAATTGGAAGAAGTTCTCCGCCGAAACCACCCAGGCGCTGTTTGTCGCGGTGGAAGAAGACGACCTGGTTGAGGCGAATATCAGCCTGCCACAGCAGATTGATTTGCAGTGTTCCCCCGAGAGCATCCGGGACAACTACGCGCTGTGCCTGCAGTTTTGGGAAGACGGCTTTTCCCGCCGCGAGCTGCTGCAACTGGTGAACGGTTTCCTGAAAGATCCGCAGTTGGCAGCGCCCACCCGCATGCGCTACAAATATATCCGCGCCCGCTACAAGCACCTGCGCTTCGCCCAGCAGCTGTACGGCGCGCCCCACCGCGCCAACCGCCTGTTCCACACCACCACCGTGGTGCTCGGCCATTTTCAGGACGCGTTTCGCAACGGCAACCAGAAGAACCTGACGCTGTACGGCAACCTGCTGCGGCTGCTGCTCAGCAAACCGGTGTGGTCGTACGTGCGCTATGCGCTGCGCCACACCCGGCTGGAAAGCGCACAGGGCTTTATCACCTACCGCCAGGAACAGATGCGCCAGCTGCAGACGCTGATCGCCAGCCCGGCGCTGACCGGGCACCAGTTCCACAACGTGCGCAAAATCGTCAGCCGCCAGGTGTCGTTTTACGACACGCTGAGATCGATCGATCCCGACAACCGCGAGGCCCGGCAGATCTCGCGCTTCCTGGCGGCGATTAACGGCCTGATGGGCGACCGGCACGACGTGATGGTGGCGGACAAACTGGCCGGCGGCGATATCTACGATCGGCCGGCGATCCTGGATATCGACATTCGCCAGCGCCTGGAGCTGCTGCTGGCGCGCTTTCCGCTGTCGTTTTCCCCGCCGGCCGTCGCGGCGGGCAGATAAGCGCGTTGCAAGGAGCCATGATGACGTTGCGTCGCTTGCTGATCTTCACGCTGCTGCTGTCGCCGCTGGCGGCATCCGCGCATAACTTCGTGCAGGGCCGGCCGGTGGCGCCGATCGCCATCGCCGATCGCGGCGAACTGCTGCTGCGCAACGGCGATTTCAGCTACCGGCCGTGGAACAGCGCAAAACTGGCGGGCAAAGTGCGGGTGATCCAATACATCGCCGGGCGCACCTCCGCCAAGAAGAAGAACTCGCTGCTGATCAACGCCGTCAAGGACGCGAACCTGCCGGGCGATCGCTTCCAGCCCACCACCATCGTCAACACCGACGACGCGATCCCGGGCTCCGGCTTTTTCGTGCGCGGCAAAATTGAGAAAAACAAGCGGAATTACCCCTGGGCGCAGTTCATCGTCGACAGCGACGGGCTGGGGCGCATGGCCTGGCGGCTGCCAGAGGAGAGCTCCACCATCGTGGTGCTGGACCAGGCCGGGCGCGTGCAGTGGGCGAAGGACGGCGCACTCACCCCGCAGGAAGTTGACCAGGTGATCGCCCTGCTGCGCGCGCTGATCGCGCGGGAGACGCCATGAAGCGCACGCCGCCGGGAGCCGATGACGCATGTCTTTGATTGAACGCTACATCACGGTTGAGATCCGCCGCCTGGTGATGATGATCGCCGGGTTTCTGATCTTTATGTTCGCCAGCTACTCCGCCCAGCGCTACCTGACCGACGCCGCCAACGGCACGCTGGCGCTGCGGGTGGTGGCCGACGTGGTGTTCTATAAGTCGCTGATCGCGCTGGAGATGATATTGCCCGTCGCGCTGTATGTCTCGGTGGCGGTGGCGCTGAGCCAGCTGTACAGCGATGCGGAAATCACCGCCATGCTGGCCGCCGGCGCCAGCCCGCTGCGGCTGTACAAGGCGGTGCTGATACTGGCCGTGCCGCTGGCGATAGCGGTCACGCTGCTGTCGCTGTATGGCAGGCCCTGGGCGTACGCCAATATTTATCAGCTGCAGCAAGAGTCGCAGTCGGTGCTGGACGTGAGCCACCTGCAGGCCGACAAATTCAACGTCAGCGGCAACGGCCGCATGATCCTCGCCAATCACGTCGACAAAACGGCCAACCACCTGACGGACGCCCTGATTTATGTGCGCGGCGGCCATCACACCAACCTGTACCGCGCGCAGTCGGTGGAGGTGCTCGACGCCTCCCCCGCCAGCCCCGCCGTGCGGCTGAAAACCGGCACCGCCTATGTGCTGGATCGCCAGGGCACCGACGACAACGGGCAGAACTACGACAACTTCGACATCGCGCTCAAACCGTTCGTGCCCAGCGCCGAGAGCCGGCACAAGTCGGCCTCGCCGGCGGAGCTGGCGCGCTCCGCCGATCCGGGTGACGCCGCCGAACTGCAATGGCGCGAAAGCCGCGGGCTGACCACCGTGCTGATGGTGCTGCTGGCGATCCCCTTTAGCCGCATCAAGCCGCGGCAGGGGCGCTATGCCGCGCTGCTGCCCCTGACGGTGCTGTTTACCGCGATTTTCTATGGCGGCAACATTTGCCGCACGCTGGTCGCCAACGGCTCTCTGCCGACGATCCCCGGCGTTTGGCTGGTGCCGCTGGCGATGGCTGCCGGCATCGCCCTGCTGCTGACGCGCGACTTATCCCTGCTGCGGAAACCCTCCCGATGACTATTTTTAGCCGTTACCTGATCCGCAACGTGTTCATCGGCTTCGCCGCCGCGGCCGGGCTGCTCATCCCGCTGTTCACCACCTTTACGCTGATCAACGAGCTGGAGGACGTGACCCCGGGCGGCTACCGCTGGCAGCAGGCGCTGCTGGTGACCGTGCTGACCCTGCCGCGCAGCCTGGTCGATCTGGGGCCGTTTATCGCGCTGCTCGGCGGCATCGTCGGGCTAGGGCAGCTGTCGAAAACCCTGGAACTGACCGCGATCCGCTCCGCCGGGATGTCGATATTCCGCATCGCGCTGGTGATGCTCGCCGCCGGGCTGCTGATGAACCTGTCGCTCGGCGCCCTCGATGAATGGGCGGCCTCGCCGCTGCAGCAACGCGCGCTGCAGATGAAGAACAACGCCCTGGCGCAGTCGAACAATAACGACGTCACCGTTAACCCGCTGTGGGCGCGGCGCGGCAACGAGTTTGTGACAGTGAAGACCGTCGATGAGAACGACCAGCCCCACGGCATTGAGATCTTCCGTTATCAGGCCAACCGCGCGCTGGAATCTTATATCTACGCCGACAGCGCCAGCACCGCCGCCGACGGCAACTGGCTGCTGCACAACGTGATGCTGAAACGCTGGCAAGGCAGAAAGGAGACGATTGCGCGGCAAGATAGCCTGCTCTGGCACTCGCTGTTCGCGGTGCCGAGCCTGAAAGAGCTGACCCTGCCGGCGGGCAGCTTCTCGCTGCAACAGCTGGAGCGCTATATCGATTACCTGCAGGGCTCGGGGCAGCCGAGCACCGAATACCGCCTGGCGCTGTGGAAAAAACTCGGCCAGCCCCTGCTGGTGCTGGCGATGATTTTGCTGGCCATCCCGTTTACCTTCACCGCTCCACGCGCCCCCGGCATGGGCAGCCGGTTAGCGCTTGGCGTCATCATCGGGTTGCTGACCTACATCGCTTACCAGATCGTTCTCAATCTGGGGTTGCTGTTCGCCCTCAACGCGCCCTTCACCGCCCTCGCCCCGCCGCTGCTGATCCTGGCGCTGGCGTTAGTGCTGGTTTATCGGTTTGATCGGCGGGGTTAGGGTTTAGACTCGCCGACGGCGTGCACAGCACAATAGCTTGCCGTCAAAGAAGCGAACTCAGGGAAAGTCGAACGTTTTTTGCCTTCGCCACCAAAAGAGCGGCAAGCGGCCTAACGGCTTTGATAGGATCGAGACAGGTTATTATCCCTATCTACTGCAATATCCCCCACATTATTGACTTCGCCTAGATGTGATAAAGCACATTATATATGTTGATGGATGCGAATTTAGCATATTTTTCACAATTAACCATCATGCGAATAACCATTCAACATCAAACCTGATTCTATTTTAAATAAACATGTCTTTCATTTTTTCGATAAAATTTTCCCCACATCAAGGAAAATCAGTGAGACAATCCCGCCATTACGCCATTGCTTGGTAAAAAATTCTCCAATATCTTTGTGATGCAAATCACAACATTTTCACACAAATCAATAAAAATAAATAAAAATCAATTGGTTATAACAAAAACATCAAAACATAAAGAAACAACAAAAGAGAAAAAAATTCTCTTTACCCATAAAATTAATGATAAAAAAGGTAAGCTTTTCTCCAATGCCAGTAATATCCTAAAAAAAATATTAAAACGAGTCTCCGCCATGATAGAAAACATAACTCCCTCTCACTCTCTTCTCGCCTGGCTCAAGCAGGAAGTCAGGCCAGCCTTGGGTTGTACGGAACCTATCGCCATCGCCTTTGCCGCCGCCACCGCTGCCCAACATGCCGAAGGAAATATTGTTGAAATATTCGGGAAAATATCCAAAAACCTCTATAAAAATGCTGACGGCGTCCGCCTGCCAAATATATCAGGCCACGGCGTGCAGCTTGCGGCGGCCATTGGCGCAGTAGGCGGCGATGCGTCACTGGCGTTGGAGTTATTACGCGACGTCAATCCTGAACATATTACTCGCGCCAAAAAATTAATCGATGAAAACAAAGTATGCATTCAAACACGGGACAGCGACTCGCTTATTTACGTCGAGATTACCGTCGTTACTGATATAAAGCGTTGCCGGGTAGTTATCGAAGATAACCATACCCAGATTACTCATTTATCTGTCAACGGCGTGACAGGGAATCTGGCGCCGCAAACTCGTGTTGGCCATCGTCACTCAACCACGCCGCCGCGATTTTCAATTCGGGAGGCGGTGGATTTTATTCAGCACGTCGCCTACGACGATATCGCCTTCATGCTAGAAGCCGTCCAACTCAATAGCGCGTTGTCCGCAGAGGGGCAGAACATGCCGTATGGGTTGAATGTCAATGGCGCCCTGCGCCTGGCCGGGGCCGAGATCTTTCGTCAAACCACCCTTAAGGATCGCATCGTCATCGATACGGTCGCCGCTTCCGACGCCAGAATGGGCGGCGCCGCCATGCCGGCCATGACCAATTTCGGCTCCGGCAATCAAGGCATCGCCGCCACGATACCGGTCGTGACGCTGGCCAAACACCTGCAGCGGAGCGAAGAAGAACTGGTGCGCGCCGTCACCCTATCCCATCTGGTCGCGATTTCCATTCATTCTCGTTACGCGCGCCTGTCGGCCCTGTGCGCAGCATCCACTGCCGCAATGGGCGCCGCCGCCGGCATGGCCTGGCTGCTGAGCAAAGATTACGCCATCATCAGCGGCGCCATTAAAAACATGATTGGCGACATCAGCGGCATTATCTGCGACGGGGCATCTGCCACCTGCGCCATGAAGGTTTCCAGCACGACCGAAAGCGCCGTCAAATCAGTGCTGATGGCCAAACAGCATTGGGTGGCGAATCAGCATGACGGCATCGTGCATGAAGATGTCGAAGCTACGATCGACGCCCTGTGCCGGCTGGCCGCATCAGCCATGCAATACACCGACAGACAAATTATTCAAATCATGTCGGATAAAACATTCCAAAAAACGCACTCTCTATAATCAGACCAAAAAAGGCTAATTTATGAAACCCGTACCCTCTATTGCGACATTGGCCGTACATGCAGGCAATCAAACCGACCCAGGGCATAACGCCATATTTCCTCCCATCGTCACCGCCAGTTCGTTTATTCAACCCAACCTCGGTGAAGGCGGCGATTTCTGTTACTCCAGAGTGGCAAACCCAACGCGAAACGCCTATGAAAGCGCGTTGGCCGAGCTTGAGGACGGTATCTATTGCACGGCGACCGCCTCCGGGATGGCGGCGACGTCGCTGATCCTCGAATTACTGCCCCGCGATTCACACGTCATCGCGATGTGCGGCGTTTACGGCGGCACCTGGCGGCTCTTTGAAAAGCTGCGGAAAATGACGTCGGGAATGACATTCACCTATGTCGATCTCAACGATCCGCAGGCGGTCAGCGCCGCCATTCAGGCGAATACGCGTCTGATCTGGATCGAAACGCCGACCAATCCGCTGCTGGAACTGGTCGACATTCAGGAGGTCTGTCGGATCGCCAAAGCGCGGCACATCACCACCTGCGTGGACAACACCTTCGCCAGCGCCTGGAATCAACGCCCACTGACACTGGGAGCCGATATCGTGATGCTTTCCACCAGCAAATATATTGGCGGGCACTCCGATCTGATCGGCGGCGCGGTGATTACTAACCGGCAACATCTGGCCGAACAGCTGGATTTCATCAAAACGACCGTCGGCGCCATCGCCTCGCCGTTCGATGCTTACCTGGCGCTGCGTGGCCTGAAAACCCTGGATGTGCGCATGCAGCGGCAATGCCAAAATGCGCAAACCATCGCCGAATTCCTCGAAAACCATCCCGCCATTGTCGGCGTCTGCTACCCGGGGCTTAAATCACATCCTCAATACGCCCTGTGTCAAAAGCAAATGCGTTCGGGGGCCGCCGTGGTCACCGTCCGTTTGAAAGGCGACATTCAGAGTGTGAAAGCCTTTCTGCCGCGCCTGAAGTATTTCGTGTTGGCCGAATCCCTTGGCGGCGTCGAAAGCATGGTTAACCATTCCGCCTCAATGTCGCATGCCGCCATGAGCCGCGAAGAACGGGAATCCATCGGCATCTATGACACCACGCTTCGCCTGTCGATCGGCATCGAAGACGCCGGCGATCTGATCGGCGATCTCGACCATGCTCTCTCCTGCATTTCTTGACGATTATAAGGAAGACGAAAAATGCACGATTACGGGATATGGACCGTCATCACGCCTTTGGTGACTATTTTTCTGGCGATTTTTACCCGGCAAGTGATCCTGTCGCTGCTGGCCGGTATTTTTGTCGGCTTCGTCGTTATCAATCACAGCCTGCTCGGCGGGATTGGCGCCACGCTGAACGGCATCATTGATACCTTCGCCTCTGCGGGCAATGCCCGAACCGTCGTTTTCATGGTGATGATCGGCGGCATTATGCGGCTCATTGTGGTTACCGGCGGGGTCAGAAGGCTGGTGCAGTTTTTAACCGAGAAGAACGACTACGTCACCAATAAACGCTCCGTGCAGTTATTGGCGATGATCGTCACCGCACTGATCTTTATTGAAAGCTCCATCAATCAGCTGATTGCCGGCGCCTCCACCAAAGACCTGGCCAAACGCTACCGGGTGTCTCCCGAGAAGATGTCTTACATTATCCAGACATCCTGCGTTTCGGTCTGCTCCTCGGTCATGATCAACGGTTGGGGCGCCGCAATGATGGGGGTTATTGGCGTGCAGATCGCTAAGGGATATATCGACGGGGAACCTTTTGAAATTTTAGCGGGCGCCATGGTGTGGAATATCATGGCATGGTTCTCGCTTGCCTCGGTGCTGTTTTATATCCTTTCCGGTTTTTCATGGGGGCCGATGAAAAAGGCGGAGCTCCGCTTTGAGGCCAATGCCGACGCGCTCGACGATGACGACAGCGGGCCGGAGGATGACGTGATCGATCACCCGGCATGCAATTCGTTGCTTAATTTTTTCATCCCTATCCTCTCCACCGTACTGATGGTGCCCATCGCACTCTATATTACCGGTGACGGCCAGTTCTCCCGGGGCAGCGGCTCCATGTCCGTTTATTCCGGCGTGATGTTCGGCACTGCGGTTTCATTCATCTGGTTTACCCTGCGTGGCGTTCTGAATATCGAAAACTTTTTCAAAGAGTTATATATCGGTTACGCCAGCATGGTGAAAATAAGCTCCATCATGATCCTGGCTTTTCTGATGGGGCACATTTCCGCAGAGCTCAACACCGGGCAATATATTGCCGCCGTCACTTCCGGCGTGATCCCCTCCGGCTACTCGATCGGCTTCATCTTCCTGATCAGCGCCGTGATGTCGCTGGCCACCGGCACCTCGTGGGGCACCTTCGCGATCATGATCCCTATCGGCGTGCAGTTGGGCGTCTCCCTGGGGATCCCGGTGGAATATATGATCGGCGCAGCCATTGCCGGCTCTATCTTCGGCGACATGACCTCCCCGATATCCAGCGATGCCATCGTGGCCTCCATGGCGACCAACTGTGAGCATATTGAGCATATCAGGACGCAGTTCCCCTACGCGTTAGTAACCGGCGGGCTGGCGCTGCTGGTTTACCTGGCGCTCGGCTTCTCGCTTTAAGCCCGCCAATCATGCTCAATCCGGGGTCGGCCTTCGGCCTGGCCCCGGTCACTGTCCATTTGGCAAGAGGTTGCTAAATCCGGCGTTCAACGTTTTGACAGCCAGGCCATTAACGGCATCACAT
Organism: Serratia sp. CY27727; assembly: GCF_052169275.1. Lineage (NCBI taxonomy): Bacteria > Pseudomonadati > Pseudomonadota > Gammaproteobacteria > Enterobacterales > Yersiniaceae > Serratia > Serratia sp. CY27727. Next base: position 340,779 of record NZ_JBJNLB010000002.1, on the reverse strand, counting down.
CGCGGAATAGCGAACCTATTCCATTACAAACGGAGAAGTTTATGGAAAAAGATCGGTTGTTTTTACTCAATATGGGATTTCACGATGGCCAGTATCCGGGAGAGCAGTTCTTCTGCCCCGACTGCACGCTGCTGGAAGGGCTGCTGGCGAAAAATCCGGAATTGGCAAACGCCATCGAAGTGACCTACGTCCGCTTTGAGAAACCCAGACAGGCCGTTATCGAGCTGGCCGGCGAGCAACATCAATCGCTGCCGCTATTGGTTTTGCCTCGAGGAGAACGCTCGGGATTTCCGGCGCCGGAATATCACGGTAGAGAGTGCCTATCTACGCTGAACGACATTCTCGCCACATTATCGGCGCGGCACGCTTTCCCTAAAAAGCACCCTTAATACGTTCTGAAAGCTATCCATTCAGAGGATAGCGACAGAGGCGGGCCGCAAGGAAGTGGCCCGCGGCTACAGCCCTGACATCATGTCCCCTTGGCTTTCGCTACAATTGTGTCTTTTTCTCCCTCGTCGCCGCTGCTGGCGCGGATCGCGCCGGAGCATGCAACGGCATTGAAAGCGACACATGAAGCGGGCGGACAAGCCGGCAATAGCATTGCGCGCAAACCGTCTTATCAATGTCTTTCCTGAGAGCAGAGCGCCCCATAAGAGCATTCTTTGTTGCTGCAATTGTGGCGGGATGGGCTCAAAAAACCGTATCAACCTTTGGAAAACAAGAACTTTCCGGTTAACCTTTGGCCGGCTTTACAAATTGGCCTGAGCCGTTATTATCCCTTATTTGGTGTCCTATGCGCCGTTAGCTATCGCTGACTGCCGTTCGATAATATGCCCCTCAGGGGGCCATCGAGTGCAAGGAGTGCGAGCGCCCGCCTGAACAGGCCAAGACGCAGCAAGCAAAGGAAGAGACACACTATGTTTTCCCGTTTGAAACTGCTGTATATCGCCGATGATATTATTTCACCTGATGAATTCCCCCGTATAGTCAGCCCTTCCAGCGCCTGTCACGGCCTTTCATACATGCCGGACAATGACATTCTGTCGCTTTTTTCTGGTTTTCGCGGTGGCGAACGGATCCGCCGTGAAGTCGGCGTTACGCAAAACGGAATAAGCTCTAACCTGCGCGCAAGAGTGCAGAGCGACCTGATGAGCGGCGTTGTCGTAGCGGTCGAAACCCGGCCCGGCGTGTTGGCGACGATGGGGCCATTTTACGCCGACATCGACGGCTACCTGATACCGCAGGGGAGACAAGAGCCCAACTACCCGGTGGACAAGATAGTGAAGCGGTACGAAGAGGCCGTGAAGTCTTATGGCGGCCGCCGGGCGCGCCCGTCCGTCTTCCCCGCACAAGTCACGCGGGCCAAACCGGCCCTTGGCCCGGATATCCCGGCGCAAGGTGGAAGAGCCTCACAGTCGGTCGTGTCTGGCCCCTTGACCAAGGCGCAACGCTGGCAGGAGCGAAAATACCTCATTGGCCGCGGGCAACGGAGTATCTACCCGGACGCCCGAATCGCCTCGGAACGCCTGGCGGCAAACAATGTCGCCGTCGAGAAGGCAAAGCTGGCGGAGAATATCTACAAGACCACGAATCCGCTAAAGGATACACCCGGCGTTCCCGAGGGCTGGAAAGATATCAGTAACGATAATGCGGCCCTGAGTAAAATTGGGCTAAACAGAAATATGCTCTTCGACAGAGATGAATCGCCGGATTTTTTGGCAAGGGTATATCAACCTGATAAAGGTGTTTTTGGTAAAGAGATGAACCCAACGGTCGTGCTCAGAGGATCAAGAGCGCCAGAGTTCCCGCAGGGGATCGGCAGCGCCGCCAAAAAGGCCCTTAGGGGCGATTTGTCAGGAATTAAAAATGTGAATGACTGGATAAATAATGGTGCTCAGGGGATGGGGGCGAACTCAGATTATTATAAGCAGGCGGTTAAAATAGGATTACAAGTAAAGAACTCCTCAGGCGTCGATATTTCTGGTCATTCATTGGGCGGGGGAATGGCCTCCGCCGCATCAATGACCAGTGGAAAACCCGCATGGACGTTCAATGCAGCCGGACTCCATCATGGAACTGTAGGAAGATACGGAGCTGAGATGATTGGTTCAGCCAAGAACATACAGGCCTATCGAGTTGAGGGAGAACTATTAACTACGTTACAGGAAGTTAATAACGAAAGTGACTATGAGCTTATAAAAAATGCCCTGCCCGATGCTTTGCAAAAACCCTGGGGCGTAGCATTGCCTTTCACCTTGAAAGAGTGGTCGTCACTGGCGATGCCTGATGCCGCCGGCATACCGCACACGCTTGCCGGTGGGACAGGAACCCTGCTCGATAAACACGGTATAGACCAGACAATAAAGTTGATTGAAGATCAGAAAGACGAGGATGTCGCCACTATCAGGGGGAGAATATGACCAAGTGGATAATGGCAATGGCGTTACTGTTTACTGTTCTCATGGTGCAAGGATGCAAAAAAAACATGGAATATGAACCACGGGATTTTTTTGAAGGCCGTCAATTGGAAGTCGCACAGCTGATTTATGATGGCGACGAAGTGAAACTGAATGAGAAGCTTCCTTCAATAAGTAAGGAAGAACTGAATCGACCAGTGAAAGCAGACATGACCCTGCTGTTTTGGTCGGTGCTAAACGCAATCTATGATAAAAACACGCCGGAAAGGCTGAAAATAATAACCGATCTGGTAAAAGCTGGCGCAGATCCGTTGCAACCCAGACCGGAGGGCGGGAGCAGCCCAGCGGAATTCGTCATGAAAGCCGACAAGGGGATTTGGGTCAAAGCCATGCTCGACGGCGGTTTACCGCCAAACGCAAAAGATAAGGTATTCAATGAGCCCATTGTATTCCAAACAATCAAAGCCAAGAACACTGAAACGTTAAAGGTGATGCTGGATTATGGCGCGGATATAAATATCAGAGACTCCTTGCAACAAACCTTATTAATGGATGCTTTTTTTAGCTCAGCCTTTGAGCACATGACCCTACTGCTCAATCGAGGGGCAAATCCTAACCCGGTAAATATAAACAATCTTTCGCTGTTAACAGCAGTGAATCGGCAAATAAAAGACAGCCAAGATGGCTCAGAATACAATGAACAGTGTAGGAAAATACTCGAGCTCATGCTTTTGAGAGGAGCAAAGGAAACGCAGTAATTTCATCAACGCAGATCTGACAGCTGCCGGTTATTTATATTGAAGCTGTCAGGTTACATCTGGTTTTCGATAAACACGCTATAGACCACGCAATCAAACGGATTGAAGACCAGACAGACGAGGATGTCACCATTCTCAGGAGGAGAATATGAGCAAATTGATAATGGCAATAGCGCTACTGTTTACTGTTCTCATGGTGCAAGGATGCAACAAAAGCATGGAATATGAGCCACAGGATTTTTTTGAAGGCCGGCAGCTGGACATCGCACAGCTGATTTATGCTGGCGATGAAGTGAAACTGAAAGAGAAGCTTCCCTCTATAAGCAAGGAAGAACTGAATCGACCAGTGAAAGCAGACATGACCCTGCTGTTTTGGTCGGTGTTGAACTCAATCTATGATAAAAACACGCCGGAAAGGCTGAAAATAATAACCGACCTGGTAAAAAGTGGCGCAGACCCGCTGCAACCCAGACCAGAGGGCGGGAGCAGCCCAGCGGAATTCGTCATGAAAGCCGACAAGGGGATTTGGGTCAAAGCCATGCTCGACGGCGGTTTACCGCCAAACTCAAAAGACAAGGTATTCAATGAACCCATTGTATTCCAAACAATCAAAGCCAAAAACCCTGAAACGTTAAAGGTGATGCTGGATTATGGCGCAGACATAAATACAAGAGACTCATTGGGAAACACCTTGTTAATAAGCTCATTGGATTCTCATTCGTTTGATCATACGATTCTTTTGTTAGAGAGAGGTGCGGATAGTAAAATCAAAGGGAAGTTTGGTTGGACTATGGGCAATCAGCTTCAGCGCTTTATAGATAGAGGCGTAGGAGATGCCGAGGATAAAGAGAAAATTGACAAGATAAAAGAGTTATTAATTAAAAAGGGTGGTGACTGGCCTCCACTACCTGTAGAGAATTGAGACTCCCCTAAGGTCGACGTCGAAAACATGTAATATACCGTTCAGGGGCTGAATGGCAACCGCCATCCAGCCCCTGCTTGCCCAGCCGACGTTAACGCAATTCCTTCGCTATGGCACTAAACATCAGCGATGCCTCCAGCGGTTGCGCGCTGAAAGAAGGCTCCGCCTGCAGCCAGGTAGACCACTGGACGATCACCAGATTCTCAGCCTGATTCACCATAATCATCTGGCCGAAGATCCCCAGCGCCCACAGGGAATGTTTCAGGGAGGCCTGCGGGGCGGGTTCTACGTTGGCCGCATTCACCGGCACTTCGTTGTTCCACCATTGGAAGCCGTAAATGCCGTCAGGATGGGCCGCCGACACCGAGCCAGCCGCCCGCGTCCAGTTGGACGACTGGGCTACCCAATCAGCCGGCAAGATCTGTTTGCCGTTCGGCAACGTCCCGTTATGCAGGATAAACTCGCCGAAGCGCCCCCAGTCTTCCAGCGTGGAGTTGAAGCCGTGCGCGCCCACGTCATGCTGGCCTTTCGCGTAGGCATGCCACACGCCGTCGCTCGCCATGCCGTAGGGCTGCCAGATGCTTTGCTGCAGATAGGCCGCCAGCGGCATGCCGCTGGCGCGCTCCAGCACGTCGCCCAGCAGCCACGCGCCGCCGGAGGAGTAAGACCAGTTCTGCCCGGCCGGGTGTGCTCGGTGCAAGCCGGCCACCAGCTTGCGCACGCAGGCGTAGGTGCCCGGCCTGGCTTCACACTCGGTCAGCTGCGCGAAGTCCGATTTCGGGTTGGTGTAATCCTCATTCCACGCCACGCCGGAGGTGTGGGTGATCAGCTGCCTGAGGGTCACGCCGTCCCACGCGGTGCCTTTCAGGTCGGGTTCGTATTGCGTGATGAGATCGTCGAGCGAGTTGATCTTGCCCTGTTTAATCGCCACGCCCACCAGCGTGGCGACCACGGATTTGCCCACCGAGCGCGACGTCCACAGGGTAGAGTCGGTATTGCCCTGCCCCAGATATTTCCAGGCGATTTTGCCGTCTTTCAATACCAGCATACCGCTGACGTTCTGGCGCTGCAGGTAATCCTGCAGGCTGTAGGTTTTGCCATTCACCCGATAGCTGGCGTCGGTTAACGGTTTAGCGGCGGCCAGCAGCGGCACGGCGTTGCCGTGGTGAAACACATCCCCCGCATAGTTGCGATAGTCGTTACGAAAACCGATCACCCGGTCGCTCTGGCTCCAGGTGAGCATCTTGTGCGTATCCGGCAATTGCGCATCGAAAGGCGCGGGACAGACGCTGAGTTCGGTACCCGCACAGGCGGCCAGCGCGGCGGGCGCCAACAGGCCGCTGCAGAGACTGATGACAACGCCCGCCAGCAGGCTGCGGTTAAACACTTTGCTTTTCATATTTTTTCTCGCTTAGCTCAGGAAGGCGTTCAGCTTAAAAAAACGCGGCCTATAATAAAAAACGCCTGATGGGGGAAAATCCCCCGAAAAATCGACGGGAGAACCGCGTGCCGAGCCTGATTTATTCCTTTGCCCAACTGGAAGCCTTCACCGCCGTGGCCGAGCACGGCAGCCTGGCGAAAGCCGCGCTCAAGCTGGGCAAAGACCGCACGACGCTGCGCGATTTGATTGATTTTCTTGAGGATGGCTTGGGCTATACGCTGTTCCTGCGCGAGGGGCGCAGCCTGCACCTGACGCCGGAAGGCGAACAGCTGCAGCGCCAGGCGCACCTGCTGATGCGCCAGGTAAAAGCGTTTGAGGCGTTTGCCAAAGACGTGCCGAAGAGTGCAACGCAGGAAATCTCGCTGGTCTACGATCCCTTCACGCCCCGCGCGCTGCTGCAGGCGCTGATTGCCGCCATGGCCCAGCGCAACACGCGCCTGAGCCTGATTAACGCCTCGCGCGAAGAAGCGGAAAGCCTGCTGGCAAACGGCCAGGCCGATCTGGGCATCTGCCAAGCGCGCAACCGCAGCGTGGGCGACGCCATGGAGTGGCGCGCCTTAGGGGCGATAGAGATGGATTTTTACGCCGCAAAAACGCTTTTCCCCAACGCGGAACAGCCGCTTTCGCTGCTGGAGCTCTCGCTCACGCCACAGGTGATCATGCACCCGGATTCTGACGAACCGGTGGCGCGCCGCCTGCAAATTTCCGGGCATACTATCTTCACCAACGAGCTTGAGATGCTGCGCACCCTGCTTGAACAGGGCTGCGGCTGGGGATTCCTACCGACGCATATGCATGCCGAACGGTGGGAAAACGTCAACACGCTGCGCACCGAAGTGGGCAGCCAGGGGATCAGCCAAACCATGGTAACCATCTGGAAGCCGGGCAATGACCGGCGGGCGCTGATTGATGAGACGTTAGTGTTGTTGCCGGGGTTGTGGCGGGAGGTTGGGGGTGAAAAGCCGCTGCTAGATTAGCGGTGTTGTTACCGGTAGACGGTCGTAGGGCTCATCATCTGCGTTGTTTTTTCGATCGTTCTTAGGCGGGGCTCGCTGTTTTCCCCCAGTGAGCCCTTCACCGCCTTTGCCTCATCGCAACTGGTGCTGGTTTATTGCTTTGATAGGCAGCATTTGAGGGGCAGCTTTGAGCGAGAAGCGGAAGTTCGCAACTCCCACAACTACATGACTAACATTGAGGTGTCGTAATCAACGGAGAGCAAGTCATAGTCATTTTAGTTGCTTCAAGGGATAAGAGTTCGTGGTACTGGAACCGTCACTGTAGAGCTCGGTAATAATTATTTTTTTACCATCAATAGCATATTTGACTGTACTGTCCGCAGGATCATCCCGCCAGCGACCGGTGCTGTCAGGATTGTCAGATGCCCACATAACTTGATCACCTATAAGTTTGCACTTGATTGCCCAACGGGTACCATCGTTCTGCCGGATATAATGTACATAGGCAATACCTGATTCGACTTTATCCAGCTGCATGAGCTTAAAGTCGCGGCCAAACATCGCAGCAGAAGCAGCCTTGCAAACCTGACCTACAGTGACTTCAGAAGCCTGTACCGGCGCAGTAAACACCAGCGGAAAAAGAAGTAAGAGTTTCTTCATACGGATCAATCCATTTTGTTTACTGTCAGGGATAACGCTAAATGTATATTTCGACAATCTAAAGCGTTTCTTGACGCTAATTTAGCGTTGCGATGACAGGACTGATTAACTTAGTCCCTAGTGTAATCTCAAGCTCTGCCTGACAGTCAGCTTGGCTCCTGCAGTGCGTTCTCAGCGTCGTAAGCAAACAAAATATCAGGCATGAGACCAGTTTTCTCTATGGTTGTCAGCACGGACTGAGTAGATACTTCAGCGATAACCTTCATTGCCTCATCACGGATTGAATTGCCACAGATTTAACCGGCACCTGCAAGTCGATTAAGCTAAAACTCATTTAACCTTAACAACGGCCAGCGCATCACAAAATATTCTGGCGCAGATTTTCGCTAGATCCTCAGTATTGTCTTCTTCCTCAGCCATCCGGGTCATTTGATCGAGTAATCCAATCACCAGCCCCGCCTGATATTGAACAGGTATATCGGTGCGTAAAATACCGGCACTACGCTCACGCTCCATGTTTTCGGTTATCCATCCGGTCATTTCTAATTTAGTGGCGTCTCCGCTTCGGGGCTGGAAAAAACCTATCTGCGTCAAAGCCTGATCCTGTGTCAGTACGGTCAGAAAGCGTGTAAAGCTAAGGCAGAGGTCTTTATACAGTTCGTCAGGGGTTAACCCCGGAGAAATGAGGCACAGACGCGTTGCTTCCCGCAAGGCAGTGCGAAACTCATCAACCAGACTGTCGAAAGCGGCCTCTTTACTTGCATAGTACAGATAAAACGCAGGCTGGCTCACCTGCGCTTCAGCCACAATGTCACTGACTTTCGTTTCATAGAAACCCTTACTGGCAAAAACGTTAATTGCCGCCCGGCGTAATTTTTCCTGGGTGTCAGCGGAACGGGCCGCTCTTTTTGACATGTCCATTATCCTGTTTGTCTGAATGGGGTAACGATAACAAACCCGTTGAGTTTTGTCATTTGTTAGATTACTGTTTAGTAAGTTACTGGCTAGTAACAAGCAATTTTACCCTAAGGAGTTATCCATGTCCGTTCCTGTCGTTGCGATCTTTATTGCAAAACCCGGTACTGAAGAGCTTGTCGAACAACTTTTCCGCTCGGTTATTAACACCACGCTTGGAGAGGATGGCTGCATAAGCTATCAGCTCAATCGTGATACAGAGAATCCACGCCGTTTCGTCTGGACGGAAGAGTGGAAAAGTAAGGCACTCCTGGAGCGACATCTCAACGCCCCGCATATCACGCAACTGTTTAGCATCATCCCTCAATATATTGAAACATCAGATATTATCGTGCTTAATCCGCTGGCAGGAGGCGCAGCGTGAAACTGTATGCCTCGATCATTGTCCGTTCTGTACACGGGCAAGGATGGCCTTTACCCATTATGAATGAGCCGGTTGAGGTAACAATCCTCATGGAGGATGAGGTCGAAGCCCCAACCCGTCTGGTAGGGAAAAAATTGTCCCCATTCTGGAAAAGGAAAACGGCTCTCATATGACAGAGAGTCTCGACATTGTGCGCTATATCAATGCTATCGGTATCCCCATCTTTTTCTCAGATCCTTCACCTGAGACAGAATCATGGTTGAAGGATATCTGGCCGGTTTCACTTAAATTAGCCATTCCACGTTTCACTATGGCCAACTTTGCTGAACTTTCGACGTCGACTTCGCGTGACGCATACCGGCAGCGGGAAGAAAAGGCGTTCGGCAACCGGTCAGAACTGATGGAGCGCACAACTGAATTAGTGGAAGAAATAACGCCCAAACTTCAGGCGCTGGTCTCGCTTATACAGCAACGGCAGCGGACAGATATCAATGACATTCTGCTGTGGCCGGTATTACGTTGTCTGTCCATTGTCAAAGCACTTACTTTCTCGCCGGCTGTCCATGATTATGCCCTCAGTCTTGAGGCACAGACTGGCATTCCTTTACTGTTCCGTCAGGCAATATAGAGGGACTGATATGAAAATGAACACCCGCTCCGCACGCTTCATTCCGACAGAAATAGCAAAATTACTGCCAGAAAGTTCAGATACCATGCTGGCTGATAAGTACCTTACTGACAGACCTGAAGCAAGTTGTCGGGTGTTTCGTGCTTATCAGGGCATCAAGCCCCACTACCATCAGCAATGCGATGAGTATCTGTATGTTCTGTCCGGCCGGGGTACATTCTGGATGGAAGACCCCAGTGACGAGGCCGAATTTTCTCCGGGTCATTTACTGTTCTTTGAACGAAATGTCATTCATGCCATGCCGACCTTACTTGAAGAGCCTGTCGTGTTTCTGTCGTTAGACAGCCCACGCCGCAGCCCGGACGACATTATATTTGTCGATCCAGAAGATGGTGATGCCGCAAGCTTTATGGCAAGGAACAAAAAGCAGATTTAGCCTCAGGCGATGCACTGATATCACTATTCCCAGCAAAGGCATAATGCCCGCGCGCGCTACGAGTCATATTTAACGCTGGCGGGTATTTCAATTAACAGAGCATCAGTCATTCATCGATAACGAACGCTAGCTACAATATGAGGTCTGGCCTTGCATGGAGTTGGCTATGTCCGCTTCTGGCACAAAGCAATTATTGATGCCTAACTTCGGCCATGCAACAAACCTTACCAAACTCCCCCTCAACAAAATAAAGCCACATAAAATGATTCAATTCACAATTAATAAACCAACGACATTATTACCTCTATATTCATTCCATTATTTTCCCTCTCCCCATCCTTCCCCCCATTCCCCGCTAGCACCGCCCTCGCCCTTTCCCTACAATAAGGGATCTGTTGAGGCATAACGCAAGGAAAGACGGTGTCGAAAGCCAATCCCAATGCCACTATCGTGGATATCGCCCGCCGCGCCAGGGTGACCAATATCACCGTTTCCCGCGCCTTCAATAAGCCCGAGCTGGTCAAGCCGGAAACCCGCGAGCGCATTCATGCCATCGCCAAAGAGCTGAACTATGTGCCCAACGCGTTCGCGCAGGGGCTGAAAAGCAGCAGCAGCCAGATTATCGGCATCGTCACCAGCAGCATGTACAACCCGTTCTATTCCGGCCTGATCAAGACCGTGTCGCGCATTGCGCGTCAGCAGGGCTACCAGATCATGCTGTTCGACACCGACGGCAGCGAAGAGGCGGAAATGCGCGCCATTCAGGCGCTGTTCGGCTACAAGGCGCGCGGCATCCTGCTGTCGGCGGTGCGCGACGACAAGCGCTACCGCCCCGCCTATCTCGAGCTGGCCGAGGTGTACGGCGTGCCGCTGATCCTGATCGACCGCGATCTCTACGATCAGCAGCTGAGCGGCGTGTTCCTCGATAACCGTGAGATCGGCGTTTTGGCCGGGCGCTATCTGGCGGAGCAGCCGGAGAAGAAGCTGCTGATCATCGGCGGCCCGGCGGATTCGGAAATTACGCTAACGCGCACCGCCGGCATCGTCGCGGCGCTGCAGGGCGGCGGCCGTGAGATTCATATCATCAACGGCGACTACGATTTCACCTCGCAGGAAAGCGAAGTGCGCGCCTATCTGGCGCAGCCGGAGAACCGCCCGGATTACATCATCGGCCTGAACGGCATCATCACGCTGGGCGCCATCGCCATCTGCCACGAGATGGGGCTTTATGAGCAGGTGAAGTTCTTCTCGATAGACGAACCGCCGCGCGCCGGCGCTTATGGCCTGCATATTCCGGGGGTGTATCACGATACGCAGAAACTGGGGGAGATCGCCGCGGAGCTGCTGTTCAGCGCCATTCACAGCCCGCGCGGCGAGTTGCCGGTGCGCAGAGAGTTCTTCACCGGCTCGCTGTTGAATCGCTGACGGGCGTTATTGCCCGTAGTAGGCGTGTTTGCCGTGCTTGCGCAGGAAATGTTTGTCCAATAGTTCCGGCTGCATCGGGGCGATGGCCGGCGCCAGCTGGCGCGTCGCCATCGCCATGATCGCCACCTCTTCCAGCACCACCGCATTGTGCACCGCATCCGCCGCGTCCTTGCCCCAGGCGAACGGGCCGTGGGAGTAGACCAGCACCCCCGGCACCTGCTGCGGATCGCGCCCCGCCTGATTGAAGGTTTCGATAATCACCTTGCCGGTTTCCCCCTCGTAATCCCCGGCGATCTCCGCCTCGCTCATCGGCCGGGTACAGGGAATGTCGCCGTAAAAGTAGTCGGCGTGGGTGGTGCCCAGCGCCGGGATCGGCTGCCCGGCCTGCGCCCAGATGGTGGCGTTGCGGCTGTGGGTGTGCACCACGCCGCCGATGTCGGCGAAGGCGCGGTACAGCGCCAGGTGGGTGGCGGTGTCGGATGAGGGCTTGCGGTGCCCTTCGCGCACCTTGCCCTCCAGATCCACCACCACCAAATCCTCCAGCGTCATCGCCTCGTAGGCGATGCCCGAAGGCTTGATCACCACCAGCCCGCTCTGGCGGTCGATCGCCGAGACGTTGCCCCAGGTAAAGGTCACCAGCCCGTATGCCGGCAGGCTGAGGTTGGCGGCCAGCACCTGCCGCTTGAGTTCGTTCAGCATGCGATGCCTCCATCAATCATCTGTTGTTCGATCCAGGCCTTGGCCTGGGCGATGCGTTGCTTATCCTGCCCGTCTTCGCGCGCCCACATCTCCAGCAGGTAGGGGCCGCGATAGCCGAGCGCGTTGAGCACGGCAAAGGCGTGAGCGAAATCCACGCAGCCCTCACCGAACGGCACGTCGCGAAACTGCCCGGCGCTGCCCGGCCCCACCGCGACGGTGTCTTTGAGGTGCACGGCGGTGATGCTGCCGATGCCCAGCGCCAGCTCGGCGGCGACGTCGTTGCCCCAGGCGCTGAGGTTGCCGAGATCGGGATACACCGTGAACCACGGGCTGTTAACGTGGCGGGCGATGTCGCGCCATTTGCTGATGCTGTTGATGAACGGCGTGTCCATCACCTCCACCGACAGCATCACCTGCGCCCTGGCGGCCTGCGCCGCCGCCCACTGCATGCCCTCGATAAAGCGTGCGCGGCTGTGGCGATCGGCGGGTTCGTAATAGACGTCGTAGCCCGCCAGCTGGATGTTGCGGATGCCGAGATCCGTCGCCAGTTCCAGCGCCTTGCTCATCAGCACCCGCGCCCGCTCGCGGGTGGCAGCGTCATGGCTGCCGAACGGATCGCGCCGGTGCGCCGACAGGCACAGGCTCGGCACCGTCACCCCGCTGTCGAGCCGCGCCTGGATAAACGCCAGCCGCTGGCGGCGATCCCAGTCCAGCCGCTGCTGGCGCGCTGGCTGTTCGTCGATCGACATCTCCACAAATTCAAAGCCCAGCTCGGCGGCGGTGGCCAGCCGCTGCGGCCAACTCAGATCGGCGGGCAGCGCTTTTTCATACAGCCCCAGACAGGCGGCGTTAGTCGTTTGCATCAGTCACCTCACTCAAAGCCTGAGCGACCGCCAGATAGCGCGCCTGCTGGGCGCGCAGGCGCCGATGGGCGGCGGTCACGGGATAATAACAGCGCAGCTTGGGCGGCGCGGCGGCGATCGCTTCGGCGAACCCGGCGTACTCCCCGGCGCCGACGGCGGCGCACAGGGCGGCGGCGCGGCAGCCGCTTTGGCGGGTTTCCACCACCTCAAGCGGCAGGTTGCCGGCGTCGGCGTACATCTGCATCCACACCTCGGACTGCGTCGGCCCGCCGGTCATGCGTACCCGCTCGATGCGCGGGTTCAGCTGCACCATGCGCTCCTGATGGATCAGGTGCGAGAACACGATGCCCTGGTAGATCGCCTGCACTACGTCCGCCATCTCGTGGTGGGCGCTCAGGCCGATCAGCCCGCCCGGCGTGTTGCCGCCGAGGTTGGAGCCGTACAGATACGGCAGGAACAGCAGCCCGCTGGGCTGCTCGCGGCGCTCGGCCACCCAGGCGTTGAACTGGGCGTAGCGCTGCCGGTCGTCGGCGCAGAACTGGCGCAGGAACCAGGCCAGGTTGCCGGCCGAGGTCGGGCTGCCTTCGTGCACGAAATAGCGGCCGTCGATGCAGTAGCGCCCCCAGGCGTAGGGATAATCGGCGGGAATGATGCGCTCGGTCACGCAGGTGGCGATCGACCAGGTGCCCGCCACCGCGCTGAGCGTGCGGTCGTCCGCCACGCCGGAGCTGAGCGCCGCGCCCACCACGTCGAACAGGCCGCCGTACACCGCGGTGCCCGTTCGCAGGCCGCACTGCGCCGCCGCCGCGACCGTCACCCGCCCGGCCAGCTGCGCCGAGCCGATCACCGGCGCGGTCTTCTCCTGCGCCTCTTCGATGCCGAAGGCCGCCATCAGCATCGGATCGTAAGCGCCGCTGCGCTGGTTAAACAGATTGCTGCCGGAGATGTTGGTCACCTCGGCCGCCGCCTCGCCGGTGAGGCGAAAGCGCAGGTAGTCGTGTGCCATCAGGATGCGATCGACGGCGGCGTACTGCGCCGGTTGCCGCTGCTTCAGCCAGCGCAGCAGCAGCGCCGGGTGGCTGGGCCACAGCGGCTGCAGGCTGCGCGGGTAGGTCTGCGCGTCCACGCCGGCGCGGCGCAGCTCAGCCACCGTGGCCGCCGCGCGGTTGTCCGAAGAGAGGATGCCGTTGCCGACCGGTTTGCCGTGGCGATCGATGGCGTAAAGCCCTTTGCCGTGCGCAGAGAAGCTGACGCCGCGCACCTGCCCGGCATCCAGCCCCGCCGCGTGCAGCGTCTGGCGGATCGCTGCGCAAACGTCATCCCACAGCGCGTCCATATTGCGTTCGCTGAAGCCCGGCTGGGCGGCAATCGCCGCGCCGTCGCGCTCGGCGATCGCCAGCTCTTCGCCGCTTGCCCGGTACAGCCCGGCCTTGATCACCGTGCCGCCGACGTCTATGCCAAGAAAGACTGCCATCGCGCCTCCTATTTGCGCCGCACGGAGCTGAGGTAGATGGCGGCCAGGATGATGCCACCCTTCACCACGTTCTGGATATACGGCGACACGTTCATCAGATTGAGGCCGTTGTTGAGCACCCCGAGCATCATCGCCCCCACCAGCGTGCCGACGATGGCGCCGCGCCCGCCGGAGATCGCCGCCCCGCCCAGCACCACCGCGGCGATGGCGTCCAGCTCGAAGCCTTCGCCGGCGTTGGGCTGCCCGCTCATCAGACGCGAGGTCAGCACCAGCCCGGCCAGCGCGGCGGTCAGGCCGCTGATCACGTACACCAGCATCTTGTAGCGCGGCACGCGGATGCCGCTCAGCCGCGCCGCCTCTTCGTTGCCGCCCATCGCATAGACGTAGCGGCCGAACGGCAGTTGGTTGAGCATCAGCCAGGCCAGCACGTACACGCCGAGCATGATCAGGATCGGCACCTGGATGCCCAGCACCGTGCCGCGGCCGAAGAAGGAGAACACGTCGGGCAGGCCGGAGATCGGGTAGCCGCCGGTATAGAGCAGCGCCAGGCCGCGGGCGATGCCCATCGACGCCAGGGTGACGATGATCGGCGGCATGCGCAGGTAGGCGATGCAGGCGCCGTTGGCCAGGCCGAACAGCGCGCCGACCGCCAGCGCCGCCACCATCGCCAGCGGAATGGGCACCGCCGCCAGCATCAGCCCGGCGGCGACCGAGCCGGCCAGCGCCATCACCGGCCCCACCGAAAGATCGATGCCGCCGGTCAGGATGGCGCAGGTCATGCCCACCGCGATGATGGCATTGATCGACACCTGGCGCGCCACGTTGGTCAGGTTGTTGACGCTGAGGAAGCTGTCGTTCAGCAGGCTCATCAATACGAACAAGATCACGAAGCCGATAAACGGCAAGACCGCCGGGTGATGCAGCAGTTTTTCCCAGCGCTTGCCGAAGCTGGGGCCGGCGGCGCGGCGCGCCACGGCGGGTTGTTCAATTCCGATCATAAGGCACTCCCGGTCGCGTGAAGCATGATGTGGTTGGATTCGATGTCGTCGCCGGTCAGCTCGGCGACGATGTGGCCGCCGCGAAACACCAGCACGCGGTCACACACGCCGATGATCTCCGGCAGTTCGGAGGAAATCATGATGATGGAGATGCCCTGCTGGGTCAGTTGCTGCATCAGCTGGTAGATCTCGGCCTTGGCGCCCACGTCGATGCCGCGCGTCGGCTCGTCGAAGATCAGGATGTTGCAGTCGTTGTTGAGCCAGCGGGCGATCACCACCTTCTGCTGGTTGCCGCCGCTCAGGGTGCTGACGGCGGTCTCGGCGTCCGGGGTTTTCACGCCCACGGCGCGGATCAGCCGCTGCACCACGTCGCGATCCTGGCGGGCGCTGACGAAGATCTTGCCGCGCCGGTGGTGCCGGTTGAGGGTGATGTTCTGCGCCACCGAGAACGGCAGCACCAGGCCCTCGGTTTTGCGGCTCTCCGGCAGCAGGCCGATGCCCTGCGCCAGCGCCTGCGCCGGGGAGCGCAGCGCCGCCGGTTGGCCGCCGAGGCTGACGCGTTTGCGGTGGCAGCGGCTGGCGCCGATCAGCGCCGAGACGGTCTCGGTGCGCCCGGAGCCCACCAGCCCGGCGAAGCCGAGGATCTCGCCCTTGTGCAGGTGGAAGCGGTCGGTCGCGCCGTGCTTCTCGCGCTGGATCTCCGCCTCCAGCAGCACCGTCGCGGTATCGACCGGGTGCTGTTTCACCGGGAAAGCGTTCTCGATTTTGCGCCCGACCATCAGCCGCACCAGCTCTTCCACGTTGGTGTCGCCGGTAGCCAGCGTTTCGATGTAGGCGCCGTCGCGCAGCACGGTGATGCGATCGCAGATGGTGAAGATCTCGTCCAGGTGGTGCGAGATAAACACCATGCCGACGCCCAGCAGCCGCAGATCGTTCATCACGCTGAACAGGTGTTCGGCCTCGCCCGGCGTCAGCGTGGCAGTCGGCTCATCCAGCACCAGCACCCGCGCCTCCAGCGACAGCGCCTTGGCGATCTCAACGAACTGCTGCTGCGCCACGCTCAGTTGCTCTACCGGGCAATCGAGATCGATAGCCACCGTCAACCGTTTGAAAATGGCCTCGGCCTTGCGCCGCATCGCCCGCCGATCCAGCAGGCCCCAGCGGTTCCTGATCTCCCGGTTGAGGAAGATGTTGTCGATGGCGCTCATGTAGGGAATCAACGAGAATTCCTGAAAAATAATGCCGACGCCGGCCTCGATCGCCTGGCGATAGTTGTTAAAGCGGCGCTGCTCGCCGTCGATAAAAATATCGCCCTCATCCGGCTGATAGATGCCGCACATGATTTTCACCAGCGTCGATTTGCCGGCGCCGTTTTCGCCCAGCAGGGCGTGCACCTCGCCGCGTTGAATGGCCAGATCGATGCCGTCCAGCGCCTTCACGCCGGGAAAGCTCTTTTTTATTCGTTTCAGTTCCAGTAAAGGTGTCACCGCATAGCCCTCCACGCCGAACGCCCCGCCGCAGCGGGGCGAACCTGGCCGCTGTTACCAGCTAAAGCCGGCCGCATTGCTGCGGTCGATCAGCTTCACTTTGACCGGCACGGTTTTCGGCACCGTGGCGCCCCAGTAGCGGGCCAGCGCAATGCCGAGCGCGATACGCAGCTGGTCGCGCGGGAACTGCGCCGAGGTGGCGATGAACGGCGAGTTCGGCTTGAGGATCTCTTTGATGGCTTCCGGCTGGCCGTCGACGCTCACCAGCTTGACCTTGGCGCCGTTGCTTTCAATCGCCGCCAGGGCGCCGAGCGCGCCGACGTCGTTGACGCTGAAGATGCCCGCCAGATCCGGCGCCGACTGCAGCATGTTTTCGGTCACGGTCAGCGCAGTGTCGCGTTCCTGCTTGCCGTTTTGCTTGGTGACGATCTTGATGTCGGGGTATTTCTTCATCGCCGCTTCAAAACCGCGCACGCGCTCCAGGATCGGCACCACCGGGATGCCGTCGAGGATCGCCACCTTGCCTTTGCCGCCCAGCGCTTTCGCCAGGTACTCGCCCGCCTGGAAGCCGGCGTCGTAGTTTTCCGAGCCGACGAACGAATCGAGCGGCCCTTCCGCCTGGGCGTCGATCGCCACCACCACCGCGCCGGCCTTGTGGGCGGAGATCACCGCCGACTGTACCCCCACCGAATCGGTCGGGTTGATCAGCAGGATATCCACCTTCTTCTGCAGCATGTCTTCCACGTCGCCGATCTGTTTGGCGACGTCATGGCGCGCATCGGCCACGTACACCTTGGCGCCGATATCCGCCGCCGCCTGATCCAGCGCCTGCTTCATGGTGACGAAGTAGTCGTTGTTCATTTCCTGGAACGACATACCGATAGTGATTTGCTTGGCCAGCGCCCCATGGCTGGCCGCTAACATTCCACCGGCGACGATAAAAGGTAAGGTCTTTTTGAATAATGAAAACATAGCCAATTCTCCTGTAGGGAAGCTTCTTGTTGTGGTTATCAGAGCAACAGCATGTCTTTACGTTTGGCCGACCGGCCGGCCCCCCATTGCGAGCGGGCCGGCGATCGTGACTGCAACAGCGGTACAGCGGGAGGGTCAGGGAACCAGGATCACCTTGATGGAATCGGTCGAGTCCGCCAGGGCGAAGGCTTCGTCCCAGTCGTTCAATGAATAGCTGTGGGTAACCACGCCATTGGAAGTCACCAGCCCGCGCTCGAACAGATCGATGGCGATTTCGTAGCTGTAGGGCGCCAGGTGCGCGCCGCGGATGTCCAGCTCCTTGCGATCGCCGATGATGGACCAATCGACGGTGGTTTCCTTGCCGAACACGCTGAACTCCACGAAGCGGCCCAGCTTGCGGATCATCTGCAGCCCCTGGGTGACGCCGATCGGCGCGCCGGTGGCCTCGATATACACGTCGCAACCGTAGCCGCCGGTCAGTGATTTGACGATCTGGTCGGCGTCTTCCTTCAGCGGGTTGATCACCACGTCGGCGCCAAATTCTTTCGCCAGCGCCAGCCGCTCGTCGATGGCGTCGATCACGATCAGTTTCTTCGGCGTCTTCAGGCGCGCCACCTGCACCATGCACAGCCCGAGCGGCCCGGCGCCGGCCAGCACCACCACGTCGTCCAGCTGGATGTCGCCGCGCGCCACGGTGTGAATGGCGCAGGCCATCGGCTCAATCAATACCGCGTCTTCATGGCTCAGGCTTTCCGGGATCTTGTGCACGATGGCGTTCTCGGAAAAGCGCATGTACTCGGCCATGCCGCCCTCCGCCACGTCTTTTTGGAAACCGTAAATGTTATGCGTCTCACACATCCAGTAACTGCCGGATTTGCAGTAGCGGCACTCCCAGCACGGCACGATC
This sequence comes from Serratia sp. CY27727, assembly GCF_052169275.1. NCBI lineage: Bacteria > Pseudomonadati > Pseudomonadota > Gammaproteobacteria > Enterobacterales > Yersiniaceae > Serratia > Serratia sp. CY27727. The sequence continues at coordinate 322,397 of NZ_JBJNLB010000002.1, read as the reverse complement.
TGCTCGGCGATCACCCGCTCGCCGAGCTGGTATTTGCCTTCCGCGCCCTCGCCCAGCGCGGCGATGCGGCCGTAGAACTCGTGCCCCGGCACCACCGGCGGTTTGACCCACGGGTTCTCCCCCCAAAACATCTGCGCGCCGTTCTTGCACTTGCAGTCGCCGGCGCAGATGCCACAACCTTCCACCTTGATCACCAGCTCGCGCGCCTTCGGCAACGGCGTGGGCACCTGTTCGAAACGATAGTCCTGCGGGCCGTGGCAAACGACCGCACGCATTTTTTCCGGCAACTGGCTCATCTCTTCCTCCAATACACTCATTAAACGCTTGAATTTTCTTAATGTTGACGTTGTCATTTTTATCCAACAAAAAACAACAAACGTTATAAAGTGATAAATTTCAATAGATTAATCATCAAACACCCAGAAAAACTCAAAATGACAACGTGAACATAGAGTGACATATAACCAAAGCTGCAAAAATAATTATTTGAGCAAAATCACATATCGTTAACATTGCGGCTAAAAATGCTACAAATGCGGATCGCGATCCCATTTACGGGATCGGCGATCCGAGGGGATCCGCTAAATCAGCAGGCGCACGCGATCGTAGATCTGACGATCTTCCGGCCGCGACGATCGCGCCTGCTGGCGCAGGGTGCGCACCAGCGTGTCGATAAGCGCATGGGCGGCGGCGCTTAGAATGCTGTTGCGCCGAGTGACGATATTCAGCTGCACCGGCCGGCAGCTCTCCCGCAGCGCCAGCGGCTGCAGGCGAGAGGCGAACTGCGGCAGCGCGGCAATCGGCCGCGGGCACCAGGTGCACATTTCGGCGAACTCCACCAGAGCCTGCAGCATGCCGAACGAATGCGCCTGGATAATGCGCTGGCGCGGCAGGCGCACGCCGTGGCGGAGAAACACCTCGTCGAACAGCGCATCGAAACTTTCCGGGGTATAGCTCATCACCCAATCCTGTTCCAGCAGCTGATGCAGCGAGGTGCTGTGCGCCAGCGGGTGGCCGCGCCGCACCATGTACGCCGTTTCATACTCCAGCAGCGGCTCGCAGTGGAACTCCTGCGGCGCCGACGACGCCGGCAGCGGCGTGATGGCGAAATCCATCGTGCCCTCGCGCAGCTGCGACTGGGCGTTGGCCATCAGGCTTTCCGACAGTTCCAGCCGCACCGCCGGCATCTTGCTGCGAAACGCCATCACCGCCGACGGCAGCACCGTCAGCATCAGCCAGGGGGTGAACGCCGCCTTGACCAGATCCGCCGTGCGCCCGCGCAGCGCCGCCATTTCGCCCTGCGCCTGCTCCAGCTGGTTCAGCACCAGCCGGGCGTGCGCCAGCAAGGTTTTGCCGTAGGGGGTAAAGCCCAGCCCGGTCGGGGTGCGGATCAGCAGCGGCAGCGCCTGTTCCTGCTCCAGTTCGCGCAGCGCGCGGGTCACCGCCGCCTGCGACAGCCCCAGATGCCGCGCCGCCGCGCGAATGCTGCCGCTGTCGGCGCTGGCCACCAGCGCCTGCAGTTGGTGCAGTTTCATGTTCACCTCCTGACAATCATAGGTTGTCAGCATAACCGAACGGCGGCTACCCGGCAAAAACGGAGTTTGCTAGTCTCGATGCCTACCCCTCTGCCCCATTCCCCGCCCGTTGGCCGGGACCCTTTGCCGGAGACCGTGATGAGCCCTTCACTCGTACTGCCTGAGATCGCCGCCGTTCATGATGAGATGGTCGCGCTTCGCCGCCACATTCACGCCCACCCGGAGCTGGGCTTCCAGGAGTTCGCGACGTCGGATCTGGTGGCGCAGCGTCTGGAGGAGTGGGGTTACCGCGTCACGCGCGGCGTAGGACAAACCGGCGTTGTCGCCACATTGCAGCGCGGGCCGGGAAAATCGCTCGGCATCCGCGCCGACATGGACGCCCTGCCGATCGCCGAAACCACCGGCTTGCCGCATGCCAGCACCCATGCCGGGGTGATGCACGCCTGTGGCCACGACGGGCACACCGCCATGCTGCTGGCGGCGGCGCGCTGTCTGGCGCGGCAGCCCAACTTCAGCGGCACGCTGCACCTGATCTTTCAGCCGGCGGAAGAAGGCGGCGGCGGCGCCAGAGTGATGATTGAAGACGGCCTGTTTGAGCGCTTCCCCTGCGACGCGGTGTTCGCCATGCACAACGTGCCCGGCTTCCCCACCGGCCACCTGGGCTTCGCCAGCGGCTCCTTGATGTGCTCGGCCGATACGGTGCACATCACCCTGCACGGCCACGGCGGCCACGGCGCGGTGCCGCAGAGCACCGTCGATCCGGTGGTGGCCTGCGCGGCCATCGTCATGAGCCTGCAAACCATCGTGGCGCGCAATATCGATCCGCAGGAAACGGCGATCGTCACCGTGGGAGCGATGCAGGCCGGCCAGGCCGCCAACGTAATCCCGGCGACCGCCACCCTGACGCTCAGCGTGCGCGCGCTGACGGCGGTGGTGCGCGCGCAGCTGGAACAGCGCATCACCGAGCTGGTCACGGCGCAGGCCGCCAGCTTCGGCGCCCGCGCGGAGATCGACTACCGGCACGGCTACCCGGTGCTGGTGAACCACCCGGCAGAAACCGAGCTGGCGCGCGCGGTGGCGCTGGACTGGGCCGGAGAGAGCCAGGTTATCCCCACGCTGCGGCCGTTTACCGCCAGCGAAGATTTCGCCTTTATGCTGGAGAAGTGCCCAGGCAGCTACATTTCGATCGGCAACGGCCCCGCCACGCCGGGCAATTCCCTGCACAACCCCGGCTATGACTTCAATGACGACAACCTGTCGATAGGCGCCACCTACTGGGTCAAATTGGTCGAGCGCTTTTTGGCTCGCCCCACTGTTTAATCGCCAACGCTGAGGAAATGACATGAAAACCATCAAAGGGCTGTTGTTGCTGCTGCCGCTGGCCGCGAGCTTTCCCGCGCTGAGCGGCGAATTCAGCGGCAAGGTGATCAAGCTGGGCATCGATCCCACCTTTCCGCCGCTGGAATATAAAAACCCGCAGGGCAAGCTGACCGGCTTTGGCGTCGATATCGCCCAGGCGCTGTGCGACCAGATGCAGGCCAAATGCGTGTGGGTGGAAAGCAGCTGGGACGGCATGATCCCCGGCCTGCAGGCGAAGAAATTTGATGCCATCGCCTCGTCGATGACCATCACACCGCAGCGCCAGCAGCAGATCGCCTTCTCCAGCAAAGTCTCCAACGCCCCGGCGCGGCTGGTGGCGCATAAGGGCAGCAACCTGCAGCCTACCGCCGCCTCGCTGAAGGGCAAATCGGTCGGCGTGCAGCAAGGCTCCAGCCAGGAGGCCTATGCCAACGCGCTGTGGCGCCCAGCCGGCGTTAACGTGGTCGCCTACCAAAGCCAGCAGGAGGTGAACGAAGATCTGGCCAACGGCCGGCTGGATGCGTCGCTGCTGGCCAGCGTCAGCGCCAGCGAGTTCTTCAAAACGCCCGGCGGCAAAGATTTCGCCTTTATCGGCGCCGAACTGAACGACAGCAAATACTTCGGCGTCGGCGACGGCATCGGAGTGCGCAAAGAGGATACCGCGCTGCTGAACGCCTTCAACACCGCGCTGCAGGCGATCCGCGCCAACGGCACTTACAAGAAAATCAACGACAAGTATTTCGACTTCGACATGTACGGTGCGGAGCAGTAACAAGCGTTCCCCGGCGGTCACCTGCAGATCCTGCAGGATGGGGAGGCGCCTTCGGCCGCCGGGGAACGCCCCAACGGAAACGGCAGCGTCGGCAAGAACGGAAAATCAGGCGGGATAAGGATGCGGGCCAGGCAGGACGCCCGGCCCGCTAAAGCGGGTTACTTCACTTCGCCCATCGCTTTCAGCTTTTTGGACAGCTCGCGGCGTTCTTTGGACAGATCGGCATTTTTGATGATGTAGTCATCAACGCGATCTTCGTAGTCGCTGCGCATGTTGGCGATGATGCCCTGAATGTCTTCAATGCTCATGCCGGGCTTGATGTACTCACTCAGGTTGTCGAGCAGCAGCACGCGCTTCTGGTTATCACGAATTTTCTTTTCGTTGTCGACGATCTCGCGTTGCAGTTTGTTTTTGCGGCGGAACATACGCACAAACTCCAGCACGTCCTGGAAACTCGGCTTATTTGCATTATCCATCTTTATACCCTTGCTTTAGTAATACACAGATTCATTTGCTTACGGCCACATGGCACCAAGATACAGGTTTGTGGCGGTCCGGCACAACAGTGATTGCCTTATCTTACCCACTTTGCCCCGGCGGCCAAAACCCAAAGCGCCGCCTTCATGATCTGACCCCTTATTCGCGCCCGGCGGCGGTGCAGACCAGGAGCAGATCCCCCAGCTCTTCCAACTGCTGCGCAAGCTCCATGCTGAGCCAGACATAGCCGTAAATCGGCGCTTCGCCGTGCTGGCCGAGGCTCACCTCCTGCATCAGCGTTTTCAGCTCGCCGGCAATCTCCGCCAGCTGCCCCGCCGCCGCCTGCCGCTGTTCCTGCGGCCCTTCGCGCATCAGCACCGCCAGCGATTCCAGCGAGCTCAGCGTCAGCAGCTGGGTGCTGCGCAGCGTGCGGGCGTTCAACATGATGAAGTGCGTTTCACGCGAGGCCCAGTAGGCGTCGGCCATCAGCTCCAGCGTGCACACCAGATTGCGGCTGAGGGTTTGCACCGCCTCGAACACCGCTTTGGGGATGCGGGTTTCCTTACTGGCGGGCACGATCAGGCTGCGCAGCTTCACCACCTGATTCAACAGATCCTTGAGCTGCGGCTCCAGCCGCGGCCGCTCGATAACGTTCGGCGAAAAATACGCGCCGTAGATGCGGGCGGCGGTTTGCAGGCAGTCCGCCATTTGCATGCGCCACAGAATATAGGCGCGCTGTGGGTAGATGCTGGTGAACAGCAGCGCCAGCAGCGAGCCGAAGATCACGTCGCCGCTGCGCCACAGCGCGGTGTGCATGTCGCCGGCGCCCGCGCCGCACACCACCGCCAGCGTGATCCCCACCAGCAGCGCCATATACGGCCGCTTGCCGAGCGTCAGGTAACCGCAGACGAACATCACCACGCCGCACCAGGCCAGCATCAGCGGCAGCGAATAGAGTTCCAGATACAGAGCAATCAGGCCGGAAGCGGCGCCGAACACCGTGCCGGCAATGCGTTGCAGCGCCCGCTGCAGCACGTTGCCCCAAAATGAGATCGGCCCCATCACCACCACCAGGGTGATCAGCGGCCAGGTGCCTTCAGGCACCGCCAGCAAGCGGATCAGCAGAAAGGTCAGGATAAACGCCAACCCAATGCGCACGCCGTGAACGATGCGATAGTGCCGATAGGTCAGCAATTCAAGGGAAGAGATTTTTCGATCGAGGCGCACGATGCCTCCGATAAAGACCAGCCAGGCCGCTATTTTAGCGGAGGAAGCCCGGCAAGGAAAAGGCGAATGAGGCGTCCCCCATTCGCGGTCAGGCTCAGGCGGCGTACTTGTCGACCAACGCGCGCAGAGCGGCGGCGGTTTCGACATCCATCACGCCGTCATACTTCTGCTGGCGGAAGTGCAGCTGGAACGCGCGCACCAGCTGACGATAGCCTTCTGCGGTGTTCGCCGCCGAGGTATCGTAGCCGTATTGGGCGAACAGTTTCAGCAGCTCGGCCTGCGCCGGCAGCCCCTGGCGGCAGTATTCCTGCTGGCGCTGCTGCTTGGTCGCTTCGTCATACCAGGCGCCGACGCCGGCCTGATACAGCTGCTGCCACGGGAACTGCGGGCCCGGATCGCTCTTGCGGCCCGGCGCGATGTCGGAGTGCGCCACCACGTTCACCGGCGAGATGTCCGGATAACGCTGCAGGATGTTCTGCGCCAGCTGGGTGACCGCCTCGATCTGCTGCGGATTGAACGGCGGGAAGGTGATGTTTCCACCGTCGCCGCTCGCAAGGTTGACAATCTCGATGCCAATCGAGGTGTCGTTGATATTGCTGCGGGTGCCCCACTGGCTGGCGCCGGCATGCCAGGCTCGCTCGTTCTCATCCACCAGGTTGAAAATGCGCACGCCGCTGAAGCCGGCGGCCTGATAGGTGGCTTCGGTCGGATCCGGCACCAGATAGTGTGCGCTGACCGATTTTCCGGTCAACGACTTCACCGAGTCGGCGAAGTTTTGCGCCGTGTAGTGCAGCACCAGAAAACGCACGCGGTGGCCGAAGCTGGCGACCGATCGGTAGCTATTGTAATCAATCTTGTACATCGTAAAGTCCCTCTCTCGCTTGATTTCACTGAGCGGCCCCTCATCATGACAGGCCGCCCCGCACAGGTGAACCTTTGGCTCACCCTTTTTGTTTTAGCTAATTGCTAAATTATGCGCAAGCGTTTTTTAGCAAAACCGTTATTTACCTTTTTGCTAAAGAGTGCGATCATGGCACGATGGAAACTAAAGAAATCAGGCGCAACAATCTGCGCGAATTGATGGCCCGCTACGCCCGGCAAGGCGTCAACCAGAATGAATTCGCCACGCTGGTTGAGTCTTCCGCGCCGACGCTGAGCCAAATCATCGGGGAAAAATCCTCCCGCAATCTTGGCGACAATCTGGCCAGGCGGATCGAGGCCAGGCTGAATTTGCCCAAGGGCTGGTTCGACGTGTTTCACGAAAAGCAGCTGGTACGCCCGTTTGACAACGTGGCAGCGGAGTCGGACTTCCAGCCCGCCCGTTTGAAACCGGTGGTATGGGAAGATACCGAACAAGACAAGGAAGAGTTTGTGGAGATCCCGCTGCTGGATATCGATTTTTCCGCCGGCGACGGCTGCTACGAAATCGTCGATCGCGAGGAGTTTTCGCTGATCTTCCGCCGTTACTATCTGCACAAGATGGGGGTGGCGGTCAACGCCGCGCGCATTATCCGCATCTCCGGCTCCAGCATGGAACCGCGTCTGCAGGACGGCGACGTGGTCGGCATCAACACCGACGATACGCGCATCCGCGAAGGCAAGACCTACGCCATCCGCCACGGCAATTTGCTGCGGGTGAAGGTGCTGATCGAGCAGCCGGACGGCGGCGTCGTCATCCGCTCCCTCAACCGGGAAGAGTACCAGGACGAGCATCTCAGCTATCAGCAGCGCAAGGAGCAACTGGTGGTGCTCGGCCGCGTCTTCTGGTCCTCTTCGTCCTGGTAGCGGAGCAACCTCGGGCGCACGGTGCGCCCGGCGGTTATTTGAAGTCCACCACCATCTGCTGCTGGATAGACAGCCCGCGGGTCGACTGCACGCAGCCGGCGATATAGTCGGTAAAGCGCGGCGGCTTCGGCATGCCCAGCTTGAGGATCTTTTCGTTGCTGAAACGCACGTTGAGCATGGCGAACGATCCGTACAGGCGCATCGCCTTGAGCATCAGCCGCTCGTTGCACGGGCCGAAAATGTCTTTCAGCTGGCGGCGCATTTTCACCAGCGCGTCATAGGTCACCTGCGCATACTCATCGCCCACCGGCGCCTTTTCCAGCGCCGCCGCCATGGCGCGGTCGATTTCGGCAAAGCTGACGCTGCTCTCCTCACCGGCGGAGATGTGATAAACGTCGTTCTCCAGCGTTTCGCTGTTCATCAGCATCACCAGCGCATCCGCGCAGTAGTCCGCCGGGATCACGTCGATATTGTCCTGCAGCGAGCACATGAATTTGCGCAGCATCAGCGCCATGCCGAACACCCAGAAAATGCTGCTGGAAGGCTGGCAGCCCAGGCGGGTGTGGCCCACCACGATCGACGGACGAGCGATGGTCAGCGGCAGTTGCGGGCAGCGCTGGCGCATCAGCTGTTCGATGGTGGATTTGGAACGGGTGTATTCCACCAGATGCTCGGCGTCTTCCTCAAACTCGCCGCTCTCCGCCACCAGCGAACCCGGCTCCGGCGAACAGGACATGGCGGTACCAACGTGCAGGAAACGTTTTAATCCCGGCACCTGCGCCATTCTTTCGGCAAAGACCAGAGTGCCTTCTACGTTTACCTTCCAAATGAGCGGGTTATTACCAAATGAAGCAACGGCCGCGCAGTTAATAACGTGCGTGACTTTGTTAATACGTGCGTCAGTTAAAAAGTCGGCCGGCTCGGAAAGGTCGCCCAACAATATATTTTCTATCGTAATTTTAGACAGCAGGTTCGCGTCGATATTAAACTTTTCCATATTCGCGCGAATACGGGCCAGCCCTTGTTGCGCATCGTCGGCGCGCACCAGTAAAAGATAATTAACAGACTGATTTTCAATCAATAATTTCTCGAGAACCGCACCACCCAAAAAGCCGGTAGCGCCGGTCAACAGTAGCGTTTTCATAATTTTCATCCACATTGGTATTGAATGTGGGAGATTGTATCTGCGGGTATTTAAACAAATATTAAATAGAATTACGGCGCTAGAAATCACTTCTCTTAATATTATCTTAAGGAATCTTTTGATACATCCAACGTGGATTTAGTAACAAAAGAATCTCATCTATTTTATGATTAATCTCTGCCGTTTAAATACCATTGATGTAGCACCTGATTTAATTTAGCGGTCAATGTTATTTCTCTTATCGTCCGTGGAGGACTTATGACCTATAACCAAAAAATCTGGTTGGGGGTTTTGCTGCTGTGCGCCCTGTTTTGGGGGGCGGTGATAAGCGGCGCCTGTTCGCTGTATAACCGGGCGGATCGCTTCCAGGCTCACCACCCGGAGAGCGAGCTCGCCGCTCGCCACAGCCAGCCCCCTTGCACGCAACCCAGCTCACAGGCATCAAGCGCCCCCCGGAATGGGTAGGGACAAGACCCGCTAACGATCCTATTATGCCCTAAGGTTAACAGGGAGATAACGATGGCTCGAAAGCTGGATAGCTTACCGCAGGCACAACGCGAAAAAATAGAAACCGATTTGCTGGCCATCAGCGTGATCTACAATGAGCGCTACGGCATCGCCTCGACCCAGGCGGAAACGGAACGACAGATCCCCGACCACCTGCTCCCCTACTTTCATCAACGGCTGGATTACTATCGCCGTGCGTAATTGCGCGCATTTCGCTAACCGTCACTTGGCATCGCTCCCTACGCCGTTACAATAGGAGCATATTGTATCCGCCACTGAAGAGACGCGATTTTGAGCAGCAAGGCAACGGCCACATTTTATATTCACGATTACGAAACCTTCGGCAAAAGCCCGTCGCTGGACCGCCCGGCGCAGTTTGCCGGCGTGCGCACCGATATGGATTTCAACATTATCGAAGAGCCGCTGGTCATCTACTGCGCCCCGGCCGACGACTACCTGCCGGAACCCGAGGCGGTGATGATCACCGGTATCACGCCGCAGGTGGCGCGCGCCAAAGGCGTTAACGAAGCCGAATTCACCCGCCAAATCCACCAGGCCTTCAGCGTGGCCGGCACCTGCATTCTCGGTTACAACAACATCCGTTTCGATGACGAAGTGAGCCGCAATATCTTCTATCGCAACTTCTACGATCCCTATGCCTACAGCTGGCAAAACGGCAACTCGCGCTGGGATCTGCTGGATGTGATGCGCGCCTGCTACGCCCTGCGCCCGGACGGCATCGTCTGGCCGGAAAACGAAGACGGCTTCCCCAGCTTCCGCCTGGAGCATCTCACGCGCGCCAACGGCGTCGAGCACACGCAGGCTCACGACGCAATGTCGGACGTTTACGCCACCATCGCCATGGCCAAGCTGGTCAAGCAGGCGCAGCCGCGGCTGTTCGATTTCCTGTTGCAGCACCGCAACAAGCACAAGCTGAACGCCCTGATCGACGTCGCCGAAATGACGCCGCTGGTGCACGTCTCCGGCATGTTTGGCGCGGCGCGCGGCAACACCAGCTGGGTGTCGCCGTTGGCCTGGCACCCGGACAACAAAAACGCGGTGATCATGTGCGATCTCGCCGGCGACATGACGCCGCTGTTGACGCTGAGCGCCGAGCAGCTGCGTGAACGGCTGTACACCCGCCGCGACGACCTGGCGCCGGATCAGGCGCCGGTGCCGATCAAGCTGGTGCACATCAACAAATGCCCGGTGCTGGCGCCGGCCAAAACCCTGCTGCCGGAGAACGCCGAGCGGCTGGGCATCGATCGCCAGGCCTGCCTGCAAAACCTGCAGCTGCTGAAACAGCACCCGGAAGTGCGCGAGAAAGTGGTGGCGCTGTTCGCCGAAGCCGAGCCGTTCAAAGGCTCCGACGACGTCGACGCCCGGCTGTATGACGGCTTCTTCAGCGACGCCGACAAGGCGGCGATGAGGATTATCCAGCAGACCAAGCCGCAGAACCTGCCGGCGCTGGATCTGGCCTTCAGCGACGGCCGCATGAAAGAGCTGCTGTTCCGCTTCCGCGCGCGCAACTACCCGAATACGCTGGACGATGCCGAACAGCGCCGCTGGCTGCAGCACCGCCAGGAAGCGCTGAGCGCGGAGCGCGTGCAGAGTTACCTACTGCAGCTCGAATCGCTGTATAACCTGCACGAAGGCGACAAAGAGAAAACCGCCCTGTTGAAAGCGCTGTTCGATTACGGCAAAGAGTTGGTGGGGTAAACCCGCAGCAAGCAGAAAAGGAAAAGGCCGCGAATGCGGCCTTTTTTGTGGCTGAGGAGACGGCTCGCGCTTAGGCGGCGTCTTCGCTCGCTTGCGGCACCGGCAGACGGAAGCTGCGGGTGACGAAGGCCAGGTAGATCAGACCGATGGCCGCCCAGACCAGGCCCAGCGTCATCGAGCTGGCTTCCAGGTTGATCCACAACGCGCCGACGGTCAATGCGCCCAGCACCGGCAGGATCAGGTAGTTGAACGTGTCTTTCACGGTGCGGTTCATCTTGTCGCGAATATAGAACTGCGAGATCACCGACAGGTTGACGAAGGTGAAGGCCACCAGCGCACCGAAGTTGATCAGCGCGGTCGCGGTCACCAGGTCAAACGACACGGCGGACAGCGCGATGGCGCCAACCAGCAGCACGTTCAGCGCCGGGGTACGCCACTTCGGATGTACATAGCCGAAGAAACGAGTCGGGAACACGCCGTCGCGGCCCATCACGTACATCAGACGCGAAACGCCCGCGTGCGCCGCCATGCCTGACGCCAATACCGTCACGCAGGAGAACACCAGGATCACCGACTGGAAGAATTTGCCCGCCACGTACAGCATGATTTCAGGCTGCGACGCGTCAGGATCCTTGAAGCGCGAGATGTCCGGGAAGTACAGCTGCACGAAGTAAGACACCACGATAAAGATGATGCCGCCGATCAGCGCCGTCAGGAAGATGGCTTTCGGAATCACTTTTTCCGCGTCTTTGGTCTCTTCAGACAGCGAGCTGATGCCGTCGAAGCCCAGGAACGAGAAGCACAGGATGGTCGCGCCGGTAATCATCGGCACCACGTGAGCGTTATCGGACCAGAATGGGCGGCTGCTGACCAGCGTACCGGCGCCTTCGCCGTGGTAAACGCCGTTGATCACCAGGCCGAGGAACACGATCATGATCGCCACCTGCACCACCACGATGATGGAGTTCAGGTTAGCCACCAGCTTGATACCGCGCAGGTTGAAAATCGTCATCAAGCCGACCAGCACCGCCACGAAAATCCAGGACGGAACGCCCGGGAAGATCGCTTCCAGGTAAATCTTGGCCAGCAAAATGTTGATCATCGGCATGAACAGGTAGTCCAGCAGCGATGACCAGCCCACCATAAAGCCGACGTGCGGGCTGATGGCTTTCTGGGCGTAAGTGTAGGCGGAACCGGCAGAAGGAAACTTCTTCACCAGTTTGCCGTAGCTCAGGGCGGTAAACAGGATCGCCAGCAGAGCGAAGGCGTACGCGGTCGCGACGTGACCATCGGTCAGGCCGGATACGATGCCGAAGGTATCGAAGATGGTCATTGGCTGCAGATAAGCCAGGCCCATCATCACTACCGGAACCAAAGTCAGGGTTTTACGCAGCTGAGTGCGCTGAGCCGGAGCGGCGTTGAGGGTGTTATCGGACATTGTTCAGCCCCCCCTTACCTTGAGCCTTGCGGATGGCGGACACGCCAAGACTTAAGGTTGCGGGGAAACTTCGCAACGAGCGACTTAATTCTAAAAGAAGGGGATTGTAAGCTGGATAACGGGTCGAGGTAACCTCGGCTGCTCCATAGTCGCTGCGGCCACAGCGGAAACCGGCGGGCACCGGTGCTAAAGTGAAAAATTGCCCCATCTTTCTAATCCTCATGAGTCACGACCATAAAGTTTTGTTTGATCGTGCACGAAACTATTTATCTATCCGGATCGGTGTCCGGCCTCGCTTGGTGTATGAAACGCTACGTTGGTAAAACTTAATGCAAAAAAAATAACCGACGCGTTAAAACGTCGGCTATCTGCATTTGAGATATTTTGCACCAGAATGCCTCCGGATGACAAGATCCGGAAGCCCTCAAATACAAATTCTTTTTGTCGATCGAGCGGAAAACCGGCCCGGCAGGCGAATTAATCCACTACCGGCAGGCCGGTCGGCCGCACATACCTCTTACTTTATACGCCCATTCAGGCATTTTTCAACATCCAGTCAATCTCGGTTTCCGTCACCCGCCGCTCGAACTGCAGCAGTTCGTCGGTCTTGCAGGCGTGATAAACCTGGGTGAAACGCTCGCCCAGATAGTGGGTCAGCGCGTGCTGATGTTCAAACTCGTACAGCGCGTCGCTCTGGCGGATCGGCAGCGGCAGCCCCTCCTGCTCCAGCCCGTTGCCGGTCACCGGCTCAGGCAGCGGCAGCGCGTTGTCCAGCCCGTACAGCATGCCGGCCAGGATCGCCGCCATCACCAGATATGGATTGGCGTCGGCGCCGGCCACGCGATACTCCACCCGATGGTTCTCCGGTTCGCCGCAGGGAATGCGCAGCGCCACGGTGCGGTTGTTGTGGCCCCAGGCGGCCTGGATCGGCACATACATCCCAGGCTGGAAACGCCGGTAGGCGTTGACGTTCGGCGCCAGCAGCGCCATCGACGCCGGCATCAGGGTGATCATCCCGGCCAGCGCCTGTTTCAGCAGTGGCGAATCCTCGCCTTCGTCGTCGGCGAACAGGTTGTTGCCCGCGCCGTCCTGCATGCTGACATGCACGTGCATGCCGCTGCCGGCATGATCCTCGTAGGGCTTGGCCATAAAGGTGGCGTGCATGTCGTGGTTCTCGGCCACCAGCCGCACCAGCCGTTTCAGCGCCAGCGCGTGGTCGCAGGCCAGCAAGATATCGTCGGTATGACGCAGGTTGACCTCGAACTGCCCCGGCGACGCCTCCGCCACCGCGCCGTCCGCCGGCAGCCCCTGCAGCTTCGCCAGCGCGTCAATGTCGTTCAGCACCTCGGCGAAATGGTTCAGGTTATCGACGGAGTACACCTGGCTTTGGGTGTTGCGCTCCTGGGTGCCGGGCGCGCACGGCGGCTGCAGATCGCCCTCCGCGTCGCGCTGCCGATCGATGAGATAAAACTCCAGCTCTACCGCTGCCACCGGGAACAAGCCGCGCTGTCGCAGCGCCTGCCACACGCGGTTCAACACATTGCGGGGTTCAACGTCAAAGGGAGTGCCATCTTCATCCAGCATGGTCAGCAGCACCTGGCCGATATGCTGCGGATCGGCGGCCGACGGCGTCAGCGAGCCGGGCACCGGCAGGCAAATGCGGTCCGGCTCGCCGAGCTCTTGCCCAAGGCCGGTCTCCTCCACCACGTTGCCGAGGATGTCCATAGCGAACACCGACGCGGGGAAGTAGCTGCCTTTTTCCAGTTTTTTCAACCCAGAGACGGGTATGCGTTTGCCGCGGAAGGAACCATTGAGATCGGTGAGAAGGATATCGACATACTGCGTGGCGGGATGGCGTTCCAAATAATGAGCAACCTCATTTTGGAACGCGCTACTTCGCCTCTCTTCATGATGCTGTGCAAAATTTTCAACTGCTGCGCTATTGGTTTGCATACGTCACCCGCCATTATGCTCTTAAGGCGCGTTGGCGCCCGTCCGCCGTTCGATTCAACACATGATTGGATTTCTCGCCAGGCTGCGCCGCTGCCGGGCGCTCAAAATAACATCCACACCATGAAACATAGTCTTAACAGAATAGGTTTGCAAATGTTACAATCCTGTTTGATTATTCGCCTCCGGCTGCTAAATTGATAAAATATTGACCGAAAAGGCCTTGCCGCCATTTTTACGTCAACTATTTCGTCCAACGCACCGAGAGTGAACATGGGCAATATATTTTCCAAACCTGCCCTAACTACCGATATCATGCAGCATCGTTATCGCCCAGACAGGCGCCCGATAGCGATATTCATGTCTGCCTGTCGCCCCTACCAGAAGGAAGTACCGCTATGAGCGAAGCCAGCTTGGCACCGGGCAAACGCCTGTCGCAGATCCGTCAGCAATTGGGTTTGTCGCAGCGCCGGGTCGCCGAACTGTCCGGGTTAACCCACAGTGCGATCAGCACCATCGAACAGGACAAGGTCAGCCCGGCCATCAGCACGCTGCAAAAGCTGCTGAAGGTGTATGGCCTGTCGCTGTCTGAATTCTTTGCCGAACCGGAAGCCGTCGACGAGCCGCGCGTGGTGATCGACGCCGAGGATCTGATTGAGATCGGCAGCCAGGGGGTGTCGATGAAGCTGGTGCACAACGGCAGCCCGACGCGTAACCTGGCGATGATGCTGGAAACCTACCAGCCCGGCACCACCACCGGTGAAAAGATCAAGCACCAGGGCGAAGAGATCGGCACCCTGCTGGAGGGCGAGATCGTGCTGACCATCAACGGCCAGAGCTACTGCCTGACCGCCGGCCAGAGTTACGCCATCAACACCGGCATTCCGCACAGCTTCAGCAATACCTCGGCGCGCATCTGCCGCATCGTCAGCGCACACACCCCCACCACCTTCTGACCGCTTATCGCACCGGCGCAGCCTGACGCGGGTTGCGCCCCTACCCGCCAACGCGTTTTCCACCGCCGTTATGCCATTTTGTTGGTTGCCAACGGCGTAATCTGTGTTACAACAGAGCATAACAGCCATCTAAACATCTAAACGGCCTTAATACCCTATGTCAACCGCAACGCCTTCACGCCTCGAGATGCGCAATATCTCGATCGCCTTCGCCGGCTTCAATGCGCTGCAGGACGTGGACTTCACGCTGCAGGGCGGCTCAATCCACGCGCTGGTCGGCGCCAACGGCGCGGGCAAGTCGACGCTGATGGCGATCCTCTCCGGCGCCCACGATCATTATCGCGGCGAGATCCTGATCGACGGCCAGGCGGTGGCGATCCACTCCCCGCTGCAGGCGCGCCGCCACGGCATTCACGTGGTGCAGCAAGAGGTCGACGTCGCGCTGATCCCCACGCTGTCGGTGGCGGAAAACATCATGCTGGACTGGCTGAACGAACCGGGCCACTGGCTGAACTGGGCGGAACTGCACCGCCGCGCCGCGCAGCTGCTGCAGCAATGGGCGCTGCCGCTCAACCCACGCAGGCGGCTGTCGGACTGCACGCTGGCGGAAAAACAGCAGGTGCTGCTGGCGCGCGCGCTGTCACACCGCTGCCGTTTTCTGGTGCTCGACGAACCGACCGCCCCGCTCGATCGCGCCGAGAGCGAGCGCCTGTTTAACGTGGTTCGCCGCCTGCAATCCGAAGGCATCGGCATCGTATTTATTTCCCACCGCATCCACGAACTGAGAGACATTTGCGATCGGCTGACGGTGCTGCGCGACGGCCGTCGCGTCAGCGAAG
The DNA here is from genome assembly GCF_052169275.1 of Serratia sp. CY27727. NCBI lineage: Bacteria > Pseudomonadati > Pseudomonadota > Gammaproteobacteria > Enterobacterales > Yersiniaceae > Serratia > Serratia sp. CY27727. The sequence goes on along the minus strand of NZ_JBJNLB010000002.1, from coordinate 306,689 downwards.
ACGCCATGCGCGGGCTGAGCGGCGAACAGATCGTCGAGAAGATGCTCGGCCATCGGCTGGACGATATTTTCCCGCCGCCGCGCCCGCCGCACGCCGAGCGAACGCTGCTGCAGGTGCAAGGCTTGCGCGATCGCCACAAGCTGCGCGACGTTTCGCTGCGGCTGCATGAAGGCGAAATTCTCGGCATCGCCGGGCTGGCGGGAGCCGGCAAAACCGAGCTGTGCAAAGCGCTGTTCGGCGCCAGCGCCGTGCAGCTTGAGCGCGGCGAACTGCGCGGGCAGCCCTGGGCGCCGCGCGCGCCGCACCTCTCGGTCGAACAAGGATTGGCGCTGGTGCCGGAGGAACGCCGCAAAGAAGGCATTTTCATCGATGAGGCGATCCCGATGAACCTGAGCGTCAGCGCCGACGACAGCTTCTCGCGCTGGAGCCTGTTCAGTCGGCGACAAGAGCTGCGCTGGGCGCGCGAGATCATGCAACGCCTGAACATTCGCGCCTCCGGCCCGCAACAGCGGCTGGCGCGCCTGTCCGGCGGCAATCAACAAAAAGTGGCGATCGGCAAATGGCTGCGCGGCGACGCCGAAGTGCTGATCTTCGATGAACCGACCAAGGGTGTGGACATCAAGGCCAAGCAGGAGCTGTTCAGCCTGATCGACGGCCTGGCGCGCGCCGGCAAGGGCGTGGTTTACGCCTCCGGCGAGTTCGCCGAACTGGTTGGCCTGTGCGATCGCATCTGCGTGCTGTGGGACGGCCGCATCGTGGCGGAGTTGAACGCCGCCGACATCGACGAAGAAACCTTATTGCTCTATTCCACCGGAGGAACCCCTGCGTGAGTAAAGAATTAGCCCTGCGGCCTGCGCTGCCCTGGCGCCAACAGCTGTTCGATTTCCTCTACAAATGGGGCATGCTGCTGACCGTGGCGGCGCTGATCGCCCTGTTCGGCCTGGCGTCGGACAACTTCCTCGATGCCAACAACATCATCAATATCCTGCGTTCGATCGCCATCGTGACGGTGATCGCCATCGGCGTTTCTATCTCGCTGTCGGTTGGCGGTTTCGATCTGTCGGTCGGCTCGACCGCCTCGCTGGCCAACGCGCTGGTGATTTCGCTGTTCGTCTGGCACGGGTTCGGCACCACAGGCGCCATCGTAGTGACGCTGCTGCTGTGCACGCTGGTCGGCCTGTTCAACGCCCTGCTGATCGTGGTGTTCAGAATTCCCGATATGCTGGCGACGCTGGCCAGCCTGTTCGTGATCCAGGGCGTGGCGATGACCTACAGCTACGGCGGATCCATCACCCAAAACATGGTGCTGCCGAATGGCGACATGGCGGAAGGCCTGATCCCGGAGGTGTTTTCCGCCCTCGGCCAGGTGCCGGTGATCGTGCTGATCATGCTGGCGGTCACCGTGGCGGTGCAGCTGTTCCTGTCGTTGACCAAGCATGGCCGCCGCATGTATGCCATCGGCGGCAACCCCGAGGCGGCGCGCCTGTCGGGCATCCACACCGTGCGTTACAGGGTTACCGCTTATGTCATTTCCTCTTGGCTGGCGGCGCTTGGCGGCATCTTGCTGGCGTCACGTATCGGCTCTTCGCAGGTCAACGCCGGCGGCGGCTATCTGATGGACGCGGTGGCGGCGGCCTATATCGGCTTCTCGCTGGCCGGGGCCGGCAAACCTAATGCGCTCGGCACTCTGATCGGCGCGGTGATCCTCGGCGTGCTGCAAAACGGGCTGGTGATGCTGTCGGTGCCCTACTACGCCATGGACATTATCAAAGGCCTGGTGCTGGCGCTGGCGCTGGCCATCACCTACATCCAAAAACGCTGATCCTCCCCGGCGCACGCCCGCTGCGCCGCTTTTCCCTTTAATTCATCCGGTTAACCTTTCCCGCCAGCAAAACCAGCATACAAATGATATGGATTATCATTAGCGTTTACATTCAGAAAAAAATCCTTACAATAGCCTCACGCAACGTTGACGAAGCTAAGCATTTCTCAGCGAAAGACGAACAATTTCATAGAAATTCAATTGGTTAATTACTTTCACTTCAATCCAGGAAAGGTTTACCTCATGGAAACGCCACGTTACAGCAAGCTCGCCGCTCTGGTGATCGCCTCACTCAGCGCCACCGCCGCGCTGGCCGCGCCGCAGGACGACACTCAGGACACCATGGTCGTCACCGCCTCCGGCTTCCAGCAAAAAATTCAGGACTCCGCCGCTTCCATCTCGGTGATCCCGCGCCAGCAGATCGAAGACAAGGCCTATCGCGACGTGACCGACGCGCTGAAAGACGTGCCGGGCGTGGTGATCACCGGCGGCGCCAGCAGCAGTGACATCAGCATCCGCGGCATGTCCTCCAAGTACACCCTGATCCTGGTGGACGGCAAGCGCGTCGACACCCGCGGCACCCGTCCGAACAGCGACAACGCCGGCATCGAACAGGGCTGGCTGCCGCCGATGGAAGCCATCGAGCGCATCGAAGTGGTGCGCGGGCCGATGTCTTCGCTGTACGGCTCCGACGCCATGGGAGGCGTGATCAACGTCATCACTCGCAAGACCTCCCGCACCGAGTGGAAAGGCTCGCTGCACGGCGACGCCACCATTCAGGAAAACCGCGATTCCGGCGATCTGTTCCAGACCAACGCCTACGCCTCCGGCCCGCTGGTTGAAGGGCTGCTCGGCCTGCGGGTCAACGGCCTGCTGTCGCGCCGCGCGGAAGATAAAATCGTCAACGGTTACAACGAACAGCGCATGCGCAGCGGCACCGCGGTGTTCACCCTGACGCCGGACGAGAAAAACGAATTCGACTTCGAAATCGGCCGTTCGCTGCAAGATCGCAACAGCACGCCGGGCAAATCGGTGGTGGCGGAGCGCTGCAGCAGAGGCAAATGCTCGCCGACGTCCCGCAGCGAAAGCCTGTATACGCGCACCAACTACTCGCTGACCCACAACGGCTATTATGACTTCGGCAACTCCACCAGCTACGTGCAGCGCGAAGAAACCGGTAACCCGGGCCGTAACATGAAGGCCTACAACACCATCTTCAACACCCAGAACCAGTTCGAGCTGGGTTCCCACATGCTGAACCTCGGCGGCCAATACCGCTATGAAAAACTGGGCGACGGCGGCAACCAGCTTGAATCGGCTCAAGGTCTCAGCAAGCTGACGCGCTGGAGCTGGGCATTGTTCGCTGAAGACGAATGGGCGCTGACCAACGACTTCAGCCTGACCAGCGGCATCCGCATGGATCAGGATGAAAACTTCGGCAGCCACTGGACCCCGCGCATGTACGGTGTCTGGCACCTGACCGAACAGTGGACGCTGAAAGGCGGCGTCTCCGCCGGTTACAAATCGCCGGATCTGCGCCAATCCTCTCCTAACTGGGGGCAGGTCACCGGCGGCGGCGTGCGTAAAGGCATCATCGTCGGTAACCCGGATTTGCAGCCAGAGAAGAGCCTGAGCGAAGAAATCGGCCTGATGTGGGATAGCCTGAAAGGCGTTAACGCCGGCGTGACGGTCTTCAACACCGACTTTAAAGACAAGATCACCGAAGTGCGCCGCTGCGAAGACACGCCGGATTGCACCATCGGCGGCACGTCCTACGACTTTATCAGCGATCGCGTCAACGTCGACAAAGCCAATATGCGCGGCGTAGAAGCCACCTTCGGCTGGCAGATCAACAAAGACTGGAAGTGGAACACCAACTACACCTACACCGCTTCCGAACAGAAGAGCGGCGAGTTCCAGGGCAAGGCGCTCAACCAGATGCCGAAGCACATGCTGAACACCGTGCTGGACTGGCGCGCCACGCAGGACCTCAGCCTGTGGTCGCGCGTTAACTTCCGCAGCCGCACCTCTGACTACCTGAGCCGCACCTCGATGGCCAAGAGCACGCCGTCCTACACCTTCGTCGATGCGGGCCTGAGCTACCAGGCGGCGAAAAACCTGCAGCTGACCGGCGGGGTCTACAACATCCTCGACAAGACCGTGGATTACGACCACTACAACACCACGCTGGACGGCCGCCGTTACACCGTCGGCATGACCTATAACTTCTGATGCCCCCGGGCGCGCGCTGCGCGCCCTTTTCATTCCATCACCGTGAGGAAGCCCCATGAGATTACGCCGCTCCCCCCTGATGATTGCCCTGCTGGCCACGATGGCGCTGGCGGGTTGCCACAGTAAAACCGCTACGCCGGTAGCCGCAACCCCGGCCACCGTCAACGTCCAGCACCTGAACGGCAGCACCGAGGTGAAGAAGCACCCGCAGCGCATCGTGGTGCTGGATTACGCCTCGTTGGAAACGCTGCAGCTGCTGGGCGTCGAGCCGCTGGCGCTGCCCGGCAACCGCAAGAACTTGCCGGATAGCCTGAAGCGCTATCAGGACGACAAATACCTCAATGCCGGCACACTGTTCAAGCCGGATATGGCCGTGCTGCGCGCCGCCAAGCCGGATCTGATCCTGATCGCCGGCCGGGCGTCCAAAGCCTATGACGAGCTGAACGCGCTGGCGCCGACGCTGAACATGTCCGTCGATCCGCAGGATCAGCTCGGCAGCCTGAAACAGCGCACGCTGCAGCTGGGCGAGCTGTTCGATAAGCAGCAACAGGCGCAGGCGGCGGTCGATAAGCTGGATGCGCAGATCGCGGCGGTCAAACCGCAGGCCGCTCAGGCCGGGCGCGGGCTGGTGGTGCTGTTCTCCGGCGGCAAGATCAGCGCCTACGCCCCCAAGAGCCGTTTCAGCTTCGTCTATGACGCCCTCGGCTTCGCGTCTGCGCTGCAGTCCGACGAAAAAGACGTGCGCGGCAACAAGCTGACGCCTGAGCAGGTGGCCAAACTGAATCCGGACTGGCTGTTCGTCATCGACAGAGACGCCGCGACCGGGCGGCCGAACGCGGTGGCGCCGCAGAAGATCCTCACCGGCACCGCGCTGAAGAAAACCACGGCGGTGAAAAAAGGCCAGGTGGTTTACCTGCCGGCGGCCGAGGTGTATCTGTCCGGCGGCATCGTCACCGCCCAGCACGTCGTCGAACGCGTGAGCGAGGCGCTGAACCACGCAGCACGATAAAGAAAGCCCGGCGATGCCGGGCTTTTTCTTGGATTAAATCGTCGGCTGGTTCACCAGACCGTCTATCAGCACCTGCGGCGTGCCCTGCGAACAGCGCTCGATACGCCCGCGCACGCCGTAGACCCGCGCCAGGCTCTGCGGCGTAATCACCTGATCCGGCGCGCCGTCGGCGATCAGATCGCCATCCTGCAGCATCAGCACGTGGTCGCCGTGGCGCAGCGCGATGTTGATGTCGTGCACCACCACCACCGTCACGATGTTGCGCTTGCGGGTTTCGCGGCGCACCAAATCCATCACGTGGAATTGATAGTTGAGATCGAGCGCGCTCAGCGGCTCATCCAGCAGCAGCAGCGAGGGCTGACGGATCAGCGACTGCGCCAACCCCACCAGCTGTTTCTGGCCGCCGGACAGCTGATCGAGATAGCTCAGCGCCAGGTGGGCGATACCCAATTGCTCCAGCAAAGCCATCACTTCCGCTTCGCTGCCGGCGTTGCTGCGGCCGCCCGAGGCGCGCTGCGCCACGATGATCGACTCCAGCACGTGCAGATGCACCCCGGCGGGCAGCGACTGCGGCAAATACACCACTTTCTCCGCCCGACGGGCGAACGGCATCTGCATCAGATCGCCGTCGTCCAGCCACAGCTTGCCCTGCGCCGGGTTCAGCCCGGCCAGCGAGCGCAGCAGCGTCGATTTGCCGCTGCCGTTCGGCCCCAGCAGCACGGTGATTTGCCCGCGCGGCAGCATCGGCACCGAGAGATCGTCGATCACCTGGCGCTTCGGGTAGCCCGCCGAGAAGTGTTCTATTCGCAGGCCCTGGCTCATACGTTCCCCCGGTGGCGCAGAATAATGCTCAGGAAGAACGGCACCCCGACCAGCGACGTGACGATGCCCACCGGAATGATCACGCCAGGCACCAAATTTTTCGACGCCACCGAGGCCATCGACAGCACCAGCGCGCCAATCAGCGCGCTGGCCGGCAGATAGAAACGGTGATCTTCGCCGAAGATCATGCGGGCGATGTGCGGCGCCACCAGGCCGATAAAGCCGATCGGCCCGACGAACGCCACCGCCAGCGCCGAAAGGATGCTGATGCGCAGCAGCGTGGTCAGCCGCAGACGGCGCACGTCGATGCCGAAGCTCACCGCCCGGTCTTCACCCAGGCGCAGCGCGGTCAGTTTCCACGAGCTCATCATCGACAGCGGCAGCAGCACGGCGAACACGCCGAACAGAATGCCCAGCTTGTCCCACGAGGCGCGCGCCAGGCTGCCCATGGTCCAGAACACCAGCCCCTGCAGCGTGTCCTCGCTGGCGATGAACTGCATCATCGACACCAGCGCGTTGAAGGTAAACACCAGCGCGATGCCGAACAGCACCACGCCGGAGGTGGCGACCCGCGTCCAGCGCGTGATGCCGTCGAGCATCAGCGCGGCGAACAGCGCGAAGATAAAGGCGTTGGCGGAGATGAACCACTGATCGGGAATGCCCGGAATGCCGATGCCGAGCACGATCGCCAGCGCGGCGCCAAAGGCCGCGGCGGAAGACACGCCGAGGGTAAAGGGGCTGGCCAGCGGGTTATTCAGGATGGTCTGCATTTCCGCCCCGGCCAGGCCGAGCGCAAACCCCACCACCACCGCCATCAGCGCGTAAGGCAAGCGGATGTCCCAGACGATCACCCGCGTGCCGGCATCGGCCGCCGCGGGGTCAAGCAGCGTTTGCCATAAGGACGACAGCGACAGCCCGGACGGCCCCATGGTGAAATCCAGCAGCAGCGAGCCCAGGATCGCCAGTGCCAATACGCCCATCATCAACAGGCGATGGCGAAGAATATGCTGATAACGCCCCATCACGCCGGCGTTGAGTTGCCCCTTGGCGTCAGTCATGGGATCGGTGGATACGCTCATTCGTTAAGATACCTGTTACAACCATCATGACAGCGGCGCGAAAGCGTCCGCCGTAAACCGCGCGGCGACAGCCTGCGCGCAGCCGTCAACAATAAAGCAAACGATAATACTTATCAATCATATCAATAGGTGAAAACGGCGTTATCGAAATGTAATAAATTGTTTTTCCACGCCATTCTTCAATCCATCGCGTTTACCCCCGCTGCGGCCAGCAGGTTCATTATTCTGAAAGTTATTCCTGATCCGACCAGACTCTGACAAATAACGAAAAAACCACATAGAATCCAAAATCACAGCACCGAGCGTGCAAAAAACTTCAGGCCGCCGCAAGAGCGGCCTTATTGACGAGGCTGTAATGAGAAGTCCATCTCCGGCGGTAACGCCCAAACGCCCGGCGCTGCTGAACTGGCTGTTGCACAGCCCGCTGCACGCCGATGACGAGCCGTTTAAACGCCAGCTGCGGCTCACGCTGACGCCCTCTCCTCTCACTCCCTGGCTGAATGCCGTGGGGCCGGCGGCGCTGTTGGTGGGGTACGCCTGGCTGAACCAGCGGCTGGTCGGTATCGTTCTGCTGCTGCTGTTGCTGCTGCTGACCGCCGGGCGCGCCTGGCTGGCGCAGAGGCGCCAACCCGCCTGGCCGGACGCCATGCTGGTGACGGTGTTGCTATGGATGCTGCTGGTCGGCGCCAGCGCCGCGCTGGCGATGCTGTCGGGCCGCTTTGTGCTGATCCTGTTCGCCGGTCTGACGATCACCGCTCTGGCCTGCTGGCTGATGCAGCGCCATGCCGCCGCGCCGCGTTTCGCGCTGCTTGAGGTGATCGCGCTGACGCTGCCCTACCTGCTGGCGGCGCCGCTGTCGCGCGTGCAAAACCTGTTCGTCCTGGCGGATCTCACGCCGCTGTGGCTGGTGCTGGCCCATGGCATGATCGCGCGCTACCACCGCCAGCGGGTACAGCACGTCACGCTGGCGTGGGAGAAGCAGCAGGCGTCCCACCGCGATCGCCTGACCGGTTTCCTCAACCGCGCGGGCGGCGAGGCGGTGATGCGCAACATCTGCCGCCCTGGTACGACACAGCCAATCTCTCACCTGTTCATTCTTGAATTCGGCCCGCTGGCGGCGCTTTACCAAAGCCACGGCGTGCAGATCGGCGACGACGTGCTGCGCACCGTCGGCGAGCGCCTCAAGACGCTGATCCGCCCCAGCGACTACGTCTGCCGTTACACCGGCGGCCTGTTTTTGATACTGGTGCACGATCTGCCCTACGGCGCGGAAAGCGAGTTCCTGGCGCGCATTGTGCCGCCGCTGGAAGCGCCCTACGATTTTGGCGCGTTCGGCGAGGTGAACATGCAACTCAACGCCGGCATTTTGGCGCTGACGCAGGATTATGCGACGGTGGAAGATTTGATGAGTTCGGCGCAGCAGGCGCTGGCGGAAGCCAAAGGCGGGAAAAAGTAAAACCACACGCGGCGGGAGCTCCCGCCGCGTGTCACTCACCGAAGATTACTTCACGTCCATCTTCGGGAATTCCATTTCGCTGTACTTCACGACGCGGGTGCCGCGCGACAGCTTGTAACCGAACCAAATCAGCAGGAACAGCGGAATGCCGATGTAGGTGGCGGTCACGCCGTACCAGTCAATCTTGTCTTGCAGGAAGGCCTGGTAGTTCTGGCCCAGGGTAATGATCAGGCACAGCACGAAGGCGAAGATCGGCCCCAGCGGGAAGAACCCGGAACGGTATGGCAAGTCGTTCAGATCGCGCCCCTGCAGCATGTAACCGCGACGGAAACGGTAGTGGCTGATGGCGATGCCCAACCAGGCGATGAAACCGGTCATGCCCGAGGTATTCAGCAGCCACAGGTAAACCGACTGGTTGCCGAACATCGAGGTCAGGAAGCACAGCCCGGCCACCACGCAGGTCGCATACAGCGCGTTGCGCGGCACGCCGCCTTTCGACAGCTTGGCGAAGATGCGCGGCGCCTTGCCTTCCGACGCCAGGGTGTACAGCATGCGGGTAGAGGCGTACATGCCCGAGTTACCGGCGGACAGCACCGCCGTCAGGATCACCGCGTTCATCACCGCCGCCGCCGACAGCAGGCCGGCATGCTGGAACACCAGGGTGAACGGGCTGACGCTGATGTCTTTCACGTCATTGCGCAGCAGGCTCGGATCGGTGTACGGAATGATCAGGCTGATGATCAGAATGGCGAAGATATAGAACAGCAGAATACGCCAGAACACCTGACGCACCGCGCGCGGGATGTTTTTACCCGGGTTCTCCGATTCGCCGGCCGCGATGCCGATGAGCTCGGTGCCCTGGAACGAGAAGCCGACGATCATCGCCACGCCAATCATCGCCGAGAAGCCGCCGGCGAACGGCGCGTCCCCTATCGTCCAGTTCTGCCAGCCGGCGTGCTCGCCGCCTTTCAGAATGCCGACGATCATCAGCACGCCGACGGCGATGAAGATAATCACGGTGCTGACCTTGATCAGCGCGAACCAGTATTCCGCCTCGCCGAACCCTTTCACCGAAATGTAGTTCAGCAGGAACATCAGGCCGAGGAACAGCGCGCTCCAGATCCAGCCGGGGGTGTCCGGGAACCAGTAGCTCATCACCAATTGCGAAGCCACCAGGTCAACGGCGATGGTCACCGCCCAGTTGTACCAGTAGTTCCAGCCCAGCGCGAAGCCGAAGCCTTCTTCCACGTATTTGGCGCCGTAGGTGGAGAATGAACCGGAAACCGGCATAAAGGCCGCCAGTTCGCCCAGGCTGGTCATCAGGAAGTACACCATCAAACCGATCAGAGCGTAAGACAATAGCGCCCCGCCGGGGCCTGCCTGAGAAACCGTGGCGCCCGAGGCGACAAACAGGCCGGTGCCGATGGAGCCGCCGATGGCGATCATGGTCAAATGCCGGGCTTTCAGCTCGCGGCGCAATCCGGGTGCTTGCTGCCCCGATGTTTTTATATCCTGCTGAGCCATTCGTACCCTATCTGCTCTTTGAAAAAATGAGGGCGGATTGTAACAAATACCCGCCGGTGAACTAGCAACATTGCACTGATATAAGATAGCTTCATAATTCAGAGGCAATTATTAGCCGCGACCCTTATGGCCTTACTTACTCTCATTAATGTGAGCGCGCGCAGGTTTTTATGCTTTCTTCGGCCTGCGCGGCAGCAGAGGGCGTGACGCGCTGTCGATTACAGCGCGCAATAGCTGAGAAAACGCTGCAAGGCGTTGGAAATGTGCTTTTGCCGATGGCGGATCAGGTACAGGGTGCGCCGCAGCGGCGGCAGCGGCACCGGCAGTTCCACCAGCGCGCCGCTGGCCAGCTGTTCCGCCACCACCCGCCGCGACAGGCAACTGATGCCGATGCCGTGCCGCACCGCGTGCTTGATCGCCTCCGAGTTGCCGAGCTCCATCACCAGTTGGAAATGCGGCAGGTACGCCAACAGCAGATGATCCAGCACCTCACGGGTGCCCGAACCGCGCTCGCGCAGGATCCAAGGGGCATTGGCCAGCGCCTCCAGCGTTGGCGGCTGACGGGTCAGCGGGTTGTCCGGCGCGGCGAACACCACCAGCTCGTCCTCCAGCCACGGCTGCGTCACCAGCTCCGGCATATGGCAAGGCCCTTCGATCAATCCCAGATCGACGCGGAAATCCGCCACCGCCACGATCACGTCCTGGCTGTTGCCGACGTTCAGCTCCAGCGGCGTGGCCGGAAAGTCCCGGCGGTAACGGGCGATCATCTCCGGCAGCATGTAGTTGCCGATGGTGCTGCTGGCGGCGATGCGCAACGCCCCGCCGTCATGGCGAAACAACTGCTCGATCTCCCCCGCCTGCTCCAGCAGCGCCAGCGCCTTGGGATACAGCAACCGGCCGTGCTCGTTGATCACCAGCCGTTTGCCGACGCGATCGAACAGCTGCACGCCCAACTGCCCCTCCAGATCCGCCAGCGCCGCGCTGACCGCCGACTGCGACAGCGCCAGCACCACCGAGGCCTGAGTGGTCGAACCGCTTTTCAGCACTTCGGTGAAGACTTCCAGTTGACGCAACGTGATATGCATAGCCGTCCCGGTAATGAAAAAGGGTTCTGCCAGAGAACCGCAAAATGATGTCAACATGCTGTGGGGAGCCCGGCGAGGCCACCCCGTTTACGGCCAATTCGGCGCGCTACTTGCCCAAGGCGACCAGCTGCGCCGCCGCAGCCAGCGCCGCCTCGCGCGGCGTGCCGGCTTCGTCCCGCTGTATCAATTGCAGCATCGCCACGAGATGGTCGCGGTCGATCGCCTTATTTTCTTCAATCAACCGCCGCACCGCGCGGCCCACTTCCCGGTCTATCTGCTCTCTGCGTTGATCGTCGGTATCCATCGCCTGCTCCTGTTCAGTTGGAAAGTTGACGGCGGTTCGCCGCTCCTCCTCACCCTAGCCGCAATGCGGCTGTATGCCAATGCCTGACGCAATACCACTTATTCAGATAGGTTATAAATATATAATCAATTTCTCTTTTATTCAGCCCAAACGTACTCTTGGCAGCAAGAAACAGACTGAAGGACTGACTTTTATGGCGACTGATACCACTCATACTTACCCCGAGCGACGCTTTCCGCTGTTCGGCCTGCCGCGGCTGGTGCCGGGGCTGGCGCTGACCGGCGCGCTCACCGCGCTGGCCGTCTGGGCCGGCGACATTCCCTGGGTGGCGGAGCTGGGCCTGGGGGCGCTGACGCTGGCGATCCTGTTCGGCATTCTGGTGGGCAACACGCTGTATCCCCGCTGGCAAACCGTTTGTCACGGCGGCGTACAGCTGGCCAAACAACGCCTGCTGCGTCTGGGCATTATCCTGTACGGCTTTCGCCTGACCTTTCAGCAAATCGCCGACGTGGGCGCCAGCGGCATCATCATCGATGCGCTGACCCTGACCACCACCTTCCTGCTGGCCTGCTGGCTCGGCAAGAAAGTGTTCGGCATCGACAGCCAGACCGCGATGCTAATCGGCGCCGGCAGCAGCATTTGCGGCGCGGCAGCGGTGATGGCCACCGAGCCGGTGCTGAAGGCCGACTCCAGCAAAGTGGCGGTGGCGGTCTCAACCGTGGTGGTGTTCGGCACCCTGGCGATCTTCGCCTACCCGTGGCTGTATCAGTTGAACGAGCACTTCCATTGGCTGCCGTTCAGCCAGGAAACCTTCGGCATCTACGCCGGCTCCACCATCCACGAAGTGGCTCAGGTGGTCGCCGCCGGGCACGCCATCGGGCCTGACGCCGAAAATGCGGCGGTGATCGCCAAGATGATCCGCGTGATGATGCTGGCGCCGTTCCTGCTGCTGCTGTCGGGCTACATCAGCCGCGGCGGCGCAGGCAAGGCGGAAAAATCCGCCATCACCATTCCGTGGTTTGCCGTGCTGTTTATCGCCGTCGCCGGGCTGAACTCCTTCAACCTGCTGCCGGCCACGCTGGTGCAGCACCTGATCACCGCCGACACCTGGATGCTGGCGATGGCGATGGCGGCGCTGGGGCTGACCACCCACATCAGCGCCGTGCGCCAGGCCGGGATGAAACCGATTCTGTTGGCCACGCTGCTGTTCGTCTGGCTGCTGGTCGGCGGCGGCGCGATAAACCAGCTGGTGCAACACTGGCTCTAATCACTCCCTTCTGCCCCTTCTGCGGCTCGCTTCGGCGGGCCGCATTTATTCCGCCCGCCATCAATGCCATAATGTCACCGATAACACAGGAGAATGAAGATGAAGTTTGTCGGTGCACATGTCAGCGCGTCAGGCGGCGTGGATCAGGCGGTTATCCGCGCGCACGAATTGGAGGCGACCGCGTTCGCCCTGTTCACCAAAAATCAGCGTCAATGGAAGGCCGCGCCGCTGGCCGCCGACGTGATCGATAAGTTCAAGAGCGCCTGCGCCCAGTACGGCTTCGGGCCGGGGCAGATCCTGCCGCACGACAGCTACCTGATCAACCTGGGCCACCCGGTGGCCGACGCGTTGGAAAAATCGCGCGAGGCGTTCATCGACGAGCTGCAGCGCTGCGAACAACTGGGGCTGACGCTGCTGAACTTCCACCCCGGCAGCCACCTGCTGCAAATCGATGAAGACAAGTGCCTGGCGCGCATCGCCGAATCGATCAACATCGCGCTGGATAAAACCGCCGGCGTGACGGCCGTGATCGAAAACACCGCCGGCCAGGGCAGCAACCTGGGCTTCAAATTCGAACATCTGGCGGCGATCATCGACGGCGTGGAAGACAAAAGCCGCGTCGGCGTTTGCATCGACACCTGCCACGCCTTCGCCGCCGGGTACGACCTGCGTACCGAAGAAGACTGCGAACACACCTTCAAACAGCTCGGCGACATCGTCGGCTTCAACTACCTGCGCGGCATGCACCTGAACGACGCCAAGAGCGAGTTCAACAGCCGCGTCGACCGCCACCACAGCCTGGGGGAAGGCAACATCGGCAAAACGGTGTTCAGCTACATCATGCGCGATCCGCGCTTCGACAATATCCCGCTGATTCTGGAAACGGTAAATCCGGATATCTGGGCGGAAGAGATCGCCTGGCTGAAAGCGCAGCAGTAACGCGGCGCCAAAACGACAAAACCGGAGCCTGGGCTCCGGTTTTTTTATGGCTGGACGCCGTTACGCCACGCTGGCCGCCGGCACTTCAGCACGTTTCAGCAGGGCGTAAGCCACGCCCGCCAGCAGCGTACCGGCGGCGATCGCCACCAGGTACAGCAACACCGGCGAAATTGCGCCCGGGATCAGCAGCACGAACAGCCCGCCGTGCGGTGCCATCAACTTGGCGCCGAACGCCATCGACAGCGCGCCGGTCAGCGCCCCGCCGGCAATGCAGCACGGCAGCACGCGCATCGGGTCGCGGGCGGCGAATGGAATCGCCCCTTCGGTGATGAAGCACAGCCCCAGCACCAGCGCCGCCTTGCCGCCTTCCTGTTCGGATTTCGGGAACTTGCGGCGCGCCAGCAGCGTCGCCAGCCCCATCGCCAGCGGCGGCACCATGCCCGCCGCCATGATCGCCGCCATCGGCGCATACACCGAGGAGCTGAGCAGCGCCACGCCGAAGGCGTAGGCCGCTTTGTTCACCGGGCCGCCCATGTCGGTACACATCATGCCGCCGAGGATCGCCCCCAGCAGCACGGCGTTGGCGGTGCCCAACGATTGCAGCCAATGGGTCAGGCCTTCCATGATTTTCGCCACCGGCGTACCGACCACGTAAATCATGATAAGACCGGTGATCAGACTGGCCACCAGCGGAATGATCAAGATGGGCTTCAGCGCTTCCATACTCTGCGGCAGGCGCAGCTTGCTGCTGATCGCCTTGGCGACGTAACCCGCCAGGAAACCGGCGATGATGCCGCCGAGAAACCCGGCGCCGGTGCTCACCGCCAGCATGCCGCCGATCAGGCCCGGCGTCAGGCCAGGGCGATCCGCGATGGAGAAGGCGATAAAACCGGCCAATACCGGCACCATCAGCGCAAAGGCGGAGCCGCCGCCGATCTGCATCAGCGCCGCCGCCAACGTGCCTTTGACTTCAAACGCCTTGATGCCGAACACGAACGACAGCGCGATGCACAGGCCGCCGGCCACCACCATCGGCAGCATGTAGGACACGCCGGTCAGCAGGTGGCGATACGGGCCGTTGCCCTCTTTCTTTTTACCCGCCGGCGCCGCGCTACCGCGCTGCTGCGGCTGGAACACCTCGGCCTCGGCCAGCGCCTTGTCCAGCTCCTGGGCGGTTTTCTTCAGCGCCAGGCCGGTGGAGGTGCGGTACATCGGCTTACCGGCGAATTTATCCAGGTCCACCTCGATGTCCGCCGCGACGATCACCAGATCCGCCGCCGCCACCTCTTCCGGGGTGATGGCGTTGCCGGCGCCGACGGAGCCGCGCGTTTCCACCTTCACCCACCAGCCGCGTTTCTTCGCTTCGCTTTCAATGGCTTCGGCCGCCATAAAGGTATGCGCCACGCCGGTTGGGCAGGCGGTGATCGCCACGATGCGTTTTTGCCCACCGGCTTTCACCGGCACCGCAGCCTGCGGCGCCTGATAGGTTTCAGCTTCGGCCTTGGCGCGCGCCAGAAAAGCGTCCGGTTCACGCACCGCCTGTTCTACATTGCCCACATACACCAATTTGCCGTTCAGCCCGGCGTCAGCCGGGGCCGACTGCCCCGCCACCGCCACCAGTTCGGCGTCCTGCAGCGACTCGACCAGCGTCAGGCCGGTTTTGGCCGCGGCAGCCTCCAGCATGCGTTTCGCCAGGTGGCCACGGGCCTGCCCCAGCGAACTGTCTACCATCAGCAGCGTTTTCATTCTGCCTCCTGCTATTGATTGAAAGGTTTCAGATCGACGCGCGCCATCATCGCGGCCAACTGGGGACGATCGGTCACGCCGACGTTGCTCTGGCTGACCGCCAGCGCCGCTACCGCCGTGGCCAGACGCAAGGTGTGTTCGCTGGATTCGCGCATCAGCAGGCCGTAAATCAGGCCGCCGACCATCGAATCACCGGCGCCCACGGTGCTGACCACCTCACAGGACGGCGGTTTGGCGATCCAGGCGCCGGAGGCGTTAACCCACAGCGCGCCTTCCGCGCCGAGGGAGATCACCACGTGGGCGATGCCCTGCTCGCGCAGCGCATGCGCGGCCTCGACCACGTCCGCCAGCGCCGGCAGCGGGCGGCCGGCCCAGATCTCCAGCTCGCGGCGGTTCGGCTTCACCAGCCACGGCGAGGCCTTCAACCCGGCGACCAGCGCTTCGCGGCTGCTGTCGAAAATGATGCACGGGCATTTGGCGCGCAGCTGGGTCATCCAGTCGGTAAAGGCATCGGGATCGACGCCGGCCGGCAGGCTGCCGCTCACCGCCACCATGTCGAACTGGCCCAGCCAGCTCAGCGAGTCGCTGACGAAGCGATCCCAGTCCTGCGGCGTCACTTCAAAACCGGAGAAATTGAAATCGGTGACTTCGCCGTCTTTTTCCGTCAGCTTGACGTTGATGCGGGTGCGGCCCGGCACTACCTGGAAGCGGTTGGCGATCCCCAGATCGCTGAACAGCAGCTGGAAACCGTCCTGATTGTCTTTGCCCAGGAAGCCGCCGACGGTGACGTCGATGCCCAAATCCTTCAACACCTTGGCGACGTTGATGCCCTTACCGGCGGCGTGCAGGCCGGCGGTTTTTACCCGGTTGACTTCCCCGCGTTCGATCTGCGGGCAAAACCCCACCAGATCGTACGCCGGGTTCAGGGTGATCGTTGCTACTCTTCTGCTCATGCTGCGCCCTCGCCCAGTCCTTCATTAATCGCTTCGCCGATCGCCTTCAGCGCGGCTTCAGCATCTTCTCCATTGGCGGTAAAGCGCAGGTGATGCCCTTTTTTCACGCCCAGCGCCACCACCTTCATCAGGCTGCGCCCGTTGGCCGGCTTGCCGCTGCCGTCCAGGTTGGTGACGGTGATGTCACTGTTGAAACTTTTGATCACGTTGACCAGCGCCGTGCCCGGCCGTGCGTGCAGGCCGTGCTCGTTGCGGATCACGAACTCGGCGCTCAGTACGCTGCTCTCTTCGGCCACTTCGCTGGTCAGCAGCGCCAGCACCCCGGCGGCATCCGCCTTCAGCAGGCGTTCAGCTTTGTTGGCCAGCAGCAGATCGCTGAGGTAGTTAAGCACCGCCAGCGGCTGCGCGTCGGCGACTGACACCGTCAGCAGCAGCGCCACCGGCTCGCCGTCTTCCACGAAAGCCTGCGCCGGGCGGCTGACGGTGGCCGCGCTGGCTAGGTTGCCTTCAACGCTGTCGCTCAGCCAGATGCCCTGCCCCAGGTTCAGCGGCTTGCGGGTAATGGCATCGCTGACGAACTGCGCGTTGACCGCGCCGGCCTTTTGCAGCCGGCCGGCGTTCAGCGCCTGCAGCGTCATCAGGCTGTCGGCCGCGACGTCGAGCGCAATCAGCGAAACGTCGAACTGGAATTCGGCGCTCTGCTGCTCGCCCATCAGCAGGCCGCGCAGCTCTTCCGCGGAGGTGGTTTTCGCCAGCCGCTCCGCCACGCCGTCATCGCTCAGCACGTGAGTAAGCTGGCGCAGCAGCGCCAAATGCTCGTCGGAACGGGCGGCGATGCCGATCGCCACATAGGCGGTCTGGCCTTCGCCCCAGGCGATGCCCTGCGGGAACTGGAACACCTGCACGCCGGTTTTCAGCACCAGATCGCGGGTATCGGTGGTGCCGTGCGGAATGGCGATGCCGTTGCCCAGATAGGTGGACGTCTGCAGTTCGCGCTGCAGCATGCCGTCCACGTAACCGGCGCTGACGCAGCCGGCTTCGGTCAGGGCGGCGGCCACCTGGCGGATGGCCTCCTGCTTATCGGCGGCAGCGGCGCCCAGATGAATGTCTTGCGGTGACAACTGGAACATGATTCTCCTCTCCTGCTGAATTGAATCGTTTCAGCTTCATTGAGAAAAAGGAGCGTTACCCGCTCGCCACAAGCGGCCGGATAACGCTGAAACGTTTCAAGGAGTGTGTGAGCAGCGCAAGGCGAAAGCAAGCTTTCTCCCTTTTGCCATTGCAGATTTTTGAGCTTACGCACACTTTCGCCGGCGCATTGGTCAGCGCCGGGGCAAAATGACATACTGTGCTGAAACTTTGCTGACGGAGAAAAGCATGAACGTAGTGACCGGCGTCGGGGTGATCATCGTCAACCCGCAGGGCGAGATTTTGTTGGGCAAGCGCTGCGGTTCCCACGCGCCCTTTTGGTCGATCCCCGGCGGGCATCTGGAGGCCGGTGAAACCTTCGAGCAGTGCGCCCGGCGCGAAATCGCCGAAGAGACCGGGCTGCTCATCGATCCGCCGCGCTTCGTGGGCGTCAGCAACAATCTGCAAACCTGGCGCGCCGAAGGCAAACACACGGTGTCTGTTTGCCTGCAGGTGGATCACCCCGGCGGCAGCGCCGAGTTGAAAGAACCCGAAAAGTGCGCCGAGTGGCGCTGGTGCGCGCCCGACGCCCTGCCGGAACCGCATTTCGAAGCCAGCCGCACCGCCATCCGGCTATGGCTGAGCGGCCAGCCCTATTTGCCCACGGCCTGAGCCATCGCGAACGCGTCCTGCGTTCGCTTCCCCTGCCGCTCGACCCCATCGCTATATACACCAGAATATAACGCTATTTTTTGCGATATATGCCCTTTTTTTGACTACGGATAACCCTATGGGGTTAACCCTCTTCTATATTACCCCTGCAATCGACGTGGCATTCTGACCTCCGGTCGGCGGCCTTTTGGCAAGATTTTATTTTAAATTCATAATTATAAGCGGGTTTACCATGAGCAAAAAACTGACTGGCTTTGAAAAAAAGCGCCGGTGGGGATGGCTATGGCTTTTGCTGCTGGGGATTATCCTCGGCGCGGCGCTGTTGGCCGGGACCGCCACCGTATTCCATAAAACCAGCGATACCGCCTTCTGCGTTTCCTGCCACACCATGCAACAGCCGCTGGCCGAATATCAGGGCAGCGTTCACTTCCAGAACACCAAGGGCATCCGCGCCGAGTGCGCCGACTGCCACGTGCCGCACCAGCCGATCGATTACCTGTGGACCAAAATCCGCGCGGTGAAAGACATTTACGGCGAAATGGTCGGCACCATCGATACGCCGGAAAAATACGAAGCGCACAAGCTGGCGATGGCGCAGTCGGTCTGGAAAACGCTGAAAGAGAACGACTCGGCCACCTGCCGCTCCTGCCACAGCTACGACGCCATGGACATCACCGCCCAGCGCCCCGAGGCGCGCCTGCAGCACCCGGTGGCGATCAAACAGGGCGAGACCTGCATCGATTGCCATAAGGGCGTGGCCCACATCCTGCCGGACATGAGCGGCGAAACCCAGGCCGGCGCCGCCGAGCTGGCGAAGGCCGCGGCGCTGACCGCGCCGGACGCCACCACCCTCTACACCATCGCCACCGAACCGTTCTTCCTCAGCGCGGACGACAGCCATAACGCCGGCAACCTGATGCCTTCCACCGAAGTGCAGGTGGTGAAACAGGATGGCGACAAGGTGCTGGCCACCGTGAGCGGCTGGCAGCAGGACGGCGTCAGCGAAGTGTTCTACGCCGCGCAGGGCAAACGCATCCTCAGCGTGCTGCTGGGTGAAGACGCACGCCAACAGCTGAAGACCGCCTCCACCCAGACCGATGCGGAAACCGGCCTGGTCTGGCATCAGGTCTCTTTGCAGGTGTGGCTGCCGCGTAAACAGTTGATTGACGATCAGCAAAAAATCTGGCGCTACGCCGCGGACATGATGTCGGCCAACTGCACCGGCTGCCACGGGCTGACCGCGCTCGATCGCTTCAACGCCAACCAATGGATTGGCGTCATCAAAGGCATGGCGCCGCGCACCTCGCTGACGCAGGAACAGCTGCGCGTGCTGACGCAATACGTACAAAAACACGCCAGCGACATGCCACCTGCCGCACCGGCCAAGCTTTAAGGGAGAAGCGCAATGAGCAACCAACAACCGTTAACCATGAGCCGCCGCCGCTTCCTGACCGGGGCCGCCGCGCTGGCCGCCGCCCCGCTGCTGGCGGGCCTATGGCCCAAAGCGGCGCTGGCGCAGGCCATCAGCGAAGCGCTGCCGCAGTTCATCGCCTTGCGCCAGGCGCAGAAAGGCATTCTGACCGGCGCCCACTGGGGCGCGTTCGAGGCCATCGTGCAGGACGGCAAGATGGTGGGCGTGCAGCCGGTGCAGGACGATCCGTATCCGAATGAGCTGATCGCCATGGCGCCTTATCAGGTGCACGCCGAGAACCGCATCAAATACCCGATGGTGCGTAAAAGCTGGCTGGAGGGCGGCCCCGGCAGCCGCACCGAGCTGCGCGGCCGCGACGAGTGGGTGCGCGTCAGCTGGGACAAAGCGACCGAGCTGGTGTGCAATGAGATCACGCGCCTGCAAAAAGATCACGGGCCGCAGTCGATCTACGCCGGTTCCTACGGCTGGAAAAGCGTCGGCATGCTGCACAACAGCCGCACGCTGCTGCAACGCCTGATGAACCTGACCGGCGGTTTCCTCGGCTACGCCGGCGACTACTCCACCGGCGCGGCGCAGGTGATCATGTCGCACGTGGTCGGTTCGATGGAGGTCTACGAACAGCAGACCGCCTGGCCGAACGTAATTGAGAACAGCGAGCTGGTGATCCTGTGGGGCTGCAACCCGATGGTCACGCTGAAAAACAGCTGGAACGTGCCGGATCACGTCGGCCAGACCGGCTTCGAGGCGCTGAAGAAGAAAGGCACCCGGGTGATCAGCATCGATCCGGTGCACAGCGACAGCGCCAAGTTCGTCAATGCGCAGTGGATCGCCCCGCGCCCTTATACCGACGGCGCCATGCTGATCGGCATCGCCCACACGCTGCTGACCGAGAAGTTGCATAACCCGGACTTCCTGAAAACCTACACCGTCGGCTTCGACAAGTTCCAGGCCTACCTGCTGGGCGAGAGCGACGGCGTAGCGAAAACCGCCGAATGGGCGGCCGACATCAGCGGCGTCGATGCCGACACGCTGCGCCAACTGGCGCGCGAGATGGCGAAGCACCGCACCATGATCATGGGCGGCTGGGGCATTCAGCGCCAGCACCACGGCGAACAACAGCACTGGCTGCTGGTGACGGTGGCGGCGATGCTCGGCCAGATCGGCCTGCCGGGCGGCGGCTTCGGCTTCAGCTACCACTATTCCTCCGGCGGCAGCCCTACCGCCAAAGGCGGCATCATCGCCGGCATCTCCGCCGGCAACGCGCCGAAGAACTCGCCGGCGCCGATCCCGGTGGCGCGCATCGCCGAATGCCTGAGCAACCCGGGCAAAACCATCGACTTCAACGGCGCCAAGGTCACCTACCCCGAGGTGAAAATGGTATATGTGGCGGGCGGCAACACCTTCCACCAGCATCAGGACACCAATAACCTGGTCAAAGCCTGGCAGCGGCCGGACACCATCGTGGTCAACGAGCCTTACTGGACCGCCACCGCCAAGCATGCCGACATCGTGCTGCCGGCCACCACCAGCTACGAGCGCAACGATCTGGAAATGGGCGGCGACTATTCGCAGCTCTACGTGTTCCCGATGCACCAATGCGTGCCGCCGCAGCACGAGTCGCGCAGCGACTTCGACATCTTCTCGGCGATGGCGGCCAGGCTGGGCGTGCAGGAAGCCTTTACCGAAGGCAAGGACGAAACCCAGTGGCTGAAAGGCATGTACGACGACATGAAGAACCAGGCGCGCGCCGCCCGGGTGGCGCTGCCGCCGTTCGACATGTTCTGGCAATCCAACAACTACGTGCGCTTCCCGGTGCCGGAGGCCAATAAGCAGTGGGTGCGCTTCGCCGACTATCGCGACAACCCGCTGCTGAACCCGCTGGGCACGCCGTCGGGCAAGATCGAGATCTACTCCGACGCCATCGCCAAAATGCATTACGAGGATTGCCCCGGCATCCCGACCTGGATGCCGCCGCACGAGTGGTATCGCGGGCCGGAAGCGGCCAAGTATCCGCTGTCGCTCAATACCGCGCACCCGACCAATCGGCTGCACTCTCAGCTCGACAACACGCCGCTGCGCGAGAAATACGCGGTAGCGGATCGTGAAGCGATCCTGATCCACCCGCAGGACGCGCAGCCGCGCGGCATCAGCGGCGGCGATCTGGTGCGGGCGTTCAACGATCGCGGCCAGATCCTGGTGGGGGCGGTGGTCAGCGAAGACGTGCGGCCGGGCGTGGTGCGCATCAGCGAAGGCGCCTGGTTCGATCCGGCCGATCCGGCGCAGCCCGGCTCGCTATGCAAGAACGGCAACGTCAACTGCCTGACCTTCGACATCGGCTCTTCCAGCCTGGCGCAGGGCAACTGCGGGCAGATGGCGCAGCTGCAGATCGAGAAGTATCGGGGGCCGGTATTGAAAAATACCGCGCACGCGGTGCCGCAAGGCGCCTGATCCCGTGATAAACGGGGGCGCGTAACGCGCCCCTTTTTTCCTCGTCGCCGCGCGACATATCCGCTTACCCTTCGCCGCAAGGGAGCGGTTTGCGTTTCATTTCAACGGGCGTATGATGCGCGCGACCTCCCTTTTTCGACGAATTATCAACCGCCATGCCGACTTCATCCGCAGTAACGCGACGCGCGCCCGATCTCACTTCGCTGGCCTTTTTGGCGGTGGCGTTTCTGACCGGCATCGCCGGCGCGTTGCAAACCCCGACGCTGAGCCTGTTTCTGGAAACCGAGGTCAAGGTACGGCCGGCGCTGGTCGGGCTGTTCTTTACCGGCAGCGCGGTGATCGGCATTCTGGTCAGCCAGTTTCTCGCCGGCCGTTCGGATAAACAAGGCGACCGCAAATCACTGATCTTCCTCTGCTGCATGCTGGGTGCGCTGGGGTTCACGCTGTTCGCCTGGAGCCGCAACTATTACCTGCTGCTGCTCGTCGGCGTGCTGCTCACCAGCTTCGGCTCCACCGCCAATCCGCAGATGTTTGCGCTGGCGCGCGAGCATGCCGATCGCACCGGGCGCGAGGCGGTGATGTTCACCTCCATCATGCGCGCCCAGGTTTCCCTTGCCTGGGTCATTGGCCCGCCGATCGCCTTCGCGCTGGCGCTGGGCTTCGGCTTTAAGGTCATGTATCTGGCGGGCGCGGCGGCCTTTGTGCTGTGCGGCCTGCTGGTGTGGAAGCGGCTGCCTTCGATGCCGAAAACCGCGGCGACGAACGCGCCCCTGGCCGCACCGCGGCAGCATCGCCGCGATTCGCTGCTGCTGTTCGTCGCCTGCACCCTGATGTGGACCGCCAACAGCATGTACCTGATCAACATGCCGCTGTATGTGGTGCACGAGCTGCGGCTGCCGGAGCGGCTGGCCGGGATATTGATGGGTGCCGCCGCCGGGCTGGAGATCCCAATCATGCTGCTCGCCGGCATGGTGGCGAAACGCTGCGGCAAGCGTTGTTTGATGCGCGGGGCGGTGGTCGCCGGCGTGCTGTTCTATTGCGGCCTGCTGTTTATCACCGGCAGTTGGCCGCTGATTGCCCTGCAGCTGCTGAATGCGGCGTTTATCGGCGTGCTGGCGGGCATCGGCATGCTCTACTTTCAGGATTTGATGCCCGGTCAGGCCGGCACGGCCACCACGCTGTTCACCAACACCATTCGGGTAGGCTGGGTCATCGCCGGCACCATCGCCGGTGCGGTGGCGGAAATCTGGAATTACCATGCGGTGTTTTACGCCGCGCTGGCGATGGCGGCAGGCGCGACGCTGTGTCTGTGGCGGTTGAGGGAAGCTTAAGGCGCGGTGTCCGCTTCCAGCCTGGCGAGATAAATCAGCGCCTGATCGCGGTGATCGTGGCACATGTCGCGGCTCGGCTGCAGGCTGCCGCACACCTTCGGCCGCAGCGGCGAATGAAACAGGCCACAGCGCAGCCGTTCATCCAGATGAATGCAGCGGGTATTGGCGGGCTTGCCGTTCGGCATGCCGGGGATCGGGCTGGATATTGACGGCGCGATACAGCAGGCGCCGCAGTCGCTGCGACAGTCCATCAGCGCTACTCCTGGTGGGCTGGGGAAAAGAAGCGCGACAATAGCAGCCGCGCGCGGCGGCCGCCAGCAGAATCCCTGCGTCCCGGCGATCTTTACACTCATCGCCCTGCGCCGGCCGGCTGCATCCTATGGCGAAAAACGCCCAACAAACCTTAATTTAAAGACAAAAACGCGTGAAACGTGCAATTACCACGCTTTACATGCGCCATGCGCCCATGTACCATTGAGCTAGTACAAAAGAACCCATCCCTCAGGAGCACGCATGTCTACGGACACCATCCAGAAGCTGGCCCGCCCTTCCATCCTCGGCGGCGCGATGATCATTGCCGGAACCGCCGTTGGCGCCGGCATGTTTTCCATTCCGATCGTCACTTCCGGTGTCTGGTTCAGCGGCTCCGTCGCGCTGCTGGTGTATACCTGGGCCTGCATGTTGCTTTCCGGCCTGATGATCCTCGAAGCCACGCTGCACTACCCGAGCGGCGCCAGCTTCAACACCATGGTCAAGGATCTGCTGGGCAAAGGCTGGAACGCCGTGAACGGCCTGTCGGTGGCATTCGTGCTGTATATCCTGACCTACGCCTATATCTCCGCCGGCGGCTCGATCATCGCCCACACGCTGGAGGGCATCGTCGGCGTCGGCCAGACCACCGCCGGCTTGGTGTTCGCGCTGGTCGTGGCGTTTATCGTCTGGCTCTCCACCCGCGCGGTCGACCGCCTGAGCACCATTTTGATCGGCGGTATGGTGATCACCTTCGTGATGTCGGTGGGCGACATGTTCACCCAGGTGCAGCCCGCGGTGCTGTTCAACACCGGCGATGACCAGGCCAGCTATCTGCCTTACGCCCTGGCGGCGCTGCCTTACCTGCTGACCTCATTCGGCTACCACGGCAACATTCCCGGGCTGGTGAAGTATTACCATAAGGACAGCGGCTCCGTGGTGCGCAGCCTGGTGTACGGCACCCTGCTGGCATTGGCTATCTACATCCTGTGGCAGTACGTGATCCAGGGCAATATCGCGCGCGACGCCTTTAAGCAAGTGATCGCCGAGGGCGGCAACATCGGCAGCCTGCTCAAGCAAATGGGCAACGTCTCCAGCAGCCAGACCGTCAGCCAACTGCTGAACGCCTTCTCCTATATGGCGCTGGCCAGCTCGTTCCTCGGCGTGTCGCTGGGCCTGTTCGACTACCTGGCAGACTTCTGCAAGTTCAAGGACGACGCCGTCGGACGCAGCAAGACCGCGCTGGTGACCTTTGTGCCGCCGACCCTGGCCGCGCTGCTGTTCCCGAACGGTTTCCTGTACGCCATCGGTTTCGCCGGGCTGGCGGCCACCGTCTGGGCGGTGATCGTGCCGGCGCTGATGGCGCGCGCCAGCCGCCGCCGCCACCCGCAGGCCGGTTACCGCGCACCGGGCGGCAACGGCGTGATCCTGTTCGTCATCCTGTTCGGCCTGATCAACGCCGCCGCGCATATTCTTTCGCTGTTCGGCCTGCTGCCGGTCTTCCGCTAATCCCCGACGGGAGGGCGATCGCCCTCCCTTTCCCGCACTGTTTTTACGCCGGGCTATTGCCTGAAATCGGCGGCGCGAGTACCTTGTCGCAACTTCTCTAATACTCTTCATTGCGGATGAATTGAAATGGCAAGAGCTAACGAAATTAAGCGCGGCATGGCGATCAGCTACAACGGCAAGCTGCTGCTGGTAAAAGATATCGACGTGCAGAGCCCAAGCGCCCGCGGCGCCAGCACCCTGTACAAAATGCGCTTCTCCGACGTGCGCACCGGCCTGAAAGTGGAAGAACGCTTCAAGGGCGACGATATCCTGGACACCATTTCCCTGTCGCGCCGCAAGGTGAACTTCTCCTATATCGACGGCGAAGAATACGTGTTCATGGATGACGAAGACTACACCCCGTACATCTTCAAGAAAGACCAGATCGAAGACGAGCTGCTGTTCATTCCGGAAGGCGGCCTGCCGGGCATGCAGGTGCTGACGCTGGAAGGCCAGGTGCTGGCGCTGGAGCTGCCGCAGACCGTGGATATGGAAATCGTCGAGACCGCGCCGGGCATCAAAGGCGCTTCCGCCAGCGCCCGCAACAAACCGGCCACCATGGCGACCGGCCTGGTGATCCACGTGCCGGAATACCTCAGCGCTGGCGACAAAATTCGCATTCATATCGCCGAACGCCGCTACATGAGCCGCGCCGACTAGTCGACGCCAGCGGGGCCGGAACGCGGCCCCGTTTCATTTTCCGCTACGGCAACTCCGGGAAAAAACGCCGCTTGAGCGCCAGCTCGACGCCGCGCAGCTCCGCCAGCCCTTTCAACCGCCCGATGGCCGAATAGCCCGGATTGGTTTTCTTTTTCAAGTCGTCCAGCATCTGATGCCCATGATCGGGGCGCATCGGGATCGGCCGCCGATCGCCCGCCCGCTGCCGACGCAACTCTTCGGTCAGGATCGCTTCGATCACCGCCACCATGTCCACATCGCCCTGCAGGTGCGCCCCTTCGTGGAAGCTTTTCGGGTTCTCCTCGCGGCAGGTGGCGCGCAGGTGGGTAAAGTGAATGCGATCGCCAAAGGTTTCAATCATCCGCACCAGATCGTTGTCGGCGCGCACGCCGTAGGAACCGGTGCATAGGGTGAAGCCGTTATAGATGCTGTCGACGGTCTGCTTCAGCCATTGCATGTCTTCAATCGTGGAGACGATGCGCGGCAGGCCGAGGATCGGCCGCGGCGGATCGTCGGGGTGCACCGCCAGCCGGATGCCGACCTCTTCCGCCACCGGCACGATGGCGCGCAGAAAGACCGCCATGTTCTCGCGCAGCCGCGCCTTGTCGATGCCGTCGTACTCCGCCAACCGGCGGCGGAACTGTTCCAGCGTGTAGCCCTCTTCCGCCCCCGGCAGCCCGGCGATGATGTTGCCGGTCAGCCGGTTTTTTTCCTCCTCGCTCATGGCGGCGAAATAGGCCGCCGCCTGACTGCGCTCTTGCGGCGTATAATCGGCCTCGGCGCCGGCGCGCTGCAGGATATGCAGCTCGAACGCGGCGAAGGCGATCTGATCGAAGC
Organism: Serratia sp. CY27727; assembly: GCF_052169275.1. Lineage (NCBI taxonomy): Bacteria > Pseudomonadati > Pseudomonadota > Gammaproteobacteria > Enterobacterales > Yersiniaceae > Serratia > Serratia sp. CY27727. The sequence goes on along the minus strand of NZ_JBJNLB010000002.1, from coordinate 280,128 downwards.
GCAGCGCTTTGGAACCGTCCGGCAGCGGATAGGCCAGATCGGTGCGCGTCCAGTCGAGGATCGGCATGAAGTTGTAGCAGACGGTGTCGATGCCGCAGGCCGCCAGGTTACGCAGCGACTGTTGATAATTGGCGATGTACCGCCGCCAGTCGCCGCTGTGGGTTTTGATCTCCTCATGCACCGGCACGCTCTCCACCACCGACCACACCAGCCCCTTTTCCGCCAACAGCGCCTGTCGCGCGCGGATCTCATCGATCGGCCAGACGTCGCCGTTCGCGATATGATGCAGCGCCGTCACCACCCCGGTCGCCCCGGCCTGACGCACGTCGTCCAAAGAGACCGGATCGTTCGGGCCATACCAACGCCATGTTTGTTCCATGTTTTGTCCTTATGCCTGTCTCGCACCGCGATGCTGTTATACCAGTTTAATTTAGATGTCAGCTACCTTTAACTTACTCTTTCGCCCTGCGCTGTCAAAACCGAACCCCTCATTGGTTGATCCACTTCACGATTCTGGCTTATTTTGGACTGACCAATTCCTTTAGCTGGCCGACATCCTTACACTGGTCGCAGTTTTTTATCGCCGGCGCCCCCCTGCCGATGTGGCAGAAAACTGGTCTGCTAACTTGGCGCAACTGGCCCGCCAGCTGTCTTACATGCTTTGGAGATGAGATGAAAACGATCGCCAACACCCCATTGCCGGGCGCCGTCCGGCAGCCGGGCTATGACCGCCGGGCTCTGCGCAGCCGCATCGTGCACCTTGGCTTCGGCGCGTTCCACCGCGCGCATCAGGCGCTGCTGACCGATCGGGTGCTGAACGCCCACGGCGGCGACTGGGGCATCTGCGAGATCAGCCTGTCCGGCGGCGTGCCGCTGTTTGAGGCGCTGCGGCAACAGGATCATCTGTACAGCGTGCTGGAGAAAGGCGCGGACGGCCATCAGGCCATCGTAGTCGGCGCGGTGCATGAAAGCCTGCACCGCAAGCTGGAGGGCATCGCCGCGGTGCTGGAGAAACTGGCCGAGCCGCAGGTGGCGATCGTCTCGATGACCATCACCGAAAAAGGCTACTGCATCGAGCCCGGCAGCGGGCGATTGGATCGGCAGCATCCGGGGATCGTCGCCGATCTGGCGTGGCCGCATCAGCCACAGACCGTGCCCGGCATTTTGGTGGAGGCGCTGCGGCTGCGGCGCGAACGCGGCCTGCCCGCCTTCTCCCTGCTCTCCTGCGACAATATTCCGGAGAACGGCCACGTGCTGCGCCGGGCGGTGCTCGATCTGGCGCAGGCGCGGGATCCGTCGCTCGCCGATTGGATCGCCACCGCCGCCACCTTCCCCTGCACCATGGTGGATCGCATCGTGCCGGCCGCCACGCCGGCCACGCTGGATGAGATTGCCGCCGCGCTGGGCGGCGTGCGCGACGAATGCGCCATCGCCTGCGAGCCCTTTATTCAATGGGTGGTGGAAGACAACTTCGCCGCCGGACGCCCGGCGTGGGAGCTGGCCGGCGCCCAGCTGGTCAGCGATGTGCTGCCGTTTGAGCACATGAAACTGCGCATGCTGAACGGCAGCCACTCGTTCCTGGCTTACCTCGGCTACCTGGGTGGCTACCGCTATATCAACGAGTGCATGGCGGATGAACACTACCGTCGCGCCGCCCTGCGGTTGATGCTGGACGAACAGGCGCCCACCCTGAGCGTTACCGGCATCAGTCTGACCGACTACGCCGCACAGCTTATCGCGCGCTTCAGCAACCCGGCGCTGCAACACCTCACCTGGCAGATCGCCATGGACGGTTCGCAGAAGCTGCCGCAGCGCCTGCTGGACGCGGTGCGCTGGCATCTGCGGCACGGCGGCGACTATAGCGGGCTGGCGCTGGGCGTGGCGGGCTGGATGCGTTACGTCGGCGGCGTCGATGACGCCGGTCAGCCGATCGACATTCGCGATCCGCTGGCAGACGTACTGCAACAGACTATTGCCGCTACGCCGGACGATCGGCGGCGCGTAACGGCGCTGCTGGCGCTGAAATCGGTGTTCGGCGAATCGCTGGCAACGCATGCGGCGTTTGCCGACGCGGTGACGCAAGCCTATTTGTCGCTGCGCGATCGCGGTGCGCGTGAAACGGTGAAGGAGTGGGTGCTGCGGTGAGAAGCCTGCAGGGCCGAGAATAACCATGCCGGCGTAACGTTACGCCGGCATGGCGGAACGACTTAACGATAAACGACCGTCATAACAGCGAGTTTCTTCTGTTGGTCTACCCACTTCATTTCGGTTGTGCCTAGATTTAGCGGAAGTTCTTTGCGTGTAGTATCAAAACCTGACAACGCTTGCTGGGCCTGATAACGCTGGCCGTTGCGGTAACATTGCGTATTCGCCTTAGAATCTGCAATATTGACCGTGCAAGGACTTTCAACGATAGAACCGACGAAGCGAATTACCCCGCCGGCCACTCCTGCATGACTCACTGCCGTCCATGAAAACAACATTCCTACGATCAAAAATAACCGAAAGGTATTCATGGCAACCTCATTTTTAGTTAAGCCAATTTAACCATAGAGGATCTTGTTAGGAATAATCGCAAGGAAAGGGACGAGATTTGATCGTTAATCGCGTCATTAACAATGTAAAAACAAGCTACTAACAAAAGTTAACCGCATCTAATACAGGGTTTTATCTAAGAATTTTCTTGTTATGAACGGTGGATTTTGTCGGTTGAAAAGCGCATGGTGACGTGCAAAATTTGCGAGATAGAGCACAAATTAAATCGCGGCGGTTTCACCGATAAGGCTGCGTAACTCATTTATTAAGCAGGTTAATTTTTGCTCCAGGAATTATTAATGACCAAAACCAATTTGATTACCGGTTTCCTCGGCAGCGGTAAAACCACCACTATCCGCCATTTGCTGGCTCATAAACCCGAACATGAGCGCTGGGCGGTATTGGTCAATGAATTCGGCGAGATCGGCATCGACGGCGCGCTGCTGGCAGACAGCGGCGCGGTGCTCAAAGAGATCCCCGGTGGCTGCATGTGCTGCGTCAACGGCCTGCCGATGCAGGTGGGCTTGAATATGCTGTTACAGCAGGCCAAACCGGATCGGCTGCTGATCGAGCCGACCGGGCTCGGGCATCCGAAACAAATTCTATCGCTGCTGACCCAGGAGAGCTATGCCGGCTGGATCGATCTGCAGGCCACCCTGTGCCTGCTGGATGCCCGCCAGCTCAGCCAGCCCCGCTACCGCGACAACGAAAACTTCCGCGATCAGTTGGCCGCGGCCGACGTTATTTTGGCCAGCAAAAGCGATACCTATCAGCCGGAAGACAGGCGGGCGCTGGAGGCCTGGAGGGCGCAAGATCCGCTGCGGCGGCCCTGTTATGCCATCGCGCAAGGCGAAGCGGATGTCGCGCTGTTGTCACTTCCGCGCACGAATCGTACAGAATTGCCGGACGCGCAGCATCATCATGGTCAGGCGAAAACGCAGGGGCTGGCGGCACTGCGGCTGCCGGAGCACGCCCGCTGGCGGCGAGCGTTGAACGAGGGGCAAGGCTTCACCAGCTGCGGCTGGATTTTTGACGGCGACACCCAATTCGACACCGTCGGCTTTATGGAATGGGTGCGACTCGCGCCGGTAGAACGCGCCAAAGGCGCGGTGCGCATCCCCGAAGGCACATTGCTGATCAATCGTCAGGGACAGGATCTCAACATCGAAACCCGCCCGGTCGCGCCGCTCGACAGCCGAATTGAGCTTATCCACAGCGAAAATGCCGATTGGAACGCCCTGCAATCCGCCTTGTTTAAGATTCGTTTAAGTTAGACCCCGTACCGTTGCCCCCCGGTTGCCGCAGGGCGGCCGGGTTTTATTTCGTTTTCATTTTGCCAACAGGTTATGTCATGACACGCCGCAATTTACCCCTCATTCTCCTCTTCAACTTACTGGGCGTTGCGCTGTTCCTGTCCTGGTTCCTGCCGGCCAATCACGGCGGCTGGTTTACCCTGGACTCGGCGATCTTTTTCTTCTTTAACCGCCATCTGGCCACCGACCCGGCGTTTTTGCACCTGGTCGCCATCACCAACAACCGCGCGTTTGACGTGATTTCGCTGCTCGCCATGGGCCTGCTGTATTTGTACTTCTACCTGAAGCAGGACGCCGCCGGCCGCCGACGCCTGGTGATCACCGGCGTGGTGATGCTGCTGACCGCCGTGGTGCTGAACCAGCTTGGCCACCTGCTGCCGGTGAAGCATCCGAGCCCCACCCTGACCTTCGACAATATCTATCGCGTCAGCGAGCTGACCGGCATCCCCACCAAGGACGCTTCCAGCGACAGCTTCCCCGGCGACCACGGCATGATGCTGATTATTTTTTCCTGCTTTATGCTGCGCTATTTCGGCCGCCGCGCCTTCGCCGTCGCCCTGCTGATTACGCTGCTCTTCTCATTGCCACGCGTGATGATTGGCGCCCACTGGTTTACCGATATCGCCGTCGGCTCGCTGTCAGTGGTGCTGGTTGGCGCCAGCTGGGTGCTGATGACGCCTTGCAGCGACTGGATCGTCGATCGGTTGAATCGCCTGTTGCCCGGCAAGCATCGCCCCGGCCAACCATAACTTGCGTCTATGACTCATGCCGGGAGGCGCTCGCCTCCCGGCCTTAATCCCTTCGCTGAGCGCAAAATATCGTCACCGCCCGTTAACGCTTTTGCAACCTGATTTCACGCCAGATTCATACATCGGACAATTGGCGTTTTTTATATGAAGATTTACATTATGTTACATCACAAATTCATATAAAAAAGACTGGAAAAAGGCTCGCAATCCCCTATTTGTTCCGGTAATCTCAGATGCGTTTGTGCCTGGTTTAAGTCGAATCAGTATGGAATCCGATAAAAATGTGCGTTCTCGCACGTTTTCAACGGTAACTGGTTGTCGATGCAACAGGTGCGGACTAGGCTCGTTTCGTTTGGCATTTTTCAGGTAGCGACTTTCGTCGTTAAGGACTTCAAGGGAAAACAACAACAATGGTCAAATCTCAACCGTTTCTGAGATATTTTTTGCGGGTAGTCCCTGCAATTGCCGCTGCGGTTATGCTCTCCGCATGCAGCTCGACTCACACTTCGAACTTGAATAACGCACAAACTGAGATGCGTGCAGTTAATGACAAAGACGGTCTTTTACTGCAAGCCTCTCAGGATGAATTCGAAGCGATGGTCCGCAACGTTGACGTCAAGTCAAAGATTATGGATCAGTACGCGGACTGGAAAGGCGTTCGCTACCGTTTAGGCGGTGACAGCAAGCGCGGCATCGATTGCTCGGCGTTTGTTCAGCGCACCTTCCGCGAACAGTTCGGCATGGATTTACCGCGTTCTACCTATGAACAGGAAGATCTCGGCAAGAAAATCCAGCGCACCAAGCTGCGCGTCGGCGATTTGGTGCTGTTCCGCGCCGGTTCTACCGGGCGCCATGTCGGCATCTATTTAGGTAACGATCAGTTCGTTCACGCCTCCACCAGCAGTGGGGTCATGATTTCCAAGCTGACCGATAACTATTGGAATAAACGTTATCGAGAAGCGCGCCGGGTGTTGACCAACGGTTAACGGCGCAATGCCTTGAAGATCCTGAATACCAAACGAGCGATAAGCGCCGCCTACGGGCGGCGTTTTTTTTGGTTGTCTAACAGATATCATCAAGATTGCTCCCTGCCTTATCGCCATCTTTCTCCGCTTAACGCTGCCGCACGCCATTATTTTGATAAACTGTTGGCAGGAAATCGCGCCATCGAGGAAAAACTCGCCTATTATCGTCAGATGACGGCAACGGCGCCCCGGCGTTATTTAAAACGTTTCCGCTTAAAATAAGCGCATTATATTTCTGTCGGCGACGCCGCATATTTAAACAACGCCGCCGGTTGGTACGGGATAAAAAGGCAAAAATGAAAAAAAAGCCGTTGGCACAATCCATTAAATGGCTGCGCGACACCCCTGACGCCCTGTTGCAGAGGACTCGGTTATGGGCTTGAAAAGAGCTTTTGCCCGCAGCGTGTCTCACCGACAGCGCAGCCTGGCTAAAAGCGGCGTCGCCGCCCTGGTATTTTTTACGCTCTTCACCGCGGTCACGCTTTCTTTGATTAACCACCAGCGCACGCAATATCAACATAAGGTCGAAGCGCGCACGCAAAAGTTCACGCTGGGTTATATCTCGCACCTGAAGACGGTGATGCAGCAAATGATGCCGCTGCTGGCCAAGCCTTGCCTCTCAAGCCAGTCGGATATTACCTACCAGGCGGCCTTTACCAGCGGCGTGCGCACCTTCCTGTTGGTGAAAGACGGCTACGCCTATTGCTCTTCCGCCACCGGCGACATGATGTTGCCGATGAAAAATCTCTACCAGGATATCGACTGGAATCTGGCCCTGGATCTCAAGCTGCAGCAGGGCACGCCGATCGTGCCGAACAAACCGGCGGTTGCGGTTTGGCTGCGGCATCCCGACGAAAAGGCCACCGGCATCCTCGCTACGCTGGACATCGATCTGATGCCCTATCTGCTGTTCACCTCGCACGACGAACAGGCGCCGGGCATCGCCATCGTGATGGGCAACCGCGCGCTGACCACCTTCAGCCCGAACCTGATGCCGGTCGATCAGTTGCCGAAGGGCAAGGCGGATAAACTGACGCTGCCCAATCTGCCGCTGACCATCCTGTTCTACAACGAGAAACTGACCCCCAACGACATTCGCCTGACGCTGCTGGGCAGCCTGGTGCTGTCATTGATGATCGGCGTACTCTGCTATTACATGCTGCTGCTGCGGCAAAGCCCGGAACGCGCACTGCTGCGCGGCATCAAGCGCAACGAGTTCTTTATCGAATACCAGCCGGTGTTCCATACCGACAGCAACAGCATCGGCGGGCTGGAAGCGCTGATCCGCTGGCAGCATCCGATCGAAGGCCGCATCCCGCCCGACGTCTTTATCCCCTACGCCGAAAGCAACGGGCTGATCGTGCCGCTCACCCGCCACCTGTTCAGGCTGATCGCCGAAGATGCGCCGCAGCTCGCCAAAGCGCTGCCGCGGGTGGCAAGGTCGGGCTCAACATCTCCCCCGCCCACCTGAGCGCGCCGTCGTTCCACCAGGACGTGTATGAACTGTTGACGCAGCTGCCGGGCGATTACTTTACGCTGGTGTTTGAAATCACCGAGCGCGGCATGGTGGAAGAAGAGAGTGCGCTGGCGGAGTTTGACTGGCTGCACAAACAGGGCATCGAGATCGCGGTGGACGATTTTGGCACCGGGCACAGCGCGTTGATCTATCTTGAGCGCTTCACCATGGATTACCTGAAGATCGACCGTGGCTTCGTCAACACCATCGGCCAGGACACGGTCACCGCGCCGGTGCTGGATGCGGTGATCTCGCTGGCGAAAAAGCTGAAAATGCTGACGGTGGCCGAGGGCGTGGAAACCGCCGAGCAGATGCAGTTCCTGCAAGAACACGGCGTTAACTTCATGCAGGGCTACTACTTCAGCAAGCCGCTGAGCATCGACAATTTCGTCGCTTACTGCAATGCTCATCAGGTCTTTGATTATCAGGAAAAAAATAGTTAGTCTTTAAGCATCTTTACCCTGCGCCCGCCCGAAGAATGTTATGCTGGGCGCAGGTTGTACTTTATTCCACAGCAGGAGCTTACCGTCTGATGTCCGTGCGCATTTTCGCTGCTCTGGTGCTCTCGGCACTGAGTTTCGGTCTGCGGGCCGAAGCCCTCAACGAAAGCTACGCTTTCGCCCTTCTCGGTGAACCGAAATACGCCACCGACTTCAGCCATTTCGACTACGTCAACCCGGCGGCACCCAAAGGCGGCGACGTGCGGCTGGCGGCCATCGGCACCTACGACAACTTCAACCGCTTCGCTACCCGCGGCGTGCCCGGCGAGCGTACGATGGAGCTGTACGATACGCTGTTCACCAACTCCGACGACGAACCCGGCAGCTATTATCCGCTGATTGCCGAATCGGCCCGTTTCCCGGCCGACATGCGCTGGATGGAGTTGGATATCAACGCCCGCGCCCGCTTCCAGGACGGCAGCCCGATCACCGCCGCCGATGTGGCCTTTACCTTCAATAAATTCATGACCGAAGGCGTACCGCAGTTTCGCTCCTATTACAAAGGCGTCACGGTCAAGGCCATTTCCCGGCTGACGGTGCGCATCGAGCTGCCTAAAGCCAACCGTGAGCAAATCCTCAGCCTGCTCAGCCTGCGCGTATTGCCGGAAAGCTTCTGGAAAAACCATAAGCTCAACGAACCGCTCAGCACCCCGCCGCTCGCCAGCGGCCCGTATAAAATCGCCGATTACCGCCTCGGCCAATACATCACCTACCAGCGAGTGCGCGACTACTGGGCCGCCAACCTGCCGGTGAACCGCGGCCGCTACAACTTCGACAGCATTCGCTACGATTATTACCTGGACGATAAAGTATCGCTGGAAGCCTTCAAGGCCGGCGCTTACGATTTCCGCATCGAGCCGTCACCCAAAAGCTGGGCCACCCAGTATCAGGGCGGCAACTTCGCGCGCAACTACATCATCAAGCAGGATGAGACCAATCAGGCGGCGCAGAATACCCGCTGGCTGGCGTTCAACCTGCAAAAACCGCTGTTCGCCGATCGTCGGGTACGGGAAGCGATCGGCCTGGCTTTCGACTTCAACTGGATGAACAAGGCGCTGTATTACAACGCCTATCAGCGCGCCGACAGCTATTTCCAAAACACCGCCTACGCCGCCCGCGGCTACCCGGACGCCGCCGAACTGGCCTTGCTGGCGCCGCTCAAAGGCCAGATACCGCCGGAGGTGTTTACCAGCATCTACCAGCCGCCCTCCTCCGACGGCAGCGGCAACGATCGGCAAAACCTGCTGAAGGCGACCCAATTGCTGAAAGAAGCCGGTTGGGTGGTCAAAAATCAAAAGCTGGTCAACGCCAAAACCGGCCAGCCGTTCACCTTCGAACTGATGCTGCTGAGCGGCAGCAACTTCCAGTACGTATTACCCTTCCGCCACAACCTGCAGCGGCTGGGCATCGAGATGCAAATTCGCGAAATTGACGCCTCGCAGTACACCCGTCGCATGCGTGAACGCGATTTCGACATGATGTCGACCGTATATATGGCGATGCCGTTCCCCAGCGCCGATCTGCAAATCCTGTGGGATTCGCAGTACATCGATTCCAGCTACAACACGGCCGGCGTCAAAGATCCGGCGGTCGACAGCCTGGTGAGGCAAATCGCCGCCCATCAGGGCGACGAAAAGGCCCTGTTGCCGCTCGGCCGCGCGCTGGATCGGGTGCTGACCTGGAACAACTACATGCTGCCGATGTGGTACTCCAACCACGATCGTTACGCCTATTGGGACAAGTTCTCCACGCCGTCGATCCGCCCGGCCTATGCGATCGGCTTCGATAACTGGTGGTACGACGTCAACAAGGCGGCGCGTTTACCGGCTCAACGGCAATAAGGAGTCGGAATGGCGGCCTATCTGATACGCAGACTGTTACTGGTGATCCCCACGCTGTGGGCGATCATCACCATCAACTTTTTTATCGTGCAAATTGCGCCCGGCGGCCCGGTCGATCAGGCCATTGCCGCCATTGAGCTGGGGCACGGCAGCGGTTTTGGCAGCGGCGGCGTCAGCGAAGGCCTGGGCCATGCCCGGGCGGGCATCGCGGCTGGCGACAGCCAATACCGCGGTTCGCGCGGTCTGGATCCGGAGGTGATCGCCGAGATCACCCAACGTTACGGTTTCGATAAACCGTTGCACGAGCGCTACTTCACCATGCTGTGGAACTATATGCGCTTCGACTTCGGCGACAGCCTGTTTCGCGGCGCCTCGGTGATGCAGCTGATCGGCCAGAGTCTGCCGGTCTCCATCACGCTGGGCCTTTGGAGCACGCTGATCATCTACCTGGTGTCGATCCCGCTCGGCATCCGCAAGGCCGTCCACAACGGCAGCGCGTTCGATACCTGGAGCAGCACGCTGATCATCATCGGTTACGCCATTCCGGCTTTCCTGTTCGCCATCCTGATGATCGTGCTGTTCGCCGGCGGCAGCTACCTCGACTGGTTCCCGCTGCGCGGCCTGGTCTCCAGCAACTTCGACACCCTCTCGTGGCCGGCGAAGATCGCCGACTACCTGTGGCACATCACGTTGCCGGTGCTGGCGACGGTGATCGGCGGCTTCGCCACCCTGACCATGCTGACCAAAAACTCGTTCCTCGACGAGATCCGCAAGCAGTACGTCACCACCGCCCGCGCCAAGGGGCTGAATGAGAAAAAGATCCTGTACCGCCACGTGTTCCGCAACGCCATGCTGCTGGTGATCGCCGGTTTTCCGGCCACCTTTATCAGCATGTTCTTCACCGGCTCGCTGCTGATTGAGGTGATGTTCTCGCTCAACGGCCTGGGGCTGCTGGGCTACGACGCCACGCTGCAGCGCGACTACCCGGTGATGTTCGGCACGCTGTATATCTTCACCCTGATCGGCCTGCTGTTGAATATCCTCAGCGATATCACCTACACCCTGGTCGATCCGCGCATTGACTTCGAGGCCCGCCAATGAGCCGCCTTAGCCCGATCAACCAGGCGCGCTGGGCGCGCTTTCGCCGCAACCGCCGCGGCTACTGGTCGCTGTGGATCTTTTTGGTGCTGTTCACCCTGAGCCTGGCCGCCGATCTGATCGCCAATGACAAACCGCTGTTGGTGCGTTATGAAGGCCGGTTGTACCTGCCGTTTATGATTAGCTACAGCGAAACCGCCTTCGGCGGCGAACTGAATACCGAAGCCGACTATCAGGATCCGTTCGTGCAGCGGCAGATCGAACGGCACGGCTGGGCGGTGTGGGCGCCGATCCGCTTCAGCTACGACACCATCAACTTCGCCACCGAAGTGCCCTTCCCCTCGCCGCCTTCGCGTCACAACCTGCTGGGCACCGACAGCAACGGCGGCGACGTGCTGGCCCGGGTGCTGTACGGTTTTCGCATCTCGATGCTGTTCGGCCTGGCGCTGACGCTGTTTTCCAGCCTGATCGGCGTGTGCGTCGGCGCGACGCAAGGGTATTACGGCGGGCGTTTCGATCTGTGGGGGCAGCGCTTTATCGAAGTGTGGTCGGGCATGCCGACGCTGTTTCTGATCATTCTGCTGTCGAGCATCGTCCAGCCCAATTTCTGGTGGCTGCTCGGCATCACCATCCTGTTCGGCTGGATGAGCCTGGTGGGGGTGGTGCGCGCCGAATTCCTGCGCACCCGCAATTTTGACTACATCCGCGCCGCGCGCGCCATGGGCGTGCCGGATCGCGTTATCATGTCCCGCCATATGCTGCCCAACGCCATGGTGGCGACGCTGACCTTCCTGCCGTTTATCCTGTGCGGCTCGATCACCACCCTGACGTCGCTCGATTTCCTCGGTTTCGGTCTGCCGATCGGTTCGCCGTCGCTCGGTGAGTTGCTGCTGCAAGGCAAAAACAATCTGCAGGCGCCGTGGCTCGGCATCACCGCCTTCCTGGTCTTGGCGGTGCTGCTGTCGTTATTAATCTTTATCGGCGAAGCGGTGCGCGACGCCTTTGACCCCAGCAAGGCGCATTGATATGGCCACTCCTTTGCTCGCTATTCAGGATCTCAGCATCGCCTTTCGCCAAGGCGACACCGTCACGCCGGTGGTCAACGAACTCTCGCTGCAAATCGCGCCGGCGGAAACGCTGGCGCTGGTAGGGGAATCCGGCTCCGGCAAAAGCGTCACCGCCCTGTCGATACTGCGCCTGCTGCCCGCGCCGCCGGTGGTTTACCCTGCCGGCGACATTCTGTTCAACGGCGATTCGTTGCTGCATGCGCCGGAAGCGGCGCTGCGCAAGGTGCGCGGCAATCAGATCGCGATGATCTTTCAGGAGCCGATGGTGTCGCTTAACCCGCTGCACACCATCGAGAAACAGCTGGCGGAAGTGCTGATGCTGCACCGCGGCCTGCGGCGCGATGCCGCGCGCGCGGAGATCGTCGAGTGCCTGGAGCGCGTCGGCATCCGCCAGGCCAAAAGCCGGCTGCAGGACTATCCGCATCAGCTGTCCGGCGGTGAACGCCAGCGGGTGATGATCGCCATGGCGGTGTTGACTCGACCGAAACTGCTGATCGCCGACGAACCCACCACCGCGCTCGACGTCACTATCCAGGCGCAGATCCTGACGCTGCTGCAAGAATTGAAACGAGAGATGGACATGGGGCTGTTGTTCATCACCCATAACCTGAATATCGTGCGCCGCCTGGCGGACAACGTGGCGGTGATGCGCCAGGGGCGCTGCGTGGAGCAAAACGCCCGCGCGCGGCTGTTCAGCCGGCCGCAGCATCCTTACACGCAGCAGCTGCTGGCCGCCGAAGACGTCGGTGAACCGCTGCCGTTGCCTGCCGCGGCCAACGGGCGCCCCGGCGACGAGCGGCCGCTGCTCAAGGTGGAGAACCTGCAGGTGCGCTTCCCCATTCGCCGCGGCCTGCTGCGCCGCACGGTGGATTATCACTATGCATTGAAATCATTGAGTTTCGAGCTGCGTGCCGGGGAAAGCGTGGGGCTGGTGGGAGAATCCGGCTCGGGCAAAAGCACCACCGGGCTGGCGCTGCTGCGCCTGTTGGCCTCGCAGGGCGCCATCTGGTTCGACGGCGAACCGCTGCATCCGCTCACGATGAAGCAGATGCTGCCCTACCGCAGCCGGATGCAAATCGTCTTCCAGGATCCCTATTCCGCCCTGAACCCGCGCCTTAACGTGCAGCAAATCATCGCCGAGGGGCTGGAAGTGCACCAGCAGCTTAGCGCCGAGCAGCGGGAACAGCGCGTGATCGAGGTGTTACAGGAGGTCGGCCTGGATCCGCAGCTGCGCCACCGCTATCCCACCGAGTTTTCCGGCGGGCAGCGCCAGCGTATCGCCATCGCGCGCGCGCTGATCCTGCAGCCGCAGCTGCTGATCCTCGACGAGCCGACCTCTTCGCTGGATAAATCGGTGCAGGCGCAGATCCTGACGCTGCTGAAATCGCTGCAGCAACGCCACCGGCTGGCTTATCTGTTCATCAGCCATGACCTGCAGGTGGTGCGTTCGCTATGCCACCAGGTCATCGTGCTGCGACAGGGAGAAGTGGTTGAACAGGGAGACTGCCGGGCGATTTTCGCGGCGCCCGCCGCCGACTATACCCGTCAACTGCTGCAGTTGGCGGATTAGCGGCGAATTCAGAAGGGGTACTGTGCGCTGAGCGGTTCGGCGATCGCGGCGCCGACGTTTTTCAGGCGGCACATGGTGGCGCTCTCGTCGCTGCGCTGCACGAACAGGCAAGGCTCTCCTTCCCATTCGACAATCGCGCAGTCGACCTGAATCTCCTGCAGCGACAGATTGAGCTGTTGCATTACCTGCCAGGCCTCGGCCCCTTCATGGCTGAGCAACTTCAGCCCAATCAGGTTGTTATCTTCGTCTATTCCGTTAAACGGAATCGGTTCGACCTTCACGCCGGTGAAACCGGATAGCCAACGATAACTTTGCGGCAAGCGATGCACTACCGAAAGTTGGATACTCTCCACATGAAATCCCTAGTTTGAAAAGGTGAAACACTTTTACCTGACAGGGTTACTAAGTTATAGCCGTTGACTCCCGACTCTGCCGCGCACAAATGTTATTTAAATGTAAATTTTGCCGCAAACCATTAACCTGACCCCGTGCTTGCCGATGCCGCGCCATTTTTTGGCGCGCCGTGCGGTGTTATTTCACGGCATTTTGCGACTCAGCTCGCATTTTTGCGTTATATGTAACCCTTTCCCGCAGCGATCTCAACTCTTTTTTCTTGCAATGCGACTACTTTTCCGTCGCCATATTTTTACATTGAAGAAACATTTCACCCGCCACGTTAGCGCAGCCTCTCCTGCTAATGCCTTGATTTACATCAATCCTAATACAAACCACTCGCGCGGCGCAGCCGACAGAACGCCGCGCCTCCCGGGGAATATCGGGCGGCACGATGGCGGAGTTTTTTAACAAAAAGCACACAGATGGGAAAATGACCGATTAATTAGCAGGCATATATTTAGCAACAAATTATTCATTGCCGGTTGCACCCTGAAATGGCAGGGCGCAACCCCATGACGCTGCGGGGCGAAACGCCCCGAGTCGGGAGAACGTCAGGCTGCGCGATCGCGCGGCCGGCTGGCGTAAACGTAGAACAGCACCGCCACGATGCTGCACAGTGCCATCGAGGTGACCATTGGCCAGGCGCTTTTGCCCGGCGCCATCGACAGCACCGCCCCCACCAGCGCGCCGATGCTGAAGCGCAACGTGCCGGCCAGGGAAGACGCGGTGCCCGCCATATGCGGAAAATCATCCAGGATCACCGCCATGGCGTTGGAGGAAATCATCGCGATGCACCCCAGGTAGACCGCTACGCCGATCACCAGCGCCCAGAAGCCCAGGCCGACGGCGCTTACCGCCAGCAGCCACAGCCCCATCGCCAGCTGCACCAGCAGCCCCAGCTTGAACATCTTGACCGCGCCAAACCGCCGCACGTTGCGGCTGTTAATCAGCGTCGTCAGGAACAGGAAGACGATGTTCAGCGCAAAATAGTAGCCGAAGTGCTGCGGCGAAACGTGGTTCAGTTCGATGTAGACGAACGGCCCGGCGCTGAGGAACGAGAACATGCCCGCAAACGAGAAGGCGCTGGCCAGCATGTAGCTCAGCACCCGCTTGTGGCGGAACAGCGAACCGAAGTTGCCCAGCGTGGTGCGCAGGTGGAACCGTTGTCGCCGCTCTTTCGGCAGCGTCTCCTTGATGAACAAGGCCACCAGCAGTGAACCGATCAGCGCCGCGGCGCCCATGGTCCAGAAGATGGCGTGCCAGCTGAACCACAGCAGCAGCGCACCGCCGATCATCGGCGCCAGCAGCGGCGCGATGGTCATCACCAGAATGACGAACGACATCATGCGCGAGAACTCATCCTTGGTGAACATGTCGCGCATCAGGGCGTTAATCACCACGCTGGCGGCGGCGGCGGCCAGACCGTGCAGGAAACGCAGCCCGATCAGCTGATCGATAGACTGCGCCATGGCGCAGGCGCAGCCGGCGATGGCAAAGATCAGCGTTCCCCACAGGATCACCGGCTTGCGGCCGATGCTGTCCGACATCGGCCCATAGAACAGCTGCCCGAAGGCAAAGCCGAGCATATAGGCGCTGAGCGTCATCTGCACGCTGCCGGACTCGACGCCAAACTGGGCGGCGATCACCGGCATACTGGGCAAGTACATGTCGATCGCCAACGGCATCAACATGGACAACAGGCCCAGAATGAAAATCAAACCGAGATGAGAGGTTCGGTTCTGTTGCACGTTCCACGACTCCTTAATCGGCCGCAATCAATGATCGGTTATCAGTCCTGCAGGTGCGGCGCACCCACGCTGGCGATCTCTTCTTCGGTCAGTGGGCGGTATTCACCCGGCGCCAGATCGTCATCCAGCACGATGGCGCCGATGCGCTCACGGTGCAACTCGATCACCCGGTTGCCGACGGCGGCGAACATCCGCTTCACCTGGTGGTAGCGCCCTTCGCTGATGGTCAGGCGCACCACGCGCTCGTCGACCTGCTCCAACGTCGCCGGCCGCGTCAGATCTTTCTCGTTGTGCAGTTGCACCCCTTCGGCGAAACGCTGCGCGGTGTCTTCCGCCAACGGGTGCTCCAGCGTGACCAAATAGGTTTTCTCGCAGTGGTGGCGCGGCGACGTGACGCGGTGCGACCACTGGCCGTCGTCGGTCATCAGCACCAGCCCGGTGGTGTCGATATCCAACCGCCCGGCGGCGTGCAGCTTGTACGCGACCGGCTCATCGAGGAAATACAGCACCGTCGGATGATCGGGATCGTCGGTGGAGCAGACGTAGCCCTGCGGTTTGTTGAGCATGAAATAGCGCGGGCCGTTCTGCTGCTGCAGCGGATTGCCGTCGAACGCCACTTCTTGCTCCGGGGTCAGTTTGATCGCCCCGCTCTTCACCACCTCACCGTCAACGGTGACGCGTTTAGCCCGAAGTTCGCGCGCGACCAGCGCACGGCTGATGCCTAACTGCTGAGATAAAAACTTGTCCAATCGCATGGGATCTGCTTTGCCTGTCGTTGTTATGATCGCATTGATCGTATTGCCAAAATATGACGCCCGCCGTTGCACCGGGTGCAAATGGCAGGTTCAGGGGGGAAATCGCGTGGGGGAACAGCGATTGCTGTCACACGAGTATAGCGGCACAACGCGTTGCCCGACAGGGGTAATTTTCACGCTTCTCGCACCGCGCGCGCGCAGAAGGCATAATAATGGAAATTTTTCGGCCGCCCGGGCGTAAAATGTCACGCTTTCTGTGGGAACAGAGGTGACAAAACCGCTTCCCGGCGGCCCATTCCAACCTACGGCGTTCATTTATGGCCTTTACCCTACGCCCCTACCAACTGGAAGCGGTCGAAGCCACCATCAATCATTTCCGGCGGCACCCCGAACCGGCGCTGATCGTGCTGCCGACCGGCGCCGGCAAAAGCCTGGTGATCGCCGAACTGGCGAAGCGCGCCCGCGGGCGGGTGCTGGTGCTGGCGCACGTCAAGGAACTGGTGGCGCAAAACCACGCCAAATACTGCGCCTACGGCCTGGAAGCGGACATCTTCGCCGCCGGCCTGCAACAAAAAGAGAGCGCCGGCAAGGTGGTGTTCGGCAGCGTGCAGTCGGTGGCGCGCAACCTGCCGCTGTTCGACGGCGCCTTCTCGCTGCTGATCGTCGATGAATGCCACCGCATCAGCGACGACGACGACAGCCAGTACCAGCAAATCATCCAGCATTTGCAGAAAACCAACCCGCAGCTGCGGCTGCTGGGGCTGACCGCCACGCCCTATCGCCTGGGCAAGGGCTGGATTTACCAGTATCACTACCACGGCTTCACCCGCGGCGACGGCGCCAGCCTGTTTCGCGACTGCATCTACGAGCTGCCGCTGCGCTACATGATTAAGAACGGCTTCCTGGTGCCGCCTGAGCGGCTGGACATGCCGATCGTGCAGTACGATTTCAGCCGGCTGGAGGCCAGAAGCAACGGCCTGTTCAGCGAAGCGGATCTGAACCGCGAGCTGAAGCGGCAAAACCGCGTCACGCCGCATATCATCAGCCAGATTGTAGAGTACGCCCAAGATCGCAAAGGGGTGATGATCTTCGCCGCCACCGTCGAGCACGCCCGCGAGATCCACGGCCTGCTGCCGAACGGCGAGACCGCGCTGGTCAGCGCCGAAACGCCGCCCGCCGAGCGCGATGCGCTGATCGAGGCGTTCAAACAGCAGCAGCTGCGCTATCTGGTCAACGTAGCGGTATTGACCACCGGCTTCGACGCGCCGCACGTCGATCTGATCGCTATTCTGCGCCCGACCGAGTCCGTCAGCCTGTATCAGCAGATCGTCGGCCGCGGGCTGCGGCTGGCGCCCGGCAAGGAGGATTGCCTGATCCTCGACTACGCCGGCAACCCGCACGATCTGTTCACCCCGGAGGTCGGCGTCAGCAAGCCGCACGGCGACAGCCAGCCGGTGCAGGTGTTCTGCCCGGCCTGCGGCTTCGCCAACCTGTTCTGGGGCAAGTGCACCGAGAATGGCGATATCATCGAGCACTACGGCCGCCGCTGTCAGGGCTGGCTGGAAGACGACGACGGCCACCGCGAACAGTGCGATTACCGCTTCCGGTTCAAGAGCTGCCCGCACTGCGGCGCGGAGAACGACATCGCCGCGCGCCGCTGCCATCAGTGCCAGGAGGTGCTGGTCGATCCCGATGACATGCTGAAGGCGGCGCTGAAGCTGAAAGACGCGCTGGTGCTGCGCTGCGGCGGCATGGAATTGCAGAGCGGCCGCGACGACAAGGGCGAATGGCTGAAGGCCACCTATTACGACGAGGACGGCACCAGCACCAGCGAGCGTTTCCGCCTGCAAACGCCGGCGCAGCGCAAAGCGTTCGAAATGCTGTTCCTGCGCCCGCACCAGCGCGCGCCGGGCGTGCCGTTCGCCTGGCACACCGCCGCCGACGTGCTGGCGCAACAGCAGGCGCTGCGCCATCCGGATTTCGTGGTGGCGCGCAAACGCGGGCAGTTTTGGCAGGTGCGCGAGAAAGTGTTCGATTATCAAGGCCGTTTCCGCCGCGCCAATCAGTTGGCCTGAGCGAACGACCCTCAATCTGGGCAGGTTTTCGTTGCCCTGCAGGCGGCTTTCCGTTAAAATGCCGCGCGCTTTACCTGGGCCTGCCCAGCGTTAAAGCGGAATTCCGAACTTGCTACTTGGGTCGCCTGTAGCAGGGTAAATTTTCTTTTAAGAGAAAAAACAATGTTCACTATCAATGCAGAAGTACGTAAAGACCAGGGTAAAGGTGCGAGCCGCCGCCTGCGTGCAGCAAACAAATTCCCAGCTATCGTTTACGGTGGCAAAGAAGCTGCAGTTTCCATCGAATTGGACCATGATTCTGTCAAGAACATGGAAGCTAAACCAGAATTCTACAGCGAAGCAGTAACTCTGGTTATCGACGGTAAAGAAACCAAAGTTAAGGTTCAGGCTGTACAGCGTCACCCGTTCAAGCCAAAACTGGCTCACATCGACTTCGTTCGCGTTTAATCGCTACGTTTTCGAACCTTTCGGGACGCCGAAATAAAGAACGCCGCAATTGCGGCGTTTTTTATTGTCTGCGATTCGGCGCGCTTACTTGCCGCTGCCGGTCCGGCGCTGCAGCTGATCGCGCAGATTCGGCGGCGTGCCTCTGATGGTCAGGGTGTCGGTGGCCGCATCCCAGAAAATGCGCTCGCCCAGCAGCATGGCGTCGAAGTTCAGGCTGATGCCGCCGCCGCTGCCGGCGAATTTGGTTAGTTGGCGCAGCGTGCCGCGATCCGCCGGGAAGCTTTCTTCCAGCTCATACCCTTGCTCGCTTGAGAACTGCATGAAGTCTTTCTCGCCGACCGGCGACAGCTCCTGCGACAGCGCCTGCAGCTCAATCTCTTCGCCCGCCTGCAGCTGTTCGTTGCAGTAGCTGTACACCTGCTGGCGCACTGACTGGCGCTCGTTCTTGTCCAGCTGCGCATCGGCGCAGTAGTCGTCCACCGCCTGCAGCAGCCCACGGTTTTGCGCCTTGGTGTCCAACCCTTCGGACGCCGCCAGGAAATCCATGAAGAAGTCGGCGACCTTGCGGCCCACGCGCCCGCGCAGGAAGGTCAGGTAGCGGGTCGATTCCGGGTTGGTTTCCCATTCGGTCAGATCGATGCGCGCGACGATATCGGCGTTGTTGATGTCCAGATAGTGCGTGGTGTTGATATCCAGCTCTTCGTTGACGCGCATGCTGTTACGGCTGTTCAACACCGCGATCAGCAGATACTCCACCGCCAGATAACGGTATTGGCCGAACAGTACCACGCCGCCTTCGGCGAACGGATACTTCGCCAGTTCGTCGCGCAGGCGGCCAGTCGCCGCGCGGCTGAAGGCCAGAAAGTCCTTATCGTCCTTGCGGCAGGTGCGCAGCGCTTCCGCCAGCTCGCTGCCTTCGTTGAACAGGCCCAAGGCCTTGCTCTTGGCGCTATAGACGCGATGCAGTTCCGTCATCATTTCTTCCACCGCCGCGTTGGTGGGAAGCAAGGAATCGCGCAGCACCACGTCCAGCGTTTGCTCGTCGCGTTTCACCAACTGGTGCAGAGCGATCTGGTCGATATCCAGACTCATGGTAAATCCTCCTGTTCTTTAGGCGCGTATTCAAACACTGAAGGCCCCGCCCTGCAATACTAAAAACCGCGGCAAACCGGAAAGGCGCTGCGAGGGGCAGCCCCGGCGCGGGCGAACAATTTCCCGAATGACAGGAAGTGATAAAAGAGCGGAAAATCACTGCCCTATACGGTAAGATAGGGCACTTTGCAGATTACTAAGCGCAATTTTATGCCACAATCATCCCGTTACAGTGACGAACACGTTGAACAACTGCTCTCAGAGCTGGTCAATGTTCTGGAAAAACACCATACCCCCACCGATCTTTCCCTGATGGTGCTGGGCAATATGGTCACTAATTTGATCAACACCAGCGTTGCCCCCGCGCAGCGGAAAACCCTGGCGAGATCGTTCGCGGAAGCCCTGCAGGCTTCTGTCCGTGAAGATAAAGCACATTAATATTGACTTATGGTGACAAACCGTCAGCGTTATCGTGAAAAAGTCTCCCAGATGATCAGCTGGGGGCACTGGTTCGCCTTATTCAACATTTTGCTCGCCCTTGGGCTGGGCAGCCGTTACCTGTTTGTCACCGACTGGCCCGCATCCCTGCTGGGCCGGGTTTATGCCTTTGTCAGCCTGCTGGGGCATTTCAGCTTTATCGTGTTCGCCGGCTATTTGCTGGTGATCTTCCCGCTCACCTTCGTGGTGATGTCGCAGCGGCTGCTGCGATTTATTTCCGCCGCGCTGGCCACCATCGGGCTCACGCTGTTGCTGGTCGACAGCGAAGTGTTCTCCCATTTCCACCTGCACCTCAATCCGGTGGTGTGGGATCTGGTGGTCAACCCGGACCAAAGCGAACTGTCGCGCGACTGGCAACTGATGTTCATCTGCGTGCCGGCGATCTTCCTGGTGGAGATGCTGTTCGCCACCTGGAGCTGGCAGAAGCTGCGCAGCCTGAACCGCCGCCGCTTCGGCAAACCGCTGGCGGCGCTGTTTATCAGCGCCTTTTTCGCGTCGCACCTGATTTACATCTGGGCCGACGCCAACTTCTATCGCCCGATCACCATGCAGCGAGCCAACCTGCCGCTCTCGTACCCGATGACCGCGCGCAAGTTCCTCGAAAAACACGGCCTGCTCGACCAGCAAGCGTATGAGCGCCGCCTGATGCAACAGGGCAATCCGGAAGCGGTGGCAGTAGAGTATCCGCTCAGCGATCTCAGCTACGGCGATAAAGGCAGCGGCTATAACCTGCTGATGATCGTGGTGGACGGCATTCGCGCCAAAGACGTGGCGCAGGACATGCCGGCGCTGACGCGCTTCGCCCAGGAAAACGTGCGTTTCAGCGATCATTACAGTTCGGGCAACCATGCCGATACCGGGCTGTTCGGCCTGTTCTACGGCATTTCCCCGACCTATCTGGACAGCGTGCTCGCCGGCCGCAAGCCGTCGGCGCTGATCGCTGCGCTCGGCGATCGGGGCTACCAGCTGGGGCTGTTCTCCTCCGATGGCTTCAACGCCAGCCTGTACCGTCAGGCGCTGTTGACCGACTTCTCGCTGCCGACGCCGGCGCCGCAAAGCGACGCGCAAACCACGCAGCAATGGCAGCGTTGGCTGGCCGATCAGGGTAGCAAAGAGCCGTGGTTCTCCTATATCAGCTTCAGCGGCGCCGAGGCTGTCGAAGGCGACAAAACCCCGGCTCCGGCCGACTTTATTCGGCGCTATCGCACCGGCGCGCAAGACGTGGACGCCCAGATAGCCCAGGTGCTGGACACCCTGAAACAGCGCGGCCTGCTGGATAAAACCGTGGTGGTGATCACCGCCGAGCACGGCGTCGAGTTCAACGACAGCGGCAAAGGCCAATGGGGCGCCGGCACCGGCTTCAACCAGGCGCAGCTGCAGGTGCCGTTGGTGATCCACTGGCCGGGCACCCCGGCGCAGACCATCAGCAAGCTGACCGGCCATAACGACGTGATGCGCACCCTGATGCAACGATTGCTGCACGTGAAGACCGCGCCGAAAGACTATTCGCAGGGCGAAGATCTGTTCACCGCCCAGCGCCGCAACGACTGGATCGCTACCGGCGATGGCAATCAGCTGGTGATCATCACGCCGACGCAGACGCTGATGCTGGACAACAGCGGCAACTATCGCGTCTACGATCAGAACGGCGATGAAATAAAAGACGAGAAACCGCAGCTTGCTCTGCTGTTGCAGGTGCTGACCGATGTAAAACGCTTTATCGCCAACTAACTGCTTAAAACTAAAGCAATCAAGAGGCGAGGCGCTTGCATTAACATCGGGAATCGGTAGTATGATTTTTCATAGCGTCGGCATGTAGCGCAGCCTGGTAGCGCACCGTCATGGGGTGTCGGGGGTCGGAGGTTCGAATCCTCTCATGCCGACCAAATTCAAAAAAACCTGCTGTTACAGCAGGTTTTTTTTCGTCTGCACACTGAGAGGATGAGAATCTCCGAAGGAGGTTTGAGCCGAACGTAGTGAGACCACGTTGCTTTAGCAACGGCCCGCAGGGCAAGCATCGAAGATGCGCATAATCCTCTCATGCCGACCAAATTCAAAAAAACCTGCTGTTACAGCAGGTTTTTTTTCGTCCGTCGTTTACGCGGAAAGCTTGACGATCGCCGCTGGAATCCCCTGGCGCACCGCCGCACCGGTCACCCAGTCCAGCCAGGTGTTCGGCACTTCGCGCGTCGGATCGGCAAACCCCAGATCGTTGAGATTGATGCCGGCGGCAATGCGCTTATCCATCGCCAGCGGCTCGCCGTCCAGGTAGTGCTGGCTGGCGCCCATCTCCCGGTGGCCGTAGCCGTGTTCCACCGCGATCACGCCGGGCATCACACCCGCCAGCAGACTGATCTGCGCCTCCCGGCTGCCGCCCGGGGTGCTGATGCTCACCCAATCACCGTGTTGAACGCCGAAACGCGCCCCGTCCGCCGGGTTCAGCGCCACCAGGTTCACCGGCTTCACGTCGTGCAGGCGCCGGATCACCGCGGTGGAGCTGCTCATCACATTGGATTTGAAGGACATCAGCCGCAGCGGCCACTGCCGCTCAGGGTAGAGTTCTTCCACCGCACGGCCGTCAGACAAACGCGCCGGGTAGCAGGTTGGGCAGCCGCTGAAACGCTCGCCGGTAATCGCATGCCGGTGCTTCGCCACTTCCGCATTCCAGATCTGCAGCGGCTTCTCCCAGCGGTTGCCCACGCTGCCGTCGCGGCGGCCGCTGTCATGACCGGCGAAGCGGCCGCCGCGGCTGTAGATAAACGCCACGCGGCCGATCTCATCGGCGCGCAGCGTCTGCGCAAGCTGCGGCAACAAGCGATCGACGCCGCTCAACGCCAGCTCTTCCTCCCTCACGGCCGGCACCGGCGCCTTGCCGGCAAACGCCACGTTGGCGGCGGCGCGCAGATAATAATCCTCGGCGCGGTTGAGCGGCAGCAGCCCGCCCCGGCCGTCGCCGATAGCGCGATCGCCGAACCCCGGCAGCGCCAGGCGTTTGGCGACGGCGATGCAAAACGCCTCCATGGAGATCGGCTGCCCTTGCGCCGTTTTCGCGGTCGCCGGCGTCACTATCGGCCAGCGCGCAGTGGTGGCCTTGCTGGCGACGCCGCCCCAGGGGGCGCTGAATCCCCAGCTCTCAAAGTTATGGGTGTCCGGGACGATATAGTCGGCCAATGCCGTCGTTTCGTTGATAAACGCATCGATGGCGATAAACAGCGGCAAACGCGCCGGATCTTTCAGCCGCTCTTCCGCCACGCCGCGCAACCCGGCGATACCGTACAGGGGGTTGGTCATGTTCGAGATCCAGGCTTTCAGCCCGTACGGATATCCCGCCAGCGCCGACGTCAGCAGCTCGGTCAACTGCCCGGCGACGAACGGATACCAGGGCGCCCTGGCCGGCCAGGGCGAAACGCCCGCCGCCACTTTTTCGCGGTATTCGTCGGAGGTTTCATAGGCGGCCTTGCTGCGCGCGATATTCAACCCCTTCGGTTTTACCAGGCCGGGAAACTCGACCAGGTTATAGCGCGGCCCCTCGGCGAAACCGTTGAATTTGCCGCCGCCGACGAACACCCCGCCCGCCAGGCTCAGGTTACCGATCAACACGTTGAGCATCATCACCGACCAGGTATTGTAAAACCCGTTCGCCGCCATCATCCCGCCATGGGCGATCACCGCCGCCTTGCGCCCGTGGGCGGTAAAGGCCTCGGCCAGCGCCGCGATGCGCGCCACCGGTACGCCGCATTCCCGGCTGTAGGCTTCCGGCGACAACTTGTCGGCCGCCTCTTTCAGACACTGAAAGCCGCTCTTCACCGCCACCTGCGCGCCGTCGAGCAGCGTCACCGTGCGGGTTACCCACAGCTCGGCGCTGTCGCACGTCTCGGCCGCCACCAGTTCCCCCGCGCCGTTGACCACCAGCGGCGACGCCGACTCGGCGCCGTTCAGATGGGCCTGCGTCAAATGCTGCCCCGCCAACGGGTGCTCGCTCTCGGCGATCACCAGATGCGTGGCGTTGGTCCAACTCTTCTCGCCGGCGCGTTGCATGGCCGCCTCCGACGGGATGGCGAGATAACCGGCCTGATAACGCCGA
This sequence comes from Serratia sp. CY27727, assembly GCF_052169275.1. Classification (NCBI taxonomy): domain Bacteria; kingdom Pseudomonadati; phylum Pseudomonadota; class Gammaproteobacteria; order Enterobacterales; family Yersiniaceae; genus Serratia; species Serratia sp. CY27727. The sequence goes on along the minus strand of NZ_JBJNLB010000002.1, from coordinate 255,819 downwards.
TTGTCGAGGATCCAACGGATCATCGCCATCGCCAGCGCCGAGTCGGTGCCCGGCAGTATCGGGATCCAATGGCCATGATCGTCCGCCAGCGTGGTGGTCAACGGCAGCGCCGGCGCCACTACCGCGTAGCGGAATTCGCTGCGCAATCTGGCGCTGGCCAACTGCCGGGCCTGACGCTTGAACGGGTTGCCGGACTGCGCCGGCGAGGTGCCCATAAACAGCGCGAATTCGACCTGTTCCCAGTCCGGTTTCACGTGCGGATTCTTGTCCAGATCGTTCATCAACGCGCCGGAACCGGCGCGGTAGGCCAGCCCGCAGTAAGCGCCGTGCGCGCCGAAGTTTTTGCTGCCGAAGCTGTTCTGGGCGAAGCGCCGCAGGAAGCTGTCGCGCCCGTCATCACCGGCGTTGGTCACCAGCAGCTGATTGGCTTTCGGCCCCAGCCCCGGCTGTCGGGCATCGATCGGCGTTTCCAGATCGCGGATCGCCCGCAGGCCGTCCACATGCCCCTCGCCGAACAGATCGCCGCCCTCCACCACTTCGGCGATCAACTGCTCGAAGCTGATGCGCTGCCACTTGCCCTCGCCGCGTTTGCCGACGCGTTTCATCGGCTCCAGCACGCGCAGCGGGCTGTAAAGCCCCTCCAGCAGCGTAGCGCCCCGCGCGCAGGCGGTGGAACGCGCGTCAAGGCCGCTCTCCCCGCCCAGCTGCGCCAACGCGTCCTGCAGCGGCAACGCAGAATCGAGGTGCCGCTCCTGAGACAGCGGATGATACGGGTTGCCGGCGATACGCAGTACCCGGTCGGTCTGCCTGTCCACCCGTATCCGCACGCCGCATTGCGTCCAGCAACCGAAGCACTGGGTCATCGAGATGGCCTGCTGCGGATTGCCTTGCCATTCCGGCATAGCCCGCCCTTCGGGCTGCAGAGAGTTGCCGTTGATGCGATCCAGAGTCACGCGCCCTGAGGTGCCGTGAATCAAGCCGTCGATCGCCCGTTTGGCGACCTCGCGATAGCTCAGGCCGAAAGCGGACAGCCCGCCGAAGGCCAGGCCCACTTTCAACCACTGACGCCGGGTGAGTTTAGCCATGTTGTTTTCTCCGCAGTAAAAACGCCTGTGCTTCACGCACCATGATCATTAACGCCAGCCACAGCCCGAAAGTGCCGACGATCGCCAGCAAGCCATCGGTACCAAGCGGCAGGCTATAGGGGGAATAAGACGCGTTGTATTTCGGGATGGTTTGCACTTCGATCAACAGCGTCCAGCGCATCAGCCAGCTCAGCCCCAGCGCGCCGGCCACCAGCAGCGGCGCGCCGCCGCGCGGCAAACGTCGATAGGCCGCCCAGGCGGCCCACGCCAGCGCCAGCCCCCACAGCGCGATCCAGCCGGCAGCATACTGGCGCGCCGTCGCCTGCGTCTGCAGCCAGTGGTGTACCGCCGCGCCGGATAGCGTATCGCCGCACACCCACAGCAGGATCGCCCCGCCGAGCGGCAGCAGCGTCAGCAGCATCCCGCGCGCCAGCGGCGCCTGCAGGCCGGGCCGTTTGCGCATCGCCAACAGCAACAGAGCCAAGAGCGCCTGCAGCGCGCTGAGGAACATCACGATCGGAAATGCGTAGCTGAACCAGATTGGGCGGGCGCGCACGACGGAAACCTCGCGCCCGGTGTACAACAGCAGGCCGATAGCCACCAGCGCGCAGGCGGGCGCGATCCCACGCAACAGCGCAACCGGTCTGCCCGTCAGCCGTGTAAATTCAATCGCGATAAACCACAGGCCGATCAGCAAGGTAAACAACGGCAAGAACAGCGCGCCCCACGGCATCCACGACCAGGGCGTCGGGTAGGCGTAAAAATGCCAGAAACGGGCGGTTTGATGCAGATCGGCGGTCAACGCCAGCGGCGCGGTGATGGCGCACGTCAGCCCGATAAACAGCGCCGCGCGCTCCAAATGTGCGGCGTTGTCTCCACCGCGCCAGCGCCACACGCAGGCCAGCAGCGCGGCGCAGGCGGCAATGCCGATAAAGAAGAAATATTGCACGGCCCACGGCAGCCAGCTCACCGCCTGCGGCTGGCTCAAAACCTCTGCGATCATCAGTTGGCGGCTCATCGTCCCTCTCCCCATAAGGCGACCTGCGCCCGCCCCGGCAGCGGCGTGACGAAGGCGTCATCCAGCCCCAGATAAAACACGTGGGGCGCGGTTTGGTTCTCCGGCTTGAGGACTTTGATCTCGGCCTCGTGACGCCGCAGCAGCTTGCTCAGCGTGCTGTGCGGATCGCGCATATCGCCGATGATCCGCGCCCCGCCCACGCACGACTCCACGCATGCCGGCAGCAATCCCGCCTCCAGCCGGTGTACGCAGAAGGTGCATTTGTCCGCCGTTTGGGTGGCGTGATTGATAAAACGGGCATCGTACGGGCAGGCCTGCACGCAATAGGCGCAACCCACGCAGCGTTTGTTGTCGACCACCACGATCCCGTCCTCGCGCTGGAAGGTGGCCTGCACCGGGCACACCGGCACGCAGGGCGGGTTGTCGCAGTGGTTGCACAGCCTGGGCAGCAGCACGTTGGTCGCCACCGCTTCGTCTGCGAGGCTGACCTGGTACTGGTTTACCGTGGTGCGAAACTCCCCGTGCGGCGTCTGGTTTTCAATGGCGCAACTGACGGTACAGGCCTGGCACCCGACGCAGCGCCGCAGATCGATCAGCATCGCGTAGCGGCGGCTGGCATCCCCCTCGCGCCGCGTCGGCGCTAACGTCAGCCCGGCCTCCGCCACGGGGATCAGCGAAGCCCCCGCCGTCAACACGCCCAGCCGCTGCAAAAACTGCCGTTTACCGAAATCCATGCGCCTCTCCCACGCCCTGGGCATCACCCCGATCACGCTATTGATGCCCGTTAGATGAATAAACAATGTCGATGATTTACAGTGTAAAAATGACATTGGGCTCAGCTCTATTGTGGTTAACCACATACCGAACCCAACGTTGATCTAAAACAAGTGGCGGCAGGCAAATTGCCCATCAGGAGGGGCCGTGAGGGTCGTGTTATTACTGCTGTTCAGTCTCAGCTGGGGGATGGCGGCACAGGCGGGCGAGTGGGCGATCGGCGTGCTGGCGATGCGCGGCGATGCGGCGACCGAGCGTGACTGGCAGCCGCTGATCGACAGGCTCAACGGCAGCGTCGGCGGTGAGCGCTTCCACCTGCGGCCGCTCGATCTGGCGCAGATGCGTGAAGCGGTCAATCGGGGCAGCGTGCAGTTCGTGGTCACTAATCCGGCGCAGTTTGTGCAGCTGAACAGCCACTATCATCTGCGCTGGCTGGCGTCGTTGCGCGCCGCCAACGGCGATCGGGCAACGGGCAACATCATCGGCAGCGTGATTCTGGTGCGGCGCGACAGCGGCATTACGACGCCGCAGGCGCTGATGGGAAAAACGGTGGGCGCCATCGATCCGCAGGCCTTCGGCGGCTATCTGACCGGCTATAAGGCGCTCAGCGACGCTGGCATACGGCCCGAGCGCGATTTTCACCTGCGCTTTACCGGCTTCCCTGCCGACGCCCTGCTCTATCTGTTGCGCGAGCGCGCCATTCAGGCCGCCATCGTCCCGGTCTGCCTGCTGGAGAAAATGGGCAAGGAAGGCCTGATCAACCCGGCGGATTTTCGCCCGCTGCTGCAACAGGCCACGTCGGCTCCCTGCGTCACCAGCACGCCGCTTTACCCCAACTGGTCGTTCGCCGCCCTGCCCGGCCTGGATAACTCACTGGTGGATGCGGTGGCGAGGGCCTTGCTGACCGCACCGCCCCAGTCTCCGTTCCTGTGGGGCGCACCGGCCTCGACCAGCGAGGTGGAAGCGCTGCTGCGCGCCGTCAATCAGCACCCGGAACAGCGGCGGCTGTGGCTGGATATCAAGAGCTGGCTGATCCAGCATCAGACGGCCGTCGGCCTGTCGCTGGCGCTGCTGGTGCTGCTGATCGTCAACCATATCTGGATCGCGCTGCTGGTACGCCGACGCGGGCGACAGCTGCTCCGCGCCGACGAGCAACTGCGGCGGCAGGAACGGGCGCTGGAAAACGCCAGGCAGCTGAACGTGCTGGGGGAGATGGCCTCCGGCTTCGCGCACGAGCTCAACCAGCCGCTGGCGGCCATTCGCCACTATGCGCAGGGCTGCCTGATCCAACTGCGCAACACGGACGCCGGGCATCCGCTGCTGGGGCCGCTGGAAAATATCGACCGGCAGGCGCAGCGCGGCGGCGAGACGATTCATAACCTGCGCCAGTGGGTGCAGCCCACCGCGGAGGCGATAGACCAAACGCGCTGGCGCCCCACCGCGGTAAGCGAAACCGCCGAGCGGGTGTGGACGCTGCTGCGCCTAGCGCAGCGCTATCCCGACCTGACGTTGTTCAATAACGTGGCGCCTTCGCTGACGCTAACCCTGCCGCCGGCGCTGCTGGAACAGTTGCTGGCGAACCTGCTGCTGAATGCGGCGCAGGCCGGGGCCAATGCCGTCTGGCTTTCCGCCGCCAAGAGCGAACGGGCGATGGAGTTGCATCTGCAGGACAACGCGGGCGGCATGACAACGGCCGGGCTGGAACAGGCTTTTCGCCCCTTCAACACCACCAAGGCCGGCGGCATGGGGCTGGGGTTAGCCATTTGCCGGCGCCTGGCCCGCTATGGCGGCGGCGAAATCCGCCTGGCTAACCGCCCGGCTCCCGACAGCCGCAACGGGCTGTGCGTAACGCTGCATTTCATATTGGATAACGAGGAAAACCATGTCGCTAATTTATCTGGTGGATGATGACGTCGCCGTCACCGACGCCTGCCATTTTTTGCTGACCAGCCTCGGCCACGGCGTGCAATGCTGGAATGACAGCGCCGATTTTCTGGCGCAGGCGGACCTGTTTCAGACCGGGATCGTCTTGCTGGACATGCGGATGCCGAAGCTCGATGGTCACCAGGTTTACGGGGAGCTGCGCCGCCGCGGCAGCACGCTGGCGGTGGTGTTCCTGTCCGGCCATGGCGACGTGCCGATGGCGGTGGAGCAGATGAAGTACGGCGCGGTGGACTTCCTGCAAAAACCGATCGCCGCTGAACCGCTGATCGCCGCCCTCGAACGGGCGCAGCAGGTCTCCGCCGAGGCCTGGCAACGCCATGAAACTTGCGGCCGCTACCGCACGCTCACGCCGAAAGAACGCGACATTGCGCAGCTGGTGGTGCGGGGCATGATGAACAGGGAAATGGCTGAGCGGTTGAATATCGCCCTGCGCACCGTGGAGGTTCACCGGGCAAAAGTGATGGAGAAAATGCAGGCCGCCAGCCTGGCGGAATTGGTGATTCAGCTGCAGGATTTACCACACTCCGCGCAAGAATGAACGCATCATGCAAAATTCCACGCCCCCTCTTGCCAACCGGTCTTCCTCAGGCCAGAATACTGTACATTAAATCAGTACTTACAGGTGAGACATGTTTGTAGAATTGGTATACGACAAACGCAACGTCGCTGGGTTACCCAACGCCGCCGAGATTATTCGCAACGAGCTGGAAAAACGCGTGCATGCACTGTTCCCGGAAGCTGACGTGCGCGTGAAGCCGATGCAGGCCAACGGCCTGAACTCCGACGCCAGCAAAAGCGATCGTGAGAAGCTGAACCGAATGTTGGAAGAGATGTTCGAAGAAGCGGATCAGTGGCTGGTCACTGATATTTGATAAGCGGCCTCAACCGTAGCCCAAGACTAATAGCCAAGCCTGAACCTAGCACCAGCAGGCTGGTTTATACGAACAAGGCAGCATGGCGACATTTTTATCTGACGGCTACACTATCCTGCACTCCTTCTGAGAAATAAAGACTTTCAAAAAGCATAGGGCTTACGGTTAGGTATGCAATGCTCATATGTGCTCCCCGCCGACTATCGCTCGCACAATTGAATAATTTCGAGGCCTATGGTAGCGAAAAACCTTTTTAACCCTATGGTTTACATTCAGAATTTACCAGCTAACCTCATGCGAGGTCTCATGCTATAATATCTAAAATAACCACCAACCCATTGGAATTATTGATGAAAATTTATTTAGGGGCTTCTCCTTATGCAACCTGCTAAAAAGTGGTCACAGGAACTTGAAGGTTTACGCGGCTTGGCCTCACTTTGGGTTGTTCTAGGCCACATATGCATTCTAACCAGCTTTCGCCCTCCCATTCTTTCTGATCCAGCAATCGGTGTAGATCTTTTCATTTTACTTTCGGGTTATCTGATGGCCAAAAATTATGTTGAACGTAAGGCAAAAGAACCCTGGAACGACTCATCGACATTTAAAAAATTTTGGACTCGACGGTTCTTCCGCATCGCGCCGCTTTACTATGTCTTACTAGTTCTGGCGATCGCATTCGGTAGCTACTTTGGTGAAGCCAGAGACATCATTGGCCATTTCTACAGCGAAACGCAAACCAACAGTTCACGCTATAGCGACCATTCATTTTTGAACGTACTCACACACGTCACCTTTATATTTGGCTTTCTGCCTGATTATTCCTTCAATACGGTACTCCCCGACTGGAGTATCGGATTGGAAATGCAGTTCTACTTTCTTTTCCCATTCATTATGTTGACAGTCTTGAAACTGGGATTTGCCAGAGCATGCCTCACGATTGTCTTGCTGTGCGGAATCGTCAAGTTTTTAGTACCGGACTACTTTGCCGCGTTCCCTATGCCTTCCATGATCCTAATAAAGCTGAACTTATTTATCGCGGGTATGCTAATGGCTGAATCAATCCGCAGAAAGAGTGTTCGATATGTCGCTTTTGCTTTGTTAACCGTACTGGGTAGCGCATATCTGCCACACGAATTGAATAAATACCATTTGCTCGCTCAGATAGGTCTGATCTTAATGATGATCATGATGCTTTGGACTCGTAGTGAAGAGAGTAAGTGGTCACGTGCGCTGCGCTTGCCACGTTGGTGCCTGACAAACCGTTTCAGCGTATTTCTGGGAGATGTCTCATACTCAGTTTACTTGCTTCATCTATTGATAGTTCTACCGGTCGTAGCCTATTTGCTCTCAAACACATCATTTGCCGAACTTTCTTCAGTGATGCGGTTCGTTGTTGCATCAGGAATCATTCTCCCGCTCACTTATGGTATCGCAACGTTGCTGTATCACTTTATCGAGAAACCAGGCATCAAACTCGGCAAAATGCTTATTAACCGCAACCAAACGAAAGCCGTCGCGCTTCAGTAATTGCCTATCGACACTCAATCTGATGGCATGCTTATCGATTAACTTCGACGCCACCTGAGAAATTCATTCTCGTGGCGCTTCCAGTAAAAATCCATAACAAAAAGCCCCAGCATTGCTGCTGGGGCCTCTGTCATGGTGCCGGCTACCGGAATCGAACTGGTGACCTACTGATTACAAGTCAGTTGCTCTACCTACTGAGCTAAGCCGGCTGAATTTGGCGGAAGGACAGAGATTCGAACTCTGGGAGCTGTTACACTCGACGGTTTTCAAGACCGTTGCCTTAAACCACTCGGCCATCCTTCCAATGGGCGCTGATATTAGCGATACCGTTATGAAATGTCTATCGTTTTGATGCAAAAAAATGGCATGGGCGGCGCAGTTGCCTAAACTTCAGGCCTTAAACGCTTAAAAAATGAAAAGCCCCGCGCAAGCGAGGCTTTTTTGGTCGGCCGAAACGCGATTATTTCGGCTGAGAATCGTAGTCTGAACAGGTTTGATAGCCCTTGTTCATGACATGGCCCGTGTCGTTGTAGCTGACAAAGTACGTCTGCACCTTGCCGTCGCGCGGCGCCACCGCATAGGTGTCGCAGGTGCCCTGCGCATGGATCAGCGTAGCGGACGTCGACGGCGGACCGGCGATAGCCCGCACCTGCTGCTTGGTCATCCCTACTTTGACATCGCTGACCACCGGCTCATTGACATAACTGGCTGCACGATCATAGGTGGTGCAACCGGCAAGAATGGAAAATACCGCCGCGGTGCCGACGGCCAAAACCAACTTCTTCGTCATAGCTTGTCCTCTTGGAGTGCATTTGTTGTTCCCTAAGTCTAGAAGCGGGAAGGCTTTTCTACAAATTCCCCTTTGTCGATCGGTGCGCTTTTGCACCCTAGAGGCCATCGCCGGCGCGCCAGCAGATTCAAAAACCGAAATCGCTCAGCGCTGGAACATCGTCCGGGCGCCGGCCGAGCGGCCAATGAAAACGCCGATCCTGTTCGCGAATCGGCATGTCGTTGATGCAGGCATGGCGGTTGATCATCAGCCCCTCCTGATTGAACTCCCAGTTTTCATTGCCGAAGCTGCGATACCAGTTGCCGGAATCGTCGCGCCATTCATAGGCGAAACGCACCGCGATGCGCGCGCCGTCAAACGCCCACAGCTCCTTAATCAGCCGATACTCCAGTTCTTTCGCCCATTTGCGTTGCAAAAAGCCGACCACCGCCGCGCGGCCGTCGACAAACTCCGCGCGGTTACGCCAGTGGGTATCGAGGGAATACACCTGCGATACGCGTTCGGGATCGCGACTGTTCCAGGCATCCTCCGCTAGCCGCACCTTCTCGATGGCGGATTCGCGGGTAAAAGGCGGCAATGGGGGTTTAATGCTCATGTTCATCTCCTGAGTGAAGGCATGTAGACAACTCTGTCTACACCTTTACGCTAGCGCAAGTAGACAGAGTTGTCTACAATCACTCGAAAATAGCCCCGGAGAAAATGATGACCGCCGATCTCAACGCCTTGCCCGCCCGCCAGCGCATCCTGCTGACGGCGCACGATCTGTTTTATCAAGAAGGGATCCGCGCCACCGGTATCGATCGCATCATCAAAGAATCGGGCGTGACCAAAGTGACCTTCTACCGCCACTTTCCCAGCAAGAACGATTTGATTACGGCGTTTTTGACCTATCGCCATCAGCAGTGGCTCAGCTGGTTCAGCACATCATTGGCCCGCCATGTAGCGCAGACCGGCGGGTTGCTGCCGGCGCTGGCGCCCTGCCTGGCGGAATGGTTCGACGATCCGCGCTTTCGCGGCTGCGCGTTTATCAATACTGCGGTGGAGATAGCCGATCTGCTGCCGGAAAGCCTGCACATCGCCGGCCGGCATAAGCGGCAGATGGCGGATGAACTGGCGCGCCACCTGCCCGCCGGGCCGCAGCGGGAACAGCGGGCGGCAATGCTGGCGATGCTGATCGACGGTGCCATCGTCAGAGTGCAGCTAGAGCGGCAACCGCAGGCCGCGCTGCAGGTGCTGAATGCCGCGTTGGACATGTTGGCGCAAGGCGGGTTCGATCAGTAATTGGCCCAGATGCCCGGCGTCACCAGTTCCAGCAGGTGGGCGTCGGGATCGCGAAAATAAATGCTCTCCCCGCCGTGTTCCCAGCGCATTCGCCCCTCAATCTCCACACCGTTGGCCACCAGATGCCGTTCCCAGTGCGGCAGTTGCTCTTTCGCCACCGCCAGCCCGATATGCGCCGGCCCCACGCCATCGTGCGCGGGAATAAACCCGGTCGGATACTGCGCCCCGCGCAGCGAATCGCCCTCGATAAACAGCAACAGTACGCTCCAATCGCCGACGTTATAGGCGCGAAACCGTTCATTGGCGACCATTGCCGGCAGCTTCAGCACCTGCCGGTAAAAAGCGTCCGCGCGTTCAATGTCGCTGACGTACAGCACCGTTTCGATCACCTTATCGATCTTGAGTTCCATATCACCTCCGTTCTGTTTGCTGTACTGACAGCGTAGGCCGAGCGGAGGCGATCCGAAGCGCTTCCCATGCCGACAACGGATCAATCCGTGCTTTTTACCGGCAAAAAAAAACGCGGCCCGAAGGCCGCGCTGTGTCATTCACACGCTGGTGCTTAGAACTGGTAAACCAGGCCCACGGCAACCACGTTGTCGGTGTTGATGCCGGCAGCGTCGGTGAAATCGTTGTTGTCCACCAGGTTGATTTTGTAATCAACATAGGTAGACATGTTTTTGTTGAAGAAGTAGGTCGCACCCAGGTCGACGAATTTGACCAGATCTTGATCGCCGTAGTCCTTGCCGTTGCCGGCGCGGCCCAGGTCTTTACCTTTGGTCTGGTTATAGCCCACGAACGGACGCAGACCGAAGTCGAACTGGTAGTGCGCGTAGGCTTCGAAGCTCTGCGCCTTGTTGGCGTAGCCATAAACGCTGCTGTCGGAACTGCCGAAACGCGCCGCGTTGTAGGACTGGGTGAACATCACCGCCAGGTAAACGTCGTTGGCGTCATATTTCAGACCGCCGGAGTAACCTTCCGCCTTGTCGCCGCGGCCCATAATATTGCGGTACGCGCCGGCGCCGTTCTGCTCGCTGGTGCGGCGAGAGTTGAAGAAGGCGCCCGCGGCGCTGATGCCGTAGCCCATGTCATAGCTCATGGACATGCCGTAGCCTTCGCCGTTTTGGCCCAGGACGTCACGACCGTTGTTGGTCTCTTCGCCGTTGCCGTTTTTACCCTGGTACTGCAGGGCGAAGTTCAGGCCGTCAACCAGACCGAAGAAGTCGTTGTTACGGTAGGTCGCCAGGCCGCTGGAACGCTGGAACATGAACTGGTCGGCGCCGTAGGTCATACCGTCGAACTCAGGCTGCAAGTCGGTATACGCCGCGACGTCGTACAGCACGCCGGTGTTACGGCCGTAGTCGAAGGAGCCGTAGTCGCCGAATTTCAGACCGGCGAAGCCGTAACGGGTGAAGTTCTTGTTGTCCTGGTTTTCAGCGTGGTTCAGGTTCGCCTGATATTCCCACTGGCCGTACCCGGTCAGCTGATCGCTGATTTGCGTTTCGCCGCGCAGGCCAAAACGCATATAAGACTGATCGCCGTCCACGCCGTTGTTGCTGGAGAAATAGTGAAGACCGTCGACTTTACCGTACAAATCCAGTTTATTACCGTCTTTGTTGTAGATTTCCGCCGCGCCTGCTGTGCCTGCAACCAGCAGTGCGGGTACCATCAGAGAGAGTACTCGAAGTTTCATCGTTATTATCCTCGTTAATTATGTCGAGCTACGGCCACTGCCCTTTTCGAGCATTATTAGCACGACTGTGCATTACCATTCTGGTAACAAGGGTTATATTAATCCAGAAAGAAAATGATACCAAGTATCCGATAGTGTTTCAGTGTAATTAATAAAGGTTTCGAAATGTAAATACACGCGAACTTTCACAAAACCTTACAGACAAACAAAATAAAGCACTTAAAGACAAAGAATAGATTAATTGATAAAAAATCATGTAGTTATACATATCTTTAAGAAAAAAAAGCCAACCATACAATTGAGACGGGCAATAAGCACATTGTGCCAAAACGCGCCCCACACGCAGCCGCTATAATCACTTCGCTATCATCATTATTTTCATTATTACCTTCATTATCGGAAGATAATTTCTGCATTCCTTTTAACCGGCTTCTGGCCGGTTTTTTATTTCCCTCCATACTCCCCTCACAATTTCGACTCGCACAAATAGCAAGCAAATAAATAACCCAATGATATAGTTTCACTAATTTACCGCCGCACTAATCGCTAATCTTTTTCCTTATTTTAGCCTACAAATTGAGCTTGCTTTTCATTTCGTGCTTTATCTTGCCGATTATTTCCCGCCGCAGGCACAATTAGCCGCAGAGTTTCAGTTCTGGTAATCTGAAAAAAGCGCACTTTCAGCGAGTAAAATTCATGATGCCCTTTCAACCCGACGTGCTGTGGCGGCGGCTGCAAAGTTCCCCCTTCCGCGCTCGCTTCCGTTTAAATGCCAAAGACCAGGCTTATCTCGAGGGCAAGGGATTACCCCTTATCCTCAGCCATGCCCGCGATTTTATCGATCGCCGCCTGGCCGCCGCCCACCCTAAAAACGACGGCAAGCAAACGCCGATGCGTGGCCACCCGGTATTCGTCGCCCAGCACGCCACCGCCACCTGCTGCCGCGGCTGCCTGGAAAAGTGGCACGGCATACCGCAGGGCGTCGCACTGGACGAGCGGCAAAAGGACTATATTATCCAGGCTATCGCGCTGTGGCTGGTGCGCAGAGGCGGCGCCAGGGATATATCAGGCACGAATATTTTCGACCCGGATCGCGGATTGTGATAAAAACTGTCAGTAACTTTCACCATTCTTTTGACCCAAGATCCTGACGCTTACATGACAGCCACCTTGTGCAATGAACAGCAAACGCCCGGCGTTCCTCAACAGATCGCCACCCGTCTGGCCTTTTTCGTCGCCGGTCTCGGCATGGCCGCCTGGGCGCCGCTGGTCCCCTTCGCCAAAGCACGCATCGGCATCGACGACGGCTCGCTCGGCCTGTTGCTGCTCTGTATCGGCGCCGGCTCCATGCTGGCGATGCCGCTGACCGGTTTCCTGACCGGCAAATTGGGCTGCCGCGCGGTGATCTTGATGGCGGGGCTGGGATTGTGCATCGATCTGCCGCTGCTGGCGCTGATGGACTCTCTCGGCGGCATGGCCGTGGCGCTGCTGCTGTTCGGTGCGGCGATCGGCATGATCGACGTAGCGATGAACGTTCAGGCGGTGATCGTCGAACGCGCCAGCGGCAAGGCGATGATGTCCGGCTTTCACGGTTTCTTCAGCATCGGCGGCATTGCCGGCGCCGGCGGCGTCAGCGCGCTGCTGTGGCTGGGGCTGACGCCGCTGCAATCCACCCTGCTTACCGTACTGGCGGTGATAGTGCTGCTGGCGCTCGCCAGCCGCCATTTGCTGCGTGAGAGCGGCGCCGACGACGGCGGGCCGATGTTCGTCTTGCCGCGCGGCTGGGTGATGTTCATCGGCATTCTTTGCTTCATCATGTTCCTGGCGGAAGGATCGATGCTCGACTGGAGCGCGCTGTTCCTCACCACATTGCGCGGCGTCGAACACAGCCAGGCCGGTCTGGGCTATGCGCTGTTTTCCATCACCATGACGCTCGGTCGCCTCAATGGCGATCGGGTGGTGAACTCGCTGGGCCGCTACCGGGTGTTGCTGCTGGGCAGCCTGTGCGCCGCTCTCGGCCTGAGTCTGGCCATCGCCTTCAATCACGCCACCGTGTCGCTGGTCGGTTTCATGCTGGTCGGCCTGGGCGCCTCGAACGTGGTGCCGATCCTGTTCAGCGCTGCAGGCAACCAGCGCGACATGCCGGCCAATTTGGCGATCGCCTCCGTCACCACCGTCGGCTATGCCGGTATTCTGGCCGGCCCGGCGCTGATCGGCTTCATCGCTCAGTTTTCCAGCCTGACGGTGGCCTTCGCCTGTGTAGCCGCTCTGCTGTTGGCGGTGACCGCCAGCGCCAGGGCCGTCACTCGCTGATTCAGGAATGCGCAGCCACTATGCAAAATAAACAATTGACCATCAGCTCCAGCAACATTACCCGCTGCTTCCTGCTGTTTATCGTGCTGCTGACGATCGGCATCGGCCTGTATGGCTACAACTACACCAATGCCTGGCTGGCGGAAAAGAAGTACGCGCTGAACAGCATTGCCGGTTCGCTGCAAAAGCGCATCGATACCTACCGCTATATGACCTATCAGGTCTATGACAAATTCGGCAATGCGCCGGCGCAGAATGTCGATCCCGGTTTGCAGGAAACCCGCCTGCGGCCCGACGTCTATTATATCGAGAAACCGCACAAGAAAACCGACGCGGTGATCTTCGGCAGCCATGACGAGAGCACGCTGGCGATGATCGCCAACATCTCGGACTACCTGGACACCCGCTGGGGCGCCAAGACCGAAAACTACGCCATGTATTACCTCAATGGTCAGGACAACAGCCTCAGCCTGATCACCACCCAGCCGCTCAAAGAGCTGGCTTCGCGCTTTCGGGAAAGCTACCTGACCACCTCGGCGGACGAACGCCGCGCCGAGATGCTGCAGCAGGCCAATATGCTCGACGAGCGCGAGAGCTTTTCCGATCTGCGCAAGCAGCGCTTCCAGAACGCCTATTCGTTCTCGATTCGCACCACTTTCAATCAGCCAGGGCATCTGGCGACGGTGATCGCCTTCGACTTGCCGATCAACGACATCATTCCGGCCAATCTGGCCCGCGCCAATTTCCTGCTGCAGCCGGACGAGGTTGATCTCGACGACAGCACCATCCCGGCGGAAACCGTCCTCGGCACCCATGCGACGATGAGCGGCGGCTGGGTGGAGTTCAGCGCCGCCCTGCCCAATGCGCCGCTGAAGGTGGTATATCGCGTTTCGGCCATCAATCTGGCCATCGACCTGCTGCGCAACAACATCTGGCTGATCGCGGTCAACTTGCTGCTGCTGGCGCTGTCGATGCTGAGCATCTACTTTATCCGCCGCCAGTACATTCGCCCGAGCGAAAACATGGCGGTGGAACTGGAGGCCGAGCGCGCGCTGAATCAGGAAATCGTCTCCAGCCTGCCTTCCGGCCTGCTGGTCTACAGCTTCGCCAACAATGCGGTGATCGCCAGCAATAAAATCGCAGAGCACCTGTTGCCGCACCTCAGTCTGCAAAAGATCGCCCATATGGCCGAACAGCATCACGGGGTGATCCAGGCGACGGTCAACAACGAGGTGTATGAAATCCGCATCTTCCGCAGCCAGTTGTCGCCGGACACCTACCTGTTCCTGATGCACGATCAGGATAAAGAGGTGATGGTGAACAAGCGGCTGCAGCAGGCACGGCGCGAATACGACAAAAACGTTCAGGCGCGCAAGCTGATGCTGCACAACCTGGGCATTGAGCTGAATCAGCCGGTACGCCAGATGCACGATCTGGTCGATCGTCTGCACGGCAGGCCGGATGAGGAACAGCAGCAGGCGCTGCTGGGCCAGCTGACGGCGGCGTCGGCTTCGGTGCTGGAATTGATCGATAACATCACCCTGCTGACCCGGCTGGAAACCCAGGACTGGCAACCCTCGCGCGAGCCGTTTAGCCCGACGGCGATGATCGACGAGTTGCTGTTGGAGGCCCTGCCCGCCCTTAATCAGAAGGGGCTGGCGCTGTTCAAGCATTTCCAGCTGGACGTCGAGCAGAACTATATCGGCGACGCCAACGCGCTGCGCAAGGTGATCTCGCTGCTGGTGCATTACGCCATTATCACCACCGCCTGCGGCAAGGTTACACTGGTTATCGACCATGAGCCCGAGCACCCTGACCGCCTGATTTTCCAAATCAACGACACCGGCTCCGGCATCTCCAACGAAGAGATCAGCAACCTCAACTATCCGTTCCTCAGCCAGACGCTGGTGGATCGCTTCAACCACGGTTCCGGCCTCACCTTCTTCCTGTGCAATCAGCTGTGCAAGAAGCTTAACGGCCAGTTGGACATTCGCAGCAAGGTGGATATCGGCACTCGCTACACCATTCGCGTCGCCATGGAGATGGAGAAAAAAGAGCCGCAGGAGCAGGAAAAACTGCTCGACGGCGTCACCGCCCTGCTGGACGTCACGTCGGATGAAGTGCGCGGCATCGTGACCCGTCTGCTACAGGCCTACGGCGCCGACTGCCTCGTCGCCGACGATCGCGCGGTCAATCGCGATTATGACGTGCTGCTGACCGATAACCCGCAGAGAGCCGATGATTACACCCTGCTGCTGGCGACCGATGAGCCGGGTTGGCAAGCGCTGGATAAACGCTACATTCGGGTGAACTACAACCTGAACGGCGCATTAATCGACGCCGTGCTGATACTGATCGAACAGCAAATGGCCGCGCTGGAACAGGAAGAAAGCCCGCTTTCATTGAGTTCAGAAGATATCCAACTCTATGAAAAACAATTGAAATCAAGTGATTACTATGGGCTGTTTGTCGATACAGTACCCGACGATGTCAAAAAACTGTATACTGAGGCGGGCAGCAGTGATTTCAATGCGCTGTCACAAACCGCACATCGCCTGAAAGGCGTGTTTGCCATGTTAAATCTGCTTCCCGGCAAGCAGCTGTGCGAATCGTTAGAACAGCGCATCGCAGAAGGTGATGCGCCCGAGATCGAGAATAACATCAGTCAGATTGATTTTTTCGTCAGCAGACTGCTGAAGCAAGGTAGCCAACAACATGAATAACCTGAACGTAATTATTGCTGATGACCATCCTATCGTACTGTTTGGCATCCGGAAGTCACTTGAGCAAATTGAATGGGTGAATGTCGTTGGGGAGTTCGAAGACTCAACCGCACTGATCAACAATCTGTCCAAGCTGGACGCCAACGTGCTGATCACCGATCTGTCGATGCCGGGTGACAAGTATGGCGACGGCATCACGCTGATTAAGTACATCAAGCGTCACTATCCGCAGTTGTCGATCATCGTGCTGACCATGAACAACAACCCGGCGATCCTGAGCGCGGTATTGGATCTGGATATCGAAGGCATCGTGCTGAAACAAGGCGCGCCGACCGATCTGCCGAAGGCGCTGGCCGCCCTGCAGAAAGGCAAGAAGTTCACGCCGGAAAGCGTCTCTAAACTGCTGGAGAAGATCAGCGCCAGCGGCTATGGCGACAAACGCCTGTCGCCGAAAGAGAGCGAAGTGCTGCGCCTGTTCGCCGAAGGTTTCCTGGTGACCGAGATCGCCAAGAAGCTCAACCGCAGCATCAAAACCATCAGCAGCCAGAAGAAATCGGCGATGATGAAGCTGGGCGTCGAGAACGACATCGCCCTGCTCAACTACCTCTCCTCCGTCAGCATGACGCCGTTGGACAAAGACTAAAGCCTGACTCACGGCAGGTTAACGCCAAACAGGCACGGCATTCGCCGTGCCTGTTTGCTTTTCAAGCCTCGCTGCGGCTGTAGCGCACCTGCTGGCTGTAGTAAGCCAACGTCTGTTCCAGCGTCTCCAGCGTGACCGGTTTCGACAGGCAATTATCCATACCCGCCTCAAGGCAACGCTGCTTCTCTTCCGCCAGCGCGTTCGCCGTCACGCCGATCACCGGCGCGCTGAACTGCATCTGCCGCAGCGTCTGCGTCAGACGATAACCGTCCATATTCGGCATATTGACGTCGGTCAGCACAATATCGACGCGATGCTGTTTCAGCACGCCGAGCGCGTCGACGCCGTCGTTGGCGGTCACCACCTGATATCCCAGCGATCCCAGCTGATCGGACAACAGGCGACGGTTGATCGGATGATCGTCGACCACCAGCAGATGAATATCGCCGTTGTCCGCCGCGCTAGCCTTGGCGGGCACCGGCAGCTGCACCAGCGCCTCTGCCGCGCCGCTGCCGACGCCGAACAACCGGTTAAGCAAGGTCAGCGTTTCACGCGGCGTGGAGGTGCTGTGCATCCAATAGCCCGGCCGGGTTTCCTGTGATGGGCCAATATGCTCGGTGGAGAATTGGATCTGAGCCAGCAGCGGCGCATCCAGCATCAGCGGATGATCGCTGAGCAGCACCTCTCCCGCGGCGGTCTCCTGCCCGTCATAGCGCTGGATATCGGCGCCGTAGCCGCCCAGGATCGCCATCAGGTAGCTTTCCAGCCGCTGATTGCGGATATCCAGCCACAGCCGACGCCCCTGCCAGGTATCGCTGGCCTGCGGGATCGGGAACTGGGCGTTAAACAATGGAATGCGAATGCTGAACAAGCTGCCCAGGCCCGGCTCGGACTCGACGGAGACGTCGCCGTCCATCAGGTTGACCAATTTCTCGCAGATCGCCAATCCCAGGCCGGTGCCCTGGAAATGACGCTGCACGCCGGTCCCCACCTGGAAGAACGGATCGAACAGGCGCGAAATCTCCTTCTCCGGGATGCCGACGCCGGTATCGCGCACGCTGAACTCCAGGTAGCTGCCGCGGGTGCAGACCTGCAGCACGATACAGCCGGTATCGGTGAACTTGATGGCGTTGTTCACCAGGTTGGAGAGCACCTGCTGCAGCCGCACCGGATCGCCGAAGATGCGCTCCGGCACGTTCTGTTCGATAAAGCAGTACAGCCCCAGACGTTTCTTGACCACCAGCGGCAAATAGTTGCCGGCGATATGGGTGATCACCTCCAGGCAGGAGAACTCGCGCGGTTCAATCTTCAACTGCTCGGACTCGATTTTGGAGAAATCGAGAATGTCGCTGATGATTTTCAGCAGCAGGCCGGAAGAGTTGTTCATCGCATTGACCAGCCGATCGACCCCTTGCGGCAACGCCTTGGTTTGCAGCAGATCAAGGTTGCCGATAATGCCGTACAGCGGCGTGCGCAGCTCATGGCTGACGGTGGCCAGGAACATCGATTTCGACTGGCTGGCCTGCTCCGCCGCCGCCGCCATCTCCTGCAGCGACTCTTCCATCTTCACGCGCGCGCTGACGTCCACCAACACGCAAATCGCCACCTCTTCGTTACGGTAGCGCGAATGGACAAAGCTGATCTGCAGGTTGTTGTTGTTGCTGGTCATCACATCGACGAAATTCGCCTGCTGTTCGCAAATGATGCGCGTTATGCGATCGCGATCTTCGTGGGTCAACAGGTTGATGTAGTTGTGCGCCAGCTCGTTACTCAAAATATTGGTGCCGTCGCTGATGCGCAGGATACAGATGCCCACCGGCGCCGAAGCGACGATCTTGCGGTTGAACTGCTCGTGCTCTTCCAGGCGGAAGGCGTTGTCCTCCGCCGGCAGGAACATCTTGCGCTCAAACAGCCACGCCAGCGTGAACAGCACGATGGCCGACAACAGGTTCAGCAACAGCGCGTTGAGGATCAGCATTTTGAAGCGTTCCACCACGCTTTTCACCGGCAGCGCATAGACGATGCTCAGCGAAGAAGGCGGCAGCGCTTTCTTCAGGATCAGGTCGCGGTAATTGTCGACATAACCGAAGTAGGCATGCTCTTCGGGGTAGCTGTTGAGCGCAGCGGCATAGCGTTCGCCATCCGCCAGGCGCAGCACCGGCTCGTTGTTCTCATCCAGCAGCGTGACGCCGATCGGCAGGTTGCCGGCGGTAACGAAATCTTCCAGCCGAACGGTTTGCTCGATGCCCAGCAACGCCTCCAGCTTGTTGCCGATATAGAGAGGCGTCAGCACGTACAGATAACCGACGTCCGGCCGCTGCGCGCTGGGGCTGATCCAATACAGGTTGTTGTCTTTGTCGAGATTCTTGGCGTTGCGGTATTTCAGAATGCGCTCGTGCAGCAACTTCAGCATGTTTTCCCGATTGGCGCTCGCGTTGCCGCCGCCGAACTCCGCCATACACAGGCTGTCGCCGCCGATGAAGAACACCCGGTTGAGATCGTAGGCCGCCACGAAGTTCTCTTTCCAATACTGGATCAGGCCGCTCAGCGAATCGAGCGAACTGCGATAGGTGGTGCTCAGCGCGCAGTTGGACTCCGGGTACAGCGGAAAGAATTGCGGCGGGCTGCCCTTGCCGGGGATCACGCCGCTGAACATGTCCAGGCCGCTGACCGAACCGTTGAGGCGGTTTTCCGCCATATACTTGATGTCGCGAATGATGTCAGCGGAGTGACGGATGTAGCCCTGCGCCTGGTCGAAGTTGAGGTTGTACTCCTGCCGGATGTCCGATTCTTTCTGATGCAGGATATTCAGAATATAAAAGGTGGTGAGCAGCGCACCCAACGACCACAGCAAAATCGCCAGTACCCGGAACAGATAGCGGGATATCTTCAGCGTAGTTCGAAAAGAGGCTAAGTATTTCAATCGGATACCATACGAAAGTCAGTGGCGGCGCACGCTGTCGCCGGCGCAGCGGCCGGCGGCTCGGTGCGCCAATTAAACCATATAACTGAAAAAGGGCCTAGCATCGCTGCCAGACCCTTTTGTCGCAGTGCATCATGGTGCCGGCATGCCGACGCCCTTTGCTTTAAACGTTGTCGTCGTCCATCGGCTCAGCCGCGTCGTCGCCATCGTCCAGCGGCGTGGTGTCTTCTTCCACCGCTTCCGCGCCCGGCTCCAGGCTGTCCAGCTCTTCGTCTTCCACCGGCTCGGCCACGCGCTGCAGACCGACGACGTTTTCGTCTTCCGCCGTGCGGATCAGCGTCACGCCCTGGGTGTTACGGCCCACCACGCTGACTTCCGAAACGCGGGTACGCACCAGCGTGCCGGCATCGGTGATCATCATGATCTGGTCGCTGGTTTCCACCTGCACGGCGCCGACCACCTGGCCGTTACGCTCGCTCACCTTGATGGAGATAACCCCCTGGGTGGCGCGCGACTTGGTCGGGTACTCGGTCACGGCGGTACGTTTACCGAAGCCGTTTTGCGTGACGGTCAGGATGTCGCCTTCGCCGCGCGGCACGATCAGCGAGATCACGCTGTCGCCTTCGCCGAGGTTGATGCCGCGCACGCCGGTCGCGGTACGGCCCATCGAACGCACCTGCGTTTCCGGGAAGCGCACCACTTTACCGTTGGCGGAGAACAGCATCACTTCGTTGCTGCCGTCGGTCAGATCGACACCGATCAGCTCGTCACCCTCGTTGAGGTTGACGGCGATGATGCCGGCGCTGCGTGGGCGGCTGAACTCGGTCAGCGCGGTTTTCTTCACGGTACCGCTGGCGGTGGCCATGAACACGTGGCGCCCTTCTTCATACTCGCGCACCGGCAGAATGGCGGTGATACGCTCATCGGCTTCCAGCGGCAGCAGGTTGACGATTGGGCGACCGCGCGCGCCGCGGCTGGCTTCAGGCAGTTGGTACACCTTCATCCAGTACAGGCGGCCACGGCTGGAGAAGCACAGGATCGTATCGTGGGTGTTGGCCACCAGCAGACGATCGATAAAGTCTTCTTCTTTGATACGCGCCGCAGACTTGCCTTTGCCGCCGCGGCGCTGCGCTTCATAGTCGGACAGCGGCTGATACTTCACGTAGCCCTGGTGAGACAGGGTCACCACCACGTCTTCCTGGTTGATCAGGTCTTCGATGTTGATGTCGGAAGTATTGGCGGTGATCTCGGTGCGGCGGCCGTCGTTGTACAGCTCTTTGACTGCCACCAGCTCTTCGCGGATCACTTCCATCAGGCGCTCTGGGCTTTCCAGGATAAAGATCAGCTCGGCGATAAAGTTGAGCAGCTCTTTATATTCGTCCAGCAGCTTCTCGTGCTCCAGGCCGGTCAGTTTCTGCAGGCGCAGATCCAGAATCGCCTGAGCCTGCTGCTCGGTCAGGTAGTACTTGCCGTCGCGGATGCCGAACTCCGGCTCCAGCCACTCAGGGCGGGCGGCGTCGTCACCGGCGCGCTCCAGCATGGCGCTGACGTTGCCCAGATCCCACGGCTGCGCCACCAGCGCGACTTTCGCTTCGGCCGGGGTCGGCGCACGGCGAATCAGCTCGATGATCGGATCGATGTTGGCCAGTGCGATAGCCAGCGCTTCCAGGATATGGGCGCGGTCGCGGGCCTTGCGCAGTTCGAAGATGGTGCGGCGCGTAACCACTTCGCGGCGGTGACGCACGAAGGCTTCGAGGATGTCTTTCAGGTTCAGCAGCTTAGGCTGGCCCTGATGCAGCGCGACCATGTTGATGCCGAAAGTGACCTGCAGTTGCGTCAGCGCATACAGGTTGTTCAGCACCACTTCGCCGACCGCGTCGCGTTTGACTTCGATCACGATGCGCATGCCGTCTTTATCGGACTCGTCGCGCAGCGCGCTGATGCCTTCCACGCGCTTTTCTTTCACCAGCTCGGCGATCTTCTCGATCAGACGCGCCTTGTTCACCTGATACGGGATCTCGTGAACGATGATGGTTTCGCGCCCGGTCTTGGCGTCGGCTTCCACTTCCGCGCGCGCGCGCAGGTAGACTTTGCCGCGCCCGGTGCGGTAGGCCTCTTCAATGCCGCGACGGCCGTTGATGATCGCCGCCGTCGGGAAGTCCGGCCCCGGGATGTGTTCCATCAGCCCTTCGATGCTGATGTTTTCATCGTCGATATAGGCCAGGCAGCCGTTGACGACTTCCGCCAGGTTGTGCGGCGGGATATTGGTGGCCATGCCCACGGCGATGCCCGACGAGCCGTTGACCAGCAGGTTCGGGATCTTGGTCGGCATGACGGCCGGGATCTGCTCGGTGCCATCATAGTTAGGCACGAAGTCGACGGTTTCTTTTTCCAGATCCGCCAACAGTTCGTGAGCAATCTTGGACATGCGCACTTCGGTATAACGCATCGCCGCAGCGGAGTCGCCGTCGACGGAGCCGAAGTTACCCTGACCGTCCACCAGCATGTAGCGCAGTGAAAACGGCTGAGCCATACGCACGATAGTGTCGTAAACCGCTCTGTCACCGTGTGGGTGATATTTACCGATCACGTCCCCGACGACACGGGCCGATTTCTTGTATGGTTTATTCCAGTCGTTACCCAATACGCTCATCGCGTACAGAACGCGGCGGTGAACCGGCTTCAGTCCATCACGAACATCTGGCAGCGCACGTCCGACAATAACGGACATCGCATAGTCCAGATACGAGTTTTTCAACTCGTCTTCGATGTTTACCGGTGTGATTTCTCTGGCAAGGTCGCTCATGGAGCTGCTATCCCTCTACTAATGATTCATCTGCCCGCTGCCATAGTGGCAAAGGTGTAAAACTATATCACAAAGCACGCTTTACGGGAAAATAACCGCCGCTGTTTCACGGAAATTGTGCAGATAAGTGCGCTAAAAACGCATCGGCGCAGACGATGCCGCGCCGGAACATGTATAATCCGCGCAACGAGAACAAGGAGCCAGACAAGCCCATGAACGCAGAATCATCCAGCCGAGTGCAAAACGTTGACCACCAGGAAATCGCCAAGTTCGAGGCCGTCGCCTCCCGCTGGTGGGATCTGGAAGGCGAGTTCAAACCGCTGCACCGCATCAACCCGCTGCGCCTGAACTACATCATGCAGCGCGCCGGCGGCATTTTTGACAAGCAGGTGCTCGACGTGGGCTGCGGCGGCGGCATTCTGGCGGAAAGCATGGCGCGCGAAGGCGCCAAGGTGACCGGGCTGGACATGGGCGCGGAGCCGCTGCAGGTCGCGCGGCTGCACGCGCTGGAAAGCGGCATGGACGTCACCTATGTGCAGGAGACGGTGGAAAGCCACGCTCAGGCCAACCCGCAACGCTACGACGTGGTCACCTGCATGGAGATGCTGGAGCACGTGCCGGATCCGGCCTCGGTGGTGCGCGCCTGCGCCCAGCTGGTGAAACCGGGCGGCCACGTGTTCTTCTCCACCATCAACCGCAACACCAAAGCCTGGCTGATGGCGGTGATCGGCGCGGAGTACGTGCTGAAGATGGTGCCGCAGGGCACCCACGATCATAAGAAGTTCATTCGCCCTTCCGAACTGATCGGCTGGGTCGACGGCACGCCACTGCGCGAAAAGCACATGATCGGCCTGCATTACAACCCGATCACCGATCATTTCAAGCTTGGGCGCAACGTTGACGTGAACTACATGGTGCACACCCAGCACGAAGGTTAAGCTCTGTAAACCGCGCCGGCTCTGCATTACCGGGGGGCGGCGCCGTTGGCGTATTCGGAAAAATACCTAATTTCCGCGATTTCGCTCAAAATACCCGTTGTAAACAGTTTTTTAGAATATTAAAACAGATCAATATGCCGTTTTTTTCTAACGTTTAATAAAGCGCCAAACGATCGATTTTTTCAGTTTTTCAGTAAAATCTGATCGCGCTTATTGACAAGCTTGTCGCGCCAGTCACGGCGCGCACTGCGAACGGCAAGTTACATTTCACCCCCAAGTTATCCACAAATTAGGCCGGTTTTGTTCACTTGCAAACGCCGTTTTTTCTCACTATCTTGTTACCTCACCGACATACAACCCCTATATATAGTGTTTACATACTGAGCAGAGCGACTACACTTCTGCTTAGGGGCACCATACGGACAGGTAAAACACCACATGAACCAAAGTCTGCTTGTAACTAAACGCGATGGCCGTAAAGAGCGCATCAATCTCGACAAAATCCACCGGGTCATCGATTGGGCCGCAGAGGGATTACACAACGTCTCGGTTTCTCAAGTAGAGTTGCGTTCACACATTCAGTTTTATGACGGCATCAAAACCGCCGACATTCACGAAACCATCATCAAAGCCGCAGCCGATCTGATCTCCCGCGATGCGCCGGACTATCAGTACCTGGCCGCTCGCCTGGCGATCTTCCACCTGCGTAAAAAGGCTTATGGCCAGTTCGAGCCGCCGAAGCTGCACGCTCACGTGACGCGCATGGTCGAGATGGGCAAATACGATAAGCATCTGCTGGAAGACTACAGCGCTGAAGAGTTCGAGCAGATGGATTCCTTTATCGATCACTGGCGCGACATGAACTTCTCTTATGCCGCCGTCAAGCAGCTGGAAGGCAAGTATCTGGTGCAGAACCGCGTCAGCGGCGAGATTTACGAAAGCGCCCAGTTCCTGTACATGCTGGTGTCCGCTTGCCTGTTCTCCAACTACCCGCGTGAAACCCGTCTGGACTACGTCAAACGTTTCTACGACGCGATTTCCACCTTCAAGATTTCGCTGCCTACGCCGATCATGTCCGGCGTGCGCACCCCAACCCGCCAGTTCAGCTCCTGCGTGCTGATCGAGTGCGGCGACAGCCTGGATTCCATCAACGCCACCTCCAGCGCCATTGTGAAATACGTTTCGCAGCGCGCCGGCATCGGCATCAACGCCGGCCGCATCCGCGCGCTGGGCAGCCCGATCCGCGGCGGTGAAGCCTTCCATACCGGCTGTATTCCGTTCTACAAACACTTCCAGACCGCCGTCAAATCCTGCTCGCAGGGCGGCGTGCGCGGTGGCGCAGCAACGCTGTTCTACCCGATGTGGCACCTGGAAGTGGAAAGCCTGCTGGTGTTGAAAAACAACCGTGGCGTTGAAGGCAACCGCGTGCGTCACATGGACTACGGCGTGCAGCTGAACCGCCTGATGTACCAGCGTCTGATCAAGGGCGAAGACATCACCCTGTTCAGCCCGTCCGACGTGCCGGGGCTGTACGACGCGTTCTTCGCCGATCAGGACGAATTCGAACGCCTGTACACCCAGTACGAGAAAGACGACAGCATTCGCCAGAAGCGCGTGAAAGCGGTTGAGCTGTTCTCGCTGATGATGCAAGAGCGCGCCTCTACCGGCCGCATCTACATCCAGAACGTCGACCACTGCAACACCCACAGCCCGTTCGATCCGCAGATCGCGCCGGTGCGTCAGTCCAACCTGTGCCTGGAAATCGCCCTGCCGACCAAGCCGCTGGAAGACGTCAACGACGAAAACGGCGAGATCGCGCTGTGCACCCTGTCGGCCTTCAACCTGGGCGCGATCGACAGCCTGGACGATCTGGAAGAGCTGGCGACCCTGGCGGTGCGCTCACTCGACGCCCTGCTGGATTACCAGGATTATCCGATCAAGGCCGCGCACCGTGGCGCGATGGGCCGCCGCACCCTGGGCATCGGCGTTATCAACTTCGCCTATTACCTGGCGAAGAACGGCGTGCGCTACTCCGACGGCAGCGCCAACAACCTGACGCACAAAACGTTCGAAGCCATTCAGTACTACCTGCTGAAAGCCTCCAACCGCCTGGCTCAGGAACAAGGCGCTTGCCCGTGGTTCAAAGAGACCACTTATTCGCAGGGTATCCTGCCGATCGACACTTACAAGAAAGACCTGGATGCGGTCTGCAGCGAGCCGCTGCACTACGACTGGGAAACCCTGCGTAAAGAGATCCAGGAAACCGGCCTGCGCAACTCGACCCTGTCTGCGCTGATGCCATCGGAAACCTCTTCGCAGATTTCCAACGCCACCAACGGCATCGAGCCGCCGCGCGGCCACATCAGCATCAAGGCGTCGAAAGACGGCATCCTGCGCCAGGTGGTGCCGGAGTATGAGCGTCTGAAAGACAACTACGAGCTGCTGTGGGAAATGCCGAGCAACGACGGCTATCTGCAGCTGGTGGGGCTGATGCAGAAATTCATCGACCAGTCGATTTCGGCCAACACCAACTACGATCCGACCCGCTTCCCGGGCGGCAAGGTGCCGATGAAGCAGCTGTTGAAAGACCTGCTCACCACCTACAAGTTCGGCGTGAAAACGCTGTACTACCAAAACACCCGCGACGGTGCGGAAGACGCCCAGGAAGATTTGCAGCCTGCCAAGGCCGGCGATGACGACTGCGAAAGCGGCGCCTGCAAGATCTAAAGTTTGACCTAGCGGGCCGGAATTTTCCGGCCCCTTCATTTAGCCACGTTACGATGGATTCAGGCTTATGGCTTACACCACTTTTTCTCAGACCAAAAACGACCAGCTGCAAGAGCCAATGTTCTTCGGCCAGTCGGTAAACGTTGCGCGTTTCGACCAGCAAAAGCATGAAATCTTCGAAAAGCTGATCGAAAAACAGCTCTCCTTCTTCTGGCGCCCGGAAGAAGTTGACGTCTCCCGCGATCGCATCGATTACCAGGCGCTGCCGGAGCACGAGAAGCATATCTTCATCAGCAACCTGAAGTATCAGACGCTGCTGGATTCCATCCAGGGCCGCAGCCCGAACGTCGCTCTGCTGCCGCTGATCTCGATCCCTGAGCTGGAAACCTGGGTGGAAACCTGGTCATTCTCCGAGACCATCCACTCCCGTTCTTACACCCACATCATCCGCAATATCGTCAACGATCCGGCGCTGGTGTTCGACGACATCGTCACCAACGAAGAGATCAAAAAGCGCGCGAAAGACATCTCCGGCTACTACGACGATCTGATCGAGATGACCAGCTACTATCACCTGCTGGGTGAAGGCTCCCACCAGGTGAACGGTAAAACCGTCACCGTCAATCTGCGCGCGCTGAAGAAACAGCTGTACCTGTGCCTGATGAGCGTGAACGCGCTGGAAGCGATCCGCTTCTACGTCAGCTTCGCCTGCTCCTTCGCGTTCGCCGAGCGCGAACTGATGGAAGGCAACGCCAAAATCATCAAGCTGATCGCCCGCGACGAAGCGCTGCACCTGACCGGCACCCAGCACATGCTGAACCTGATGCGTTCCGGCGCCGACGATCCGGAAATGGCGGAGATCGCCGAGGAATGCCAACAGCAGTGCTACGATCTGTTCGTGCTGGCTGCCCAGCAGGAAAAAGAGTGGGCGGAATACCTGTTCCGCGACGGCTCGATGATTGGCCTGAACAAAGACATCCTGTGCCAGTATGTGGAGTACATCACCAATATCCGCATGCAGGCGGTCGGCCTCGGTCTGCCGTTCGAAACCCGCTCCAACCCGATCCCGTGGATCAACGCCTGGCTGGTGTCCGACAACGTGCAGGTGGCGCCGCAGGAAGTGGAAGTGAGCTCCTACCTGGTTGGCCAGATCGACTCGGAGATCAACGCCGACGACCTGAGCGACTTCGAACTGTAAGCGATGGCGACGCCAATCGTAACGCTGCGCTCCGCCGGCACGCAGCTCTCCTGCCCCAACAGTGAAAGCTGCCTGCTCGACGTGCTGGAGTTGCACGACGTGCAGGTGGAGTACCAATGCCGCTCCGGCTATTGCGGCGCCTGCCGCCTGAAGCTGGTGAAAGGCGAAGTGGCCTACCGCCAACAGCCGCTGGCGTTTATCAACGCCGGCGAGATCCTGCCCTGCTGCTGTATGCCGCTGACGGATATCGAGCTGGAAATGTAAAGTCGGGTGCCGGAAACCGCGCCTGGAGACCAGAAGGCGGGGTTGCCCCCGCCCTATGATTACCGCTTCACCTCACACGCCAACCTGATCAGGATAGTGATATTTTCCTGGTAGATTTTCAGCTCGCACAACGAGTCTCTTATCATCCAGATAAATAACAAAACCGTAATACATACAACGGTTAGCGAATGAAGCACATGCCTTAAGCGCATGCTTGCCTCCTTGCTGTGAAGGGGCTACCATAACGGTGTCTAGGCGTTAGGGCAGCCCCATTCTGATTGAGAGTCAGTTTGGGGCTTTCATCTATCCGCCTTGTCACACAATGCCCAAGACGAACAGTCTCAAGCACCCGCCAAAAGAGTAACAGCATTCCCTCGCCGCGAATATCCCCTATAAGATTATGATTAATCAGGGATATATAACTATCCTCAAAGTATTTCGCTTAACGCCCCTTTCCTGCCGACGCGGAAAAATAACACGCCGGGGGATCGCCAAAGGCTTTGCGAAACATGGAGATAAAATTACTCGGCGAGGCATATCCCAGCGTTTCCGCGATCTGCAGTACGGTTTCGCCGCGCAGGCGCTCAAGGACTATGGTGCAAGATCCGCAAACGCGGGGCGCGGCGGCGATACACCTTTCACGTCTGGCGTCCGAACGGCTGCAGCAAATCCGTGACGCCGGCAACTCGGCGCCATGACCGTCACTCGATAATTTCCACCACCTCCAGCCAGGCGTTTTTACCGCACGCCTGGCCCCCATTCAGCCAGCGGCGCAGCATATCCAGCGCCAGCATCGCCACCGACTCCTGCCGCAGCCGCAGGCCGTGGCGCGACGCACGATAACGCACCGTCTGGCCAATCCCGCCGCGCGGCGTATGCAGCGCAATGCTCACCTGATCGTCGCACATGGCGCTGACCGCCAACACCAACGGCGCGCCGGTCAATTCCGCCAGCGAGCGGGCGCGCGCCAGCGTGGTTTCCAGCGTTTCGATGCAGTGCGCCGGCAGCAGTTCTCCCCCCGCCAGCGGCGCTCCTTCGCTCTGCAACTGCAGATTGATCAACCCGGCGCTGAACTGCTCGCTCAACGCCAGCTTCAGCCCTTGCTGATTCAGGCGATGTGTCAGCGTCGCCGGCAACCCGATAGTGCCTTCAAAGATGCAGTTGTCCCCCGCCACCTCGCGCACGCGCCGCCAGGCCAGCTCCATTTCCGCACGCCGGCTTTCCGGCCCGGTCAGCTTCAGCTCGATGATCGGGCTGGAGGAACGGTAACCCAGCACCACATCCGGCGGCAGCGGCATACCGTCCAGCTCGGCGGCCAGATCGCTCTCGGAGGTGCCGAAGGTGGTCAGGCGCAGGCAGAGCGGCGGCGTCGGCAAGGTGAAGCGCTGGCGCAGACGCGGCACGATCTGCTGTTCGACCATCACTTTGAATTCCGACGGCACGCCGGGGGTGAAGAACATCTGACATCGGTTCAGCTGCAGCGCGAACCCGCAGGCGGTGCCCACCGGGTTATCCAGCATTTCCGCGTTGGCCGGGATCTGCGCCTGCTTGCGGTTGGAAGGGGCCATCGGCCGCCCGCGCTCGGCGAAATAGGCTTCCATGCGCGCCAGCCAGTCGGCCCGTTCAACCAGCTCTACGCCACAGGCTTTGGCGGCGGCCAGCGCGCTGAGATCGTCGCTGGTCGGCCCCAGGCCGCCGTTGACGATCAGCACATCGGCGATATGGCTTCGTTCCTGCAGGATCTCGATCAACGCAGAGAGGCTGTCCCCGACCGTTTCACGCCCGCTCATCGGCACCCCCTGCTGGAACAGGTAGTCCGCCAGCCAGGCGGCGTTGGTATCAATAATTTGCCCGTGCAGCACCTCATCGCCGGTGCTGAGCATCTCCACCCTTAACATTGATCTCTCCCACATTTTTTGGTCATTCCACTATAGAAGCCCGTAAATAACTTTTCACTAGCCGCCTGCGGATAATTTCAGCCATGGGCCCGTTCCTCATGTGCCATGCAGCTCGCCGCAATGTAAATATTAATGTACATCATGCGTAACGTCGGTTTGACACAAATTAGGGCTTCCACTATCCTGCCATCCTCATAAATCGTTACCTATAATTTTCAAAATCTTTCGGTTGGTAGAGAAAAAACGTGAAGAATCGCACTCTTGGCAGTGTTTTTATCGTGGCGGGTACCACCATTGGCGCCGGGATGCTGGCGATGCCGCTGGCGGCGGCCGGCGTCGGCTTCGGCGTCACGCTGGCCTTACTGGTCGGGCTGTGGCTGTTGATGTGTTACACCGCGCTGCTGCTGGTAGAGGTTTACCAGCATGAGCAGGCGGATACCGGTCTGGGCACCCTCGCCAAACGTTATCTTGGCGGCGGCGGCCAGTGGCTGACCAGCTTTAGCATGATGTTCCTGATGTACGCCCTCACCGCCGCCTACATCAGCGGCGCCGGCGAACTGCTCGCCACCAGCATCAGCCAGTGGACGTCGCAGGACTTCCCGGTGTCGCTCGGCGTTCTGCTGTTCACCCTGGTGGCCGGCGGCGTGGTATGCATCGGTACCCACTCGGTCGATTTGTTCAACCGCATCCTGTTCAGCGCCAAAGTGGTATTTCTGGTGGTGATGCTAGGCCTGATGTTGCCGAATATCCACCAAACCAACCTGATGACGCTGCCGCTGGAGCAAGGCCTGGCGCTGTCGGCTATTCCGGTGATCTTCACCTCTTTCGGCTTCCACGGCAGCGTGCCGAGCATCGTCAACTATATGGGCGGCAACATTCGCAAACTGCGCTGGGTGTTTATCATCGGCAGCGCTATCCCGCTGATGGCCTACATCTTCTGGCAGTTGGCAACGCTGGGCAGCATCAGCTCCGACACCTTCGTCGGCATTCTGGCGCAGCAGGCCGGGCTGAACGGTTTGTTGCAGGCGGTGCGCGACGCGGTGGCTTCGCCGCACGTTGAACTGGCGGTGCACCTGTTCGCCGATCTGGCGCTGGCGACCTCGTTCCTCGGCGTCGCGCTCGGGCTGTTCGATTTCCTGGCCGACCTGTTCAAGCGGCAAGACAACGTGCGTGGCCGCCTGCAAACCGGCGCCATCACCTTCTTGCCGCCGCTGGCCTTTGCGCTGTTCTATCCGCGCGGCTTCGTGCTGGCGCTAGGATTCGCCGCCATTGCCTTGTCGGTGTTGGCGCTGCTGTTGCCTTCACTGCTGGTGTGGAAAACGCGCAAAAAACATCAGGCGCAGTATCGCGTCTGGGGCGGTACGCCGGCGCTGGCGTTGGTGTTTGTCTGCGGGGTGACGGTGATCGCCATTCAACTGGGCATCGCCAGCGGCATGCTGCCGGCGGTAGGGTAAGCGGAACAGAAAGAACAAAGGGGCCTGAAGGCCCCTTTTTCACAGCGTCAGAAGCTCAGACCCACGCCGACGTAAGGGCCATCGGCCAGCGTGTTGTCGCGACGCCCGTCTTTGCCTTCCATTTGCATGTAACGGTAGCCCACGTCCACGCTCAGCGGACGGAACTTCCAGCGCAGGCCGCCGCTGGCTTCGTTATAGGCTTTCACGCCGCTGGTGAAGGATTCAGGGGCAAAGTACCCTTCGCCGTGCAGG
The DNA here is from genome assembly GCF_052169275.1 of Serratia sp. CY27727. Classification (NCBI taxonomy): domain Bacteria; kingdom Pseudomonadati; phylum Pseudomonadota; class Gammaproteobacteria; order Enterobacterales; family Yersiniaceae; genus Serratia; species Serratia sp. CY27727. Next base: position 224,696 of record NZ_JBJNLB010000002.1, on the reverse strand, counting down.
CTGAAGTAACGGTTGATCTCCCACTCCAGGCCGCCGCCCAGCGCCACCGCCCCGCCGCTCTTCCCGTCTTTCGGGCTGAGGTACAGCGCTTTGGCACCCACGGTCGCCGTCAACGGCCCCAGCGGCACGCCGAAGTTCAGCCCCACGCTGCCGACGTTACCGTCGTGGTCGCTGCGCGCCCAGTTGCCGGTCAGGCCCAGACCAGAAGAGCCGGTGCTCATGCCAACGCCCAGGTTGGTGTAGTGCTGCCCGGCTTCGCCCGACACGCTGATGGCGTTCGCCGCGCCGGTCACCAACAGCAATCCTGCCGCGCACGCGACCCAAGTCTTTTTCATCATCTTTCCCTCTGGTTTGTCATCCGTACCGAATGATCGAATCAACGCATAATAATAACGTCACGAGTCTATACCAAAGCGCAATGAGTATTTAAGGGATAAAAGCGAAAAAATTCTTCAATAATCAAATAAATGTAAATATTTGCAAACAAGATTCTATATTCGTCAAGGCAATGCCAACGATAACCGAGACCTATTTGCCGTCGCTCGGCAATAGGGCTACAACTAGTAGTGGCTTTGACCAAGGTCAGGGGAAGAAGCCCCGCCAAAGGACTATGCTGATGAACGCTTAAACCGCCCGAGTCTTTACTTAACTGCACTACGATAAGGAGCAAGTGATGAGCAAGAAAGGACTGACCACCGCAGCCGGCGCCCCGGTTGTCGATAACAATAACGTGATCACCGCAGGCAAACGCGGCCCGATGCTGTTGCAGGACGTGTGGTTCCTGGAAAAATTGGCCCACTTCGACCGTGAAGTCATCCCCGAGCGCCGCATGCACGCCAAGGGATCCGGCGCTTACGGCACCTTTACCGTCACCCACGACATCACCCGCTACACCCGCGCCAAGATCTTCTCCGAGGTCGGCAAACAGACCGACATGTTCATCCGCTTCTCCACCGTCGCCGGTGAACGCGGCGCCGCCGACGCCGAACGCGACATTCGCGGCTTCGCCATGAAGTTCTATACCGAAGAAGGCAACTGGGATTTGGTGGGTAACGATACGCCGGTGTTCTACCTGCGCGATCCGCTGAAATTCCCCGATCTCAACCACGTGGTGAAACGCGATCCGCATACCAACCTGCGCAACCCCGTCTACAAGTGGGACTTCTTCTCCCACCTGCCGGAGTCGCTGCACCAGCTGACCATTGACTTCAGCGATCGCGGCATTCCGAAATCCTATCGCCACATGCACGGCTTCGGCAGCCACACCTTCAGCTTTATCAATGCCGCCAACGAGCGTTTCTGGGTGAAATTCCACTTCCGCTGCGAGCAAGGCATTGAAAACCTGATGGATGACGAAGCGGAAGCGATCATCGCCAAGGATCGCGAAAGCTCACAGCGCGATCTGTTCGACGCGATCAAACGCGGCGACTTCCCGCGCTGGAAGCTGCAAATTCAGATCATGCCGGAACACGAAGCCTCGCAGACGCCATACAACCCGTTCGATCTGACCAAGGTGTGGCCGCACGGCGACTATCCGCTGATCGACGTCGGCTATTTCGAGCTGAACCGCAACCCCGACAACTACTTCTCCGAGGTTGAGCAGGTGGCGATGAACCCCGCCAACGTGGTGCCGGGCATCAGTTTCTCGCCGGATAAAATGCTGCAGGGCCGTCTGTTCTCCTATGGCGATGCGCACCGCTATCGCCTGGGCGTCAACCACCACCAGATCCCGGTGAACGGCGCCAAATGCCCGTTCCACAACTACCATCGCGACGGCGCGATGCGCGTGGACGGCAACAGCGGCAACGGCGCCACCTACGAACCAAACAGCTTCGGCCTGTTCCAGGAGCAGCCGGACTTCAGCGAGCCGCCGCTGAGCATTGAGGGCGCGGCCGACCACTGGAACCATCGTGAAGACGACGATTACTACAGCCAGCCACGCGCGCTGTTCAACCTGCTGAGCGCCGAAGAGCACCAGCGCATGTTCACCCGCATCGCCGGCGAACTGTCGCAGGTGCCGGAGCAAATCCAGCGCCGTCAGGTCGAGCTGTTCACCAAGGTGCACCCGGACTACGGCGCCGGCGTCGCCAGGGCGCTGGGGCTGAAATAACCCCCTGCCGTCATCCACTCAGCCGCCCTTTCGGGCGGCTTTTTTATGCCTGAGAGAGGCGCTGCGCCACCCATTGCTGCAACTGGCGGCGCGAAATCTTGATGCCGCCGTTTTTCAGCTCGTCAGGCAGCGGGAGCAACGCCGCCGGGCGTTGGAAATTGGCCAGCTTGTCCTGCGACCAGGCGAGCAACGCCGCCAGCGACAGCGACGGATCGCCGTCGATTACCGCCACCGGCCGCTGGCCGAACTCGGCGTCCGCCGCCGGCACCACAAACACCTGCGAGATCTGCGGGTGCGCCGCCAACACGCGTTCGATATCCTCCGGCTGCACCCCTTCGCCTCCGCTGAAAAACAGGTTGTCCAGCCGGCCCAAAATGCGCAGTTCCCCCTCGGCCATCGCGCCGCGATCGCGGGTCGCGAACCAGCCCTGTGCATCCGCCAGCGGCTGCAGCTGGCCATGACGCCAGTAGCCGAGCGCCAGGCTGTCGGCGCGGATCCAGACCTCTTCGTCCACCAGTTTTACCTCGCGGCCGCTGAGTGGCAGGCCGACGCCCGGCCGCGCATCGGCGCGCTTGGCGCACACCGTGGAAGCCAGTTCGGTCAGCCCATAGCCGCACCAGCAGCGGATCCCCGCCGCTTCCGCCCGTTCGGTCAGCTCCACCGGGATCATGGCGCCGCCGAGCAGCACCTCTTTCAGCGTCATGCCCGTCAGCGGTTGCGCCAGCAGCCGCCAGAGCTGTGTCGGCACCAGCGAGGCGTGCGTGCATCCCGCCAACGCCTCGGCCAGCGGATGCATCTCGCGCACCGCCAGCCGCGCCCCCGCCGCCAGCCAGCGCCAGACGATACCCTGGCCGGAGACGTGAAACAGCGGCAGTGACAGCAGCCAGCAATCCTCGCGCTGAAAATCCATCAGCCGCAACACCCCGGCGGCGCTGGCCAGATGATTGGCGTAGCTGTGCGCCGCCGCTTTCGGCAGGCCGCTGGAGCCCGAGGTCAGCGTCAGCGTCGCCAGACGTTGCGCATCCCACATCGGCAGGTTCGGCCAGCGCGGCTCGGTCGAGGGCGGCGTCAATCGAATCACCTCTTCCGGCAGCGCCGGCAACGGATCCGGGCCGAAGGCAAAGATGATGTCCAATTCGGGTAACAGCTGTGCCAGCAGCGGCGTCGGCAAGGCAGGATTGAGCGGCAACAGGCGTGCGCCGCATTGCAGCAGCGCCAGATAGGCCAACAGCAGCGGGTAGCTGTTTTTACCGCACAGCGCCACGCCGCAGCCCGGCTCCACGCCCTGGTGCTGGAAGTCCGCCGCCAGCTCATCCACCTGGCCTTGCAACGCCAGCCAACTCAGCGGCCGCGCGCCAAGCAGCAGCGCCGTCGCCTGCGGTTGAAGGCGCGCCCAGTGCCGCCATGGCCAATCGCTTAACGGCGCCATAGGCACTCCAGCGCCGAGGCATCCAGCAGCGGCAATGCGCTACCCGGCCAAGGCCGCAGCACCTGCGCCTGCATCAACCCCAGCGTGTCCAGCCCCGGCACGGTGTCCGGCGTCAGCCAGCGGGCGATGCGCGCCAGCTGGGTTAATCCCAGGCTGGACTCGATGCTGGAACTGATCACCGCCGTCAGCCCCGCCGCATGTGCCTGCGCCACCAGCGCCTGGCAGCGCGCCAGGCTGCCGACCAGCGTCGGCTTGATCACGATAGCCGCCACGCCCGGCTCGGCCTGCACCACAAAGTCCGCCTCGCGCACGCTCTCATCCCAGGCGATGGCGATGCCGGTCGCCCGGGCGAAATCGCGCGATTCATCACGGGTCTTGCAGGGCTCTTCCAAAAAGGCAATGCGATCTCGCCACGCCGGGTTGACGTATTTGGCGAAGCCGTCGGCTTTGGCGCGGGTCCAGCTGCGGTTGGCGTCCAGCCGCAGCCGCAGATCCGGCAGCGCCTCCAGCAGCACGTTGACGATCATGCCGTCGCGCACGGCCTCATACAGCCCCACCTTCACCTTGGCAACTTTCTCGCCCGGCAAGGCGTTCAATGTCTCGAACAGCTCATCCGGATCGCCGGTACACAGCGGCGCCTTGCGGAAATCCGCCTGCGTTGGCAAGCGCTGCTGCAGCTCGGCCTGCGCGCAGCTGAGCCCAAAGGCCACCGAAGGCAGCGCGCTGTCATCCGGTTCGTTGCCCGCCAACCAGGCCTGCAGCCAGTCCAACGCGGCCTGTTCGGCCTGCGCCAGCGTTTCCCGGCTGAATTCCGGCAGCGGCGCGATCTCGCCCCAGCCTTCACGCTCGCCCTGACGCAGCTGCACCACCCATCCGTCACGCGTTTTCAACCGCTGATTGCGCAGCACCACGCCCGCCTCCATCGGCAGGCTGTAACGGTAAAGCGCCGCGCTGCGGTTTACCCCGTTCATTACGGGTTACGCTTGAATTTGCTGAAGTCCGGCTGACGCTTCTCGTTGAACGCGTTGCGCCCTTCCTGCCCTTCGTCGGTCATGTAGAACAGCATGGTGGCGTTGCCCGCCAGCTCCTGCAAACCGGCCTGGCCGTCGCAGTCGGCGTTCAGCGCCGCCTTCAGGCAGCGCAGCGCCATCGGGCTGTTCTGCAGCATTTCGCGGCACCAGCGCACCGTCTCTTTTTCCAAATCGGCCAGCGGCACCACGGTATTGACCAGCCCCATGTCCAGCGCGGCGGCGGCATCGTACTGGCGGCACAGGAACCAGATTTCGCGCGCCTTCTTCTGGCCGACGATGCGCGCCATGTAAGACGCGCCCCAGCCGCCGTCGAACGAGCCCACTTTCGGGCCGGTCTGGCCGAAGATGGCGTTATCCGCCGCGATGGTCAGATCGCACATCATGTGCAGCACGTGGCCGCCGCCGATCGAATAGCCGGCCACCATCGCCACCACCGGTTTCGGGCAGGTGCGGATCTGGCGCTGGAAGTCCAGCACGTTGAGGTGATGCACGCCGCTGTCGTCGCGATAGCCGCCGTAATCGCCGCGCACTTTCTGATCGCCGCCGGAGCAGAAGGCCTTATCGCCGGCGCCGGTCAGAATAATGACGCCGATGCCGTCGTCGTAACGGGCGTTGGCCAGCGCGTCGATCATCTCTTTAACCGTTTGCGGGCGAAACGCGTTGCGCACCTGCGGCCGGTTAATGGTGATTTTGGCGATGCCGTCGGCGGACTTGTGATACAGAATGTCTTCGAAATCGCCGGTGCAATCCTGCCAGGCGATGGCGGCATACAGCTGTTCTTCATTCGGATAAAGCATGTTCGGTTCCTTTAACCAGGGTTAACGAGAAAGGTCTGCAGCTCGGCGACGAAATCCTGCGGATTGGCCAGATGCGCGTTGTGCCCGGCCTGCGGCACGATGCGCAACGGCAACCCGGCGTCGCGCGCCAGCCGTTGAAATTTGGGGTCGTTCTCACCGCACAGCACCTGCAGCGGCACGGTCAGTTGGCGCAGCTGCGGCGCCAGATAGGGCTGCCGCCCGAGCGACGTGGCTTCGAGCATGTCGGCGATCGCCGGGCCGCTGTTGACCGAGCGCGCGGCGATCAGCGCCTGGCGGTGCACATGGCTAAGCTCTTTGAACACCGGCTGCTGATACCAGTCCGCCAGGACCTCGGCGATCGGCTCACTGCGAAAACGCGCCGCCCACAGCGCATCCTGTTCGCAGCGCCGGCGGCGCTGCTCTTCGTCCCCCAGCCCCGGGTTGCCGCCCTCGACGATCACCCCCTGCAGGCCGGCATGGCGGCCGTGGCAGGCGTGATACATGGCGATGCGCCCGCCGAGCGAGTAGCCCACCAGCCAATAGCGTTCGATATTGCGCAGCTGCAGCGTGGCGGCAATCTGCGCGCTGATGTCGTCGAAGCCGCGGCAGCTCACCGCCACGGAATCGCCGTGGCCGGGCAGATCGATGGCCAGCGACGGCCATTCCGGGCAGCGTGCGGCGATCACCCGCCATTCATTGTTGTTGCCGAGCAGGCCATGCAGCCACACCAGCCACGGGCGGTCCGCTTCGCCCTGTTGCAAAATTCGCGTCGCCAGCATCATTGCACCGCCATCTGTTGCACCAGGTATTGCAGGCTTTCGGCCCCCGCGCTCGACGGCACCTGCAGTTCGATAAGCGTGGCGCCGCCGCGCCGCCAGCCTTGTTCAACCGCCTGTTGCAGCTGGCTCCAGTTCTCCGGCCGCGCGTAACCCAGCTGGAACATCGCCGCCGCGTGGCTGAACTCGACGTTCTGCGGCATGCAGTAAAAGCGCTGACGATCCTCTTCCGGCGTCGGCAGCAGCGAGAAAATTTGGCCGCCGTTGTTGTTGACGACGATCAGCACCGTCGGCGCCGAGCTCTGGCGCAGCAGCGCCAGCGCATTGAGGTCATACAGTGCGGAAAGGTCGCCCACCACCGCCAACGTCGGTCTGGCTGTGGCGCGCTGCACGCCGGCGGCGGTGGAGATCAGGCCGTCGATGCCGCTGGCGCCGCGATTGCTGAATACCGGGTAGGCGACGGGCAATGGCGTTAGCGCATCGATGAGCCGCACCACCAGGCTGTTGCCGAGAAACAGCTGGCCGTTCTCCGGCAGCAGCTCCGGCAGGCGGTGCGCCAGCTGCGCTTCGCCAAAGTTATCGTGCAGATGCGTGGATGCCGCCGTCAGCGCTTTATCCGCCAGCACGGCCAGCCCGGCGGCCCAAGGCTGGCGCGGCGGCGCCGGGTGCTGCGCCAACCACTGAGCCACGCCGGCGCGCAGGCGCCGCCCCCGGTGCTGGGCCGGATCGAGCCGCCCCGGCAGCTCGTCGATGACCCAATACTCTTCCGGCCGGCACTGAGCCTGCCACTGCAGCAGGCGTTTGCCGGTCAGGCTGCCGCCGAACTGCACCACCAGCTGCGCATCTTGCAGTACGCGCTGCGCCTGCGGATGAGCGAGCCACAAATCGGCGCAGGGCAGCGGTTGCCCGGTCTGCGACAGCACGTCGCCGATCAGCGGCCAGCCCAGCGTTGCGGCCCATTCGGCCACCTGCGCGCCCTCTTGCGCGCTCATGCGCCCGGCCAACACCACGCCGCGTTTCTGCCGCCAGAAGAACCAGTCCGGCTGCGGCAATGGCGCCGCATGCGTCTCGCTCTCCTGCAGCCACGGACGATCGCTCTGCCACCAGTCGCCCAGCGCGGCGGACCAATCGGCATAGTGACGTTCGTCGCCGCCGTACAGCGGCTCGGCGAACGGGCAGTTGATGTGCAAAGCGCCGTGCTGCAGGCGCGCCATCGCGCTGTCGACGCTGGAGGCCAGCCACGCGGCCGGAATATCCGGCGTAGGACGCGGCAGATCGATCGCCAGCGTCGGGTGGCTGCTGTAGAGGCCGTTTTGACGGATAGCCTGATTGGCGCCGCAGTCGATCAACTCCGGCGGCCGATCGGCGGTGAGAAACACCAGCCGCTCACCGGTCAGGCCGGCTTCGATCAACGCGGGATAAAGGTTGGCCGCCGCGGTGCCGGACGTGACGATCACCGCCACCGGCTCACGCGCCGCCTTCGCCAGCCCAAGCGCCAGATGGCCGAGCCCGCGCTCGTCAAAATGGGTATGACAGATAAACGATCGGTTAGCCGCGGCGGCCAGCGTCAGCGGCGTGGAGCGCGATCCCGGAGCGATACAAACATGCCGCACCCCATGGCGGGCCAGCGCCTCGAGCAGCACAGCCGCCCACCGGCGATTAAAAACACTTGTCGACATAGTTCGCTCACAAGTCAGTTAGCAGAGATCGTCTCCGGCGCAGCCGACGGACGCCGCGCCTGTAGTTACGCTCTGTATTATATGAGGTGTTATTTTCACGGCTTTTGCGCCAGCGCAAGAACGCCGTATATCCCTGGGTGTTTACACCAGATAATTATTTGATTTAGAACAAAAAACAAACAATAAACACACAAACACTTTACACTTGCGGCGGCGCCGGCTCAATCCGTCCATACAAAAACAAGGGAAATAGAGACGCTCCGACGGCGGCTAGCGGGAAGTATAGGCGGGATAAGGGAAAGCCAGCGGGGAAACGGCGAGATGAACAACACAGCCTGCAGAAAAGCACGAGGCGGCCTGCGCCGCCCCGATGCCGTGATTTATTTACGGGCCAGCAGCAGCCCCAGCACCAGCCCGACGGTGGCGCCGATGCCTACGCTGTGCCAGGGTTTATCCCGCACGTAGTCGTCGGTGCGGTGCACCGCTTCTTTGGCGCGCGCATAGTAGGATTCGCCGGTGTTCGCCCAGCGCGCCTTAACCTCACTCAGCGCCTGCTCGGCGTGCGACTTGATGTCGATGTAGGCCTGATCCGCGCGATCGCCGGTATATTGCAGCACTTCTTCCAGCGTCTCGGTCAGCATTCTCAGATCGTCATCCAGCGTAGTTTGCTCAGCATCCGTATGTCTTGCCATAGTGAGATCTCCGTGGTTGAAAAATTAAGCGTTCCTACACTATAGACAAGGATCGCCGCCTGCGGCCATCGGACTTTTACCCTAAAACACCAATTGCACCTTGGCGGCCTGGCGCTTATCGCCGGCAAACTCCAGCGCCTGCGCCAGTTGCCCGCTGGCGAACTCCGCCGACAGCAACGGCAGCGGATCGACCACGTCGTCGGCCAGCCACGCCACCGCCAGCGCAAACTCCGCCACGAAGCGGAAGGATCCGAGCAGGTTCAACTCCTTGGCGATCAACAACATCAGCGGAAAATCGGGGAAGCTGGCGCCCATCCCCACCTGCACCACGGTGCCTTTGGCGCGGGTGATCTCCAGGCAGCGCTGCAGCGACTGCGGATGCCCCGCCACTTCGAAGGCGACGTCGAAATACCCTTTGTCCTGCTGATAACCGCTAACATCGTCGTCCGCAGCATGCAGGCACCGATCGGCCCCCATTTGCCTGGCGATCGCCAGGCAGCGCGGGCTGAGATCGGCACAGACAATTTCGGCGGCGCCCAGCGCTTTCAGCGCCGCCACCAGCAGGCAGCCGATCGGGCCGACGCCGGACACGAAGATCTTTTTCCCCGTCACGTCGCCGGGCTGCTTCGCCGCGTGGATCGCCACCGCCAGCGGTTCAGCGAACACCATCACCCTGTCGTCGCGATCGGCGCCGTAAGGAATGCACTGCGCGCTGTCCACCACTTTGTATTGGGTAAAAGCACCGTCGACGTGCGGAAAATACATCGCGCTGCCGAAAAAACGCATCTCGACGCATTGATTGCTTTGCTGCGCCAGGCAGTATTTGCACTGCCCGCAGGGTTTGCTGGGATTGAGCGCCACCTTCTGCCCGACCGGCAGCTGCGGCGAATCGCTGGCGACCACCTCGCCGATCACCTCATGGCCCAGCACCATCGGCTGGCGCACCTGAAAATTGCCGACCCTGCCTTCCTGAAAGTAATGCAGATCCGAGCCGCAGATGCCGCCGCGGTTGATTTTCACCAGCGTTCCCTGCCCCCGGTAATCCACTTCTTGCGCAATCACCGCCACGTCGCGTTTGCCATTGACCACGCAGGACTGGGTTTGAATTTTCATCTCAACACTCCACGAAAAAAGGTTACACCGCCGCCGACATGCCGCCATCGACAAACAGCAGTTGCCCGTTGACGAAGGCGGAGGCGTCGGCGGCCAGGAACACCGCCGCGCCGATCAGCTCCTGCGGATCGCCCCAGCGTGCGGCGGGCGTGCGTTGGGTCAGCCAGGCGGTGAAGGCCGGATCGTCGGCCAGCGCCTGTGTCATCTCGGTTTTGAAGTAGCCGGGGGCGATGCCGTTGACCTGAATGTTGTAGCGCGCCAACTCCACGCACATGCCGCGCGTCAGCATTTTCACCGCGCCCTTGGAGGCCGCATAAGGGGTAATGGTGTCCCGCCCCAGCTCGCTTTGCATCGAGCCGATGTTGACTATCTTGCCGCGCCGGCGCGGCACCATATAACGCGCCACGGTTTGCGACACGATGAAAACCGCCTTCTGGTTGACGGCGATGATGTCGTCCCAGTCTTGCTCCGGAAACTCGGTGAACGGGTGACGGCGCTGGATGCCGGCGTTGTTGATCAAGACGTCTATCGCGCCGATATCCGCTTCGATACGATCGATGGCGGCATGCACCGCCTGGGAATCGGTGACGTCGAACGCCGCCGCATCGGCGCGCAAGCCCTCTTCGCGCAGGCGATCGGCGGCATGCCGGGCATGTTCGTCGGTGGTGGCGTTGACCAGAATATGCGCGCCTTGCTGCGCCAGGCCGCGCGCCAGCAGAAAACCGATACCGCGCGAGGCACCGGTGATCAAGACAATTTTGTTATCCAGTGAAAACAGATTATTCATGGTGATTCCCGGCCATCAGGCCTCCAATCGGACAGGCCTCTATCTCAGCCGATTGTTACCGGTAAAAACGTGATGGAAATCACTGAACATCATGTTACGAAACCCTGTTACCCTTAACGTGATCTCACGCAGGCAGCAAGCGGGCAAAAAGCAGTTATCCAATTGAAAAATAGATATTTTCAATAGGAACGCATTCATTGTTATCGCCAAATCGATTTGTTAACATACCGCTATCCGCCCTTGCCGCGCCGCCCGTGAAGGCCACCGAATGAAACACCCCCGCGTTACGCTACAGGACATCGCGCAATTGGCCGGCGTGACCAAAATGACCGTCAGCCGCTTCCTGCGCACGCCGGAAAAAGTGGCGGCCGACACCGCCGAACGCATTGTGCAGGTCATGCGGGAGCTGAACGTCACAGATGCCGATACCGCACAGGCCGGCAGAAAACCGCGCATCGGCGTACTGATCCCCTCCTTCAACAACCAGATCTTCGCCGACCTGCTGGCCGGCATCGAATCCGTTACCCAAGCGCGGGGTTACCAAACGCTGGTGGTGAACTACGATTACAGCCCGCAGCGGGAAGAAGAGCAGATCGCACAGCTGTTGAGCTACCCGATCGCCGGGCTGATCCTCACCGACTCTGCGCATACCTTGCGCGCAGAGACCTACCTCGGCGCAGCCAAAATCCCCCTCGCGCAGGTAATGGATCTCGACGCGCCGCCAGGGCGGATTGCGGTGGGGTTTGATAATGAACAGGCGGGGTATGACATGACCGAAGCGCTGCTCGCCAGCGGCAAACGGCATATCGTTTACTTTGGCGCCATGTCAGACGCCCGCGACAATAAACGCTATCGGGGGTACTGCCGCGCCATGGCGGCTCAGGGGCAAACACCGCGCCAGATCACACCGCATCGGGTCTCTTCGGTTTCGATCGGCGCCGACATGCTGGCGATGGCGCGCGAACGCTACCCGCAGTTGGACGGTATCCTGTGCACCAACGACGATCTGGCGGTGGGCGTGTTGCAGGCCTGCCTGCGTCTCGGCGTGCGCGTGCCGCAGGAGATTGCGCTATCGGGTTTTCACGGCCTGGATATTGGCCAGGCGACCACGCCGGGCATCGCCAGCGTGATCACGCCGCGCTTTGACATGGGGAAAACCGCCGCTGAAATGCTGCTGCTGCGGATCGCGGGCGAACCCTGCGCCGAGCGCCACGATCTGCACTACCGCCTCTCACTCGGCGGCACCGTTTGAGCCGGCATTCGGGCTGACCGGCTGTACGGCACGGGCTTTTTCGCTACGCGCCGCCCACCACAGACCGCTGTTTTTCATCGCATAGCCAAACAGCAAGCCCACCAACAGAGAAAGCGTCACCAGCGGCCAATCTCCGCCGCCGGCGAAGGTCGCACAGGCGCCGATAAAGGTGCCGGGCACAAACCCCAGCCACTGCTGTTTGGCCTGAATGCACATCAGGAACGCAACGACGCCGGTCAGCAGATACCCCAGCAGTTCCCACTGCGGCGCCAGTTCGCTGCCGTGGATGATCGCCATTGCCCAGAAGACGCCGCTGCAGCAGGTTAACGCGCCGATCAACAGCCCTTTCAGCCCGCCCTGCGGGCAGGCGAAATACGCCGTGCAGCCGAGAAAACCGGCCCAACCGATCAGCCCCAGGCTGACGGCAACCCAGCCCCAAACGCCGGAGAGGATCCCGGTAGTAACGGCAATGGCGAAAAGAACGTTCATAAAGTGATCCGCGGCAAAAAGAAAGCGCGCAGTTTACCCGAAAGCCGGTCATTTCATGTGATTAAAATCACAATATAAATGCAATTAAAGAATGATTAATTAAATAAAAGAGACTTAAATCACAAAATTATTAACGTGGGAACCCTACACGTACCGTCATCCATGCCAACAACAGGCATGCCGTGGTGCTGCTCAGGAACAGCAGATGGGTTGCCTGCTGCAGATCAACACGGTCGACGACGATCCCCAGCAAGATCGGCACCCAGTTGGCGATATAAGCGATAACGTAAAACAGTGAAAGCAAACGCGCATGGCTGGCCAGCGGCGAAATCAGGTTTACCAGGGTCGCACTGCCGACGAAAATGGCGCCGTAAGCATAGCCGGCCACCACCAGACCCGCAGCCGCCAGCCACAGTGAATGCCATTGGATCGCCGCAGCGAATACCACCGCCGCCAGCACCTGCGCCAGGCAACCGAACAACAGCGAATGACGGGCGTTAAGTCGGCGGCTCAGGATCTGGCTAATACCGGCGATCAACAGATACACCGCAATCGCATAGCCAAAGACGCCCCGCTGGTGCATGCCTAACAGCGTTTCCGCCACGCTGGGGCCAATAGCCAAAATGCTGGCGGCCAGGGCCCAACAGATAAACAGCGCCCCGGCACAGACAAAGAATTTACCGCCGGTGATACGCAGGCCATCGAGCAGCGTGCTTTTTTCTGTCGCCGTCGGCGCAGCACGGGTCGGCGCCGCGACCACGCCACGCGGCCACGAGAACATCACGCCCAACGCCGCCACGGCGGCAATGACCATGATGAAAGCGAACGGCAGCGTCGTGGGATGAAAACCGGTCTGCAAAGCGATGCCGCTGAAGATCGGGCCCAGCGCCAACCCTGTGGTAAAGGACAACGTGGCGATCAGCGCGGCGTTTTTACCGCCGTCTTGTGGCCCAAAACGCACCAGTGCGATGTTTGCCGCCCCGGTCAATGCCCCGGTGCCCACCCCGGCCAGCAGTCGCGCCATGAGCATCATGACAAAGGTATCCGCCAGCGCAAACAGCAGCGCACCGCTCAACACCACCAGCAATGCCGGCACGATCACGCTGCGCAAATCCTTCACTTTGCCGGCCAGATTGCCGACGCCGAACAAAGAGATCAGTACGCCGGCGGCGTAGGCACCGTAAACGACGGTCAGGCTGACGGAACTCAGCGCAAACTGCTGCTGATACAGCGGATAAAGCGGCGTCGGCGCACTGCTGTTCAGCAATGCCGACATCAAAGCCAGCGCCAGGAACAATAAAATGGTCCTGCGCGACGCCTGAGCATTTTGCGGCGCCGCGATCTGGCTGGCGGTATTTTCTGACATGTTTCAACTCCCAAAGTCGGCAGACGGCGGCCTGCCATCGACATCTTTCTCACCCGGCGGGCCGGGAACGGGGCTTATCATAGCGTTACGGCGGCGGGCGAAGTATCGTCAAGAATGAATCACCCTGATGCATTCTTGCATCACCGGAGAAATAACCGCCGATGTGCAGGCCGCTAGCCGTCTTTCTCTCCCCCAGGGCAGAGCAACGCTTTATGATATAACCCGTTATCATTCGTCCGGCCCGGCCTGTTTCCTACGGCGCCGACAAATCTGCAGAGAGGAAATGGCATGATAAATTGGGACGACGCGCGCTTCTTTTTGGCCGTCGCGCGCTGCGGCACGCTACGCAAAGCCGCCAGCCAGCTGCATGTCGATCAGGCGACCGTCGGTCGACGGCTGTCCGCTTTCGAGGATGCGCTCGGCTCCAAGCTGTTTATCCGCACGCCGAAATCCTTCGCCCTCAGCCCGCTGGGGGAGCAAATGCTGGCGGACGTGATGAAGATGGAAAATGCGGTGCAGGCGATCAACCGCAAAGCCGCCAGCGGTGACGAAAGCCTGAGCGGCAACGTGCGCATCGCCACCACCGATACCCTGGCCGAAGCCTTCGTGATGCCGGCGCTGCAAGATCTGCGGGAACGCTACCCCGCCATCACCGTCACGCTGTTAACGGCGCTGAACATCGCCGATATCTCTTACCACGGCGCAGATCTGGCGATCCGTGGCGCCCGCCCCGATGACGATGAGCTGATCATCAAACGCTTAGCCACCATCGAAATGGGTCTGTACGCCAGCCCACACTACCTGGCACGGCGCGGCATGCCGCTCAGGGGCGAGCAGCTGCGCGGCCACGATCTGCTGATGTTCCCGCGCGAGCTGGTGCCGCGCCACTGGAACAATTTCTGCGGCGAGGCCCTGCACGAGCCCAACGTGGTGCTGCAATGCAATTCGCAGCTGCTGCTGCGTTCCGCTACCCGCAGCGGGCTGGGCATCGGCCTGCTCTCCGCGTTTTTGGCGGACAAAGACCCGGAGCTGGTGCGCCTGTTGCCGGAGAACAAAGACTGGGTGGATATCTGGCTGGTGTTGCATCCCGATTTGCAACGCGCCGCCCGCGTGCGCGCGGTAGTGCAGGCGCTGGAAACCTCGTTTAGCGCCCATTACGGCTGAGTGCCGTTTCCCCATAAAAAAAGGCCGCCGAAGCGACCTTTTTATCGTTTGAAGCGTTATCAGAACGTCGGCTGCGCCATCTGCACCAGCGAAATCAGCGGCTGCGGATAGACGCCCAGCAGCAGCACCAGCGCGGCGGAGATCAGCACCACGACGCCACCGGCGGTCAACGCCCAGTTGTTCGGGGTATCGCGCTGCAGCGATTCCGGCGCGCTGAGGAACAGGCTGACGGTCACGCGCAGGTAGTAGTACAGGCCGATGGCGCTGCCTACCACAACCGCGCCGGTCAGCCACCACAGGTGTGCGCTGACGCCCATCGCGATCACGAAGAACTTGCCGATAAAGCCCAGCGTCATCGGGATACCGGCCAGCGACAGCATCATCACCGTCATCACCGCGGACAAGATTGGCTTATGCCAGAACAGACCGCGATAAGAGAACAGTGAATCCGCATCCGGACCGCGGTACGGGCTGGACATCAGGCTGACCACGCCGAAGGCGCCCAGGCTGCTGAACAGGTAACCGGCCAGGTAAACGCCGGCGGTTTCCAGCGACAGCTGATGGGTTTGCACCGCAATCAGTGCCACCAGCAGGTAGCCCAGGTGAGCGATCGACGAGTAGCCCAGCAGACGCTTGATGTTGGTCTGGCTGATGGCCATCAGGTTACCGAACAAGATAGAGCAGAACGCGATGATCGACAGCACCATGCGCAGCGCTTCGTTGTCGGCGGCCGGGGCATACAGGAACAGACGCATCACGACCGCGAAGATCGCGATCTTGCTGGCGGTCGCCAGGAAGGTCGAGACCGGCGCAGGCGCGCCCTGATACACGTCCGGCGTCCACAGTTGGAACGGCACCAGCGACAGCTTGAAGCCCAGACCGACGATCATCATGCCCATGCCGGCCAGGATCAGCGGCTGATGCATCATGTTTTCCTGCAGGCTCTTGCCGAGGCCGGCCAGCGACAGATCGCCGGATTCGGCATACAGCAGCGCCATGCCGAACAGCAGGAACGACGACGCGGCGGCGGACAGCAGCATGTACTTGATGGCGGCTTCCAGCGGGCGCTTCTGGCGGTAGGCGTAGCCCACCAGGCCGAACAGCGGCAGCGAGATCAGCTCGATACCGATGAACAGCGAAGCCAGATGGTTGGCGCTCGCCAGCAGGATGCCGCCCATGGCGGCGATCAGCACCAGCAGGTAGAACTCTTCGCGGTTATCCGGATAGCCGACCAGCCACGGATAGGCGAAGGTGCAGGTCGCCAGACTCGCCAGCAGCACCAGCCCGGTGTAGAACATCGAGTAACCGTCAACCCGCAGCAGCGGGGTGACGTCCATTGGGCCTGCCTGGCCGACAAAGTACAGCGAAAGCAGCGCCAGGTTGAGACCGATCACGGTCAGGGTGGCGTTGATAAAGTGGTCGCGTCGCCACGCAATGCCTAGCATCACAACCACCACCGTCAATCCGACGATCAACAGCGGCAGCAGTGCGATCAGTTGTTGAGGAGTTATTGTCATGGCGAATTACGGCCTTGTTGTTGAAATTGCTGAAACTGACGAACCAAACCAGTGTTGCACGTTGCTCATCGCCGCGTTGGAAGTATCCAGAATCGGCTGCGGGTAAACCCCCAGCAGAACCAGCAACACCACCAGCAGCAGAATGATGAACAGTTCGCGCGCGGTCATGCCCTGCAGCGGCTGGTCGGATTTAGGCGCACCGTAGTAAGCGCGCTGCATCATGATCAGCGAGTAAACCGAAGCGAACACCAGACCGAAGGTAGAAATCACGGTGATCACCGGCACCACCTGGTAGCTGCCGAACAGAATCATGAATTCGCCGACGAAGTTACCGGTACCCGGCATCCCCAGCGTAGCCACAGCGAAGAACAGCGACAGCGCAGGGATGAACTTGATACGCCCCCACAGGCCGCCCATCTGACGCATGTCGCGGGTATGCAGGCGCTCATACAGCTGGCCGCAGATGATAAACATACCGGCGGCGGACAGGCCGTGCGCGATCATCTGGATCACCGCGCCCTGATAAGCCAACTGGCTGCCGGTGTAGATGGCGATCAGCACGAAGCCCATGTGCGAGACCGAGGTGTAGGCGATCAGACGCTTGATGTCGGTCTGCGCGAACGCCATCCAGGCGCCGTAGAAGATGCCGATCACGCCCAGCCACATGGCGATTGGCGCAAACTCGTGCGAAGCCTCAGGGAACAGCGGCAGGCTGAAACGCAGCAGGCCATAGGCCGCGGTTTTCAGCAAGATGCCCGCCAGATCGACGGAACCTGCGGTCGGCGCCTGGCTGTGCGCGTCCGGCAACCAGCCGTGCAGCGGCACCACCGGCATTTTCACCGCGAAGGCGATGAAGAAGCCCAGCATCAACAGATATTGCACGTTGTGGGACATCGGCGTTTGCAGCAGGTCTTCGTAATCGAAGGTCCACACGCCGGTGGCGTTGTAGTGCACGAACACCAGGCCCAGGATCGCAATCAGCATCACCAGACCGCTGGCCTGGGTGTAGATGAAGAACTTGGTCGCCGCGGTGATGCGGGTTTTACCGTCCGACGCCTTGTGGCCCCACAACGCGATCAGGAAGTACATCGGCACCAACATCATTTCCCAGAAGAAGAAGAACAGGAACATGTCGATGGCGAGGAACACGCCGATAACGCCGCCCAGGATCCACAGCAGGTTGAGGTGGAAGAAGCCCTGATACTTCTGGATTTCACGCCAGGAACAGAGGATCGCCAGCACGCCCAGCAGACCGGTCAACACCACCATCAGCAGCGACAGGCCGTCCAGCGCCAGGTGGATGGAGATGCCGAAGCGCGGGATCCACGGCAGCAGGAATTCGCTCTGCCACTGCGGAATGCCTTTCGGCGTGGTCAAGGTATAGCCGCCCTGCAGCCACAGCTGCAGAGAGAGCGCCAACGTCAGCCCCATTGCGATCAGCGCTATCCAGCGCGGCACCTTAGTACCGAAGCGCTCAAGCTGCCAGCACAGCAGACCGCCGATAAAGGGGATAAGAATTAGCCAAGGTAATAGCATGGCGTTTTGTGTCCCTTATACGAATAATTTCAAACTTTGTACGTAGCGCCTGCCCGGCGCTACGCCCGAAAAATGCGTCTGTTTAAATTATTCAATTAAACCAAAATCAACAGAGCCAATACGACCACTGCACCCACACCCATAGACGCTATATACCAACGCACCTGACCGTTCTCGCTCACCGTCAGACCGCGGTTCCCCCAGCGGGAGAAGACGGCCGGCAGGTTCATCAGCGAGTTCAGCGGATCGCGCTGCAGCAGCTTCGCAATGCCCAGGTACGGCTTGACGAACACTTTGTCATACAGCCAGTCGAAGCCCCAGGCATGGAACCACCAGGTCGAGAAGAAACGCCCCGGCGCGCTGTTGGCGATGTTGTTGACCAGGCTGCGTTTGCCCAGCCACAGCGCGGCCGCCAGCAGAATGCCGACGATAGCCACCACGCCGGAGGTGATTTCCAGCGTCAGCACGCTGCCGTGCGCCAGCTCGGTCGTCTCCGGCAGCACGCCCTGCAACGGCGGCACGATCATCGCACCAACGAAGGTGGACAGCACCAGCAGAACCAGCAGCGGCAGGTGGTGAGTGATGCCTTTACCGGCATGCGCTTTGATTTTCTCTTCGCCGTGGAACACGATGAAAATCATACGGAAGGTGTACAGCGAGGTCATGAATGCGCCGACCAGGCCGGCCACCATCAGGTTGATGTGGCCGTTGGCCATCGCGCCCGCCAGGATCTCGTCCTTACTGAAGAAGCCGGCCGTGACCAGCGGCAACGCAGACAGCGCCGCGCCACCCACCAGGAAGCAGACGTACACCAGCGGGATGCTCTTGCGCAGGCCGCCCATCTTGAAGATGTTTTGCTCGTGGTGGCAAGCCAGGATCACCGAACCGGACGACAGGAACAGCAGCGCCTTGAAGAACGCGTGGGTCATCAGGTGGAAGATCGCCGCGTCCCATGCCTGCACGCCCAGCGCCAGGAACATGTAACCGATCTGGCTCATGGTGGAGTAAGCGAGCACGCGCTTGATGTCGGTCTGCACCAGCGCGGCGAAGCCGGCCAGCAGCAGGGTGACCGCACCGACGATGCCCACCAGGTGCAGCACTTCCGGCGCCATCAGGAACAGGCCGTGCGTACGGGCGATCAGATAGACGCCCGCGGTCACCATGGTCGCCGCGTGGATCAGTGCGGAAACCGGGGTTGGGCCCGCCATCGCGTCCGCCAACCAGGTTTGCAACGGCAGCTGCGCCGATTTACCGACCGCGCCGCCCAGCAGCATCAGGGTTGCCCAGGTGATGGCCGTATCGCCCACCGCCAGTTTCTGCGGCGCCAGGATCATCAGCTCGCGGATGTTCAGCGTGCCCAGCTCGTTGTAGAGGATGAACAGCGCGAACGCCAGGAACACGTCGCCCACGCGGGTCACGATGAAGGCTTTCATCGCCGCCGCGCCGTTGGCCGGATCTTTGTAGTAGAAGCCGATCAACAGGTAGCTGCACAGACCCACTCCTTCCCAACCCAGATACATCAGCAGCAGGTTGTCCGCCAGCACCAAGACCACCATGCTGGCGATAAACAGGTTGGTGTAAGCGAAGAAGCGCGAATAGCCCTCTTCACCGCGCATGTACCAGGAGGCGAACATGTGGATGAAGAAGCCGACGCCGGTGACCACCGACAGCATGGTCAGCGACAGGCCGTCCAGCACCAGGGTCACGCCGATATTGAAGTTGCCGACGGCCATCCAGGTCCACAGGCTTTGCTCGAACAGCTGTACGCCGGCGGCTTTCTGGGCGAAGAAATCCATCGCCACATACACCGTGACCAGCGCAGCCAGGCCGATAGAGCCCACGCCGACGGTGGCCGCCGTGTTCTCAGACCAACGACCGCGGGAAAATGCCAACAGCAGGAACCCGATCAGCGGTAGCAGAATTGTTAAATATAATAGGTTCATCCGCGCATCTCACTGACAGTATCAATATTCAGGGTATGACGACGACGGTAGAGCTGCAGCAGCAGCGCCAGGCCGATACTGGCCTCGGCTGCCGCCAGACTGATCGCCAGGATGTACATCACCTGCCCGTCCGCCTGGCCCCAGTAGCTTCCCGCCACGATAAACGCCAACGCCGCAGCGTTGATCATCACTTCCAGGCTGATCAGCATAAACAGCAGGTTGCGGCGCACCAGCAGCCCGGTCAGCCCGAGCACAAACAGGATAGCCGCCAGAATCAGGCCGTGTTGAAGAGGGATCATGCTTGCTCCTCCGATTTTCTTCTCGCCATTTCGCCACTCGCCGGCGCGTTGCTCAGCACCTCGCCAGGCTTGTGCTCGCGGCCGATATGGAAGGCGACAACCAGACCCGCCAACAGCAGCATTGAAGCCAGCTCAACCGCCAATACGTAAGGCCCGAACAGGCTGATGCCCACCGCCTTCGCATCGACCATCTCGCCGCTGATACCCTGGTCGGATACGCTGCGGATCGCGACGATCAATACCACCAGCAGCGCCAGCGACAGCAGGCCAGGCCCGATCCACACCGTCGGCTTCATCCAGTCGCGCTCTTGCTGCTGCACGTTGCCGAGGTTCAGCATCATCACCACGAACACGAACAGCACCATGATGGCGCCCGCATAGACGATGATTTCCAACGCGGCGGCAAAGTAGGCGCCGAGCGAGAAGAAGACTGCCGAGATCGCCAATAACGAGACGATCAGATACAGCAGCGCATGCACAGGGTTGGTATGGGTGATCACGCGAATCGTCGCGGCCACCGCAATCAAACCTGCCAGGTAAAATGCAATTTCCATGCTTGCTGGCTCCTTAGGGCAACAGACCTTTGACGTCGATCGGTTTGGCTTCGTTTTCGGCTTCGCCTTTGGCTTTGCCGTCAATCGCCATACCGGCCATCCGGTAGAAGTTATATTCCGGATATTTACCCGGCCCCGAGATCAACAGATCTTCTTTTTCGTACACCAGATCCTGACGCTTGTACTCGCCCAGTTCGAAATCCGGCGTCAGCTGGATAGCGGTAGTCGGGCAAGCCTCTTCGCACAGGCCGCAGAAAATGCAGCGCGAGAAGTTGATGCGGAAGAACTCCGGATACCAACGGCCGTCTTTCTGCTCCGCTTTTTGCAGCGAGATACAGCCGACCGGGCAGGCCACCGCACACAGGTTACAGGCGACGCAGCGCTCTTCGCCGTCCGGATCGCGCGTCAGCACGATGCGGCCACGGTAGCGCGGCGGCAGGTAAACCGGTTCTTCCGGATACATCTGGGTTTCGCGCTTGGCGAAGGCATGCATGCCAATCATCCAAATGCTGCGCACCTGGGTGCCGAAACCAACCACTAACTCTTTCAATGTCATGGTTTATTCACCCCTTATTGAGCGTTGTACAAAATGACCGCGGCGGTTGCCAGCAGGTTCAGCAGCGTCAGCGGCAGGCACACTTTCCAGCCGAAGGACATCACCTGGTCATAACGCGGACGCGGCAGCGCGGCACGGATCAGGATGAACATCATCATGAAGAAGGCCGTTTTCAACGCGAACCAGATGAATGGCGGCAGGAACGGACCCTGCCAGCCGCCGAAGAACAACGTCACAATCAGGGCGGACACGGTGACGATACCGATGTATTCCCCCACGAAGAACAGACCGAACTTCATGCCGGAATATTCGATGTGGTAACCGTCGGCCAGTTCCTGCTCGGCTTCCGGCTGGTCAAACGGGTGACGGTGACACACCGCCACGCCGGCGATCGCGAAGGTCACGAAGCCGAAGAACTGCGGAATGACGTTCCAGACGTGCGCCTGGGATTCAACGATAGCCTGCATGTTGAACGAATCCGCCTGCATCACCACGCCCATCAGCGACAGACCGATGAACACTTCGTAGCTCAGGGTTTGCGCGGAGGCGCGCATCGCGCCCAACAGCGAGTATTTGTTGTTGCTCGACCATCCGGCGAACAGCACGGCGTACACCGCCAGGCCGGCCATCATCAGGAAGAACAGAATACCGATGTTGAGATCGGACACCGCCCAGGTCGGGCTGACCGGCACGATGGCAAATGCCAGCAACAGGGAAGTAAAGGCGATCATCGGCGCCAGGGTGAAGATCACCCGGTCGGAGAATCTCGGCACCCAGTCTTCCTTGAAGAACATTTTGATCATGTCGGCGACCAGCTGCAGCGAGCCGCCCCAGCCTACGCGGTTCGGTCCGTAGCGGTTCTGGAACAGGCCGAGCAGGCGGCGTTCGCCGAAGCTCATGAATGCCCCGCACGCCACGACCACCAACAGGATCACGACCGCTTTAAGAATGGCGATCAGAATGTCGATCACCTCAGGGGTAAACCAGCTCATCGTGCCGCCTCCCGCAGATTGTCTACCTTAGCACCCACCAAGATCGGCGGGATCCCTGGCAAGCCGAGCGGCAAACCAACCTGGCCCTGGGTCAGGGTTTCACTCAGACGCACCGGCAGACGCAGGGTCTGGCCCGCACAGCTGAACTCCACCAGGCTGCCCGCGTTGACGCCAAGCGTCGCCGCGTCGGCCGGGTTGACCATCACGTAGGCTTCCGGCATGCGCTGCTGGATCACGTGAGAGCGCTGCGACATTTCGTCGCTGCCGAACAGGTGGTAGTACGGCGCGACACGCCAGCCGTCGTTCGGATTGAACGCGGCAGGCACGCGGTCGAAGTAACCGAGGCTGCCCTCCCCCGCTTCGATCAGGCGCACGCCCGGATCGCCGTGGCGCAGTTTGCCGCCCACTTCGGCCTGGAACTTGTTCCATGCCTGCGGTGAGTTCCAGCCTGGCGCCCAGGCGAACGGGATCTGCTGACGATCGGCCAGCGGACTGTTGTTCCCTTCCATCGAGAAGGCGAACATGGTGTCTTTATCCTGCGGCTGACGCGGCTCGTGCACGCTGATGTTGGCGCGCATGGCGGTACGGCCGCTGGAGCGGTGCGGCGAACGCGCCAACTTCTGACCGCGAATGCGGAAAGTCGCGTCCGGCGCGGCGTCGACGATGCCCTGCAGCTGCGGCAACGCGGCGACGCAAGCGGCGATCACGTCATCGAGCTGGGTCCAGTCCACGTGGCGGCTGGTGTAGGTGGAGTGCAGCGAGTGCATCCAGCGCCAGCTTTCCAGCATCACGGTGAACTGATTTTTCTTGGCGTCGTCGTAGTAAGCCGGATCGTATACCTGGAAGAAGCGCTGCGCGCGGCCTTCCTGGTTGATCAGCGTACCGTCGCTCTCGGCAAAGCTGGCCGAGGAGAGGATCAGGTTGGCTTTGTCCATGATCGCGGTGCGCTGGTGGTCGGCGACGATCAGGTTGTTGACCTTGGCCAGCGCCGCGTCCACCTGCGCCGCCGGCGCATGACGATAGAGATCGTTTTCCATCACGATGGCGGTATCGGCTGCGCCGCTCGCCAGCTGTTCCAGCGCCTGATCGAGCGAACCGCCGCCGATCATCGCCAGGCCCATGCTGTTGGCTGCGCCCGCCACGAAGGTGATGCCGACGTCGGAACCGCGGCCCTTCAACGCTTTGGCAATGTTGGCCGCCGCTTCGATGATGGCTTCGCTGCCGGCGTTGCTGCCGGTAATAATCAGCGGTTTGCGTGCGCCGGTCAGCGCCTGCACGATGATATCGACTTTCTTGTTCAGGCCTTCAGCCAGATCGTTCACCGCCGGCGCCGCGCTGTCCAGCGCGTGAGCGATGGCGAAGCCGAACCGCGCCTGCTCGTCCACCGGCGCGCGGTAGTTCCAGGCGGCGATGTCGTCCAGGCGGGTGTTGTCGACGTTGGTGGTGAACAGCGGGTACTTGGCGTGCTGGCCGATGTTCTGCACCGCCGCGATCTGCCAGTCGGCCACGCGTTGCGCCGCCGCCATCGCGCGGGCTTTGCCCTTGACGGCCTGGCGCACGGACAGCGCGATGCGCGCGCCGGTTTGCGTCAGGTCTTCGCCCAGCACCAGCACCGCGTCGTAATCTTCGATCTCACGCAGCGCCGGCGTATGGACGCCGCCGTTCTTCAGCACGTTCAGCATCAGCGCCAGGCGTGATTGCTCCGCCTGAGCGATACCGGTGTAGTAGTTCTCGGCGCCGACCAGCTCGCGCAGTGCGAAGTTGCTTTCCAGGCTGGCGCGCGGGGAGCCGATGCCGATGGTTTTCTTCGCCTGACGCAGGATGTCCGCCGCGCCCTGCATCGCCTGCTCGGCGTTCAGGGTGATCCAGTCATCGCCGCGCAGCTGCTGCGGTTGACGCGGACGATCTTTCTGGTTGACGTAGCCGTAACCGAAGCGGCCGCGGTCGCACAGGAAGTAGTGGTTCACGCTGCCGTTGTAACGGTTTTCGATACGGCGCAGCTCGCCATAGCGCTCGCCCGGGCTGGTGTTACAGCCGATGCTGCACTGCTGGCAAATGCTCGGCGCGAACTGCATGTCCCATTTACGGTTGTAGCGCTCGGAGTGCGTTTTGTCGGTGAATACGCCGGTCGGGCACACTTCCACCAGGTTGCCGGAGAACTCGCTTTCCAGCGTGCCGCTTTCCGGGCGACCGAAGTAGACGTTATCGTGCGCGCCGTACACGCCGAAGTCGGTGCCGTCCGCATAGTCTTTGTAGTAACGCACGCAGCGGTAGCAGGCGATGCAGCGGTTCATCTCATGCGAGATAAACGGCCCCAGCTCCTGGTTGTTGTGGGTGCGCTTGGTGAAGCGGTAGCGGCGGAAGCTGTGGCCGGTCATTACCGTCATATCCTGCAGGTGACAGTTACCGCCTTCTTCACAGACCGGGCAATCGTGCGGGTGGTTGGTCATCAACCACTCGACCACGCTTTCACGGAACTGCTTCGCTTCGCCGTCATCGATGGAGATGAAGGTGCCGTCGGATGCCGGGGTCATACAGGACATCACCAAACGGCCGCGCGTATCTTCCGCGTTTTGGTATTGCTTTACCGCACATTGGCGGCAAGCGCCGACGCTTCCCAGCGCCGGATGCCAGCAAAAGTAAGGAATATCAAGGCCGAGGGAGAGACAAGCCTGCAGCAGGTTGTCCGCTCCGTCTACCTCATACTCTTTGCCGTCTACATGAATCGTAGCCATAGTCAGCATGCTTCCAAGTGGCCTGCCTTGCGGCAGGCGTTAATCAAAAATTCTGGCCGTGTTCGGGCGAGTCGGCTTACCAGCGCTGCTTCAGCAGATTGTTCGGCTGAATGCCGCCAATCGCATGGGCGTTGCCGAAGTGCTGCACGGCGATGCCCGCCTCGAACTCTTCACGGAAATATTTAATCGCGCTTTGCAGTGGCTCTACGGCACCTGGCGCGTGGGCGCAGAAGGTTTTGCCCGGGCCGAGGGAACGGCACAGCTGTTCGAGGGTTTCGATATCCCCCGGCTGCCCTTCGCCGTTTTCCAACGCACGCAGGATCTTCACGCTCCACGGCAGGCCGTCGCGGCATGGTGTACACCAGCCGCAGGACTCGCGGGCGAAGAACTCTTCCAGGTTACGCACCAGCGGCACCATGCCGATCTCGTGGTCTACCGCCATCGCCAGCGCGGTGCCGAGACGGCTGCCGGCTTTGCCGATCGCGCCGTATTCCATCGGCAGATCGAGGTGATCGGCGGTCAGGAAGTCGGTCCCCGCGCCGCCCGGCTGCCAGGCTTTGAAGCGCAGACCGTCGCGCATGCCGCCGGCGTAGTCTTCCAGGATCTCGCGCGCGGTGGTGCCGAACGGCAGCTCCCAAACGCCCGGATTTTTCACCCGGCCGGAGAAGCCCATCAGCTTGGTGCCTTTGTCCTCACTGCCGGAGATGCCGGTGTACCACTCCACGCCGTTCGCCAAAATGGCCGGCACGTTGCACAGCGTTTCGACGTTGTTGACGCAGGTCGGCTTGCCCCACACGCCGGCGCTGGCCGGGAATGGCGGCTTGGAGCGCGGGTTGGCGCGGCGGCCTTCCAGCGAGTTGATCAGCGCGGTTTCTTCGCCGCAGATGTAACGGCCGGCGCCGGTGTGCACGATCAGCTCGAAATCAAATCCGGTGCCGAGAATGTTTTTGCCCAGATAGCCGGCTTCGGTGGCTTCCGCGATGGCGCGACGCAGGTGCGCCGCCGCTTCAATGTACTCGCCGCGCAGGAAGATATAGCCGCGGTAGGCTTTCAGCGCGAAGGCGGAGATCAGCATGCCTTCCACCAGCAGGTGCGGCAGCTGCTCCATCAGCAGGCGGTCTTTATAGGTGCCCGGCTCCATTTCATCGGCGTTACACAGCAGGTAACGGATGTTCATGGATTCGTCCTTCGGCATCAGGCTCCACTTCAAACCGGTGGAGAAGCCCGCGCCGCCGCGGCCCTTCAGCCCGGAGTCTTTCACCAGGCCGACGATCTCGTCCGGGGCCAGGCCTTTGAGGGCCTTTTCCGCGCCGGCATAGCCGTTTTTGCTGCGGTATTCGTCCAGCCACAGCGGCTGCTTGTCATCACGCAGCCGCCAGGTCAGCGGATGCGTTTCGGGAGTGCGTACAATGTGCTTGGTCATTGATACTGCTCCAGTAGCGTCTCGATATCTTCAGGCTTCAGCTGACTGTGAGTGTCGTCATCAATCATCATGGTCGGCCCTTTATCGCAGTTGCCCAGACAGCAGGTCGGCAGCAGCGTGAAGCGGCCATCAAAGGTGGTTTGACCCGGCTTGATGTTCAGCTTCTTCTCGATAGCGGCCTGAATGCCCTGGTAACCGGTGATGTGACAAACAACGCTGTCACAATAACGGATCACGTGACGTCCTACCGGCTGACGGAAAATCTGGCTGTAGAACGTGGCCACGCCTTCTACGTCGCTGGCGGGGATGCCCAGCACTTCCGCGATGGCGTAAATCGCACCGTCCGGAACCCAGCCGCGCTGCTTCTGCACAATTTTCAGTGCTTCGATGGAAGCGGCGCGCGGATCCTCGTAATGATGCTTTTCGTGCTCGATCGCATCACGTTCTTCCGCACTCAGTACAAATGCATCAACGCCGCTCTGAGGAGCGGCTGCGTTGATGGGCTCGAGCGCATCATTGACTGCGTGATTGTCTTTTTGAGAGTGCATAATTAGCGGTCCACATCTGACATAACAAAATCGATACTACCCAGATAGACGATCAGGTCGGAAACCAGGCTGCCACGGATGACCGATGGGATCTGCTGCAGGTGCGCAAAGCTCGGCGTACGTACCCGGGTGCGGTAGCTCATGGTGCTGCCGTCGCTGGTCAGGTAGTAGCTGTTGATCCCTTTGGTGGCTTCAATCATCTGGAATGATTCGTTGGCTGGCATCACCGGGCCCCAGGAAACCTGCAGGAAGTGGGTGATCAGCGTTTCAATGTGCTGCAGCGTGCGCTCTTTCGGCGGCGGCGTGGTCAGCGGGTGATCGGCCTTGAACGGGCCTTCCGGCATGTTGTTCAGGCACTGTTCGAGGATGCGCAGGCTCTGGCGCAGCTCTTCCACCTTCAGCATCACGCGGGTGTAGCAGTCGCTGGTGCCGTCGCCGACCGGCACTTCGAAGTCGAAGTTCTCGTAGCCGGAGTACGGACGCCATTTACGCACGTCGAACTCGACGCCAGTGGCGCGCAGGCCGGCGCCGGTCACGCCCCACTCCAGCGCTTCTTTGGCGTTGTAAGACGCTACGCCGATGGAACGGCCTTTCAGGATGCTGTTCTTCAGCGCCGCTTTCACGTAGGAGTCCAGACGCTTCGGCATCCAGTCGAGGAATTCACGCAGCAGGCGATCCCAGCCGCGCGGCAGATCGTGCGCAACGCCGCCGATGCGGAACCAGGCCGGGTGCATACGGAAACCGGTGATCGCTTCCACCAGATCGTAGATTTTCTGTCGATCGGTAAAGGCGAAGAACACCGGGGTCATCGCGCCGACGTCCTGAATGAAGGTGGAGATGTACAGCAGGTGGCTGTTGATGCGGAACAGCTCGGACAGCATCACGCGGATGGTGTCGACGCGCTCCGGCACCTTGATGCCGGCCAGCTTCTCGACCGCCAGCACGTAAGGCATTTCGTTCACGCAGCCGCCGAGGTACTCGATACGGTCGGTGTACGGAATGTAGCTGTGCCAGGATTGGCGCTCGCCCATCTTCTCGGCGCCGCGGTGGTGATAGCCGATATCCGGCACGCAGTCGACGATCTCTTCGCCGTCCAGCTGCAGAATGATGCGGAACGCACCGTGCGCGGACGGGTGGTTCGGGCCGAGGTTGAGGAACATGAAATCTTCGTTCTCGGTGCCGCGCTTCATGCCCCAGTCTTCCGGCTTGAAGGTCAGCGCTTCCATCTCCAGATCTTCTTTCTGCTTGGTCAGCACGAAAGGATCGAATTCGGTGGCGCGCGCCGGGTAGTCCTTGCGCAGCGGGTGCCCTTCCCAGGTCTGCGGCATCATGATGCGCGACAGGTGCGGGTGGCCGTCGAAGGTGATGCCGAACATTTCCCAGGTTTCGCGCTCGTACCAGTTGGCGTTCGGGAACACCTTGGTCGCCGTCGGCACGTGCAGGTCTTTTTCAGACAGCGCCACCTTCAGCATGATGTCGCGGTTGCGTTCGATGGAAATCAGATGGTAGAAAACGGAGAAATCCGCAGCGGGCAGGCCATCGCGGTGGGTGCGAAGACGTTCGTCCACGCCATGCAGATCGAACAGCATGACATACGGCTTCGGCTGTTTTCTCAGGAACGTCATTACTTCCAGCAACTGGTCAGGTTTAACCCATACCACGGGCATGCCGGTACGGGTAGCCTGAACAGTAAAGGCTTCCGGCCCAAAACGGTTGCGCAGTTCGCCGATCACCGGGTCATCAAGGTGATCTCGGGTCTGCCAGGCAGGCAAGGCGTCGTGCGTCGTCAAATCTGTCATAATTTTTTTTCACCACACTAAAGGGTTATTCGCCGCAAGTTTCACTTTTCGCTGTGTTAACCAATAGCGCACTAAGATGGACGTTAAATGAACGTCTTAAATCTCGTCAGGCGTCCGGAGGTTGGTCACCGCGATGCGCTCGCCGTGTTTACGCTCTCTTTCAGACTGCATATTGGCGCGGTAAACGCCCTGATCGCCGACAACCCACGACAGCGGGCGACGTTCTTTGCCGATGGATTCCTGCAGCAGCATCAGCGCTTGCATGTAGGCTTCCGGACGCGGCGGGCAGCCGGGAATGTACACGTCGACCGGCAGGAACTTGTCCACGCCCTGCACCACGGAATAGATGTCGTACATGCCGCCGGAGTTGGCGCAGGCGCCCATCGAGATCACCCACTTAGGTTCCAGCATCTGCTCGTACAGGCGTTGGATGACCGGGGCCATCTTGGTGAAACAGGTACCGGCCACCACCATCAGGTCAGCCTGACGCGGGGAGGCGCGCAGTACTTCCGCACCGAAACGCGCCACGTCGTGAACGGCGGTAAACGACGTCACCATCTCCACGTAACAGCACGAAAGGCCGAAGTTATACGGCCAAATAGAGTTTTTACGCCCCCAGTTCACCATGTCATGCAGCGCATGTTCGAGTTTACCCATGTAAACCGTGCGGTGGACCTGTTGTTCCAGGGGATCGGCGACGATCTCCTGTTTTTGCAGGGGATAACGGTCGTTCTCACCGTTCGGGTCTATGCGGGTGAGCGTATAGTCCATCTTAATGCCTCGCTGTTACTGCGGATGACTGTTGGTGTTAGTGATCGTGCTCGGTTTGCTGCGGCGTTGGGAACGCGCCGGAGTCCAATCCAACGCGCCGACGCGCACCAGATAAACCAGACCGGCCAATAGCACCAAAATGAAAATGGCGGCTTCGATAAAGCCTACCCAACCGCTCTCGCGAACCGAGACCGACCAGGCGTACAGGTATAAGGCTTCAACGTCGAAAATAACGAAGAACATGGCCACCAGGTAAAACTTGGCGGACAAGCGCATGCGCGCCGTGCCGACCGAGTCGATGCCTGATTCAAACGGGGTGTGTTTGGCGCGCGCCCGGGCTCTCCCGCCCAAGAAGAACGCACCCAGCAGCATTAAGCCGCAGAGCCCGATAGCCACGACGAGAAATACGGCGAGCGCCCAGTGATGAGCGATAACTTCAGTGGTTGTTGACATACTCTATGCTTACTCATCAAAAGTGGCGTCGATCGCGCTGCTCTTGTCACCGGCAGTTAGTGCGCCACATCGATTTAAGGGAAGGATAAATAACCACACAAACAAACTGCTTTTACAGCGAGTTAGGCAGCGTTTTTCTGTGGGCTTTTTACTCCTTTCTATAACCTTTTGTCAACTTTGACAAAAGTATCTACACACTAGTTTACATACGTATCATTTGATTAACATTTGATGCGCCAGGGGCTGGCTAAATCGTGTCAGTTAATTTTTGTGTAGAAACAGATAGATATAAACCAACGTGCACATTTCAGTTTTACTATACCATTGTCTCAGGAATTCCCTGTTCTTCCACTCACTACCTAGGGGTATTTTTTTGATCCAGGACACGTTTTCAGCATAAATCCTCAAAAAAAGTGTGGCCCTTTAACAATTTTCCTCAAATTAAGCCGCAAAAACGGCCGCTATAAGCTAACAAAATAACCCTTCTATTACCATGCCTTTAACCCATTCAATCTTATTGCTCAAAAAACACACTCAACGTCTTAAACCCGGCCAAACTCTCTTTTCAGCAACGCTCAAAAGTTAGTAAAACAGCCAACTCATAACAAAATCGTCATTAAATCCCTATAACAGTAAAAATCCCCAAAAAAAGGGCAAAAAAAACCTCCGCCGAAGCGGAGGTTTTCATCAGATATCACGCCGCGGCGTTATTCTTCCTCGTCCACCAGGCTGGCGTCATCCTGATCGCCCTGGAGACCGGCTTCCGCGCCGTTGAAGCCATAACCGTCATTGCCGCCCTGCATTGCGCTGAAGATGGCCATCGCCAATTCGTTGCTGCACTGCGCGTTTTTGCACAGCGCATACTGGGTATCCGGCAGCGGCGGCAAACCTTCCACCGCCCCCAGCACCCGCAGGTCGGGGCTCATCATCTCGATCGGCCGCGCGGTCACGCCCAGGCCGGCCTTACAGGCCGCCCGCACCGCGGACAGCGTGGAGGCGACGTAGGCGATGCGCCACGGGATACCGGCTTCGTCCAGCTGCTTGATCGCCAGCGCGCGGAACGGGCTTGGCTCATCCATCACCACCAGCGGGATCGGTTCGCCGGCCTGATAGTGGTAATCGGCGGCGCAGTACCACAGCGTCGGCGATGTGCGCAGCACGATGTGCGGGTGCCCGGCCGGATCGGCCGTGGTCACCGCCAGATCGATTTCGCCCTCTTCCAGCAGATCGACCATCGTCGTGCTGCGCTTTACGCGCACGTCAATGGACAGCTTCGGATAGATGGCGGTCACGCGGTTCAGCAGGAAAGGCAGAATGGTATCGGCGGTGTCGTCGGAAGCGCCGATGGTCAGAACACCTTTAATATTGTTGTACATCAGCGAGGTACAGGCTTCGTCGTTAAAGCGCAGGATCTTCCTGGCATAACCGAGAAGCTGAATACCATGCTCAGTCAGGAGTTTGTTGCGCCCATGGCGGGCAAACAGTTCTTTGCCGACCAGTTGCTCTAATCGCTGCATTTGTTGACTGACGGCTGATTGAGTACGGCATACGGCGACGGCCGCCGCCGCGAAGGTATTCAAATCAGCAACCGCAACAAAGGTTCTTAGCAGATCGAGGTCGAGATTAAGTATCGGACGATTTGCAGTTGTCATAGTGTATTCTTCACTTTTTTAAATTCTAATTTACGAACTACTACCCTGGTGTGTTTCTCAGACGCCGTTGAAAAGGACGGAGCCTGTTATGACAGTACCCCACTCATAAGTGGAGGGCAAAAAAATTACTTATGATTCGTTACCTCTATCGCTTTTTAAAATGCGATCTATCGATGGTGCTTATAGAACGCGGGGGGCTGAATATCGGTGGAAAGGGAAAACCCCCACCGAACCTGAGATTTTACTCATTCATACTGCCTAATTTCCACTCCATTCGTGCTACTGAGAACCCTTATCAACCGGCGACCAGACTGCATTACAGAGCAAAAAAGATAAATAATTAACGCTACCGACTTCGTGTTACTACTCAATGAATTTAATAAATTCAATCAGTAAGATTTTTACTTTAAATAATAATCCTATAACCACATAAACAATGCTTAAGCTAAAATATAAAGTAAAGCTAATGTAAATATGCCATTTTCTTAGTGTGGTGCGCTAACCGACAACCCGCTATCAGACAACTCCGGTATTATCGTTCCTTTACAGTTTATTGAAGCCCATTCTCACTTTCGGCTTATCAGTTCACTGCTGCCGGCCGCGATCGCCGGCACGTCGCGTTTATCGATGCGGGATTTTACAGAACAAAACCCTAGTAAAATTATAGTTCATGAAATTATGAACCACAAAATAACTTTACCTTTGCTTATCATAACTAAAATCTCCCGTTACGACATGCATTTGCACCAAAGGCGTGCAAAACCCTTCAAAAGCAACTACGCCAGGAGTACATTGGGCGGGTTGCGGCGTCCCACGGTAGGAGCGCCCCTATCCCAGCAAAAGGCTCAACTTTTTATGTCCCCCATTGAGAAATCCAGCAAACTGGACAACGTCTGCTATGACATTCGCGGCCCGGTGCTTAAAGAAGCTAAACGTCTTGAAGAAGAAGGCAACAAAGTCCTGAAACTGAACATCGGCAACCCTGCCCCGTTCGGTTTCGACGCCCCTGACGAAATCCTGGTCGACGTGATCCGCAATCTGCCCACGGCGCAAGGCTATTCCGACTCCAAGGGCCTCTTCTCGGCGCGTAAAGCGATCATGCAGCACTATCAGGCGCGCAACATGCGTGACGTGACCGTTGAGGATATCTACATTGGCAACGGCGTCTCGGAACTGATCGTCCAATCCATGCAGGCGCTGCTCAACAGCGGCGACGAAATGCTGGTGCCGGCGCCGGACTACCCGCTGTGGACCGCCGCGGTATCGCTGTCCGGCGGCAAGGCCGTGCACTACCTGTGCGATGAGCAGGCCGGCTGGTTCCCGGATCTGGACGACATCATCAGCAAGATCACCCCGCGCACCCGCGGCATCGTGATCATCAACCCGAACAACCCGACCGGCGCGGTTTACAGCAAAGCGCTGCTGGAACAGATCGTCGAGATCGCCCGTCAACACAACCTGATCATCTTCGCCGACGAGATCTACGACAAGATCCTGTATGACGAAGCCGAGCACCATTCGATCGCCGCGCTGGCGCCGGATTTGCTGACCGTCACCTTCAACGGCCTGTCGAAAACCTACCGCGTGGCGGGCTTCCGCCAGGGCTGGATGGTGCTGAACGGGCCGAAGAAGCACGCCAAAGGCTATATCGAAGGGCTGGAGATGCTGGCTTCGATGCGCCTGTGCGCCAACGTGCCGATGCAGCACGCCATTCAGACCGCGCTGGGCGGTTATCAGAGCATCAGCGAGTTCATTCAGCCCGGCGGCCGCCTGTACGAACAGCGCAACCGCACCTGGGAGCTGCTCAACGACATCCCGGGCGTCTCTTGCGTGAAGCCGCAGGGCGCGCTGTACATGTTCCCGCGCATCGACGCCAAGCGCTTCAACATCCATGACGACCAGAAGCTGGTGCTGGATCTGCTGCTGCAGGAAAAAGTGCTGCTGGTGCAGGGCACCGCGTTCAACTGGCCTTATCCGGATCACGTGCGCATCGTCACCCTGCCGCGCGTAGACGAGCTGGAAATGGCGGTCGGCAAGCTGGGCCGCTTCCTGGAAGGCTACCACCAGTAATCGCCTGGGGCGCAGCGCCTTGTTGCGCCCTTCTCTCACTGCCCGGTTGCAAAATTCGCCGTCACTGCTTCACAATGGGGCCCTCACTTGCCGTTAAAGAGAGCACCATGAGCCAGAGCCATTTCTTCGCCCATCTGTCCCGCCTGAAACTGATCAACCGCTGGCCGCTGATGCGCAACGTGCGTACCGAGAACGTTTCCGAACACAGTCTGCAGGTGGCCTTTGTCGCCCACGCGTTGGCGGTGATCAAGAACCGCAAATTCAACGGCAACCTCAACGCCGACCGCGTTGCGCTGCTGGCGATGTACCACGACGCCAGCGAAGTGATCACCGGCGACATGCCGACGCCGATCAAGTACTACAATCCGCAGATCGCCCACGAATACAAGAAGATCGAAAAGATCGCCCAGCAAAAGCTGCTGGACATGATCCCCGCGGAGCTGCGCAACGATTTTCGCACCATTCTCGATGAGCACTACTACAGCGAAGATGAAAAGCAGGTGGTGAAGCAGGCGGACGCGCTGTGCGCCTACCTGAAATGCCTAGAGGAACTCTCTGCCGGCAACAACGAATTCACCCTGGCCAAGGCGCGGCTGGATAAAACCCTGGAACAGCGCCGCAGCCCGGAAATGGACTACTTCATGGACGTGTTCATCCCCAGCTTCAGCCTGTCATTGGACGAAATCAGCCTCGACAGCTCGCTGTAACCCCGCCGGCGCAGCCTCGCTGCGCCGTTAAAAGCCGTAGAGCCACGGCACCACAATCACGCTGACCGCCATCACCAGCAGGGTGAACGGCACGCCGAGACGCACGAAATCGCCGAACTTGTAATTGCCCGGCCCCAGCACCAGCGTGTTGACCGGTGAAGAAACCGGCGTCATAAAGGCGGCGGACGCGGCGATGGCGATAATCATCGCGAACGGGTATGGCGAAACGCCCATTTCGCGCGCGGCGGCGATGGCGATCGGCGCCATCAGCACCGCCGTCGCGGTGTTGGAAATAAACAGGCCGATGGTGGCACACAAGACGAACAGGCACAGCAGCATCACGCGCGGCCCCGCACCGCCGGCGACGTCCATCAGCCCGCTGACGATCAGATCCACCCCGCCGGTCTTTTGCAGCGCCTGCGCAAACGGCATCATCCCGACGATCAAAATGATGCTCGGCCAATGGATCGATTTATAGGCGCTTTCCATATCGATACAGCGGAACTTGCCCATCAGCAGACAGGCGATCAGCGCCGCGATCGGGTTGGGGATTTCGTCGGTCAGCATCATCGCCACCATCAGCGCCAGACAAAACAGCGCGTGCGGCGCCTGCGTGATCGCCGGCGCCACTTCGTCCACTTCGGCCGGCAGATTGAGCACGATAAAGTCGTGGGTTTTGGCCTGCAGCTGACGGATCGCCTTCCAGTCGCCGATCACCAGCAAGATGTCGCCCAGCTCCAGCGGCTCGTCCACCAGCTTGCCGCCCAGCGTCTCGCCGTGGCGGCGGATGCCCACCACGTTCAGATCGTAGCGGCTGCGGAACGCCGCTTCGCGCAGGCTTTTGCCCAGCAGCGCCGAGTCCGGGATCAGCGACACCTCTGCCATGCCGACGTTGCGCGACTGTTCAGAGAAGTAATCGCCGCGCAGCACCATCGGCTCCAGCCGCTGCTCGCCGCAGAATTCGCGCAGATCGACCTGGCTGTCCGACATGTCGATTAAAAGAACGTCGCCCTCGCGCAGCTCGGTGCTGCCGGAAGCGCTGACCATCACCCGCCGGAAGCGTTTCCAGCGCTCGATGCCCACCACGTTGGCGCCATAGCGCGCACGCAGGTGCAGCTCATCCAGCGAACGCCCGATCAGCGGCGAAGCGCTGCGGACAGCCAGCCGCCGCGCGCGGCCGGTCAGCTTGTAGTCGCGGATCAAATCGCGGAAGGTTCGGCGCTGCCAGTCATCGCCGGCTTTGCCCGTGTCACCGCTGCCCAGCCAACGCCGAGCGATCAGCATGTAACCGACGCCCAGCGCCAGCACCGCCAGACCGATGGGCGTCACGCTGAAGAAACCGAAACCATGGATGCCTTCACGCACCAGTTCGCTGTTGACCACCATGTTGGGCGGCGTGGCCACCAGCGTCATCATGCCGCTGATGAGCCCGGCGAAGCTGAGCGGCATCATCAGCCGCCCCGGCGCAATCTTCATTCTCGCCGTCACGCTGAGCACCACCGGGATAAAGATCGCCACCACGCCGGTCGAGCTCATGAACGCGCCCAGCCCGGCGACCGTCACCATCAGCAGCATCAACATTTTGGTTTCGCTGCTGCCGGCCACTTTCACCAGCCAGTCGCCGACCTGATAGGCCACGCCGGTGCGCACCAGCCCTTCGCCGATCACGAACAGCGCGGCGATCAAAATCACGTTGGGATCGCTGAAACCGACCGTCGCCTCCTGCAGGCTGAGCGTGCCGCTCAGCACGAAGGCGATGATCACCAACAGCGCCACCACGTCCATACGCAGCTTGTTGGTGGTAAACAGCACGATGGCAATCAGCAGTAAACTCAGCACCCACAGTAATTCGCTGTTCAAAACGGCCTCATCCGGCAAATGTCCAAGGGCCTAAAAAATAGCATAAAAAAACCCCGCCGAAGCGGGGTCTAATCAATTAGGGTGAAGATAATGCCGCTCAGGCCAGCCGGCGAACGATCGCGCCCTGCGCCGTTTTATCGACGGCGATCTGCGCCAGCGAATCCAGCCGCAGGTCGACCTGCTCCAACTTCGGCGTATCCGCCGGCGCGTTGACCGCGATCACCTGGCAGCCCGCGGCCAGGCCGGAGAGAATGCCGGCCGGCGCGTCTTCAACCACCACGCACTCGTGCGGCGCCAGCCCCAGGCGCTCGGCGCCCAGCAGATAGGCGTCGGGCTGCGGCTTGCCGTGTTTAACCTGCTCGGCGGTGATGAACACCTCCGGCTGCGGCAAACCGCCGGCCTGGCGGCGAGCGCCCGCCACCGGCACCGAACCGGAGGTGACGATCGCCCAAGGGATGCCGAGCGCGTTCAGGCGATCCAGCAGCGCAATCGCGCCCGGCAGCGCGCGAACGCCGTCGGTATCCTGCGCTTCGGCCTGCTCCAGCAACTCGAACTCGCGCTGAATTTCCGCTTCGCTTTCGCCCGGCATAAAGTGGCGCAGAGAAGTAATGGCCTGTTTACCGTGAATGAAGTCCAGCACCGCTTGCGGGTTGACGCCGCGGCGTTCGGCCCAGTGCGTCCAGGCGCGCTCTACCGCCGGCAGCGAATCCACCAGGGTGCCATCAAGATCGAACAGAAAACCCTTACACTCCACAGAAAACCTCTTCTTAATCAAGCATTGATGATTTGCGCTATCTCAACGGCGCTCAAGTGATACTGGCGCGGACAGGCCAGCCAGATCGCCAGCATGCGCTGGTATTTTTCCCACATTTTGGTCTGGGCGTTGAAACCGTGGCTGCCGGAATCGAAGTGAGTATAGCGCCCCTCGGTGCTGACCAGGAAACGCACGTAGCTCAGGTAGCGCGCCTCGGTGGCGGCGTCGAAGCCGAGAAACGCCAGGCGGCGCTCGTCCAGATCCTGCTTCTCTTTCAGGTTGCCCCAGGAAACCTGCAGCGCATGGTGCATCTCCATCACGTTGATGATGGTGCGGCACACCTCTTCGCTCAGTTCGCCGAAGTCGCGATCCAGTTCGCGCATTTGCAAACCGAAGCCGCGTTCGACGATGGTTTGCAACCGGCGATAACGGTCGCCATTGTCCGGATCGAGCAGGGTCATCATCTTGTACTGGTTCGACAGGATCAGCCGCTGGGCGTTGGTCATTTCCATCAGGATTTCCTCATTTCTGTGTGATGGCGGGAGCATCGCACAGCGCAAGAACGCAGGAAATCACAACTCGACCGTTCTTTGATTTAAACCGGGGTTATTGGCGCTTTGACGAGAAAGGCCGCACAACGCGGCCTTTTTCATTTACAGATCGTCGAGGAAAGTTTTGTCCAGCTGCTTGAAAGCGCGCTTGAGCAGATCGGCCAACGTCTGATAGGTCGGCGTGCCTTCGAGCGGCGCCACCGCCTGCCCGGCTTCCGTCAGCTTGTTGCGCACCTCATGGAACCATTGCAGCAGCGTCGGCGGCAGCGGCGTGACCGAACGGCGCCCCAGCCACCACAGCCCCTGCAT
Source organism: Serratia sp. CY27727 (assembly GCF_052169275.1). NCBI lineage: Bacteria > Pseudomonadati > Pseudomonadota > Gammaproteobacteria > Enterobacterales > Yersiniaceae > Serratia > Serratia sp. CY27727. The sequence goes on along the minus strand of NZ_JBJNLB010000002.1, from coordinate 186,982 downwards.
CGGCAGGCTGCAGGCGAACAGCGCGGTGGCGATCGCCGGGCCGAGCTGGCCGCCGAGAGCGATCTGCCAGGTCAGCGTGAAAATCGCCAACGGCGGCATGAAACGGATAGCGAAACGGGTGGCACGCGCAACGCGGTTCTCCGGAAAGACCGGTGCCAGACGTTTGTCCGACGGCCAGGTTTTCATATAATGCTGCCCGCGCTGGAAGACCTGAAACCAGCTTACGGAACCGGACGGTTTGCTCGTCATTGCGTACCTCAACGTCACGTAAAGAAACTAAAAGCGTGCTGCCAGAGACCATACTAAAAAATTTGAAGCTTTAAATTTATTTTGTGTTTACACCGGGCTATCGGTATCCTAAGCCGGCCTTGTGGCCGGTAGAAGATGACGCAAACTTTGTCAACTTTTAGCCCTATAAAAATCAAGATTATTTAAACCGCAGAGAAATCATCGGTTTTTCCATCATCCTGTGATTTGTGCACGTCACATGATGTTAATCATAAATGTCATCGGCACTATGCGCTACGCTTGTTGTCTGATTGACGATTAATTCACCACGTGTTTTCGATTTTCTTTTAACAACACGACTATTTAAGTAGGTACTTCCATGTCGAGTAAGCTAGTACTGGTTCTTAACTGCGGCAGTTCTTCTCTGAAATTCGCCATCATCGATGCCGTTAACGGCGACGAATTCCTCTCCGGTTTGGCCGAGTGTTTCCACCTGCCTGAAGCTCGCATCAAGTGGAAAATGGACGGCGCCAAACACGAAGCTGCCCTGGGGGCCGGCGCTGCACACAGCGAAGCGCTGAACTTCATTGTTAATACTATTCTGGCACAAAAACCAGAGCTTTCTGCGCAGCTGACCGCTATCGGCCACCGCATCGTGCACGGCGGCGAGAAGTTCACCGCTTCCGCCGTGATCAACGACGAAGTTCTGCAGGGTATCAAAGATTCCGTGCCGTTTGCACCACTGCACAACCCGGCTCACCTGATCGGCATCGCGGAAGCGCTGAAATCCTTCCCTAACCTGGCCGACAAGAACGTTGCCGTGTTCGACACCGCGTTCCACCAGACCATGCCGGAAGAATCTTACCTGTACGCCCTGCCGTACAGCCTGTATCGCGACCACGGCGTTCGCCGCTACGGCGCGCACGGCACCAGCCACTTCTACGTGACTCAGGAAGCCGCGAAGATGCTGAACAAGCCGGTAGAAGAAGTGAACGTGATCACTTGCCACCTGGGCAACGGCGGTTCCGTTACCGCAGTGCGCAACGGCCAGTGCGTTGACACCTCCATGGGCCTGACCCCGCTGGAAGGCCTGGTGATGGGCACCCGCAGCGGTGACATCGATCCGGCTATCATCTTCCACCTGCACGATTCTCTGGGCATGAGCGTTGACCAGATCAACAAGATGCTGACCAAAGAATCCGGCCTGCTGGGCCTGACCGAAGTCACCAGCGACTGCCGTTACGTTGAAGACAACTACGACAGCAAAGCCGACGCCAAACGCGCCATGGACGTGTTCTGCCACCGTCTGGCCAAATACGTCGGCGCATACAGCGCGCTGATGGAAGGCCGTCTGGACGCGGTGATCTTCACCGGCGGCATCGGCGAGAACGCCGGCATGGTGCGTGAGCTGACCCTGAACAAACTGGGCCTGCTGGGCTTCGAAATCGACCACGACCGCAACATGGCCGCTCGCTTCGGCAAATCCGGCGCCATCACCAAAGACGGCAGCCGCCTGGCGCTGGTGATCCCGACCAACGAAGAGTTGGTCATCGCGCAGGACGCATCCCGCCTGACCGCGTAATGCTCTCAAAACACCGTCAGCCCAGGCTGACGGTGTTGTTTTAGCCTCATGTTAATCGTGAAGAGGACTATTCTGTGTCACGTACTATTATGTTGATCCCCACCGGCACCAGCGTCGGCCTGACCAGCGTCAGCCTGGGTGTCATCCGCTCCATGGAGCAAAAAGGCGTTCGTCTGAGCGTGTTCAAGCCTATCGCTCAACCGCGCACCGGCGACAACGCGCTCGACCAGACCACCACCATCATCCGCAGCAACTCCACCATCCCGGCGGCCGAACCGCTGCGCATGGACTACGTTGAGGGCCTGCTGAGCTCCAACCAGCAAGACGTGCTGATGGAAGAGATCGTGGCGCGTTACCACGAGAACACCAAAGACGCGGAAGTGGTGCTGATCGAAGGCCTGGTGCCGACCCGCAAGCATCAGTTCGCCAACGCGCTGAACTACGAGATCGCCAAAACCCTGAACGCCGAGATCGTCTTCGTGCTGGCGCTGGGCAACGACTCCCCGGCGCAGCTGAAAGAGCGCATCGAACTGGCGCGCACCAGCTTCGGCGGCAGCAAGAACAAAAACATCACCGGCGTGATCATCAACAAGCTGAACGCACCGGTCGACGATCAGGGCCGCACCCGTCCTGACCTGTCCGAAATCTTCGACGACTCCACCAAAGCCAGCATCGCCCACGTCGATCCTGCGCAGCTGTTCGCCAACAGCCCGCTGCCGGTTCTGGGCTGCGTGCCGTGGAGCTTCGATCTGATCGCCACCCGCGCCATCGACATGGCTCGCCACCTGAAGGCCCGCGTGGTCAACGAAGGCGACATCATGACCCGCCGCGTGAAGTCCGTGACCTTCTGTGCGCGCAGCATCCCGCACATGCTGGAACACTTCCGCCCAGGCTCTCTGCTGGTGACCTCCGCAGACCGTCCTGACGTGCTGGTCTCCGCCTGCCTGGCGGCGATGAACGGCGTGGAAATCGGCGCCATCCTGCTGACCGGCGGCTACGCCATCGACGAGCCGATCAAGAAGCTGTGCGAACGCGCCTTCCAGACCGGCCTGCCGGTGTTCATGGTCGATACCAACACCTGGCAGACCTCGCTGAGCCTGCAGAGCTTCAACCTCGAAGTGCCGGCGGACGACCACCAGCGCATCGAGAAAGTGCAGAACTACGTGGCCAGCCACATCAACACCGAGTGGATCGACTCGCTGACCGCCACCTCCGAGCGTTCGCGCCGTCTGTCTCCACCGGCGTTCCGTTACGAGCTGACCGAGCTGGCGCGTAAAGCCGGCAAGCGCATCGTGCTGCCGGAAGGCGACGAGCCGCGCACCGTGAAAGCGGCGGCCATCTGCGCCGAACGCGGCATCGCGGAATGCGTGCTGCTCGGCAACCCGGAAGAGATCCAGCGCGTCGCGGCAGCGCAAGGCGTTGAGCTGGGCAAAGGCATCGAAATCGTCGATCCGGTCGCCGTGCGTGAAAACTACGTGCCGCGTCTGGTTGAGCTGCGCAAGAGCAAGGGCATGACCGAAGTGGTCGCGCGCGAGCAGCTGGAAGACAACGTGGTGCTCGGCACCCTGATGCTGGAACAAGGCGAAGTCGACGGTCTGGTCTCCGGCGCGGTTCACACCACCGCCAACACCATCCGCCCGCCGTTGCAGCTGATCAAAACCGCGCCGGGCAGCTCGCTGGTGTCCTCCGTGTTCTTCATGCTGCTGCCTGACCAGGTACTGGTCTACGGCGACTGCGCGATCAACCCGGATCCGACCGCCGAGCAGCTGTCTGAAATCGCCATCCAGTCTGCGGATTCCGCCGCGGCCTTCGGCATCGAGCCGCGCGTGGCGATGATCTCCTACTCCACCGGCAACTCCGGCGCGGGCAGCGACGTCGAGAAAGTGCGCGAAGCGACCCGTCTGGCACAGGAAAAACGCCCGGACCTGATCATCGACGGCCCGCTGCAGTACGACGCCGCCATCATGGCCGACGTTGCCAAGTCCAAGGCGCCGAACTCACCGGTAGCCGGCCAGGCGACCGTGTTCATCTTCCCGGATCTGAACACCGGCAACACCACCTACAAAGCGGTACAGCGTTCCGCTGACCTGGTCTCCATCGGGCCGATGCTGCAAGGCATGCGCAAGCCGGTGAACGACCTGTCGCGCGGCGCACTGGTTGACGATATCGTCTACACCGTCGCGCTGACGGCGATCCAGTCTTCCCAGGCTGACGCTGCCGCCGCCAAGGCGTAATAAACCGTTAAAAAAAGCCAGTCAGGTAATCCTGACTGGCTTTTTTATGCCTGATATTCTTGGTGATTATGCTGTTTTAGACAATATCCGCCAAATCCGCTGCACCCACCATCATCGCCAGGCGCTGACGCCCCGTGCAGAAAAATCAATGGTGGGCATGATGGGTGTTTGGCTGTTCGTGGCATAGAAAAATGCCGAATTCGTAAAGGAATACACCTTGCCGGAAAAATTGATGGTGATGCGGTTTCCCTCACCACGGATAGTTGCATCAGCCCGATCCGCCGTCAAGATTGGCGCGCTTTGCCCCAGCACTTTGATAGGGTCCCCATCCAGGCTTCGGTTCAAATAGTAACGATACACATCCGTGTCGGTAGCCCCCGCATTCTGGTACTCGGTGATGTAGAGCCAAATATCGTCGGTCAACTGCTTTTTGCTATAGAGCTTATCGTCATAAGTATCGCGGGTGGCATACCAGTACCCCGTCAATCCGACGACAATAACCAACAAAATTGCCGTCAGCAGCCGATGAGCCCATTTAGTAACCATGCCGATTTGCATAATCAATTCCTTGCTTGATCCAATATTGATCCTGAGGGTCGTCACCATACGGCGGGCGTTGATACCAATGACTCCATTCTGACCGAGATGTTCCTGCCCGTGACTGAGCAAATCCGGCGCCCATCAATAAAATTTCTGCGGGAATTCCAGCCGCAGTACCGGTTGCACCATAATTGAAATTACCAAAGTTAGCCAATGCGCGATTTTGCTGTTTGTAATCCCAAGGGCCCCGATTTTTTACCTGCTGGTAGAACCAATAATAAGTACCTGGCAGCGCCATGTTGCGAGGTTGCCCCTGCCTGCGCGCCTCACGCAAGTTTCTGGCAAGAACAGTAAAACCGCCTGGCGGCAGTAATGGAACCACGGCCATAATCTCCTCCTTGAGAGCCGAATGTAATTTATGGTGCAGAAACCCAACGGCACTCTCTCAAGCGTTATGCCTATCGCTTCGTTTCACACACATTGCCGTCCTTGTCATTTCATTCATCCCTTCTCTCGCTTTATTACTCCGCACTGGCAATAACCTGCAAAATCTGTCCGTCGCTGATTTTCAGCGAGAAACTGCGCTGCCAGAAACGTTTGGAATCTGCATCCTGAGGATCTACGGTACTGATTGCCACGGTGTATGGCACATTGCTCTCAAATGCCTTGAACGAGTATGGGATACATTGGCCGGGCGTAATCGTCTCAACGGGCTTCGGTGGTAGAGTGGTCCTACGCCAGAGCTCATGCGTTTGGCTATCCAACCGTTGTTCAATAGCGATGCTGACCAGACTGACCCTGCCACTCTGTGTTGGGTAGGCTTGCGGTAAAGAGAAACAGAGATCATTTCCCCGCAGCGTAATATCCGCAGCGTAAAAACGTTGCTTTTCAAGCATACAGCCACTGAGCAACATCATCATGATGAGGGTATAGATTCTTCTCATTTCAGGTTTTTCCTGTCGGCAGGAGCATTAAGAAATCCTTTCAAAACATGCTCATAACGGCTTTTCAAGTCTGGACCTATAATACCTTGCATCAGTTTCACCTCAAACCACCGTTCTTTGCCATAACGAGAAAGGATGAAGTAATCTGCAAGAAGGCTGGCTTGTGCCTCCATACCATAATCAGCTAAGGAGTAGTAATCAGGCAGCGAGTATTTATAAGTTACCGCCCAGCTCATTATTCCCCGCAGCCGGACGTTCATCCCCATCTGATACTGCCATACGTGGGCCATTTCATGCATGAACCACCATAGGTAGCGCGTTGTTTCTGTGGAAAAATCTTCCCTGAAGTGTTTTTCAGGCCAATAAAGTTCACCATTAGGCGTAACGGCCGTTTCCTCATTCTGCAAACCAAACGGGAAATAGCTCGCGTTATGCACTTTAACAAGACTGTAGTCGATGGCATTTTTATAGAGAAAACGGGATAGCGTGATCTCGCCTAGCGTCAGCCTTCTGAACGAGCCTCTTGCTGTTATCATTATTCACTCCATGAATATAACTTATTGTATTTATTAGACTGTTTTTATTATCTCTTTTTACCCAAGCATTGGCCATCTATTATCCATTAAAAACAAAAAGCCCCCTAAGGGGCTTCTCAGTTGATAACGCGTGAGTCATAACTCAGATACTGGGCAGGAAGGTATGTGCTTTATACATAGCACCAGACCTCATTCGTTACAGCTGTTGTGATTGACTCGAGAACTATTTTTGCAGCAACTGCCCGGCGGCCTCCAGAATATGCTCGGCGGTCAGGCCATACTCCTGTTGCAAGAACGCTTGGGTGCCCACCTGGCCGTAACGCTCCTTCACCCCCACGCGCCGCATCGGCGTCGGGCACTCTTCCGCCAGCACCTCCGCCACCGCCGATCCCAGCCCGTTATGAATGCTGTGGTTTTCACAGGTGACGATGCGCCCGGTCTTGGCCGCGTAAGTTTTGATCAGTTCACGGTCGATAGGCTTGAGGGTGAACATATCGATCACCGCCGCGCTGACGCCCTGCTGCGCCAGCCTCTGCGCCGCCTTCAGCGCCTCCGCCACCATGATGCCGTTGGCGATCAGCGTAATGTCGTCGCCGTCGCGCAGCAGGTTGCCCTTGCCGATGGTAAAGCGCGAGCCCTCCTGATAGATGCGCGTCGCCTGCTTGCGAATGGTGCGCACCCAGTAGAAGCCGCGCAGATCCATCAGCTGGCGCAGAATGTCGGCGAACATGGTGGCGTCGGTCACCTCCAGCACCACCGAATGCGCCAGCCCGCGCACGATGCCCATGTCCTCGAACGACATGTGGGTGCCGCCGTTGTGGCAGGCGCTCACCCCGGCGTCGGAGGCGATCACCTTGACGTTGTTGCGCTGATAATCCAGCGACATGAACAGCTGATCGAAACAGCGGCGGCTGGCGAAGGCGGTAAAGGTATGCACGAACGGCACCCGGCCGGTGAGCGACAGCCCGGCGGCGACGCCGATCACATTGGCCTCCATGATGCCGCAGTTGATCACGTGCTGCGGGTGATCCTTGTGTACGCCGTCCATCGCCATCGAGCTCATCAGATCCGCCTCCAGCGCGATGATCGGCGCGCCCGCCTCAATCTGCCGCCGCACCGCGCCGGCGTAGACTTTGCGCATTTCGACGGCATCGTTTTCCAACTGCGTCACTACGTTAAACATGGGCGGCCTCCAGTTCGGCGATGGCTTTTTCGATTTCCTGCTGCACGTCCGGCGTCAGGCGCAGGTGGTGAGAGTTCGACAGGTTTTCCAGATAGGCCACGCCCTGCCCTTTGATGCTGTCGAGCACGATCGCCAGCGGCCGCTGTTCGCCGCCGCGCGCCGGCGCCACCGCCGCCAGCAGCGCCGCGATGTCGTCACCCTTGATGGTCTGCACCTCAAAGCCGAAGGCGCGGAACTTGGCGGCCAGATCGAACGGTTGGATCACCTCGTCCAGCGCGCCGTCCAGCTGTTGCTTGTTGTAATCGATGAACAGCGTCAGGTTGTTCAGATTGTGGTGGGCGATAAACTGGAACGCCTCCCAGCACTGCCCTTCGTTCAGTTCCCCGTCACCGAGGATGCTGAACACCCGATTGCGGTGCCCCGCCAGCCGATGGGACAACGCCATGCCGGCGGCGATCGACACGCCCTGCCCCAGCGAGCCGGTGGTGGCGTCCACGCCGCGCGTGCGCAGCCGGTCCGGATGGCTCGGCAGACGCGTGCCGTTCTGGTTGAGGGTCTTCAGCTCCGCCAGCGGGAAGTAGCCCTTGATCGCCAGCGTGCTGTACAGCGCCGGGCCGGCGTGTCCTTTCGACAGCACGAAGTCATCGCGCTCCGGCCAGTCCGGATCCGCCGGATCGATGCGCATCACGCTGCCATACAGCACCGCCAGCGTCTCCACCACCGACATGCAGCCGCCGTAGTGGCCGAAGCCCAGCCCGGTCAGCGCCTTCAGCGTTTCCAGGCGGATCGCACGCGCCAGGATATGCAGCTCTTCAATTTCCGTTTCGCTCGTTGTGTAGTTCATCAGTCTGCCCTCGTTATTTCTCGACGCGGTCAGCGGCCGGCGCGCCTTTGCGTTTTCCCAGGAAGTTATGCGCCACCAACAGCGCGAACACGGCGACGATCGCCAGCATGATCATCTCCTTCGACATAAAGCGCGCCATGTTGCCCAGCAGGATGCCGATCGCGCCAAAGTCGGCGTCGGAGAAGGTGGTGTTGGCAAAGCCCAACGCCCCCAGCACCGGCAGCAGCAATACCGGCAGGAAGGTGATCAGCAGCCCGTTGGCGAAGGCGCCCAGCATCGCGCCACGCCGCCCGCCGGTGGCGTTGCCGAACACCCCGGCGGTAGCGCCGGTGAAGAAGTGCGGCACCACGCCGGGCAGGATCAGCACCATCTTCAGCTGCCCCAGCAGGAACAGCCCGGCCAATCCGCCAAGGAAGCTGAACAGGAAGCCGATCAGCACCGCGTTGGGGGCATAGGGATAGACCACCGGGCAATCCAGCGCCGGCCGCGCGTTAGGCACCAGTTTTTCCGAGAAGCCGGTGAACGCCGGCACGATTTCCGCCAGAATCAGGCGCACACCCTGCAGGATGATGAACACCCCGGCGGCGAAGGTGATGGCCTGAATGATCGAATACACCAGGTAGTTCTGGCCGCCGCTGAGCTCGCTTTCCACATAGGCCCGCCCGGCGCAGATCGCCAGGATCAGGTAGATGACGATCATGGTCATCGAGATCGAAATGGAGCTGTCGCGCAGGAAGCTGAGGTTTTTCGGCAGGTTCATCTCTTCGGTCGAGCGCGAGTTTTTACCCACCTTCGAGCCGATCCAGCCGGACAGCACGTAGCCCAGGGTGCCGAAGTGGCCGAAGGCAATATCGTCGTTGCCGGTGATGCGGCGCATATAGCGCTGGGCGATCGCCGGGAAGAACGCCATCACCAGCCCCAGGGTCAGCGCGCCGGTAAACACCAGTTGCACGCCCTCGAAGCCCGCCACCGTCAGGATGATGCCGATCATGCAGGCCATGTAGAAAGTGTGGTGGCCGGTCAGGAAGATGTATTTCAGCCGGGTGAAGCGTGCCACCACGATATTCGCCACCATGCCGAACGCCATGATCAGCGCGGTGGAGGCGCCGTATTTCTCCAGCGCGATCGAGACAATGGCTTCGTTATTCGGAATGATGCCCTGAATATTGAACGCATGTTCGAACATGCCGCCCAGCGGATTGAGCGACCCAACCAATACCGTGGCGCCGCCGCCTAAAACGATAAAGCCGAGAATGGTTTTTACCGTGCCTTTCACCACGTCGGAAAACGATTTCTTTTGCGCCAGCAAACCGATCAGCGCAATAAGCCCGACCAGCACCGAAGGCACCTTTAATATATCCACCACAAACTTAAGCGTTTCCTGGATAAACATATCCACCTCGCCAATCGTTTTATTCAGATGATTGAGTGGGCTTCGAAGTAAGCGCGCAGCTTGGCTTCCAGCTCATTAATGTCGATGATGTTGCTGATCACCACCAGCTGCTCGGCCGGTACGCTGGCGCTGTCGGCGATGTCTTTCGCCATCACGAACACGTCGGCGGCGCCGGGGGTGGCGGACGACAGATCGGAGTGTTCGACCTCGGCCTCCACGCCCATCTTTTTCAGCACCTTTTTAATGTTCATTTCCACCATAAAACTGCTGCCGAGACCGGAACCGCAGATCGCCATGATTTTCATAATATCCACCTGTTGAATTTAGCGTGTAGGGTAGCGCCGCCGGTCATATTCCCGGCGTTGTTAGCATTGATGGTATTCCTGGTGATTAAGCGTTAATAGCGGGCGATAATATCCTCGATTTGCCGTTTATCTTTGGCGTGAAATAACGCCGCCATGGCCTGATTGTCTGAAAATAATTCCGCCAGTTGCGAAATCAATTCGATGTGGCTGTCGCCGTCGGGCGCCGAAAGCATCACCACCACCTGAACCGGATCGTTATCTGCGGAATGAAAATTCACCCCCTGATGGATCTTCAACAGCGATAATCCCAACGCGTTGGCACCCTCTTCGGGCCGGGCGTGCGGCATGGCAATGCCCGGTGCCAGGACGAAGTAAGGGCCGAGCTTCTCCTGCTGATCAAAGATGGCCGTCAGGTAATTCGGCGTAATCACGCCGTCTTGCAGCAGCGGCTGCGCGCTCAGCGTGACCGCCTGGCGCCAGTCCTCCACCCGTTCGCACAGCTGTATATGATCGGCGGTCAGCCACTCTTTCAGCACGTTACCCTCCTAAAGGTTGATGGTTTCGGCCGGTGATTAATTCACCGACGACGGTAAAACTTTAATCAACCCCTCCCGTCCACACAGTGATGGATATCACAAAGATAGCGCTACCAAAGCGCTATCATGCAGATCTGTGATAGCGCTATCAAAACGCCGCGGCGCGGCATGGGGTTAACCACAATTTTTTCTCGCTCTTTCGGGTAACGGGGTAGAATGTGCCGCATACGGGGATCGTCGAAGCCGCGCCGTCGGCTTCCCGCCCTCACCATTTTTATGCGCCGCGCGCGCATTTCAGTCGGGATTAGGCATGTCGATCGGTAAAAAACGACGCAGCACGGGCAGGGTGACGTTGGCTGACGTAGCGCAGCTGGCGGGCGTCGGCACCATGACGGTGTCGCGCGCGCTGCGCACGCCGGAGCAGGTTTCAGACAAACTGCGCGAGAAGATTGAAGCCGCGGTAAGCGAACTGGGGTATCTGCCCAACCTGGCCGCCAGCTCGCTGGCGTCGGCCTCGTCCTACACCATCGCCATGGTGGTGCCCAGCCTGTCCGAATCCGGCTGCGCCGAGATGTTCGCCGGCCTGCAGAAAGTGCTGCAGCCGGCCGGTTATCACATCATGCTGGCGGAATCGCAGCACCATCTGGAGCGCGAAGAGAAGCTGCTGGAGACCCTGCTTTCCTACAACCTGGCGGCGGCGGTGCTGCTTAGCGTCGAGCATTCGCAAAACGCCCGCAACGCGCTGATCGCCGCCAACATTCCGGTGGTGGAGATCGGCGCCGTACGCGCCGATCCGATCGACATGAGCATCGGCATCGACTACGTGGCGGCGATGTATCAGCTGACGCAAACGGTGATCGCCAGCGGCTATCAGAACATCGGGCTGCTGTGCGCCAACCAGGAACAGTGGATCTTCCAGCAGCACCTGCAGGGCTGGCACAAGGCGCTGCTGCGGAATCATATGTCGCCGCATCGGGTGATCAACGCCGCGCAGCCCGCCAGCTTCAGCACCGGCGCGCAGCAGCTGCCGGAATTCTTGCTGGCCTGGCCGGAGCTGGACGCGCTGGTGTGCGCCTCGGACGAACTGGCCGGCGGCGCGCTGTATGAATGCCAGCGGCGGCGCATCAAGGTGCCGGACAATCTGGCGGTGGTGGGGTTCGGCAACAGCGAGTTCAGCCGGGTGTGCCAGCCGCCGCTGACCACCATGACCATTCCGCATCGCGACATCGGCATTCAAGCCGGCCAGGCGCTGCTGGCGCGGCTGAACGAGCAGCCCTGGCAGCCGGCAGGCTCCCTGCCCGCCACGCTGTGCCGCCGCGACAGCTGCTGAATCCGCACCATAAAAAAAGCCGGTCGATGACCGGCTTTCTTACGCGTTGGCGTCTCAGTGATTGTCGAGCGGCTTGCCGTAATCCTGTTCGTTGTTGCGCGTCAGCCACAGCGACAGCGCCTTCAGCGAATCCGGAGTAAACTCGTCGCAGCGCGCGGTGATCTCTTCCGGCGTCAGCCAGCACACCTCGGCCACTTCTTCTTCCTGCAGCGCGAACGGGCCGTGCGATACGCAGCTGAACAGCGCGCCCCACACCCGGCACTGCTCTTCTTCGAAGTAGAACAGACCGTGTTCGGCGAAAGGCACGCCGGCGATGCCCAGCTCTTCTTCCGCCTCGCGGCGCGCCGAGTCCAGCACGTTTTCACCGCTTTGCACCACGCCGCCCGCCGTCGCGTCCAGCCAGCCCGGGTAGAAGTCTTTGATCTCGGTGCGACGCTGCACCAGAATTTTTCCCATCCCATCATGCACCACAATATAGGTAGCACGATGACGCAGCCGCTCCGCCCGCATCTGTTGACGACTGGATTGCGCAATCACCTCGTTTTGCTCGTCGACGATATCAACCCATTCGGTATCTGCAGCCTGACCCTGTTCCGCCATCCTCTAAAACCTTCTATTTTGGCGCGATGCATCCCGCGCGCTGGTTAATCAATGAGTGCTTTTCAAAGATTTTTATTGTGTGTGTATAAATTAGTGCGTTTAGCGTGTTAACGCCACCTCCGCGACGACCTTGCCGTCGTCGAGCGTCAGCACGCTCAAAGTGCCCCGATCCAACATGCCGTAGCTGGCCGGAAAGCCCCCTTTGGGGATGCTGACCGAGCCCGGATTGAAGCAATAGATCTCACCCTGCCGCTCCGCCTGCGGCAGATGCGTATGGCCGTAGGCCAGGACGTCACCGCGGGATAACGGCGGCAGTGCCGAGGGATGATAAAGGTGACCGTGGGTCAAAAACAATCGTCTTTTTTGCAGTAAAACCTGTTGCCAGGGCGCCTCGATGGGAAACGTCAGCAGCATCTGATCGACCTCGCTGTCGCAATTGCCGCGAACGGCGATGATCTTGTCGCTATAGCGATTCAATCGTTCGGCAACCTGAGCAGGCTGATACCCGGCCGGCAGCGCGTTGCGCGGGCCGTGATTCAGCAAATCACCCAGAAGAATCAGCCAGTCGGCGCCGTTTTGTTCAAACAATTCCAGCACGCGTTCGGTGGCCGGCAGCGAGCCGTGGATATCCGAGGCGAACATCAGCTTCATAACCTTGTCCTATAGAGGGAAATAAGCGCCATTTTACCGCGCCGGCGCCGTGCGGCAAACCGCCGCCCGCCCCGATGGAGAATTGTGATCCAGCCGCGCAGATAGCATCGGACGAATCCCACATAGCCTGCTATCCTTAGCTGCTATTGTTGGATCTCTGATATACCTTTGTGCGCGGCGAAGACCGCAGCAACGTGTAATGAATTACAGATCACCTTACCGCAGGAGGCAACATGATTGACCTGTATTACGCGCCTACTCCCAATGGTCACAAGATCACCTTGTTTTTGGAAGAGGTCGGCTTACCCTACCGTATCCATCGCGTAAACATCAGCGCCGGCGAGCAGTTCAAACCGGACTTTCTGAGCATTTCTCCCAACAACAAAATCCCGGCGATCGTCGATCAGCAACCGGTGGACGGCGGCGAGCCGATCAGCCTGTTCGAGTCCGGTGAAATCCTGCTGTATCTGGCGGAGAAGACCGGCAAACTGCTGAGCAAGGGCCTGCGCGAACGCGCCGCCACCCTGCAGTGGCTGTTCTGGCAGGTGGCCGGGTTCGGGCCGATGCTCGGGCAGAATCATCACTTCAACCACTACGCGCCGCAGCCGGTGCCTTACGCCATTGAGCGCTACCAGCTGGAAACCAAACGGCTGTATGGCGTGTTGGAAGCCGAACTGCAAAAACATCCATACCTGGGCGGCGACAACTACAGCATCGCCGATATCGCCACCTACCCGTGGGTGGTGTCGCATCCGCGCCAGCGCATCGATCTGGCAGATTACCCGGCGGTGCGCAACTGGTTCGAACGCATCAGCAACCGCCCGGCGACCGAGCGCGCCTATAAGCTGGCCGAACAGGGCTAAGTGCCTCCCCGACTCCCCGCCACCGGGGAGTCACATCGTCCCTGCGTTATCATTTCCCTACTTTCCGTGTATTCTGAACGCCAATAATCAGACCTATGGAGAATCTCTGATGTCTTTCAGTCAACCCGACGCCGTTATTCGCATTAAAAATCTGCGGCTGCGCACGTTCATCGGTATCAAGGAAGAGGAAATCAACAACCGACAGGACATCCTGATCAACGTGGTGATCCACTACCCGGCGGACAAGGCGCGCAACAGCGAAGACATCGCCGATGCGCTCAACTACCGCACCATCACCAAAGCGATCATCCGCCATGTGGAAGATAACCGTTTCGCGTTGCTGGAAAAATTAACGCAGGATGTGCTCGATATCGTAAAAGAACACGCCTGGGTGACCTATGCTGAAGTGGAGATAGATAAACTTCTGGCTCTGCGCTACGCCGATTCTGTCTCCATGACCATGAGCTATCGCAGGGACTAACTCAGGGAGGTCGACCATGCGGATCCTGATCACCGGCGCAACGGGATTGATCGGCAGCAGCCTGACGGCTAGGCTGCTGGCGCTTTCTCACCATATTACGGTACTGACGCGAGACGAACGGCGGGCCCGGGCCCGGCTCGGCGACCAGCCGAGCTATTGGCGCACGCTGGACGACCGGCAGTCGCTGGATGACTTCGATGCGGTGATCAATCTGGCGGGCGAACCTATCGCCGACAAGCGCTGGAGCGCACAGCAGAAGCAGCGGCTGTGTCATAGCCGCTGGGATCTGACCGAACGCTTGGCGCAGTTGATCAAGGCCGGCAGCACGCCGCCCGGCGTGCTGATTTCCGGTTCCGCCGTTGGCTACTACGGCGATCAGGGGCAGGCGGTGGTCACCGAAGAGGAGCCGCCGCACGACGAATTCACCCACCAGCTGTGCCAACGCTGGGAAGCGCTGGCGCTGCAGGCGCAGAGCGACGCCACCCGCGTCTGCCTGCTGCGCACCGGCGTGGTGCTGGCGCCGCAGGGCGGCGCGCTGGCCAAAATGCTGCCGCCGTTCCGCTTCGGGCTGGGCGGCCCGATCGGCGACGGCCGCCAATACCTGCCGTGGATCCATCTCGACGACATGGTCAACGGCATTATTTATCTGCTGGATCACGCCACGCTCACCGGCCCGTTCAACATGGTCGCTCCCTACCCGGTGCATAACGAGCAGTTCGCCGCCCAATTGGCCAACGTGCTCGATCGCCCGGCGTTTCTGCGGGTGCCGGCGTTCGTCATGCGTTTGTTGATGGGGGAAGCGGCGGTGCTGGTGCTCGGCGGCCAGCGGGCGGTGCCGAAGCGGCTGGAGGAGGCCGGCTTCCACTTCCGCTATCTGGAGCTGGAGCAGGCGCTGGATGACGTGATTAATCAGCGGGCCGAAGCCCGCTGATCTGACGTTACTTCAACGCGCCGGACAGGAACTGCTGCAGGCGCGGGCTTTTGGGGTTACCGAACAGCTCGGCCGGTGGCCCCTGTTCTTCAATCAACCCTTTATGCAGGAAGATCACGTGGTTGGAAACGTGGCGCGCAAACTCCATTTCGTGCGTCACCACCACCATGGTTTTCCCCTCCTCCGCCAGCTTCTGCATGATGCGCAGCACCTCGCCCACCAGCTCGGGATCCAGCGCCGACGTCGGTTCGTCGAACAGCAGCACTTCCGGCTCCATCGCCAACGCGCGGGCGATAGAGACGCGCTGCTGCTGGCCGCCCGACAGGTGCACCGGGTATTTGCCGCGCGCCCGCTCATCGATGCCCACCTTATCCAGATAACGCACCGCGCGCTCGTGCGCGTCGGCCTTGCTCAGCCCCAGCACCTGCACCGGCGCCTCCATCACGTTCTCCAGCACCGTCATGTGGCTCCACAGGTTGAAATGCTGGAACACCATGGTCAGGCGGGTGCGCAGCAGCTGCAGCTG
The DNA here is from genome assembly GCF_052169275.1 of Serratia sp. CY27727. Classification (NCBI taxonomy): domain Bacteria; kingdom Pseudomonadati; phylum Pseudomonadota; class Gammaproteobacteria; order Enterobacterales; family Yersiniaceae; genus Serratia; species Serratia sp. CY27727. Next base: position 171,275 of record NZ_JBJNLB010000002.1, on the reverse strand, counting down.
CTTCTTGTCGAACACCTTCAGCTGGCCGTCTTTGTCGCGCACCATGCGGATGTCTTCGTTGTTCAGGCTGATCGAGCCCTCGCTCGGCTTCTCGAGGAAGTTGATGCAGCGCAGAAAGGTGCTTTTGCCGGAGCCGGAGGAGCCGATGATGCTGATCACATCCCCGGCGTTGGCCGCCAGCGAGACGCCCTTCAGCACTTCGTGGTCGCCATAGCGTTTGTGCAGTTCCGTGACGGCTAATTTATTCTCAGACATGGTTTTTCTTCCCGTCATTTATCATTGACTAACGTGTGCCATCCAGCGTTTTTCAGCCTTGCGGAACAGGCTGATTAACACGTAGGAGATGATCAGGTACAGCACCGCCGCGATGCCGAAAGCGTAAAACGGCTGATAGGTCGCGGCGTTGATGTCGCGCGCAATCTTCAGCAGATCCGGCACGGTGGCGGTAAACGCCAGCGCGGTGGAGTGCAGCATCAGGATCACTTCGTTGCTGTAGGCCGGCAGCGCGGTGCGCAGCGCCGAAGGCAAAATGATGCAGCGATACATCTTGAAGCGCGAGAAACCGTAGGCGTTGGCGGCCTCGATCTCACCGTGCGGCACCGAGCGGATCGCCCCGGCGAAGATCTCGGTGGTATAGGCGCAGGTGTTGAGCGTCAGCGCCAGGATGGTGCAGTTGAGCCCGCTGCGGAAAAACGCATTGAGAAACTCGCTGCCGCGCACGATCTCGAGGCTGTACATGCCGGAGTAGAACACCAGCAGCTGCACGTACAGCGGCGTGCCGCGAAACACGTAGGTATAGAGCCACACCGGGAAACGCACCCAGCGGATGGAAGAGACGCGCGCCACCGCCATCGGGATCGCCAGCAGCCCGCCCATCACCACCGAAGCGATCAGCAGCCACAGCGTTACCGCCACGCCGGTGAAACGGTAGCCGTCGCTCCACAGCAGCGACTGCCAATACTGTTGCAAAATCTCGATCATAGCTCGGCCCTCTTGACGCCCAGTGAGTAACGCCGTTCAAGCCACAGCAGCACGCCGTTGGAAACGGTCGTGAAGATCAGGTACACCACGCCGGCCACGATGGCGAAGAAGAACGGCTGATAGGTGCCTTTCCCCGCCAGCTGCGTGGCTTTCACCACGTCGTTCAGGCCGAGGATCGACACCAGCGCCGTCGCCTTCAGGATCACCTGCCAGTTGTTGCCGATGCCCGGCAAGGCGAAACGCATCATCGCCGGGAACAGAATGCGCCGGAAGATCTGCGCGCCGCTGAAGCCGTAGGCCGTCGCCGCTTCGATCTGCCCTTTCGGCACCGCCAGATAAGCGCCGCGGAAGGTCTCGGTAAAATAAGCACCGTAGATAAAACCGAGGGTAATGATGCCGGCGCCGAGCGGATCGATATCGATCTGCGAGAAGCCCAGCAGCGTAGTGATATTGTTCAGCGCGATTTGCAGACCGTAAAAGATCAGCAGCATCAGCACCAGATCGGGCACGCCGCGGATCAGCGTGGTGTAAGCGCCGAACAGGCCGGAAATAAGGGGGTTGTGGGAGAGTTTGCCGCCGGCGCCGATCAACCCGATCACCACCGCCAACAATACGGAACTGAGGGCCAACTCCAGCGTCACCAGAGCCCCCTCGAAAATCAGTTGGGAATAGCCTTGCAGCATCTACTTCACCCTGTGGTCTAGGATCCGAACCATCGGGGCCGGCACACCGGCCCCGCAGTCACAGCATGGAACGGTTAGCGGATTACCCGCCGTAGACGTCAAAGTCGAAGTACTTTTTCGCGTATTTATCGTAGGTGCCATCTTTGCGCATTTCGGCGAAGGCTTTGTCCAGCGCCGCTTTCAGCTCGGTATCGGCTTTGCGCAGCCCCATGCCGGTGCCGACGCCGAAGAATTTGTCATCCTTCACCGATTCGCCGGCGAACGCGTAGTCTTTGCCCGGCGGCTGTTTCAGGAAGCCGTCGCTGCCCGCCACTTCATCCTGGAAGGCGGCGTCGATGCGCCCGGACGCCAGATCGGCGTAGACCAGATCCTGGTTCTGGTAAGGCACCACGGTGACGCCCTTCGGCTGCCACATGGCGTTGGCGTAGGCTTCCTGGGTGGTGCCCTGCAGCACGCCCACGCTCTTGCCTTTCAGGGCGTCCACGGTAGGCAACAGCTTGGAGCCCTTCGGCGCGATCAGACGCGCGTTGGCGGCATACAGCTTGTCGGTAAAGGCGATTTCCTGCTGGCGTTTTTCAGTGATGGACAGCGAAGAGATGATGGCGTCGATTTTCTTCGCCTTGAGGGATGGGATCAGCGCGTCAAAGTCGCTCTCCACGAAGGTGCATTGGGTATTTATGCGTTTGCACAGCTCTTTGGCCAAATCGATATCGAAGCCGACCAGCTCGCCTTTGGCGTTTTTGGATTCAAACGGCGCATAAGTCGGATCGGTGCCGATCTTCAATGTCGATGGGATAGCGGCGAATGCGCTGTTTGCGGCCGCCAAAGCCAAGACTAAAGGAAGAACCTTAACCAGCTTTTTCATAAATTACCCTCAAATTGATTTTTTTGATGCCACTACGGGCATTACTTTTCCCCACCAAATCAATTTGCAGTAATCGTGCCACATTAGGTGCTACGGGCGGAGGGAACGGCTCCGGCCTTCACAATACTGTTTCCTGGGACGATAACCGCAAAATTAAATCGGCCGCTCGGGGCCGCGCCACTGGCAGCCGCGACAAGGCGGCGCCATGAAACAGTGAACGTGATGAAGTAGGATCATTATGGTGCATGCGCCGCCCTAATTCAGTGCGGTGTTGCACAAATGTACCAATTTGGGGATTAAAATGTTAACTAACGCCCTGCCAACGGGTGAACAGATCGGCCGGCAGTTCGATATCAAACTGATCGATCACCCGATTGACGGTCTGATCGATGATGTCTTCCACGCTTTTCGGCTGGTGGTAAAACGCCGGCACCGGCGGCATGATCACCGCCCCCATCTCCGCCGCCTGGGTCATCAACCGCAGGTGACCCAAATGCAGCGGCGTTTCCCGCACGCACAGCACCAAACGGCGGCGCTCTTTGAGCACCACGTCGGCGGCGCGAGTCAGCAGCCCGTCGCTGTAACTGTTGACGATGCCGGACAGCGTTTTGACTGAGCATGGCAGGATCGCCATGCCCAGGGTTTTGAAGGAGCCGGAGGAGATGCCGGCGGCGATGTCGCGCGCATCGTGCACCACGTCGGCCAGCGCCTGCACTTCCCGCAGGCTGTACGGCGTTTCCAGCGCCAGCGTCTGTCTTGCCGCGTTGCTCATCACCAGATGGGTTTCCACCTCTGCGACGTCGCGCAAAACCTGTAACAGGCGCACGCCGTAGATAGCGCCGCTGGCGCCGGAAATGCCGATGATGAGTCGTTTCATGGAAAATGGCCTCTGCCGTAAAAAGTAAGATCAGGCAGACTTTGCCGCAATGGCGAGGGATAAGCAAGTCAGAGGAGCAAGGCGCACCGCCGCAGACGCGGCGATGCACCCTGATGGATCAACGCAGGCGGTTAGCCTTCGTTATGCAGTTCCAGATTTTCCGCTTCGGTTTGCACCCGCAGCGCCTTGGCGTCGTCGTTGCGCAGCGACTCCAGGTATTCCAGATAGCTTTGATCGACGTCTTTGGTCACGTAGATGCCGTTGAACACCGAGCATTCGAACTGGGTGATGTCCGGGTTCTCTTCGCGCACCGCTTCGATCAGATCGTCCAGATCCTGGAAGATCAGCCCATCGGCGCCGATGATTTGGCGGATTTCATCCACTTCGCGCCCGTGGGCGATCAGTTCGTTGGCGCTCGGCATGTCGATGCCGTAAACGTTCGGGAAACGCACTTCCGGCGCGGCGGAAGCCAGGTACACCCGCTTGGCGCCCGCTTCGCGCGCCATTTCGACGATCTGTTCCGACGTGGTGCCGCGCACGATGGAGTCATCCACCAGCAGCACGTTCTTGTCGCGGAACTCGGCGCGATTGGCGTTCAGCTTGCGGCGCACCGACTGACGACGCGCCTGCTGGCCCGGCATGATGAAGGTGCGGCCGACGTAGCGGTTCTTCACAAAGCCCTGGCGGTAGGGCTTCTCGAGAATGCGCGCGATCTCCAGCGCGATGTCGCAGGAGGTTTCCGGAATCGGGATCACCACGTCGATGTCCAGATCTTCCCACTCGCGGGCAATCTTCTCGCCCAGCTTCTGGCCCATGCGCACGCGGGCGCTGTAGACCGAGATCTTGTCCATAAAGGAGTCCGGGCGCGCGAAATAAACGTATTCGAACAGGCACGGGTTGGTTTTCGGATTCTCTGCGCACTGGCGGGTGAACAGCTGGCCCTTGGTGGTGATATACACCGCTTCGCCCGGCGCCACGTCGCGCAGGAACTCAAAGCCCAGGGTATCCAGCGCCACGCTTTCGGAAGCCACCATGTACTCGCTGCGGCCATCCTCCAGCGTGCGCTTGCCGATCACCAACGGGCGAATGCCGTTCGGATCGCGGAACGCCAGCAGACCGTGGCCGATGATCATCGCCACGCAGGCGTAAGCGCCGCGCAGTTGCTGATGCATGGCGGCGACCGCGGTAAAGATGTTGTCGGCCTCCAGCGGGTAGTGCGGGAAACGGTCCAGCTCGCTGGCCAGCACGTTCAGCAGGATTTCCGAGTCGGAGGTGGTGTTGACATGGCGGCGGCCGCTTTCGAACAGCTTTTGGCGCAGCTCATGGGCGTTGGTCAGGTTACCGTTGTGGGCCAGCGTAATGCCGAACGGCGAGTTGACGTAGAAAGGCTGGGCCTCAGAGGCGCTCGAGCTGCCGGCCGTCGGGTAACGCACATGGCCAATGCCCATGTTGCCCTGCAAGCGTTGCATATGGCGCGCCTCAAACACATCCTTCACCAGGCCGTTGGCTTTGCGCAAACGGAACCCGTTGTGGGCGTCAATGGTGACGATGCCTGCGGCATCCTGGCCACGGTGCTGAAGCACCGTCAGCGCATCATAAATCGACTGGTTTACCGGCATGAAACCGGCGATACCGACAATACCGCACATGTTGTCTTTTCCTCATCAGCGCTACCGCCCCGGCAATTGGGTCGGCAAGAAACTCGACGTGCTCTGCAGGTAGTCAAAGAACCACCTGATGACGTAACTGAACTGGGGAATGAGCTGCGACTGTTTCCAGTCGGCACTCTGTGAAAAGCCGGTAAAGGTATCCAGGAAGAACAGGATCGCCGCGACGATCAATACTCCGCGCAGCGCGCCGAAGCAGATGCCCAGCACCCGGTCGGTGCCCGACAACCCGGTTTTCTCTACCAGTGAGCTAATCACATAGTTAACAATAGCCCCTACGATCAAGGTCGCGATGAACAAAATCGCGATCGCGATGCCGTTTCGCACCAGTTCATCTTCAAAACGAGTGAAATAGACCGCAAGGTAAGAGTAGAAATGGCTGGCAACAAAAAACGCACATCCCCATGTCACAAGTGACAATGCTTCGCGAACAAACCCTCGGATCAGGCTCACCAGAGCCGAAAATCCAATTACCGCTATAATGACGTAATCAATCCAGACCATGAACTATTCCAATGATGAATCGCCCCTGCATCCAATTCGCGGCGAATTCTAACAGAAAAAGAAAACGTTTGCGTAGGGGATTTCCTACCACGTTACAAATAAAAAGCGGCGATCAAAAAATTCTCAATCGCCGCGCCTACATAGGTGATTTCGCCTGTAAAAGGCGCGGTTTTTCTCGCTTTCTCTCCACCACTCCTTCATTCAGGGGCGCATCGTGCTGCGCCCCTGCGGGGTTTAACGGCCGTACGGCTTCACCTGCCCGCTCAGCCCGCTGATCGAGTTCAGCGACGGCAACGCCGCCTGCAGCTTCTGCCTGGAGGCGTCCGGGCCGACGTAGATGCGGGTTATCTGCCCCTGCACCGGCGTTGACGGCACGGTGAAGGCGCGGTAGCCCGAGAGGCGCAGCGAGGCGACAATCTCGTTCGCCTTGGCGGCGTTCTTCAGCGCCCCGAGCTGCACGACATAGGCTTGCCCTGCCGGCGCTTTTTCTTCCGCCGGTTTCGGCTGCGGCGCCGGCTCAGGTTTCGGCGTCGGCTCAGGTTTCGGCGTCGGCTTCACTTCCACCGGCTTCGGTTGCGGTGCCGGTTTCGTTTTCACTTCCACCGGTTTGGTTTCCACCGGTTTCGGCTTGGGCTGCGGCACCGGCTGAGGACGCGTCTCGACCGGCGGCGGCGCCACCTGCGTCGGCTGCTGAGCGCTCTGCCGCACCGCCTGTTGCGCCGCCGCTTCATTGGCCGCCTGCTGCTCGACCAGCGCGCCCGCCCCTTCCGGCGGCTGCGCCGGCAGCGGTTGCGTCACCGGCGGCAGCACGTCGTTCTCTTCGACATCGCCCGGTTTCGGCACCAACGGAATGGCCGCAAATTCATCCTCGTAATGCTTCTTTTTGCCGTCCAGCAACCCTGGCAGGATGATCACCCCCAGCGCCACCAGAATCACGGTTCCGACCAGTCGGTTCTGAAATTTACTCGCCACTCACACTCCCCGCATCTCGTCTAACGCCGCCATCACCTGCGCCACGGTGTGGAACGATCCACAGACGATCACAATATCCTGTTTATCAGCATCCTGCATAGCCTGCCGCCAGGCAGTTTCGACATCATTAAAGCGGCGCGGTTCCTTCAGATGTTGCGCCAGCTGTTCGACGCTGGCGCCGCGCGGCCCGTCGAGCGGCGCGCAGTACCATTCATCCACCTGCTCGCTCAGGCAGGCCAGCGTGCCGGCGATATCCTTGTCCGACAGCATGCCCACCACCGCGCGCACCTTGCCGCCGTCGCGCGGCAGTTTGGCCAGACGCCCGGCCAGATAGCCGGCGGCGTGCGGGTTGTGCGCCACGTCGAGGATCAGCGTCGGCTCCCGCCGCACGATCTGGAAACGCCCCGGCAGCGTCGCCTGCTGCAGCCCGGTGAAGATCGCGCGTTCGTCGATTTCCAGCGGGGAGCAGTTCAGCGCCGCCAGCGCGGTAGCGGCGTTGGCCAGCGGCACGTTCGGCGTCGGCAGATCGGTCAGCAGCGTGTCGCCGCCCTGCCACTGCCAGCGATCGCCCTGCTCGCTGAAGCTCCAGGCTTCGCCGCGGCGATACAGCGGCGCGCCCAGCGTTTCGGCAACCTGACGAATGCTGTCCGGCATGTCGGGTTCGCCCACCACCGCCGGCTTGCCGCTGCGGAAAATGCCGGCCTTCTCGCGGCCGATGCTTTCGCGATCGTTGCCCAGCCAGTCGGTGTGATCGAGCGCGATGCTGGTGATCACCGCCACGCTCGGATCGACGATGTTGGTGGCGTCGAGACGCCCGCCCAGGCCCACTTCCAGGATCACCACGTCGAGCCGCGCCTGTTTGAACAGCTGCAGCGCCGACAGGGTGCCGAATTCGAAATAGGTCAGCGACGTTTCGCCGCGGCCGGCCTCAATGGCGGCGAACGAGCGGCTGTGCTCCGCTTCGCTCAGCTCTTCCCCCTGAATGCGCACGCGTTCGGTATAGCGCACCAGATGCGGCGAACTGTAGACGCCGACGCGCAGGCCGGCGGCCAGCAGAATGGCTTCGAGGGTGCGACAGGTGGTGCCTTTGCCGTTGGTGCCGGCAACGGTGAACACCGTGGGGGCGGGGGTCAGTAAATCCAGATGCGCCGCGACGCGCTGTACGCGCTCAAGGCCGAGTTCGATCGCCTGGCTGTGCAGACGTTCCAGATAATAAAGCCACGAGCTCAATGGCGACGTGGCTTGAGGAATTTGGTGGTTTTGCATGAGTCCCATCACTGAACTTGGGTTCATTAATCCATCAGGGCACCACCCTCACCGCGGTAAAGGCGATGCGCTTCGTGACTGCCGCCAGCCTGCAAACCGCAGCGAGATAGGCCACGGCCGGCAGGGAACGGGCATCAGCCGTCACTTAGCCACAAAGTGGCGGCTGAACCCGGGCGGGATCTGTCTTAGCCTCAGGCGTCGGCCTGCGGCTCCGGCTCAATGACCGGCGCGGCCTCATCGAAATGCGGCTGCGGCTGGTTGGTCAGCTTGGACAGAATGCTCGCCAACGTTTGGCGCATTTCCGGACGGCGAACGATCATGTCGATCGCGCCTTTTTCGATCAGGAACTCGCTGCGCTGGAAGCCCGGTGGCAGTTTCTCGCGCACGGTCTGCTCGATGACGCGCGGGCCGGCAAAGCCGATCAGCGCTTTCGGCTCGGCGATGTTGATGTCGCCCAGCATCGCCAGGCTGGCGGAAACGCCGCCCATGGTCGGGTCGGTCAGCACGGAAATGTACGGCAAACCGCGCTCCTGCATCTTGGCCAACGCCGCGCTGGTTTTCGCCATCTGCATCAGCGACATCAGCGCTTCCTGCATGCGCGCGCCGCCGCTGGCGGAGAAGCACACCAGCGGACAGTTGTCCTCCAGCGCCTGCTCAACCGCACGCACGAAACGCGCGCCGACCACGGAAGACATCGAGCCGCCGATGAAGGCGAATTCGAAGGAGGCGGCGACGATCGGCATGCCGTACAGCGTGCCCTTCATCACCACCAGCGCGTCTTTCTCGCCGGTCGCTTTCTGTGCGGCGACCAGGCGATCTTTATAGCGCTTGGAATCCTTGAATTTCAGAACGTCCTTCGGCTCCAGATCGCTGCCCAGCTCCACTTCGCTGCCTTCGTCCAGCAGGGTATGCAGACGCGCGCGCGCGCCCATACGCATGTGGTGGTCGCACTTCGGACACACTTCCAGATTACGCTCCAGCTCGGCGCGGTAGAGAACCTGGCCGCAGCTGTCGCATTTGGTCCAGACCCCTTCAGGAATGCTCGCCTTACGGGTTTGTGTGATATTGCTCTTGTTAAGAATTCGTTCAATCCAGCTCATCGATGACCTTTCTGTTTGAACCTGGCACACGCCAGTCCGCTGTTCATGCTTTAACAATCCCCCTGAAAACACCCCAATGAAAAAATGCCCGTTCGCGGCGCGGCAAGCGCGGCGACTGAGGCATCGGCTTCAGGGTTGTTCGCAGGAACAGACCATAATGTCGCTCATTAAACCATATCGGCCCGACGCTGTGGACAAAAAACTGGTCGAACCGACAGGTTAAGCGATGTTTTTACTGTTTTTGCTGGCGGGCGGCCGCGCGCTTGTGGCGCCAAATTTCAATCACGCCCGGCAGAATCGAAACGATGATGATCCCGACGATCAACAGTTTCAGGTTCTCCTGCACCACCGGCAGATCGCCGAACAGGTAGCCAGCATAAGTGAAGAGCAGCACCCAAACCAGTGCGCCAATCACGTTGTAGGCGGCGAAGTGGCGATAGGACATATGCCCCATACCGGCGACGAACGGCGCAAAAGTACGCACGATCGGCACAAATCGTGCCAGAATAATCGTTTTTCCACCGTGCTTCTCATAGAACTGGTGCGTTTTGTCCAGGTAGCTGCGGCGGAAAATTTTCGAATTCGGGTTGCTGAACAACTTCTCGCCGAACAACCGCCCGATAGTGTAGTTCACCGCATCGCCGAGGATCGCCGCCACCACCATCAACGCCACCATGGTGTGCACGTTCAGATCGTTGGTCGGCAACGCCGCCAGCGCGCCGGCGACAAACAGCAAAGAATCCCCCGGCAGGAACGGCGTCACCACCAGACCGGTTTCGCAAAACAGGATCAGGAACAGAATAGCGTAGACCCACATGCCGTATTGTGCGACCAGTTCGGCCAGGTGCACATCAATATGCAGAATGAAATCAATAATAAACTTGATGATGTCCATAAATTTTCTCATTGATACCGGGTATTTCAATCACCCGGCAGAAGCACAAGGGAGCGACGCGTTCAGGCGTGCCGGCGTTTAATCGTCGGGCAAAAACAGCGGCCCCATCGGCGGCCGCGGTAGACCAAAGTGGTCGGGATAATCCACGGCAACCAGATACAGCCCCTCGGCTCGCGCCGTCGCCGCCGCCAGATTGCGATCCTTCAACGCCAACAATTCGGCCATCCAGTTCTCATCCTGATTGCCGCAGCCGATCTCCATCAGGCTGCCGACGATGTTGCGAACCATGTGATGCACAAAGGCATTCGCCTTGATATCTACCACAATATATTCGCCGTAGCGCGTAACCTTAACGTGTTTTACGCAGCGCCACGGGGTGCGCGACTGGCACTGCACCGCGCGAAACGAAGTGAAGTCGTTCTCGCCCAGCAGCGCCTGCGCCGCCCGGTGCATGCGATCGGCGTCCAGCGGGTGATAAAAGTGCGTCACCCCCTGTTGCAGCACCGCCGGCCGGTAGCGATGGTTGAAAATAATGTAGCGGTAGCGGCGCGCGGTGGCGCTGAAGCGCGCATGGAAATCGTCGGCGACGGGGCTCACCCAGCGCACCGCGATGTCCGGCGGCAGATGGGTGTTCACCCCCATCGTCCAGGCGGCGTCCTTGCGGCGCGCGGTGGTTTCGAAATGCACCACCTGCCCGGTGGCGTGCACTCCGGCGTCGGTGCGCCCGGCGCACAGCACGCTAATCGGCGCATCCGCCACCTTGCTCAACGCCTGCTCCAGGCGTTGCTGCACGCTGGCCACTTCTTGCTGCCGCTGCCAGCCGTAGTACCGGCTGCCGTCATATTCGATGCCCAGCGCGATCTTCAGCGTCGGCTGAGCGGGCGAGACCACCTCAGACATCAGTACATCTGCTCCTGCACCAAACGCTCGGCGGTTTCGACAGCCATCAACGCGCCGCCGAAGCGCACATTGTCCGCCACCGTCCAGAACTGCAGCAGTTCGGGGATGCCGTAATCGTTACGCAGACAACCGATGCTGAGCGCATCGCTGCCGGAGGCGTCGGTGACCTGAGTCGGGTAATCGTCCTCTTCGCTCAGCTGAATGTCCTCGACCTCTTCCAGCTCGCTGCGCGCCTCTTCGGCGGACAGCGGGCGCAGCGCTTCCAGATGCACCACCTGCGCATGGCCGTAAAACACCGGCGACTGAACGCAGCTCACCGAAATCGGCAGCCCTTCATCCTGCAGCACCTTGCGCACCTGATCGACGATCAGGCGTTCTTCGCGCACGCTGCCCTGCTCGTCGGCAATCAGCGGCAACAGGTTGAACGCCAGCTGCTTGCCGAAAACGCCTTCCTCCGCCGGGATGCCGTTCAGCAGGCGCGCGCTCTGGCCGGCCAAGTCGTCCACCGCCGCCTTGCCGCGCGACGATACCGACATCAGCGTGGTGACGTGCAGGCGCGAAAGCCCCGCCTGTTCGGTCAGCGGCTTGATCGCCGTCAGCAGCTGGCTGACCATGCTATCGGCCACCGCCACAATATTGCGGTTGCGGTAATCCGCCAGCACCTGCGGGTTAACGCCCGGCACCACCAGCGGCACATCCGGCTCCATGGCGAACAGGCCGCTGGTGTCGATCACCAGGCAGCCCATGTTGCCGGCTTCTTCGGCATAGCGCGCGGAAGCTTCGCTGCCGGCGACGAAGAAGGCCAGCTGCGCCTGCGACCAGTCGAACTCTTCGGCGTTTTGCACCAAAAGAGACTTGCCGTTGAAGCGCACATTGGCGCCCGCGCTGCGTTCGCTTGCCAGAGGATAGAGCTCACCCACCGGGAACTGGCGTTCCTGCAACAATTCCAGCAACGCTTCACCTACCGCGCCAGTGGCGCCGAGCAGCGCGATATTCCAGCCGTCAGACATCGGGTTTTCTCCAGAGTATTTCATTCATAAAAGCAGACGGGCAGTGCAGCCACCGCCCGATAATCTTTGCCGCTCACTGTAGCGGCGTTGGCTTAAGACAACCTTACGCGCTATGCCACGCTGAAGCCCAGCTTGCCGAGCAGCTCGGCGCTGGCGCTGTCATCGCATTGCACGGCCAGCGAAGACCACTCGCGGCGCTCCTGGTAGTGCTTGCGCAGGCGATCGAATTCGCCCGGTTGCCCGGCGACTTTGCGCAGCGGCGCATCATCGCGGCGCACATCATACACCAAGTGCATCAATCGTTTTAACCGCGCTTCATCCAGCGTCCCGTTGAGGCGGATCTGGCTGAACTCCGGCACCGGCAGCAGCGAGGCCAGCGCCACCTGCTGCGGCTGCCCCAGATGGCGGCTGAACGCCTCGAACACCTGGGTGGTGCCGCGCGCCTTGCCTTCCAGCGTATACCCGGCGATGTGCGCAGTGCCGATATCCACCCGCGCCAGCAACGGCAAGGAGAGATCCGGCTCCGGTTCCCACACGTCCAGCACCGTGCTCAGCTTTTTGCCTTTTTCCAGCGCCTGCAGCAGCGCGGCGTTGTCCACCACCGGCCCGCGGCAGGCGTTGATCAGAATGCGGTTGTCCGGCAGCGCTGCCAGCAGCTCTGCGTCCGCCAGATGCAGCGAATGGTATGGGCCGGATTTATTCAGCGGCGTATGGAAGGTCAGCACGTCGGCCTCGGCCACCAGCTTCTCCAACGGCCAGAATTCCCCGGCGTCGCCGCGATCGGCGCGCGGCGGATCGCACAGCAGCGTGCGCACGCCCAGCGCCTTGAGGCGCGCGTCCAGGCGCGAACCGACGTTGCCCACGCCGACGATGCCGACGGTTTTATCCCGCAGGTGGAAGCCGTCGCGCTCGGCCAGCAGCATCAAGGCTGAGAACACATACTCAACCACCGCGATGGCGTTGCAGCCCGGCGCGGCGGAAAAGCCGATGCCCTGCCGTTGCAGCCAGGCGTCATCGACGTGATCGGTGCCGGCGGTGGCGGTGCCGACAAAGCCGATGCGGCAGCCGGCCAGCAAGGCTTCATTGACCTTGGTGACCGAACGCACCATCAGCGCATCGGCATCCGCCAGCGCCTCGCGCGGGATCGGGCGGCCCGGCACCGCCTGCACGTCGCCCAGGCGGCTGAACAGCTCGGCCGCGTACGGCATATTTTCATCAACCAGAATTTTCACTGCGTTCTCCGACGGTTTACGGCTATTTGTCTGCGAAATAGTGTGCCACTGAATCATGCACGGCGAAAGCGCTCAGGGGTGGTGCCGGCGATCTGCTGGAACATGACGATAAAGGCCGACGCGGAGCTGTAGCCGACGTCCAGCGCCACGTCCTGCACCGTCTTGCCCTGCTCGAGCAGCGACACGGCGTGCAGGAAACGCAGACGCTGGCGCCATTCGCTGAACGACATGCCCAGATCCTGCTGGCAGCGGCGCGACAGCGTACGCTCGGTGGTGTAGACCCGAGCCGCCCACGCCGCCAGCGAGGTGTTGTCCGCCGGGCAGTGCTCCAACGCTTCCAGCACCGGCGCCAAAAACTTGTCGTCCGACGACGGCAGATAGGTTTGCTGGCGCGGCGACAGACGCAGTTGGTCGATCAGCACCTGGCACAGGCGCAAATCCTCCTCCGCCTGCGGAATGTACTGTTTGCGCGCATAGAAATCCTCGGCGATGGCGCGGAAGATTGGCGTCACGCTCACCAGGCAGGGATCGGCGGGCATGCCGGCGCACAGTGCCGGCGTGATGTCCACCATGCGGCACTGCGCCAGCCGTTGGTTGTAACAGGAGTGTTCGATGCCCGCCGGCGCCCACAGCACGAACTCCGGCGGCGCCAGAAAGCGCTGCCCGCCGATGCGCAGCACCATCACCCCGGCTTTAACCCACATCAACTGGCCCCAGGTGTGGCTGTGCGGCTGGAATTCGGTGCGCGCATTGAACTCCTCGCAGCGGAACTGCACCGGGTTGGGTGCCGGGATCAGCGACTCGGGGAAATGGCGGATTTCTGGCATGGTTTCGTCCCGTGATTTGTCTTGTTTACGCCAATTTTTGTCTGGATATCGCTATATATGATAAACCGGACACGCGTAGACTAGCCAGCATGTTGGACGTTATTGAGAATAATTATCATGAATATGCTCTTCCCGCTGTTGGCCGTGCTGATTTGGTCGATTAACGCCGTCGTCAGCAAACTCTCCGCCACCGCCATCGATCCGGCGGCCATTTCGCTCTACCGTTGGCTGCTGGCGCTGATTGCCCTGACGCCGTTCGTGCTGCCGGGCGTGCTGCGCAACTGGGCGCAGGTGCGCGCCAACTGGTGGAAGCTGATGATCCTCGGCCTGCTGGGCATGGTGCTGTATCAAAGCCTGGCCTATTACGCGGCGCACAGCGTCAGCGCGCTGTTTATGGGCATCATCGTGTCGCTGATCCCGCTGCTGACCATCCTGATCAGCATCGTGCTGCTGCGCATTGCCCCGACCGTCGGCGTACTGCTCGGCAGCATACTCTCCTTCGGCGGTTTGATCTGGCTGGTCAGCGGCGGCCAGCCCGGCGTGCTGCTGCAGCACGGTATCGGCAAGGGGGAATTGATGATGCTGCTCGCCACCGCCTCTTACGCGCTGTATGGCGTGTTGACCAAACGCTGGGCCATCGCGCTGCCGAACTGGCAATCGCTGTACGTGCAGATCCTATTCGGCGTGCTGCTGCTGCTGCCTAATTTCCTGATGGCGCAGGATGTCGGCTTGAATGGCCATAACCTGCCGCTGGTGCTGTTCGCCGGCATTCCGGCTTCGATCATCGCCCCGTTCCTGTGGATCCAGGGCGTGATGCGCCTAGGCGCCAACACCGCCTCGATCTTCATGAACCTGGCGCCGGTGTTTACCGCCGCTATCGCCGTGCTGTTCCTGCATGAGCAGTTGCACGGTTACCACCTGATCGGCGGCGGCATCACCCTGCTGGGCGTTATCCTGTCGCAGCGGCTGCGCACGCCGCTGACGCGTAAAACCAAAGCCCCGGCGGCCAACGTCGAGTCCTGCAAAGAACAGGCTTAAGGCAGCAGCCTGAAGCGCACCCGCACCAACAGGCCGCCCAGCGCGGCGGAGCTCAGCAGCTCCGGGCGGGTGCCGTGATAGGCGGTGATGTCCTTCACCAGTGCCAGCCCCAGGCCGGCGCCCGGCTGATCGCCCACGTTGTCCAGCCGGTGAAACGGCTGCAACGCCAGCGCCTTATCCTGCAAGGCGATGCCGGGGCCGCTGTCTTCAATCTCCAGCACGCCTTCCCCCGCCGCCTTATCCTGAGTGAGGCGGGCGGTCACTATCCCCTGACGCGGCGTGTATTTCAGCGCATTGTCCAGCAGATTGGCACACAGTTCGGCCAACAGCAGCGGCTCCCCCGCCACCTGACACGCCGCCTCGCCTTCGAAACCCAGATCGATCTGTTTGCTGCGCGCCTGCGGCAAGCGGGAAAAGCAGGCGTCGCGCAGCACCTGCGCCAGATTGACCGGCTGCAGCTGGCGCTCGGCCTGGTGCTCGCTGGCCTTCAGGCGTGAGAGGTGCAGCAGGCGATCGGTCAGCGCCACGGTATTATCCAGCGTCGCGCTCATCGCCTGCAGGCTTTCACGCCACTGCTGCGGCCGATCGCTGGCCAGCGCCACCCCGACCTGAGTCTTCAACACCGCCAGCGGCGTGCGCAGCTGGTGGGAGGCGTCGGCGCTGAAACGTTCCTGACGCGCCACCATCAGCCGCAGCCGTTCGATGTAACGATTGAACGCCACCAGCAGCGGCTGCATCTCCGACCATGGCAATACCCGCGGCAAGGGCGTCAGCTCACCCGGATCGCGCCGCAGCATGATGCCGGAGAGTTTACGCATCGGTTTCAACACCCGCTTGAGCAGCGCGAACGCCAGGATCAGGGTCAACACCACCACCGTGCCCTGGCTCAACAGCGCCGCGATCATCATCTGCCGCGCCAGGTAACGGCGCGACTCCAGGGTTTCCGCCACCAAAATGGTCGCCATGCCGCTCACCCCCGACTCGTTGACCGGTTGAAACAGCGCCGCCACGCGGATCGGCCGGCCGAGGTATTCCGCATCGTAAAAATGCACCAGCGCCGGGTAGAGCGTGGAGCGCGGGATATGGGGCGGCAAAGGCGGCAAATCGTCATAGCCCGAAATGCTTTTCCCCTGCGGCGAAATCACCTCGTAATACAGCTGATCGTTCATGTTGCGCTCGAAGCTGTCGAGCACCACATAGGGCACATCGACCGCCAGCTTGCCTTCGCGCACCACCAGCCGCTCCGCCACGGTGCGCGCCGACGCCAGCAGCGTGCGATCGTAAGCCAGGGTGGCGGCGCTCATGGCGCTGAAATAGTGGGTGTAGATAGAGATGCCGCCCAACGCCAGCAACGGCAGGCCAAAAAACAGCAGCAGTTGATAGAACAGCGAACGCGGCGCGTTAAACCACCGCATTGCACAGCTCCAGGCTGTAGCCCAGGCCGCGCAGCGTGACGATCGCCACGTCGCTGCCCTGCAGCTTTTTCCGCAGGCGGTGTACGTAAAGCTCGATGCTCTCCGGGTTGGCTTCGTCGGACAGCGTGAACACCTGTTCGAACAGCTGTTGCTTGGCCACCGGGCGGCCGCGCCGGTGCATCAGCGCGGTCAGCACCGCCAGTTCGCGCGGCGTCAGCGCCAGCGGCTTGCCCTCCAGCAGAAAATAGCCTTCGTCGTGATAGGTCAACGCGCCGTACTGCAACGCCGGCTGCGGGGCGCCGACGCTGCGGCGCAGCAGCGCCCGGATGCGCGCTTCCAGCTCGTCCAGTTCGAACGGCTTGGTGAGGTAATCGTCCGCCCCCAGATTCAGGCCTTTCACCCGGTCGGCCACGTCGGTGCGTGCCGTCAGCAGCAGAACCGGCAGATCCTGCCCGCGCTTGCGCAGGCGCGCCAGCAAATCCAGGCCGTTCATACGCGGCAGCGCCACATCCAGCACCGCGAGCGCATAGCGTTCGTTGAGCAGCAGGTGATCCGCCGCCACGCCGTCCGGGGCGACGTCAACGGCAAAGCCGGCGCCAGTCAGCGCCTTTTGCAACCAGTGAGACAGCTCGGGGTGATCTTCAACCAATAACAGTCGCATGTTCCCATTCCATTGATTTACCTGAACAACCTGACGCCGACACGGCGCCTGTTAACAGGCCGATAACAGAGAATGGCATGGAAAATAAGGGGATAAAAGAGCGCCGCGCCGCCAGTTTTGGGAGCTGGCACACAATTATGCGTATGGGGCGCGATCGCAGGGCGGAGTCAGATCAGCGGAATGGGGCTATCGGCAACGGCGATGTCCAGCACCGGGCGCAGTTTGTCGGCGGTAAACGGTGAAGAAACCAGCACGGAGCGGTTGTTGACGGCAAACACCAGATCGATGCCGGTCACGCAGGCGGTCATCTGGCAAGCATATTTTTCACCGTCGGCGTTGACGAAATGCAGCTCAAAAACGCCAACGTCGGCACGCAGTCGCTTTAAACGGCACTGCCCGGTTTTTCCCGTCATTTCAGCGTAAACCTCAGGCAACCGTTTAATCGCACCTACTTTGGCGCTGTCCCTGCCACCAAACAATTTCCCTAACGAAAACATATCACTGCGTCTCTATTCATTTCACCGATCGTGATTTTATCGCGAAAGCAGAACGGCAAACCTGATATTACGCAGGATTTTGCCCGGTTTTGCGCCCTGTTCTTGCCCGCTTTTCTATGGTAGCGCATCCGTTATTCGCCGGCGACAAGAGACCCTAATCACAGACTGGAAACTTTTCCGGCCACTGAAAGGTAAATGAAAGGTTGTTGTTTTAACAATCCTGCAACCGCACCCGGCGGGATTTCACAATCAGAACAATACCGAGGGCAAGTCACAATGAAAAAAATAATGACCCGTACCTTTACCGCCGCCGCCCTGCTGCTGGCAGCCAATCAGGCCTTTGCCGTGGAAGCGCCCAAACGCACCGAATGCATCGCGCCGGCCAAGCCCGGCGGCGGCTTCGATCTGACCTGCAAGCTGATTCAGGTGTCGCTGCAGGACACCAAGGCCATCGATAAACCGATGCGCGTCACCTATATGCCCGGCGGCGTCGGCGCGGTGGCCTACAACGCCATCGTCGCGCAGCGCCCGGCGGAGTTCGGCACCGTGGTGGCCTTCTCCGGCGGTTCGCTGCTCAATCTGGCCCAGGGCAAGTTCGGCCGCTACAACGTGGACGACGTGAAATGGCTGGCGGCGGTCGGTACCGACTACGGCATGATCGCGGTGCGCGCCGACTCGCCTTACAAAACCCTGAAAGACCTGATGGACGCCTTCCAAAAAGATCCCAACAGCGTGGTATTCGGCGCCGGCGCCTCCATCGGCAGCCAGGACTGGATGAAAACCGCGCTGCTGGCGCGCGAAGTCGGCGTGGATCCGCGCAAGATGCGCTACGTGGCGTTCGAAGGCGGCGGCGAGCCGGTTACCGCGCTGCTCGGCAACCATATCCAGGCGGTCTCCGGTGATCTAAGCGAGATGGTGCCTTACCTGCAGGGCGACAAGATCCGCGTCCTGGCGGTGTATGCCGAGCAACGTTTGCCGGGCCAACTGGCCGACATTCCGACCGCCAAAGAACAGGGATACAGCCTGGTGTGGCCGATTATTCGCGGCTTCTACGTCGGGCCGAAAGTCAGCGATGAAGAGTATCAGTGGTGGATCGACACCTTCCAGAAAATGATGGCGACCGACGAATTCAAGCAGCAGCGCGATCTGCGCGGCCTGTTCGAATTCAACATGACTGGCAAAGAGCTGGACGCCTACGTGAAGAATCAGGTTGCCCAGTACCGTGAGCAGGCGAAAGTGTTCGGCCTGGCCAAATAACCGCAGGGGAAAACCATGAGCGATCGTATTTTTGCCGGCTTTTGGCTGCTGCTGTGTATCGGCGGGCTGTTCATCGGCTGGGGCATCCAAAGCGAATACAGCTATGAACCGCTGGGGCCGCGCCCGTTCCCGCTGGCGATCCTCAGCCTGATGGCGCTGTGCTCGGCCCTGCTGTTGCTGCGCCGCCCGCAGGCGGTGGAGTGGCCGCACAACAAGGTGCTGCAGCGGCTGCTGGTGCTGGTGATCACCCTGGTGCTGTATGCCTGGGGCTTTGAATGGCTGGGCTTCCCGCTGGCGACCGCGCTGCTGACGTTCAGCATCGGCCTGCTGTTTCAGGCCAGCCTGCCGGCGGCGGCGATCTCCGGCGTCGTCATGGGCGCAGTGCTGTATTACGCCTTTGACCGCCTTCTTGATGTCACACTGCCGCTCGGCGCCTGGCTGAGCTAACGGGAGCGATGATGGATACCTGGATGTATTTGACCCAAGGGTTCGAAGTGGCGCTGGTGCCGCAGAACCTGATTATCGCCCTGATCGGCTGCTTCGTCGGCACCATCGTCGGCCTGCTGCCGGGCCTCGGGCCGATCAACGGCGTGGCGATCCTGCTGCCGCTGGCGTTTGCCCTCAAGCTGCCGGCCGAATCGGCGCTGATCCTGCTGGCGACGGTGTATATCGGCTGCGAGTACGGCGGGCGCATCTCGTCGATTCTGCTCAACGTGCCGGGCGACGCGGCGGCGATCATGACCGCGCTGGACGGCTACCCGATGGCGCAGCAGGGGCGCGCCGGCGTGGCGCTGTCCATCTCGGCGGTCAGCTCGTTCGTCGGCTCGATGATCGCCATCGGCGGCATCATCCTGTTCGCGCCGCTGCTGGCCCGCTGGTCGCTGGCCTTCGGCCCGGCGGAGTATTTCGCCCTGATGGTGTTCGCCATCGCCTGCCTCGGCAGCATGATGAGCCAGAACCCGCTGAAATCGCTGCTGGCGGCGCTGATCGGCCTGGGGCTGGCGACGGTGGGCGTCGACGCCAATACCGGCGTTTACCGCTTTACCTTCGACAGCGTGCACCTCTCTGACGGCGTGCAGTTTATCGTGGTGGTGATCGGCCTGTTCTCGGTCAGCGAAATCCTGCTGATGCTGGAAAGCACCAGCGCCGGACAAAAGCTGGTGCGTAAAACCGGCCGGTTGCTGTTCAACCGCAAAGAGGCGGCGCAGTGCGCAGGCCCTACCCTGCGCTCGTCGGTGATCGGCTTCTTCGTCGGCATTCTGCCGGGCGCCGGCGCCACTATCGCCAGCGCGCTGACCTACATGACCGAGAAGAAAATCAGCGGCAACAGCGACACCTTCGGCAAGGGCGACATCCGCGGCGTAGCGGCGCCGGAAGCGGCCAACAACGCCTCGGCCTGCGGTTCGTTCATTCCGATGCTGACGCTGGGGGTGCCGGGTTCCGGCACCACGGCGGTGATGATGGGCGCGCTGACGCTGTATAACATCACCCCCGGCCCGGCGATGTTCACCGAACAGCCGGATATCGTCTGGGGGCTGATCGCGGCGCTGCTGATCGCCAACGTCATCCTGCTGATCATGAACCTGCCGCTGGTCGGCCTGTTCACCCGCATGCTGACCATCCCGCTGTGGTTCCTGGTGCCGGCGATCGCCGCGGTTTCGGCGGTGGGGGTTTATGCGGTGCACAGCACCACCTTCGACCTGCTGCTGATGGTCGGGTTGGGCGTGTTCGGCTACATCCTGCGGAAAATGCACTTCCCGATGTCGCCGCTGATTCTGGGCTTCGTGCTGGGTGAGATGCTGGAGCAGAATCTGCGTCGCGCGCTGTCGATCAGCAACGGCGAGTTCGGCATCCTGTGGAGCAGCAGCATCGCGCAAACGCTGCTGGTGCTGGCGGTCGCGGTACTGGCGCTGCCGCCGCTGCTGCGCCTGATGCGCAAACGCCGCCAATCGGCGATCGAGGCCAAGGCCGAGTAACGCGAAACGGGCGGGGAATCCCCGCCCGTTTCGTTTAACGGCGCAAGGCCGCAATTCCCCTTTCCAACGCATCGATATCGCCATCGGCGAGCAGGGGCTGAATCACCGTAAAGTCCGCCTCCGACAAGTCATAGAGGCGCAAGGCAAGCAACCGCGCGATGACCTCCGGCGCGAACCGCCAACGGATAAACCTCGCCGGATTACCGCCGACGATGGCATAAGGCTCAACATCGCCGGCCACCACGCTGCCGGCGGCGACGATCGCCCCCTCACCTATCGAGATTCCCGGCATCAGCATCGCCCGCATGCCGATCCAGCAACCGTCGCCCAGCCGGGTATCGCCTTTGGGGCGGTACGCCTGCTTGATGGTTGCCATAAACGGATACAGGCTCAGCCAATCGATGCGATGGGTATGGTTGCCGCCCATCAGGATCACCGCTTCGGCCGCGATGCACACGTAATCGCCGATCAGCAGGCGGTCTATGTCGCCCAGCGGCTGCCATTGCCGGCTGACCGCGTCGCCGTGCAGATAGCGCACAACCGAGCGTTCGAAGCCGTTATCCCAGCAGTCGCTGTAGTAGCTGTGGGTGCCTTTGACGATAATATTCGGGTTGGTCACCGTCTGATGCAGCAGCTCGGTGTTGGACCAGTGTTTTTCGGACATGGCGTATTCTCTGGTTACGGGAATAAAAGCCACGGAACGGAATGTCTGTGGCCGTGTTGTCGTTCACTCAACACGGCCATTCAAGCGATAAGCGCTCGTTTCAATCTCGGGTTATTCATCATTGCCGCCTCTCTTGCGAGGCGTAATGGTAGCCGATCACGCCTCGGCGGTCTTGCTTTTCAACAGCAGCACCCCGCCCATCACCAGCGCGCTGCCCAGCAGCTGCAGCTGATTCATGTTTTCCCCCAGCAGGAAATAGGCGATCACCGCGGTGAACACCAGCTCCAGCGACAGGATCAGGTTGGCCACCGCCAGCGGCAGCGTTTTCAGGCTGATATTGTACAGCCCGAAGCCCAGCAGCGTCGGCCCGGCGGCCAGCGCCAGCAGCAACAGCCAGCCGCTCCACTGAATGCCCTGCGCGCCGTGCGACAGGAACCACAGGGAGCCGGCCATGCCGTGGAACGCCGCCAGCGGGAACGCCGTCAGCGCCGCGTTGAACACCAATTGGTACAGCGCCGAAAAACCGAACACGTACAGGATGGTGTTCCACACCGGATAGCCGCGTTCGCTGGCCACCCGCCCGCCGAGGGTATACAGGGTATAGCCGATGCCCGACAGCATCCCCACCAGCAGCCCCAACAGATCGAAGTGGCTGTTCCCCATACTGTCGCCGTTGCTGACCAGGAAGCAGCCGCCCAGGCTGATGGCGATCACCAGCAATTGGCGCAGCGTCAGGCGTTCGCTGTACATCACCCAGCCGAGGAACACGGTAAAGCCCACCGAACAGTAGGTCAGAATGGTCGCCACCGATGCGCCGTTCAGCGCCACCGACAGCGTCCACAGGCTGTTGAACAGCGCCAGCAGCAGCCCGTAAAGCGCGTAGAATGCCACCTGTTTACGGCGCAGGCGCGCCCACTGCGGTTTCACCAGCAACAGCAGCGGCAACAGCACCAGCGCCACCAGCGCCGCGCGCCAGAACGCCAGCACGAAGGTCGGCAGGTGATAGTACTCGGTCAGCGCGCGGATGATGATGGCGGTAAAGGCCAGCAGCATGGCGCTGATAATGGCGATGACGTAACCCTGGCTGCTGCCCTGAAAGAGGCGCGCGCCGGGCAGCGCCGGCCGGGCGGAAACGCCTGACGGTAATGACATGAGATCCTCGGAAAAATGGCGACATAAATGCTCAGGCGCACAGTGTAACGCGGCCATTTTTTCTCACTATAGCCACTTTGCGGCGTTGTCATGCAGGCCACTTTTCTGCGCTTGAAGCCCTGTTGACATGGGGTATAGTAAAAATCTCTCTCCATAACCGGGCCAATTTCCCATGCATATCCCGTTGGATCGCGAGCAGGACGTTCCGCTCTATTTACAGATCGAAGAAGCGCTGCGGCGCGCCATCCTCACCGGCGTATTCGTCGATGGCGACAAACTGCCCTCGACGCGCACGCTGGCGGCCGAACTGGCGGTCAGCCGTTTAACGGTGGATAACGCCTACGCCGAACTGGCGGCCAAGGGCTTTTTGCATCAGCGGCGCGGCAGCGGCGCCTATGTCGCGCACCCGCAGGCGCAAACGCGCCCGGCCCGGCCGAGCAGCGATGCCCCTTTCCCGCTGGAGAGCTTCACCACCCTCACCTCGCGGCTGGACGGCTGCGCCGACGCCCCGCTGCCGGAGGGGCTGATCAACTTCGCCGCCGGCGTCGGCAGCCCTAAGGTGTTTCCGCTGGAGGCGTTTCGCAAAGTGCTGCTGTCGGTGCTCAGCCGCCACGCGGAAGAGGCCTTCAGCTACGGGGAATACTGCGGCTACTACCCGCTGCGCGATACGCTGAGCCGCATTCTCAGCGCACAGGGCATCCCCACGCAGGCGGAACAGGTGCTGATCACCAACGGCTCGCAGCACGCCATCAGCCTGGTGGTGCAAAGCCTGCTGGCGCCGGGCGATACGGCGATCGTCGAAGAGCCGACCTACGCCGAAGCGCTGGGCCTGCTGCGCCAGCACCGCGTCAATATCGTCACCGTACCGGGCGACCGACACGGCATGCGGGTGGATTTGCTGCCGGAATTGTTAGAACGCCACCGCCCCAAACTGATCTACACCATCCCCAACTTCCACAACCCGACCGGCCGCTGCCTGAGCGAGGCGCGGCGGCGACGCCTGCTGGCGATCGCTCAACAGGCCGGCGTGGTGATCCTGGAAGACGACTTCGTCGGCGATCTGCGTTATCAGGGCAAACAGCTGCCGTCGCTGCGCGCGCTGGCGCAGCCGGGCGCGGTGATCTACGTCAGCACCTTCTCCAAAATGCTGCTGCCCAGCATGCGCATCGGCTATCTGGTGGCGGACAGCGAACACTATCAGCGTTTCGCCAGGCTGAAACACGTCGACAGCTTCACCAGTTCCAGCCTGATCCAGCGGGCGCTGGACGCGTTCGTCACCGTCGGCCGTTACGACAAGCAGCTGCGGCGCGCCGGGCGCGTCTACCGCCGCCATCTGGAGGTGATGATTGATGCCTTGCAACGGCGGCTGCCGCCGGGGTGCCGCTTCGAAACGCCGCAGGGGGGCTTATTTATCTGGCTGACGCTGCCGGCGACGGTGACCACCACCGAACTGATGCCGGTCGCCTGGCGGCACGGCGTAACCTTCGCACGCGGCGAATGCTTTTATGCGCAGGAACAGCTGGGCGCGCACGGCCTGCGGCTGAACTTCGCCGCCAACTCACCGCCGCAGATTGAAGAAGGTATCGCCCGGCTGTGCCGGGCGATTGAGGAGGTGTTAAAGTAGTGAAATAAAATATTAAAATCACTTTAATAAAAACTTTGATTTAATATTGCTAGGTTTTACCTTCAGCTCGATGTAGCAATACATCATTATTATCCATTGTGGTTTTATCAAAGCTCGACACATTGGCAATAATAGGCTGTCTTAAATTTGCAGATGCTATTAAAAGCTCTTGACCAACTCGAGCTTTATTGATGGCATATCCTAACTCAATAATGTTTATCCCTGACTTGGAGTAAAACCTATGAACAAGTGGATGGTCATCATAGGAAAGTAACCAATGTGCTTTTTTTCGCTTCAAAGAGCTAGCAAATCGTTGGTGTTGAACTTCAGAAAAGCAGAAGGCATTATAAATATTCTTACCTTCTTTAACATATGGAGGATCGGCATATATAAAGTCATTAGCAGACAGTCGAGATATAGCATCAATAGCATCTTTATTTGTGACTATCAGCTTATCAGATACAGCTACAATTTTTTTTATCCGATTAATTAGTGTTGAGCGAGTGAAGCGGCAATTAAGTAAATAATCGCCTAATTGTGCCCGCCCACCAATAGGGCCCGCATGAAACATGCCAGAACGGTTTGTTCTATTTAGAAACAGAGCAGAAAAACCTTTTTCCTCTTGAGAAACATTATTTCTCTCAAAATAGACTTCCCTCCAATGATGCCATCTATTTATGCTTATTTCTTCTTTTTCCACCCGATTGATTAAAGCGTCAGGATTAAGCTTGAGCGTCTCCCAAAAAGCAGAAACAGCTGGGTTGGCATCATTAAGAACAAGTTTATCGACTAAACCTGTAAGCAACAGAGGCAAAGTTCCTCCAGCCCCACCGCAAAAAGGTTCAACCAATTTACATCCTTGAAGTTGATTTGTGATGATAAATAAGGCAAGAAACTTTGAGAGCTTGCCTTTTCCACCAGGATAGCGAAATGGTGAAACATCAGAAGGAATGACAGGCATCCCTAGGCTACGCCTAATAGACTGTTTATTAAGCATTTCTAATGTTTCTTTCTCATATACCTGCATAAATCATCACCATTTTTAAAAATCCTTATACATTATACAGCTAAAACTTCATTTTTTGAATCTATAAATACTTTTAAAAAATGATCAGCAAGAATTTGTAGCTTAGCTTGGATATGCTTTACTTCTAACTCAGTAAGAATATCTTTATCACTGTGTGTTGCCAAATTCGCAATATTCTTGCCATCGTTTTTGAAATTTTTAATTGCTTCTTTTATTAACTTTACATCATCCTGGATCAGCTTGCTTGTGTTAGAAATATAATATTCAAGCAAACTATCGAGCTCTAAATATTTGTGTTTTGCATTTTTCTTATAATCATCATGCAACTCCGTCGATTTAATATGAATAGTCAACATAACCTGTATAATAGTACGACTAAGTAGCACAGAGGCATGTTTATATGTCATGCAATTGATTTTCTTTGCCTCTTCTATGAGTGAATTTAGCTTATAATAATCAGTAATTAACAGCGTTTTTTTGTTCAAAAGTTTGTAACTTACCCTTATTCTTTTTGTATTCCCATCGTCAGGTTTTGGTTGCGTTGAGTTATTATCATTATTACTTTCTAACAAATCATCACTATCATCATCTTCATTACTAAAAAGCCCAAGGTCAATATCCTCTGAAGTTCCAGGCTCGTCAGAATAAACATCTGGCTTGTCAAAGCTTGATATTAAAGACTCCAACTCTAACAGGTAATCTTGCATCTCTTTAGAGTTCTCTTGACGTGTAGTAAGAGTTTTTTCAAAATTGGAATCTCTAGCCAATTTGGCCAATATCACATCAAATGCATCATGACTGATTCCATTTAAAACCATCCCTCCCCTATCATCTATTTTTACCCTCGCTATCTTTTCTTTAAAATCAGAGCGTTGCATCAACCTAAGAATGGCTTCAACTTTAATATTATCAATATCTTCAAGTATTAATGCCTTCTCATCTAGAGACAAGTCATTGAGATCTACAATATAATCTGCAATACGAGAAAAAAGTATTACAGTTTTTATTCTAGAGATGGAAACAGTGTTGTTTATCATACCCCTTAGTTCTTGAACAGAACTGCATTCATTCAAGAGGTCAATATAATATGCACCCTGCGTATAAACACTCCATCTTTTTATCGACTCTTTTGTATGTTTTGATGCTATGTACGACCTAGCTGAAGCACGATTATTAAGCTCAACAATATTTATCTTCTTTATCGTATCAATTACATACAAATAGTTCTTATGTTTCTTTATTCTGTTTATTTGACCTTCATAATTGGTCCCCTTTAATAATTCGGGTTTTTTCAGTATTTTACAAGCAGATAGCCTTCTATTTCCTTCAACGACTATTCTTTTTGAGGAGCCAGAATCGTCCGGAATAGCAATTAACACTTCATCCGGCTGAAACCCATTCTGCAATATAGATCTACACAGACTCATAACATCATAATGATTAACCAACGTGGATATTATATTTTTCTCGGTACCAATCTTCCCTCTTTTTCTATATCCAATAAGCCTAGGATTGAGCTCATCCAATTTCAAACTAGATAAAGAACGAGAGCCAAGCTTTATTTTACCAAACATTCCATCCTCACATTTAACTATAATTTCACAACGATAGAATACAAAAAAAAACTTGTGCAATCAAAAGTGATTGCACAAAATAGAACACAAATCACTTTAATTATTTCTATTGAAATAATTAAATATTAATTTAATCCTATTGTGCGGCCCACCACAGCCGCAGCTTCATCCCCCAGTAGCTGGTCCAGCCGGTGGTGCTCTGCACCACCTTGCCCTGCGAGACCACCACGAAGGTCGGCGTCACGCCAATCTGCCACTGCGCCGAGAGCGTACCGGCCGGATCGTTGACCACCGGCAGCGCCAGCCGTTTGCGCGCCAGCCAGTGTTTCACCTGGGCATCGTCGCCCGAGCGCAGCGCGACGGTCAGCACGTTGCCGCCCGCCGCCTGCAAACGGGCGACGTCCGGCGTGGTGAAACGGCAGACGCCGCACCAGCTGGCCCAGAAGTAAACCAGCAGCGGCCGCTCATGGCTGAGCTGCGCCAACGACACACTCTCGCCATCCAGCGTGGTCAGGGTCTGGGCATCGAAGGCCGGCGGCGCCTGCGGCGCGTTCAGCCAATCCATCACCGTCACCACCGCCAGCGCGATCAGCGCCAGCAGCAGCAACTCGCGCCCCCAGCGCTTGAGCTTAGCCATTGTTGGCCTTCGCCAGCTGCTGTTTCACCATCGCTTCCAGCTCTTCATAGGATACCGCCCCCGGCAGCATCCGATCGCCGATCAGCGTCGCCGGCGTCCCCTGCACGCCCAGTTGCTCCGCCAATTCCATGTTGGTGCGCAGCGTGGTCATGCTCTGTTCGCTGGGCGCCACCGCCTTGACGCCGGTTTTCTCTTGCGCGGCGGCGATGCTGGCGTTGTCGTGGAAGCCCTTTTTCGCCATCAGCCGCTGGTGCAGGGCCCAGAATTGATCCGGGTGCTGTTGCCAGGTGGTGAGCGCCACGCGCGCCGAACTGACCGAGCTTTCGCCCTTGAACGGCAGCAGTTTCACCACCAGAGCCACGTCCGGGTATTGCTTGACGATCTTCTCCAGCATCGGATCGAAACGCTTGCAGTACGGGCAGTTATAGTCGGTAAAGGTCACCAGCGTCAGTTTGGGGTTGGCGGCGCCCAGGCGCGGGCTAGCCGGATCCTGATACAGCGTTTTGGCGTTCTGCTTGATAGCCTGGCTGATCTGCTGGCCGGCGGTTTGCTGCTGCCAGGCGTCCACCGCCTGCGCCAGAATGTCCGGGTTGGACACCAGCGTTTCGCGGATCATCTCTTTGATACGCGCCTCTTGTGCCGGAGTGAAAGGCTCGGCGGCCCACACCGGGGCGGCGATGACCATCAGTAAAATCAGTAGCTTTTTCATTGTTCGGTTCCTTTGGCATGGGAAAGGGTTTGCAGCACGGCGTCACGGGTCAACAGCGGGGATAACACCTCGCCCTCCGGGCTGCCGGGGCCATAGATTTGGTTGAAAGGCACGGCGACGCTGCCGCGCTTTTGCAGGAAGGCGCTGATGTCGGCCGACGGGCGGCTCCAGTCGCCGCGCAGCGCGACCACGTCGTCGGCGCTCAGCGCGCGCTGCACGTCATCACGCAACAGCACATTGAATTTGTTGGCTTTACAGGTCACGCACCAGTCGGCGGTCACGTCGACGAACACCCGCTTATGCTGGGCCAGCGCTTCGGTAATCGCCTGTTCGCTCAGCGGTTGCCACTGCACCCGATCCTGCAACGGCTGGCGCCACAGGCCGGCGGTCAGCGATCCGGCCAGCAAGGCCACGCCCGCCAGCACCAACGTGCCCGCCGCCAGCTTGGCCGCCAACCGTGCGCCCTGTTGACGCCACACCGCCAGCAGCAACGCCAGCAGCGCCAACGCCCCCAGCCACAGCGTGGCCTGCACGCCGATATGGTTGCTCAACAGGCTCAGCAGCCACAGCGACGACGCCAGCATCAATAGCCCCATCGCCAGCTTGACGGTATTCATCCAGCGGCCGGGGCGCGGCAAGCGCAGCGCCAGCGACGGCCAGGCGGCGATCAGCAGCCACGGCAGGCTCATGCCGATGCCGAGTGCGATGAACATGCCCCACAGCACCGGCAGCGACGCCGCCAGCGCGAAGGCCACTGCCGTGCCGAGAAACGGCGCCGAGCACGGCGTCGCCAACAGCGTGGCGAACGCGCCCTGCCAGAAATGGCCGCTCAGCCCCTGCCCGTTATGGGTAGCCAGCGAGGTGTTCAGATCGGACGAGAGGCGCAGGTGGAACAGGCCAAACAGGTTGGCGCTGAACAGCAGCGTCACCAGCACCATAAAGCCGATAAACCACGGATTCTGGAACTGAATGCCCCAGCCGAGCGCATGGTTGCCGAGCCGCAGCAGCGTCATCAACAGGGCCAGCGCCATAAACGAGGCGACGATACCCAGCGACGACGCCAGGAACTGCAAGCGTACGCTGCGCCGATCGCGATGCTCCACCTGCAGGATGGAGCCGAGCTTGATGCCCAGCACCGGCAGCACGCACGGCATCAGGTTGAGGATTAACCCGCCCGCCAGCGCCATCAATACCGCCTGCCACAGCGGGAACGCCGCACCGACGGGCGCGGCCAGCGGATCGCCAATCGGCAGCGTAATCTGCTGCGCCATGCCGCCGTCGTCGATCACCAGCGTCAGCGTTTTGCCGTGCAGATCCGGCGCCGCATCGCCCCAACCGTCGCTGACCGGCACCCGCGCCAACAGTTGAGCGCCGTCGGTCTCGACCTGCGGCTTGCCGAGATCGGCATCCGCCAGCGTATCGAAGAACAGCGCGGGCTGTTGCCAGCCGGCGGCGCGCTCGGCGGCAATCTGCAGCTCGCCGTTGCGGTAACCGGCCTTGACGCTCTCCGCCACCCCGGCGGCGATCGGCACCTGCCCCATCGCCTGCGCGAAGTCGTGGTTAAACTGCGGATCGTTCGGCGTCGTCAGATCCAGACTGAACGGGTAGTCGGTCAGAATACAGACGTTGCTGCAGGTGGACAGCGTCAGGGTGCCCGCCAGCGGGCCGGATACCGGGCCTGACATCACGATCGGCAGCGTGACCCGATCGTGATAGCCCTGGGTGGAAATGCCGGCCACTTCGAAACGCTGCGGCGTCGGCCAGTGCCAGGTCGCCGGCGGCGGGTTGCCCTGCCAGACGATAGCCGGCGCGATGCCGCCTTCGCCAGGGGAACGCCAGTAGGTTTTCCAGCCCTTTTGCAGCTCGACCGACAGCAGCAGGCGGGTTTCCCCCGGCTGTGACGTGTCGGCGCGCAGCCGCACCTTGGCATGATCGTTGGCCGGATTTTGCAGCCAGCCGCTGTCCGCCGCCTGCAAGGCAGGTAGCCACAGCATAAACAGGCAAGCACAGGCCAGCCTGATAATTTTCAACATGTTAATTCTCCATAAATGATTAAATCACCGCGAAAAACGGGCGATTAACTCATTCACGGAAGACGCATAATCGAAGGTGCACCCTGAGGGTGGGGGGTGAAATGGCGCGGGGAGGAGGAATGCGCAGGCGCGCGGCGATGGTCGGCGCCAACAGCGCCAGCAGCAGACCCAGCCCGAACAGCACGGTTTCGAACATCACCGGCGGCGCGGCCAGCAATGACTTGGCGCTCAGCTCACAGGGCGTCGGCTGCGCTTCGGCGGCGGTATCACCGGACTGAACGGCAGTGGCCGCCGGGATCCCCAGCGTTTGCTGCAGCGCATGCAGGCCCGCCATGCGCTGGGTCATGCACGTCAGCACCACCAGGCAAGCCAGGCATAAAAACCATTTTGCAATCCGCTGCCGTTTAACCATGCCATCCTCACGTTCGGGTCTGGGGCTATCTTAGCGGCGCGGGCGCGATTAGCAACGTTTTGTCGGTAAAGAAATGTCTGAGCGACGGTATTGATGGCGGCGATTTATAGGTATCATAGTGGGTAAGCCTGTGCTTTTCGCCGGGTACGATGATGATTCTCTCCTCCAGGCATTCTGCGGGGATACACAGCGAAGGACTGGTGATATGCAACCTTTGAGTGGGCCGGGCACCCCAATCGCCGGCGAACGCCCTCCCTCCCCGGGCAAAACGGCGGCCACTGACGATCAACCCCTCTCTCCGGCGCAGCGCACGACGCTGGAAAAGCTGATCGTGAAAATCATGACGCTCAGCCCGGCAAAGCCGGCGGAGATCTGGGCGACTCTGCGTCACGATCTCGGCGCCGATAACGGCGGTGAACTGCTGGCGCGTCATTTTCAACCGGCGGAACAGCTGCTGCAAACGCGCCTGACGCAGGCGCAGCAAAACCATGCCGGGCGCCAGCTATTGCAACAGCTGGCCGAATTGCTGCCGCAGGGCAACAACCGCCAGGCGGTCAGCGACTTTATTCGCCAGCAGTTCGGCCACACGGTACTGAGCCAGCTGAGCCCACCGCAGCTGCAGCAGGTGCTGAATCTGTTGCAGACCGGCGGCCTGGCCATTCCCCAGCCGCAGCAAACCGCCACCAGCGATCGCCCGCTGCTGCCCGCAGAGCATCAAAGCCTGCAGCAGCAGGTCACCAAACTTAGCGCGGCCACCGGTGAAGCGCCGGCTAAAATCTGGCAAACGCTGTTTGATCTGGCGGGCGTGAAAACCAACGATCCGCTGCCGGCGCGCCACTTCCAGCTGTTAAACCAATTCTTGCAAGTAAAGGTGGCCCTCAGCCCGCAGAGCGCGCCGACGCTGAACAATCTGCTGGCGGCGCTCAAGCAGCCGGCGGACGAGCAAGAGCTGCAGCAGATGAACGACTATTGCCAGACGCGCTTCAACTGCGGCGCCAATGCGCCGCTGACGCATCCGCAAATGAGCGACGCCATTCATCAGCTGTTTGCCCGCCGCCTGGAGAAGGCCGGCCAGGCGCAGCCGATCGTCAGCCAGCCCGTCGAGCCGCAGCCGCTGCTCAACCCGCTGATCGCCGCCCTGCCGCTGCCGCTGCAAAAAGCGCTCAGCAAGCCTGCCGTGGCGCTGATCCTGCTGCTGCTGGCGCTGGCGATCGTACTGGCGCTGGTGTTTTAACGCCTCAGGCGCAGCCGCAGTCCTCAGCCGCCGCCCGATCGCGCAGCGATCCCGGCTGTTCGCCGGTGGCCAACGGATGGCCGTCGCGCAGCCAGAAATCCAGCCCGCCGATCAGCTCCTTCACCCTGAATCCCAGCTTCGCCAGCTTGTAGGCGCCTTTGGTGGAACCGTTGCAGCCGATGCCGTCGCAGTAGGTCACGTACACCTTTTGGCGATCCAGCTGCGCCGTGCCGGCTTCATCCATCAGGCGATGCGG
Source organism: Serratia sp. CY27727 (assembly GCF_052169275.1). NCBI lineage: Bacteria > Pseudomonadati > Pseudomonadota > Gammaproteobacteria > Enterobacterales > Yersiniaceae > Serratia > Serratia sp. CY27727. The sequence continues at coordinate 139,330 of NZ_JBJNLB010000002.1, read as the reverse complement.
CAAGCTGATCGCCCCGGGGATATGCCCGGCGGCGTACAGCGCCTCTGCGCGGGTGTCGATCACTACTATCCCGTCCACGCCGTTGCGCAGATCTTCCGCCACGTCCCAGGCATCCGCATAGCGGCTCAGCTTGGCCGCCAGGTAAGCCAGGCTCTCTTCCGGCGCCGCCGGTGGAAAAGCCAGCACCAATGATTCTTTCGACATACCACTCACTCCCGTGCATCAAGACAGATGACAATAGTGCCTCATTTTGGTCTTATGATTGATACCCATTTTCCATAAATCATAAGGCCAATTATGCGGCACTCGCTGGTCACGCTGTTTCAGCAATCGCCCCACACCGCCGGCACGCTGCGCGATCGCCTGTGCGGCGCACTGCGGCAGGCCATCCATCAAGGGGCATTGAACGTTGGGCAACGCCTGCCTTCCAGCCGGGTGCTGGCCAGCGATCTGAGCCTCTCGCGAGTGACCGTCGAAGCGGCCTACGGTCAGTTGGAGGCGGAGGGATATCTGCAGCGCCGCGTCGGCCAGGGCACCTTTGTGGCGATTACCATCGCCAAATCGCCGCCGCCGGCAAGCGGCTCCGGCATGCCGCGCCTTTCGCAGCGCGGCCAACAGATCGTGCAAACCGGCGGCTGCCGCGATCCGCAGCAGCCACAGGCGTTCGCCGCCGGTTCGCCGGACCTGCGCGCGTTTCCGCTGGCCTTGTGGAAGCAGCTGACCGCACAGCGCCTGCGGCTACAGGGAGAAAGCCTGCTGCGCTACGGCGACCCGCAGGGCTATTTACCGCTGCGTGAGGCGATTGCCGCCCACGTCAACCAAACGCGCGGCGTGGTCTGCGATGCACGGCAGGTTATCGTGCTGACCAGTTCGCAGCAGGCGCTGCAGCTGATCGCCACGTTGCTGCTGGACAGCGGCGACAGCGTCTGGATGGAAGAGCCGGGTTACACCGGGGCAAGAAACGCCTTTATCAGCGCCGGCGCCGCCCTGACGCCGGTCGCGGTGGACGGCGACGGCCTGCGTGCTGAACCCTCCTTGCCCGACCCTCGTTTGATTTATCTGACCCCCTCACACCAATACCCGACCGGCGCCGCGCTCAGCCTGGCGCGCCGATTGGCGTTGCTGGCGCTGGCAGAGCGGCAACAGGCCTGGATCATCGAGGACGATTACGACAGCGAGTTTCATTACGACGGCCTGCCGATACCGGCGATGCAGGGCCTGGATCGCCGTGGCCGAGTGCTGTACCTTGGCACCTTCTCCAAGTCGCTGTTCCCTTCACTGCGGTTGGCGTATCTGATCGCCCCGCCCGCGCTGGTTGAAGCGTTCGTCACCGCGCGTACGGTGTATGACGGCCACAGCGCGCAGCTGATGCAGGCGGTCACCGCCGAATTCATCCACTTGGGGCACTTCGCCGCGCATATCCGCTACATGCGCCAGCTCTACCGCAGCCGGCGCGATGTGTTGCTGGCGGAAGTACGCGAAAAACTCGGCCACTTCGCCACGCCCGCTCCCGCCACCGGCGGCCTGCAGCTCAGCGTCTGGCTGCCGCCCGGCCAGGAGGCGGCGCTCAGCCGACAGGCGCGGCGGCTCGGCATCCTCACGCCCGGGCTGAAGGCGCAATATCAGACGGCGCAGGCGCAGCGCGACGGCTGGCTGCTGGGCTTTTCGGCCCTGACGCCGGGCGAGATCCGCAGCGCCGTCGAGCGGCTGGCACGGATCGCCGTGGCTTAGCGCGGCCCCAATGGAATGCCCCCCCCCCGTTTATTGCTCGGTCAGGCGCATCTCCGCCACCAGCGGCAGGTGGTCGCTCACCGCCGGCCAATGCACGCCGTTCCAGTCGCCGCTGGCGTTCGGCACCGTCAGGCTGTCCAGATGCCAGCGCTGCGCGTTACCGGTGAAGATGTAATCCACCTTGATCTCGGCGTTTTCCGCCGGCCAACTGCGGCCGTCCTGCCCGTCAGGCATGATGTCGTTCCAATAGCGGCTCAGCTCCAGCCAGGTCACGCTGCTCGGCACATCGTTCATATCGCCGAACAGCAGCTTGATACCGCGTACTTCGATGGCGCGATCGTTCAGCTCCCGCACCTGATCCAGGCGCATCGTCGGATCTTCCTTGGTATCGAGGTGGGCGTTGAACAGCGTGATCGGCGCCGGGAACTCCGGCACGTCAACCTTGGCGCTGAAGGCGATGCGCTGTTCGCGCTGGCCGGACGGCAGCGGATAGATCACGGCATCGTGCAGCGGATACTTCGAGAGAAACGCCAGGCCATATTCGCCGCCGTCGTAATCGATCGCCCGGCCAAACACCGCCTGCATGCCGGTCAGCTTCGCCAGCTCCGCCGCCTGATCGACCCGGCCGCTACGGGCGGTGAGTTTATCCACCTCTTGCAGCGCCACCACGTCGACGTTCATCGCGCGAATTGCCTTGGCGATGGCGGTCATGTCGCTGACCTTGCCGGCGGCGATATTGAAGCTGGCGACGCGGATCTTCGGCGCCTGCTCCAGTTCATAGGTTTTATTTTTCAGGCCACCCAACGCGCTGGCCACTTCGCGGCTGTTGGCGTTGCTGTTGGCATGGCCGGCATCGGCAGAGGCCCAGGCGCTGTGAGAGAGGCCCAGGGACAGTAAGGTGATAAGCAGAGCGTGACCGGTGTGCATGAATTCTCCTTGAGGGACAGATAAGTGTTATGTAGGCGCTTCCCGGCCCACAGCTAACACCGATTTTGCCGCAGAAACCTGCGACTATTTCCTAGTTGCACCGCTATTTTTCGTTTCTGCGCGATGCTTCGCATTCTGGCGGTTTACGCATTGCACCGTTGGACAAACGGCTGATTTCGTTTTAAAACCGGTAGATTGCCAACCGCGAGGAGTTCCGATGACCAGCCCGATTGCCGAACAGCTTACCGAACGTTTCTTCCGCTACCTGGCGGTCACCAGCCAGAGCAACGCCGCCGCAACCACCCTTCCCAGCACGCCGGGGCAGCATGAAATGGCGCAGCTGCTGGCGGAAGAGCTGCGCCGGCTCGGCCTGGCCGACGTGCAGATAGACGACCACGCCACCGTCACCGCCCGCAAGCCCGCCACCCAGCCCGGCGCGCCGCGCATCGGCTTCATCACCCATATCGACACCGTGGACGTCGGCCTGTCGCCCGAAATTCGCCCGCAGCGCCTGCGCTTCACCGGCGAAGATGTATGCCTGAACGCCGAGCAAGACATCTGGCTGCGGGTCGCCGAACACCCGGAGATCCTGCCCTACCGCAACGAAGAGATCCTGTTCAGCGACGGCACCAGCGTGCTGGGCGCCGACAACAAGGCGGCGGTCACCGTGGTGATGACGCTGCTGGCCAACCTGGCCGCCGCCGATCGCCACGGCGATATCGTGGTGGCGTTCGTGCCGGATGAAGAGATCGGCCTGCGCGGCGCCAAGGCGCTGGATCTGCAGCGTTTCCCCGTCGATTTCGCCTACACCATCGACTGCTGCGAACTGGGTGAAGTGGTTTACGAGAATTTCAACGCGGCGGCGGCGGAAATCCGCATCGAGGGGGTGACCGCGCACCCGATGTCGGCGAAAAACGTGTTAATCAACCCGATACGCATCGCCAACGACATCATCAACCGCTTCGACGTGCAGGATACCCCGGAACACACCGACGGGCGCGAGGGCTATTTCTGGTTCACCGATCTGGCCGCCAATGCCAATCAGGCGACGCTGAAGGTGTCGATTCGCGACTTCGATAGCGCGGCGTTCGAGGCGCGCAAAGCCCGCCTTGAGGAGACGGTGCGTCAGGTGGCGGCCGGCTATCCGCGCGCCAACGTCAGCTTCAGCATCAGCGACATCTACAGCAACATCAGCAACGCCATCGGCGAAGATCGGCGCGCCATCGATCTGATCTTCGGCGCCCTTGCCGCCCACGGCATCCCGCCGAAGGTGATCCCGATGCGCGGCGGCACCGACGGCGCGGCGCTCTCGAGCCGCGGCATCCTGACGCCCAATTACTTCACCGGCGCGCATAACTTCCACTCGCGCTTCGAGTTTTTACCCGTCAGCGCCTTCGTGAAATCCTACCAGGTGACCCGCAGCATTTGCCTGCTGGCCGCCCGGCAGAGCGGTAATCAGAGTTAGCTCAATAGCCAGCCGACCAGCGCGGCCCACGCCAGCAGCGGCAGCGAGTAATAGTGGAAGCGCAACCAGATCTTGCGCTCCCCCGCCATGCGCAGCGCAATCAGGTTGGCGAGCGATCCGATCGCCAACCCGAAGCCGCCGGCATTGACCGCATAGGCCAGTTGCGTGCTGGAGGGCGCATAGTTGAGCAGCAAAATGGTGGCCGGCACGTTGCTGACGATCTGCGACAGCCCAACGCCCAACGCATACACCCCACCGTCGCTCAGCCCGGCGATGGCGGCAAACGCCGGCTGAAGCGGCGGCAGGCGGGTAAACAGGCCAACATCGATAAACATGGCGGCGAACACGAAAATCAGGCTCCAGTCGATCTGCAACAGCACCCGGCGCGCCAGCAACAAAAAGCCGGCGAACACCGCCAGCAGCCCATACAGCGGCAGGCCGATATCGAGGCACAGCAGGAAGATCGCATACAGCCCCACGCAGCTCAGCAACAGCGGCCGTTGATAGGGGTAGCCCTCGGTATTCGGCGTTTTCACGATGTCGCGCGCCGGGAAGCTGAACCAGGTCAACGCCAGCAGGCTCAGCATCATCGCGGCGCCAAACGGCGCCATCTGGCCGATGAAGCCGAGGAAAGAAAGGCCGGAGCGGCTCCACAGCAGGATATTTTGCGGGTTGCCGATCGGCGTCAGCAGCGAACCGGCGTTCACCGCCAGCGCCTGAAAGATGATCAAACGGCCAACCGGCAGCGCCGACAGCTTTTTCAGCGTGATGGTGAGCGGAATGACGATAAACAGCGCCACGTCGTTGGTCAGAAACGACGACAGCAGCGCGGCGGAAAACACCAGGAACAGCGCCAGCCGCCGTTCGCTGTGCAACCGGTTGATAATCTTGCGGCCAACGAAGTCGAAGTAGCCGCTGACCTCGACGCCTTTGGTCAGCAGCATCAGCCCCAGCAGAGTGATGAGGGTGCGGACGTCGATGAAACCGCCCAGTGCCGCCAGCGGCGGCGGATGAAAGGCGAACATCGCTGCGCCGGCCAGCAACAGCACGTGCAGGAAACGGTCTTTGACAAAGGGGTGGATAAGCCGGGAAATGGCGGTTGAACTCATGGTGGCAGCTTGAAACCTCAGCGAAAAGCATGAGCGAGACGTTAGCTCAGGCGCGGCATCTACGCCAGCAAAATGCTATTTTACCTTTATCCGCTTTCCATTTGCCGCGCTTTACTTTATTTGTAGCGGCTTTCTCGTTTTCAAAGGACATGTTATGGCTTCCCTGTTCGCCAAAGGGGCGTTGCTCAGCGCCTTATGCGCCCTGCTCGCCGCCTGCGACGATGCCGCCTCCCGCCCGCAAATCGATATCGACGGCAAGACCATGGGCACCTTCTACAGCGTTAAAGTCAGCGGTGACGTCGCGATCGGCAAGCAAGAACTGCAGCGGCAGATCGACGCGGTGCTCGAACGGGCCAACGACGATATCTCCACCTACCGCGCCGACTCGGTGCTGTCGCAATTTAACCGCAGCGCCGGCCTCGAACCGCAGCCGATCCCGCGTGGCATGGCAGACATCGTGCTGATGGCCCAGCGCATCGGCCGCGATACCGGCGGCGCCATGGACATCACCGTCGGCCCACTGGTGAACCTGTGGGGGTTCGGCCCCGACAAGCACCCGGTCAAAGTGCCGGAACAGGCGCAGATCGACGCGGCGAAGCAGCGCACCGGCCTGCAGCACCTGAAGCTTATCAGCGACAATCGCGGGGAGTGGCTGCAAAAAGATCTGCCGGATATGTATGTCGATCTCTCGACGCTGGGCGAAGGCTACGGCGCCGATGAACTGGTGCGCCTGATGAACCGCAACGGCATTACCAACTACCTGGTATCGGTCGGCGGCGCGGTCTCTTCACGCGGCGTCAACGGCCAGGGCAAACCCTGGCGGGTGGCAATCCAAAAGCCGACCGACCGTGAAAATGCGGTGCAGGCGCTGGTGAATCTACACGGTTACGGCATCAGCACCGCCGGCAGCTACCGCAACTACTTCGAACAAAACGGCCAGCGCTACTCCCATGTCATCGATCCGAGCACCGGCAGGCCGATCAACCACCGCCTGGTTTCCGCCACGGTGATCGCCCCCACCGCGCTCGAGGCCGACGGCTGGGATACCGGCCTGATGGTGCTGGGCACGGAGAAGGCGTTGAAACTTGCCGAAGAGAAAGGGCTGGCGGTCTACCTGATCAGCAAAACCGACGACGGTTTCAGCGCCGTGATGACGCCGCAGTTCAAGGCGTTTTTGGTGCAGTGAAATAAAAAAGCCCGGCGCGCGATGGCCGGGCTGGTTGCATGCGCCCGCAGGCGCTGCGCCGATCACTTGGTCAGCGCGATGATGCCGAGAGTCAGGCCGGCAACCGCCGCCGCGCCGCCGGCGATCGCACCCGCGGTTTCCCAGTTATCCTGAGTGGTGCCCTTCATGCAGGTGTTGGTGTGCACCAGGCGCCCCTGGTCATCGTAGACCGGCACGCAGGGAGAATCGGTGGCGCATCCGGCCAACACGGCCGACAGTAACCCAACCGCAATTAACTTTTTCATACTTCGTGCCTCAATGTTCGATCACTTTGGAAAACTACGCCGAGCGATAATCACGCTACCCGGCTATTGTATGCCCAACGCGTGTAATGGCGAGGTAATGATGTGTCAGGGGATGTGATTTGGGAAAACTCCGAGCGCCCGGCCGGCGGGCTTCGGCCAGTAAAAAGCCCGCGAAAACGCGGGCTTGATAGCGAGGTGAGACTCAGGCGGGATTATTTCGCCAGTTTGCGCATCACCAGGGTGGCGTTGGTGCCGCCGAAGCCGAAGCTGTTGGACATCACGGTGGTCAGCTCGCGCTGAGTCGGCTGAGTCACGATGTTCATGCCGGCCGCCTGCTCATCCAGAGTGTCGATGTTGATGCTCGGCGCGATAAAGCCGTGCTCCAGCATCAGCAGGCTGTAGATCGCTTCCTGCACGCCTGCGGCGCCCAGCGAGTGACCGGTCATCGCCTTGGTGGAGGAGATAGCCGGGGTATTGTCGCCGAACACTTCGCGAATCGCGCCCAGCTCTTTCACGTCGCCCACCGGCGTGGAGGTGCCGTGCACGTTGATGTAGTCGATCGGCGCATCCAGATCCTGCATCGCCATCTTCATGCAACGCACCGCGCCTTCGCCCGATGGCGCTACCATGTCGGCGCCGTCAGACGTTGCGCCGTAGCCAACGATTTCCGCGTAGATGTGCGCACCGCGCGCCAGCGCGTGTTCCAGTTCTTCAACCACCACCATACCGCCGCCGCCGGCGATGACGAAACCGTCACGATCGGCGTCGTAAGTACGGGAGGCTTTTTCCGGCGTGTCGTTGTACTTGGTGGACAGCGCGCCCATCGCGTCGAACTCGCAGGCCATTTCCCAGCACAGCTCTTCGCCGCCGCCGGCGAACACGATGTCCTGTTTGCCCAGCTGGATTTGCTCAACCGCGTTACCGATGCAGTGTGCGGAGGTCGCGCAAGCGGAGCTGATGGAGTAGTTCACGCCGTGGATTTTGAACGGCGTAGCCAGGCAGGCGGAAACGCCGGAAGCCATGGCTTTGGTGACCACGTACGGGCCAACCGCTTTCAGGCCGCGCGGGCTGCGCATCGCATCGGCGCCGAACACCTGGAAGCGCGGGGAACCGCCGCCGGAACCGGCGATCAGGCCCACGCGCGGGTTGTTTTGATACTCTTCTTCCTTCAGGCCGGAAGAAGCGATCGCTTCTTGCATCGCCAGGAAGGCATAGATGGAAGCATCGCTCATGAAACGCACCGCCTTGCGGTCGATCAGGCCGGTTGTGTCGAGCTTAACTTGCCCCCATACGTGACTACGCATGCCGGAATCTTTCAGTTCCTGGGAGAAAGTGATCCCAGAACGTCCTTCCTGCAGGCTCGCCAGGACCTCCTGCTGGTTATTACCAATGCTGGAGACAACTCCCAGGCCAGTAATCACTGCACGTTTCATTCAATACCTCTTCCACTATTTACCTACGGGATTTTGCATCGCACTTTAGCGTACAGATGTAAGCCGAACAAGTCCGATCAGCGTTTTTCAGCTTTATTGTTGTCCAGTTTGCGCCAGGGCGCCAGCGCCGTTAGAATTCGCGGCATCCCTTGAATTTCGAGCTATTGACCGTGAACCACGCCCCCATCCAAACCGCAACGCTAACCTGGAACGAACAGGGTACACCTGTTTCGAAACAGTTTGATGACGTCTATTTTTCCAATCAGGATGGGCTGGAAGAAACCCGCTATGTCTTTCTGCACGGCAACCGGCTGCCGCAGCGTTTCGCCACTCACCCGCGCCCGCTGCTGGTGGTGGCAGAAACCGGCTTCGGCACCGGGCTCAATTTCCTTACGCTGTGGCAGGCCTTCGCGGGCTTCCGCCAGGCCGAGCCGGACGCCGCGCTGCAACGCCTGCACTTTATCAGCTTCGAGAAATTCCCCCTGCAGCAGGCCGATCTGGCGGCGGCGCATGCGCGCTGGCCGGAACTGGCTCCCTATGCCGATGAGCTGCGCGCCCAATGGCCGCTGCCGCTGCCGGGCTGCCATCGCCTGCTGTTGGCCGAAGGCCGCATTACGCTCGATCTGTGGTTCGGCGACGTCAACGAGCTGCTGCCGCAGTTCGACGCCAGCATGAATAACCAGGTCGACGCCTGGTTCCTCGACGGCTTCGCACCGGCCAAAAATCCCGACATGTGGACCGAGCAACTGTTCGCCGCCATGGCGCGTTTCGCCCGGCCGGAAGGCAGCTTCGCCACCTTTACCGCCGCCGGCTTCGTGCGCCGCGGCTTGCAACAGGCCGGTTTTCAGGTCAACCGTTGCAAAGGCTTCGGCCAAAAGCGTGAGATGCTCGCCGGCAGTCTGCCGGCCGATGCGCAGCCCACGCCCCACCCGGCGCCCTGGTATCGGCGTCCGGCGGCGGACAACACCGCCGACATCGCTCTGATCGGCGGCGGCGTCGCCAGCGCGCTCACCGCGTTGGCCCTATTGCGGCGCGGCGCCACCGTCACGCTGTACTGCGCCGACGAGCAGCCGGCCGAGGGCGCATCCGGCAACCGTCAGGGGGCGATTTACCCCCTGCTGAACGGCAGCGGCGACGCGCTGGAGAGTTTCTTCAGCGCCGCGTTTCCCTTCGCCCGCCGCCAATACGACGCCCTGATGCAACAAGGCGTCGCCTTTGATCACCAGTGGTGCGGCGTCAGCCAGCTGGCCTACGACGAAAAGAGCGGCGCCAAGATCGCCAATATGCTGAAAACAGACTGGCCGCCAGCGCTGGCGGCGGCAGCCGACCGCGAGACGCTCAGCGAACTGTGCGGCGTCGATACCGGCTTTGGCGGCATCACCTACCCGCAGGGCGGCTGGCTCTGCCCGGCCGAGCTGACGCGCGGCGCTATCGCGCTGGCGCAGCGACAGGGTCTGGTCTGCCGCTACCGGCACGATGCGCTGGCGCTGGCGCGTGAAAAAAACGGCTGGCGCATCGATTTCGCCCACGGCGAAAGCCGCCGCCATGCGACGGTGATCCTGGCCAACGGCCACCGGTTGGCCGAGCTGGCGCCGACGCAAGCCCTGCCGCTGTATGCGGTGCGCGGGCAGGTGTCGCACATCCCAACCTCGCCGGCCCTCGGTCAACTGAAGCAGGTGTTGTGCTACGACGGCTACCTGACGCCGGTCAACGCCAACAACGGCCAGCACTGCATCGGCGCCAGCTACCAGCGCGGCGACACCGCCACCGACTACCGCGAGCAGGAGCAACAGGAAAACCGCGTCCACCTGCTGCGCTGCCTGCCGGAGCAGGCCTGGCCGCAGCAGGTGGACGTCAGCGCTCATCAGGCGCGCTGCGGCGTGCGCAGCGCCACCCGCGATCATCTGCCGATGGTCGGCGCGCTACCGGACTATCAGGCCACGGTGACGCAGTATCAGGATTTGCAGCGGCGAAACCAGCGCGGCGAAACCGTCGCCGATGCGCCGGTTTATCCCGGCCTGTTCGCTATCGGCGGGTTGGGATCGCGCGGGCTGTGCTCGGCGCCGCTGGCGGCGGAAATTCTGGCGGCGCAGCTGTTCGGCGAACCGCTGCCGGGCGATGCGCGCCTGCTGGCGGCGTTGAATCCAAATCGGATGTGGGTGCGGAAGCTGCTGAAAGGACGTGCGGTTTAATTCATGAATGAGGGGCGCGGCGGCGCGCCCCGGCATGGCGGTCAGGCGGCAGGGGTAGCGGCCTGATAAAGGTTTTCCCACATGCCGCGCACCAGGATCTGATCCGGCGGCGAGAGTTCCCCGGCGGCAATCGCTTTGTGCAGGCTCTCTTCCACCCGCGCTTTCAGCGCTTCGGCAGTGTGCTCGCCCTGCTCTTCCGCTTCGGCCACCGCCAGCGTCAGATGACCGCGCAGGTAGCCACCGGCAAACAGTTCATCATCGCTGGCGTGCTCTACCATGTCATCAATCAGCGCCAAAATGCGCGCTTCGAATTCTGCGATCATCAAATTTCCTCATTAAATAACGGGCTGTGGCGTCAGTTGAGATCTTCCGGATACGGAAAATGCTCGGCCGCCAACGGTGGCGTATTGTAGAACGATTGCAACGCCTGAATAAAGCGCGCAGGCCGTGTGGGTATTCCCTGCTCCAGCAGCGTCAATACCCGGTCGCGCACCTTGCGCTGGAACGCAATGCGATCCGGCTCGCAGTCGCCGTTCAGGTTGTCGCAGCTGACGTTAAACGGGAAACCGGCCGCCACGCAGAACATCCATTCCAGCGCCTGCGGTTTGATCTCCACCGCTTCGAATTCACTCTGGGTTTGCGCGTCGCGCCCGTCCGGGCAATACCAGTAACCGAAGTCCACCCGTTGGCGGCGCGCTTCGCCGGCGATGCACCAGTGCGAGATTTCGTGCAGGCCGCTGGCGTAGAAGCCGTGGGCAAATACGATGCGGTGATACGGCAATTCGTCGTCGGCCGGCAGGTAGATCGGCTCGTCGTCGCCCTTCACCAGGCGGGTGTTGTAGTCATCGCTGAAGCATTGATTGAAGATCTCGATCAGTTGCTCATAGTGATGGCAGGTCTGCGTGTCTGACATAAAAACTCTATAACCACAAAAATAAAGAGGCCATTATACCCGATAAGACAGGGCGCGTAAGCAGCGCCCTCTCTTCATCTTTAACCGTGCACCAGGGCGCTCAACCACTGCTGAATTTCCGCGCCGTGATTGTCGTACAGCAGCTTGAGGCTCATCACCAGCGAGACTATCACGATCATCGGCCGAATCAGCTTCTGCCCGCGGGTCAGCACCATGTGGGCGCCTAAACGCGCCCCCAGCACCTGACCCACCAGCATCACCAGACCGATGCTCCACACCACCTTGCCGCCGATGATGAACAGCGCCAACCCGCCGACGTTGGAGGTGAAGTTAAGCACCTTGGCGTGCGCCGTGGACTTGGCAAGGTTGAAACCGCACAGCGTCACATAAGCCAGCGCGTAAAAAGATCCGGCGCCGGGGCCGAAGAAGCCGTCGTAAAACCCGACGCAGCCGCCGGCCACCAGCCCGAACGGCAAGGCGCTGAGACGGCGCTGACGATCTTCCTCACCCAGCCGCGGCATCAGCAGGAAGTAGAGGCCGATGCCGATCACCAGCAGCGGCAACATCTGCCGCAACACATCGGCGCGCATATGCTGCACCAGAATGGCGCCGATGATCGAACCGATCAGCGTCAGAACGATCGTCAGCTTTTGATCGTTGAGGTTCACCGCACGCCGACGAATAAAGTACAGGCTGGCGGAGAAGGAACCGCCGACCGACTGCAGTTTGTTGGTCGCCAGCGCCTGCGCCGGGGGAACCCCCACCGCCAGCAGGGCCGGCACCGTCAGCAACCCGCCACCGCCGGCGATGGAGTCGATAAACCCCGCCAGCAGCGCTACTGCAAACAACACCCCGAGCATCTCGGGGCCGATGACGAACCAGTCCATGTGTTATTCCGCTGAGAAATGGTGATCCAGCAATGCCTGACAGGTCGGCGGTAACGGCGGCGGCACCGGTTTGCCCGGTTTGGCGTTCGGTTGATGCGGCACGAACCAGCTCGCCAGTTCGGCGCCGCAGCCGTCGCCCGGCGGCGGCGTATCCTGCTCTTTACATTCAAGGCTGTCGGCCGGGCAACGCAGGCGCACGTGCATGTGCGCGCGATGGCCGAACCACGGGCGCACCTTGTGCAACCAGGCGCGATCGGCGCCGGCGTCCAGGCACAGGCGCTGTTTGATGGCCGGGTTGACGAAGATGCGCGTCACGTCCGCATCCTGCGCCGCCAGCTTGATCAGCGACTCGATCTGCGGCTGCCATTGGCGCGCCACTACCTGCTTGCCGTCCCCTGACACCAGATCGATCGGCTGCGGCTTCAGCAGCTGCTGCGCGCTCCAGCGTTGACGCGGCAGCTGCAGCCAGATGTCGACGTCGAGCCCCGACTGGTGGCTGGCGTGGCCGCTGCTGAAGCGCCCGCCAGCCGGCATCGCCATATCGCCGATCAGCACCGTGCCCAGCGCTTTCTGATTCGCCTGGCTGCTGAGGCGCTGAATGAACGCCAACAGATCCGGGTGGCCGAAATAACGGCGCTGGTCGGTACGCATCACCTGGTAGTTCGGTGAGTTCAGCGGCAACGGCTGGGCGCCGATGACGCAGCCGTTGGCGAAACCGCCCACCGCCTGCGGCGCGCCGGCCACCGGATGATCGATTTTCTGCCACGGCGTCAGCGCCATGGCGGAGGCGGAGGCCGTCAGGGCCACCAGGCCCAACATCCAGTTTCTCATGGCGATTACCAGCGCGGCACGTCGGAAACCACATCACCGTTTTGCGCACGCTGGCGCAGCAGGTGATCCATCAGCACGATCGCCATCATCGCTTCGGCGATCGGCACGGCGCGGATACCCACGCACGGATCGTGGCGGCCGCGGGTGACCATTTCCACCGCTTCGCCCTGGCGATTGATGGTGCGGCCCGGCACCATGATGCTGGAGGTCGGCTTCAGCGCCAGATGCGCCACCACCGGTTGGCCGCTGCTGATACCGCCGAGAATGCCGCCGGCATGGTTGCTCTGGAAGCCTTCCGGGGTGATTTCATCGCGGTTTTCGCTGCCGCGCTTGGTCACCACGGCAAACCCGTCGCCGATCTCCACGCCTTTCACCGCGTTGATGCTCATCAGCGCGTGCGCCAGATCGGCGTCGAGGCGGTCAAACACCGGCTCGCCCAGGCCAACCGGCACATTTTCAGCAATCACGCTGACCTTGGCGCCGATGGAGTCGCCCTCTTTTTTCAGCGCGCGCATCAGTTCGTCCAGCGCTTCCAGCTTGTCCGGATCCGGGCAGAAGAACGGATTCTGCTCAACCTGATCCCAGTCTTTCAGCTCGCAGGTCACGTCGCCGATCTGCGCCAGATAGCCGCGCACCTGCACGCCGAACTTCTGCTGCAGGTATTTCTTGGCGATAGCGCCCGCCGCAACGCGCATGGCGGTTTCACGCGCCGAAGAGCGGCCGCCGCCGCGGTAATCGCGCAGGCCGTATTTCTGTTCGTAGGTGTAGTCGGCATGCCCCGGGCGGAACACGTCTTTGATGGCGCTGTAGTCTTGCGAGCGCTGATCGGTGTTTTCAATGATCAGACCGATGCTGGTGCCGGTAGTCACGCCTTCGAATACGCCGGAGAGAATGCGCACCTGATCCGGTTCGCGACGCTGGGTGGTGTAACGCGAGGTGCCCGGACGACGGCGGTCCAGATCGTGTTGCAAATCGGCTTCGGTGAGCGGGATGCCGGGCGGCACGCCGTCGACGATACAACCCAGCGCCACCCCGTGAGATTCACCGAAGGTGGTGACGCGGAAAATCTGCCCAATACTGTTTCCTGCCATCACGGCTCCTTACCGTTAGTCTTTTATCGTTATGAGGCCCGCCGTGCGGGCCCTGGAAATGCGGTTTAGCTGCGGTAGAGGCTGAAGTGTTCCTTGCAATCCACCAGCTGCTGTTTGGTCAGCATGAACACGCCGTCGCCGCCGTTTTCGAACTCCAGCCAGGTGAACGGAATGTCCGGATATTGATCCATCAGGTGTACCATGCTGTTGCCCACTTCACAAATCAGCACGCCGTCGTCGGTCAGGTAGTCCGGCGCGCAGGCCAGGATGCGGCGCACCAGCTTCAGGCCGTCGCTGCCCGCCGCCAGGCCCAGCTCCGGCTCAAAGCGGAACTCCTGCGGCAGATCGGACATGTCTTCCGCATCGACGTACGGCGGGTTGGTGACGATCAGATCATACTGGATCGCGGGAACGTCGCGGAACAGATCGGAACGGATCGGGATCACCTGGTGTTCGACGCCGTGCGCCTGAATGTTGCGCTCGGTCACCGCCAGCACCTCGCTGGAGATGTCCACCGCGTCCACTTCCGCCTCCGGGAAAGCGTAGCCGCAGGCGATGGCGATACAGCCGCTGCCGGTGCACATGTCGAGGATATGGCGTGGCGGGTGTGGGATCAGCGCGCTGAAGCGATCGTTGATCAGCTCGCCGATCGGCGAACGCGGCACCAGCACGCGCTCGTCGACGTAGAATTCCATGCCGCAGAACCAGGCCTTGTTGGTCAGGTAGGCGACCGGGATGCGCTCGTTGACGCGGCGGATCACACGCTCAACGATGCGATGGCGCTCGCTGGAGGTCAGACGGGCGGTGTGCATGTCCTCCGGAATATCCAACGGCAGGAACAGGCTTGGCAGCACCAATTGCACCGCTTCGTCCCACGGATTATCGGTTCCGTGACCATAATAGATATTGGCGGCGTTGAAACGGCTTACCGTCCAGCGCAGCATATCTTGAATGGTGTGCAGTTCGTTCACTGCTTCGTCGACGAAAATTTTGTCCAATTTGCCCTCCGGCAGGCGCTGTGTTTCATGATTTAGCCGCATAGTTTGCCATGAAGCCCGCGACAAATCACGCTTACCCCTCGCGCTTTTCACTCTGGCCCGAGTTTTGCGTCGACAGCGCTCATTCACAAGGTAAACTAGCGAAATAAACGATTTCCGGTGAATGAAGCATGAAGAACAAGCCCCCTCTGAGCCAAGACGAACAACAGCTCTTCAGAGAGTCGGTGGCGGGCGCGAAAAAGCTGCGCCAGGACACCATCGTCCACCGCCCGCCGAAGCCCAAGGTCAAACAGATTGCCCCGCAGCGGCTGCTGCAGGAGCAGGTCGATGCCAGCTATTATTTTTCAGATGAATACCAGCCGCAGCTGGAAGAAGAAGGCCCGACGCGCTACGTGCGCCCCGGCAGCAGCCCGTATGAGCTGAAGAAGCTGCGACGCGGCGATTACTCGCCGGAGCTGTTTCTCGATTTGCACGGCCTGACCCAGCTGCAGGCCAAGCAGGAACTGGGGGCGCTGGTCGCCGCCTGCAAACGCGAACACGTGCACTGCGCCTGCGTGATGCACGGGCACGGCAAGCACATTCTCAAACAGCAAACGCCGCTGTGGCTGGCGCAGCATCCCGACGTGCTGGCGTTTCATCAGGCGCCGAAGGAATGGGGCGGCAACGCCGCCATCCTGCTGTTGGTGGAGCTGGCCGAGTAGCCCCCGCCGCAGAAACGACTCAGGGCGATGTCAGACATCGCCCTGAGTTTATTCCGCACCGCATCCGCGGTTCACACTTTGGCCATCACCTGCGACGGGCTGACCTGCCATTCAAACTTGCCGTAGCTGCCGTCCGCCGGCAGATCGACGTTGGCAATCGCCGAGGTCGCGAACATCGGCGGGCACTCGCCTGGGCACAGTTCGGCCACCAGATAGCCCACCAGCGGCAGGTGCGACACGATCAGCACCGAGCTCACCCCTTGCATCGCCAGCGCCTGCAGATAGCTGCCGACCTGTTCGGCGTTGCCGCCCGGCGTCAGCTCGGGCAGCACTTCTTCGCCCTCCGGCAGCGTCAAGGCTTCACGCACCGTCGCCAGCGTCTGTTCGGCCCGCAGATAGGGGCTGACCAGCACGCGTTCAATATCCACAGACTTGGTGTTCAACCAGGCCGCCATCTGACGGGACTCGTCGCGGCCGCACAGGGTAAGGGGCCTTACCGCATCGCTGGCTGCCTCGAGCGCCGCCTCTCCGTGACGCATAATCAAAACTTGCATATTGCACCGCTGTTGTTGACAAAGTAACGCTATACAGAAACGCCGTGCGTGCTGTACCGCCGAGTTTTACAACCCAAAGCCAAAGCTTTAAAACGATAACGCGCCGTCTCTTTATGGCGGCCGGGCATTTTGCCTGAAAGTTTGCTTAAAGAAAACGCTGTTTTTTACAGCAATTCTCCCCGGGCAAACCTCGATTGCTCACAGAACAATCAATTCAACGGGTTAAATTTTAACCTTTCCGCCATGAAATTTATTGATGGCGGTCAAGCTAACTTACCGCTGCCGCAGCCTCGCTGTACAGCCTCACCGGCTGACGCTGTTGCAAGGAGTGATGGCGATCACAACGCGGCCCTGTTGCAACTATAGTGCAAATCGGGCCGCCCTGCGTTCAGCTCCCCAGCGGGTAAAAGCGCTCGCCCTGCTGCGCCATGCGCTGCAGGCGTTCGCACGGGGCGAAATGCTCGCCGTGCTGCTGACGCAGGTAGTCCAGCGTCTTCACCACTTTCTCGGCGCCAAGCTCGTCCATATAGCGGAACGGGCCGCCGAGGAACGGCGGGAAGCCGATGCCGAACACCGCGCCGATGTCGCCATCGCGCGCGCTGCGGATCACGCCTTCGTCCAGGCAGCGTGCCGCTTCGTTCAGCATCATCATCACGCAGCGCTGAGCGACGCTCGCCGGCAGCATGTGCGCCTTCGGCGTGACGCCGAGCAGCGTATACAATGAGGTATCCGCACGTTTGCGCCGCTGCCGCTGCTGCCCTTCGCTCGGGTAGAGATAGAAACCGCGGCCGTTCTTGCGCCCTTTGCGCCCGTCTTTCAGCACCGCATCGAACGCGGCAGGCGCGGCGAAGCGGGGCCCCAGCGCCTCGACCAGCACGGGAATGATCTTGGTGCCGACGTCGATGCCCACTTCATCCAGCAGGGTGATCGGGCCGACCGGGAAACCGAAGTCCACCAGCGCCTTGTCCAGCGACTCAATCGGCTCGCCTTCCAGCAGGCAGCGCGCCGCTTCGTTGATGTACGGTGCCAGGATGCGGTTGACATAAAAACCGGCGCTGTCGCCCACCACGATGGCGGTCTTGCCCTGCTTGTGCGCCAACGCCACGGTGGTGGCGATGGTCTCTTCGCTGGTGCCGGCGTGCGGGATCACTTCCACCAGCGGCATCTTGTCCACCGGGCTGAAGTAGTGCAGGCCGATCACCTGCTGCGGCCGCTGGGCCTTTTCGGCGATGCGGCCGATAGGCAGCGAGGAAGTATTGGAGGCGAACACGGTATGCGGCGCGCAGTTGGCTTCTACCTCGGCCACCATCTGCTGCTTCAGCGCCAGATCTTCGAACACCGCCTCGACCACGATATCCACCTGTTCAAAGCCGGTGTAATCGGTAGAGCCGGAGATCAGCATCATCTGCTTTTGCCGTTCCACCGGGCGCATGCGCTTGCGGCGCACCCGCTTGCCGAGCACGTCCCAGCTGTATTTCAGCGCATGGTTGATACCGGTTTCATTGATGTCTTTGATGCGAACCGGCAATCCGCCGCGGGTGGCGGTGACGCAGGCGATGCCGCCGCCCATCAGGCCGCCGCCGAGAATGCCGACGCGATGCAGGGCGTGCGGCTGGGCATTGCCGCCCCGCTCCTTTTTCAGCGCGGTGGAAGCGAAGAACAGGCTGCGCAGCGCCGCCGACTGCGGCGTCATCGCCAGTTCGCCGAAGGCGCGCGCTTCGGCCTCATAGCCGCTGGCGCTGCCGTGATCCAGCCCGGTGCGCACCACCTGAATGATGCGCTCCGCCGCCGGGTAGTTGCCGTGGGTTTTCGCCAACGTTTTCTTGCGCACGATGCTGAACAGCAGATTTCTGCCCAGCGGGCCGTTGAGCAGGCGATCCTGCCACGGCAGCTCGCGCTGATGTTTCCAGCCCTGCTTCACCCGCTCGATGGCGGTCTGCAACAGAATCGACTGCGGCACGGCGTCGTCCACCAACCCCATGCGCAGCGCCTGACGGGCGCGAATGTGCTTGCCGGTCAGGATCATGTCCAGCGCCTTGGCGGCGCCGATCAGGCGCGGCAGGCGCTGCGTACCGCCGGAGCCCGGCAGCAGGCCCAGCTGCACTTCCGGCAGCCCGAGCGCGGTTTTGTCATCCAGCGAACAGACGCGGCCGTGGCAGGCCAGCGCCAGTTCCAGCCCACCGCCCAGGCAGGCGCCGTGAATGGCCGCCACTACCGGCACCGGGAACGCAGCGATCTGCGCCAGCGTGCTCTGCCCTTTCTTGGCCAGCGTTTCCGCCTCTTTGGCGCTGGTGCAGGCGGCGATCATGGTGATGTCGGCGCCGGCGATAAACGAGTCCGGCTTGCCGGAAACGATCACCAACCCTTCCAACGCGGTATGCTGTTGCGCCCGGATCAGCACGTCGTTCACCTGTTCGACGAACTCGGCCTTGAGCGTGTTCACCTTGTCGCCCGGCACGTCGATGGTGATCACGCCGATGTTGTCGGGGCGAATCGTCAGCTGAAAGGCCGACGGTTTGGCGCGCTGTTCATGCAATGCGTTTTCGAAGCTCATCCTTCCACCTCCACGATCATCGCGGCCCCTAACCCGCCGGCGGCGCAGGCGGTGGTCAGGCCCAGCCCGCCGCCGCGGCGTTTCAGCTCATGCAGCGTCTGGGTGATCATGCGCGCGCCGGTGGCGGCGAACGGGTGGCCATAGGCGATGGAACCGCCCAAGACGTTGAATTTGTCCATGTCCACCTCACCGATCGCCTGGCTGCGGCCAAGCTTCTCACGGGCGAACTCTTCGCTGGCGAACATCTTCAGGTTGGCCAGCGTTTGCGCGGCGAAGGCTTCATGCATGTCGATGAGCGTCAGATCGGCCAGACCGATGCCGGCGCGATCCAGCGCCAGCGGCGTAGCGTAGGAAGGCCCCAGCAGCATGTCTTCCCACACGTCGATGGCGGCGAAGGCGAAGCTGCGCAAATAGCCCAGCGGCTGCAGCCCCAGCTCTTTGGCGCGCGATTCGCTCATCATCAGCACCGCCGCCGCGCCGTCGGTCAGCGGCGTGCTGTTAGCCGCGGTGACGCTGCCATGCTTGCGATCGAACGCCGGCTTCAGCTTGGCGTAGGAAGCCAGGCTGGAATCTTTACGGATGTTGTTGTCTTCAGAAAGCTGCGCGCGGTAAGGCGGCACATAGGCGGTCATCACCTCGTCGCGCAGCCACCCTTCCCGCCAGGCCTTGGCCGCCAGCTCGTGGGAACGGTGCGCCAGCGCATCCTGCGCCTCGCGGGTGATGCCGTGGCTCTTCGCCATCTGCTCGGCGGTATCGCCCATGCGCAGGCCGGTGGAATACTCCGCCACCGCCGGCGGCACCGGCATCAGATCGCGGAATTTCAGCCGGCTGAACAGTTTGAGGCGCTGCGACAGTGTGCGCGCCTTGTTGACGTCCACCAGCGTGCGCGCCAGCGCCTTGCTGACGCCGATCGGCAAGACGGAAGAAGAATCCGCCCCGCCGGCGATGCCGACGCTGATGCTGCCGGCCATGATGCTCTCCGCCACGTTGGCGATCGCCTGGAAGCTGGTGGCGCAGGCGCGCGACACGCTGTAGGCGTCGGTATGGACGCTCATGCCGGTGCCGAGCACGATTTCACGCGCGATGTTCGGCGCCTCGGGCATTTGCACCACCTGGCCGAACACCAGTTGTTCGATAAGCGCCGGATCGATGCCGCTGCGCGCCAACAGCTCGCTCACCGCCGTTTTCCCTAAATCCACCGCCGGAATGCCGTGATAGGCAGTCGCCTGTTTGGCAAAGGGGGTACGCAGTCCATTCACAATCGCAATGCGGTCACCATGACGGGTCACCAACGGCAGTGCCTTACTCATAAATGCTCCTGAAGAAAATAACGTCAGCGCAATGGGCAGAAAGAGGTCTGACCTGATGAGGTCATTGTTAACCAAACGGTTACATTTGGCAAACCGGCAGAGATCAAAACTGCGAGCAGGCGCACTTTCTATCGGGGGCGGTGTGGGGAAAGGCAGTCCCCGGCACGCGGCAGGCGGCGCCGGGGTAAAACGGGGATTAACGCAGGCCGAGCTGGAAGATCAGGGTTTCCGCCTGGCAGGCGAAGGTAAAATCGGCCGCCAACTGCACGCCGCCGTCAACCGGTTTAATGCTACTGCTGATGTCACAAGGGTCGGATTCGACCGCGTGCGCCTTTTCGCTCAGGGCGGCCAGCATCGCCTCCGCATCTTGTTGATTGCTGAACACCTGGCTGTAGGACGCGGTGCAATCGGTGTTATCCATCACGGTGCCGACATCCACACAGCAACACGCGGCGGTTTCCTGGGCGCTGCATTTATTAATTGCATCTGACATGATTGGTTCTCCTCAAAGGCCTCGGTTATCAGCCCAAATTGCCGTTTTACTCACCGGCACAAAGCCACAAAATTCTGCAGGTATTTTACGCTTCCACGCCGGCAATCACTAGCACTTACTTTTAATGGGTGTTTTAAGTGATGGAAATCACAAATAAAAATGAGCGCCTGCTAAGGAATGGTAAGAATTTTGTTATTTACTGCTGGCGTTTTGTTAAGCAGATCTCTTTTTTGATATCAGGTTGGAAATATTTCAAAAACAAACTTGCAACATTTTCACAGGTCAGACCTATACTTCAGCCACTGGTCTGATTTGTCTGAACGATAACGGACCCTACAATCCCGCGCTCCTTGTTACCTCGTGTAACAATAGTTTAAATAATAAACACATAATGAGGTTTTGGTCATGAGCCAGAAAAACCTATTGACTAAATCAGCTCTCGCAGCTGCAGTGGCAATTATCTCTTCAAACGTGTCTGCCGCAGGATTCCAGCTGAATGAGTTCTCATCAGCTGGTTTAGGACGTTCGTATTCTGGCGAAGGCGCCATGGCGGATACGGCGGCCTCCGCAAGCCGCAACCCGGCGTTGCTGATGATGTATACCCGCCCGGAACTTTCTTTCGGCGCGGTCTTCATCGACCCGGACGTTGACATTACCGGTCAATCCCCTTCCGGCGCCAGTTTGGATTCGAAAAACATCGCGCCGACCGCCTGGGTGCCGAACCTGCATTATGTTCACCCGATTAACGATCAGTTCGCCGTAGGCGGCTCGGTCACCAGCAACTACGGTCTGGCGACAGAATTCAACGACGGCTATACCGCCGGCGCTTACGGCGGCAAGACCGATCTGACCACCCTCAACCTGAACCTCAGCGGCGCATACCGTCTGAATCAACACTTCAGCTTCGGTCTGGGCTTCGATGCGGTGTACGCCAAAGCCAAACTGGAACGTTACGCCGGTGAATTGCCGAAGCTCATCGCCGGTTCCGGCCAATTACCGCCGCAGCTAGCCGGCCCTGTTTCGCAGATCCCGGCAGATACCCAGATTTCGCACCTGAAAGGCGACGAATGGGGCTTCGGTTGGAACGCCGGTATTCTGTACGAAGTGGATGAAAACAACCGTTACGGCCTCACCTACCGCTCTGAAGTGAAAATCGACTTCGACGGCGATTACAAGAGCAGCCTGCCTTCTGCCTTCAACCCGCTGCTGACCTCTAGAGGTCTTCCGTGGGGCACCAACGGCAACACCATTCCGGGTTCTCTGAGCCTGCACCTGCCGGAAATGTGGGAGCTGTCCGGTTACAACAAAGTGGCGCCGCAGTGGGCCATCCACTACAGCCTGGCCTACACCAGCTGGAGCCAGTTCCAGGAGCTGAGAGCCACCGGCAACAACGGCCAAACGCTGTTCGAGAAGCATGAAGGCTTCAAAGACGCTTACCGCATCGCGCTGGGTACCACCTACTTCTACGACGACAACTGGACCTTCCGTACCGGTATCGCCTTCGATGACAGCCCAGTGCCAGCACAGAACCGTTCGATTTCCATTCCGGATCAGGACCGTTTCTGGCTGAGTGCCGGTACTACCTATGCGTTCAACAAAGACGCGTCGGTCGACGTCGGCGTTTCCTACATGCACGGCCAGAAAGTCACCATCAAAGAAGGCCCTTACACCTTCAACTCTGAAGGTAAAGCCTGGCTGTACGGCGCCAACTTCAACTACCGCTTCTAATCTCGCCTGAGGATGCCAAAGCGCCCCGCGGGGCGCTTTTTCTTTGCCTGCCGCCGGCATAAAAAACCCGCCTGCCGGCGGGTTTTTCATTGGCGTGACGCCCGTGATTACTGCGAGTCGATCTCGTCCAGTTCGCCCTGAATCGCCTTGGCGTTCGGGTTCTCTTCCGGCTTGAGCGAGCCGCCGTTGGCGATGAAGTCGTGGCGCTGGAAGTAAGCTTCGCGCACCATGATGTAAGGATCGGAGGAGTTGCGCAGCAGGCCGTCGGAATCCAGCAGCTGGGCGCGGGTTTCGATCCCCTCGACCACCCATTTGCCCGCCGACATCCAGAAGGTGAGGTAGCTCAGCATCGGATACAGCGTATCCGCAAAGTCGCCGCCGTCTTCACGCAGGGTGAAGCTGCCGTAGCCCGGCAGCATCACGTACGGGCCGTAACCCACATCGTAATGCCCCAACGTGCTGCCGAAGCGGTTCGGCTCTTCGCGCGCCAGTTTCGGGTTGGCCATGCCGGCCACGTCGATCAGGCCGCCCATCCCGAGCAGGGTGTTCAGGAAGAAGCGGTTGAAGTGAATCATCCCGCGGTAAGGGTCGCCCTTGAGGAAGGCGTTGACCATGCTGGCCGGCTCTTCCAGGTTGGAGGTGAAGTTGCTGATGCCGTTACGCGCCGGCATCGGCACGTAGTCACGCCAGGCCACCGCGACCGGACGCAGGATATAGGGATCCAGGACGTTGTAGTTGAAGTCGAACATCGTCCGGTTGAATCCTTCCAGAGGATCGGAACGCCCTTGCGGATCGTTGTCTGGCGCGCTGGCACAGCCCACCAGTAATACCGTTGCGAATGCCACCCCAGTCAGGCGAAAGTTCATATTTTTCTCCATAAAAACACGTTCGGTCTTATTTTTCAGTGACCTGCTTGTTTATCTGAACGCTAACCTGCTCTTTACCGCTGAATGTCTGCAGCGAGCTTTCGCCGAACCAGTCCCCCGGCTGCGGCGTGGCCAATCCGTCCTGTGAGAGGCGCACACGCACCTGCACCTGATGCTGCGCCGAGAGCAGACGCTCGGGCATCATGGCGTTGCTGTCATCCAGAGAGAAAGACAGCGGAAAACGGCTCAGCGGCAATTGTTTTACCGCCACCGGCACCGAGCTGACGCCGTCAGTGACCGAAATGACCAGCGTCCCCTGCGCCGGCAAGGCTTTCGCCGCCTGCGGTGACAGCGAAACGGTCACATTCAGTTTAACATTTTCTCCGCCTGCCTGGGCTTTTGCTTGTGCAATGCTGCGCTTTATCACTTCCGCGCGCGGATCGTTGGCCGGCAGCAGCTGCAGCATCACCTGCCAGGCCCCGATCGCCTGCTTGAAATCGCCCTGTTCGAAGGCATTGAACGCCAACAGGCTCAGCACCCGCGGATCGCCGTGGTTTTCCGCGATCATGCGCCGCAGCAGCTGCGTCGCCTGCTTGTTATCCTCCGGATCGTTGGAGCGCGTCAAGACCTCGGCATAGCCGAGCCGCACTTCCAGACTATTCGGATCCAATTGATAAGCATGGGCAAACGCCTGCGTGGCGGTGGTGGCGTTGTTCAACGCCATGCCGACGCGCCCCAGCATCATCCAGTCGTTGATGTTGCGATCGTCCTGCTGCAGCGCGGTGCGCAGCCCCAGCCCGAGGCGGGCGATCTCTTCCATGCTCAGCGGTTTGGCGCGCTCATTGGCGACGCGCTCGCGCAATTCCGGCATTTGCGCCTGCACCAGACGCCAGTCCAGCACCTGCGCCAATCCGCCGGTTTTCAGATAAAAGCCAACGGTCACCGCCAGCAATAACAGCACGCCCGGCACCAGCGCCCAACGATTGATCGGTTTCGCCTGCGCCGCTTGCTCGGCCGGGATGTCGTTCAACAGGTTCTGTTGCAGCTCTTTCACCAGCTCCGGGCGCTCGGCCACCACGCCCTGCTGCTCGTCCTGCTCCAGCTCGCTGAGACGATCCTGATAAAAAGCCTTGTTCAACGCATCGCGCGTGGCGGCGCTCTGCTTGCCGTGGCGCATTGCCGGCACCACCAGCAACGCGGCGGCGCCAGCCAGCAACACGCAAATAATCAGCCAAAAAGCCATTAGGGTTTCTTCCTGTCAGTCTCTTGCAACAGCGCCGCCAGGCGCTGCCGTTCCCGTTCGGAGAATACATCGTCCACCGCCGCGTCGGGCCGGCGCCGGGCGCGCAGGATCACCACCGCCCCGCCGATCAACACGAACAGCAGCGGGCCGATCCACAAGATCAGCGTCGCCGGCGTTACCGGCGGCTCGTAGGTGACGAAGTTGCCGTAGCGCGCCACCATGTAATCGATGATCTGCTGCTTGCTTTGCCCCTGCATCATCAGCTCGTACACCTTGGTGCGCATGTCGGCGGCGATAATGGCGTTGGAATCGGCAATGCTGTTGTTTTGACATTTCGGGCAGCGCAGCTGTTCGGTCAACTCGCGATACTGCTGCTCCTGCTCGACGGAGTTGAAGCGATAGGTATCGATCGCCGCGGCGGCGCTCCAGCTCAGCAGCGCGGCGCACAGCAGGACAATCAGCCTCATGCCTCACCTCCGTACTTTTTATACAGCGGCAGCACTTCCTGCTGCCAGACACGCTCATTCATGTCACCGGCGTGGCGATAGCGAATAATCCCCTGGCCGTCGATGAGAAAGGTCTCCGGCGCGCCGTACACCCCGAGATCCAACCCCAGCATGCCGTCGCCGTCGTACAGGCTGAGGGCGTAGGGATTGCCGAGGGAATTCAGCCAGGTCACCGCCTTGGCGCGATCGTCTTTGTAGTTCAGGCCAACCACCCGCACGCCGCGCGCCGCCAGCGTGTTGAGATACTGGTGTTCCGCGCGGCAGGTCGGGCACCAGGTGGCCCAGACGTTGAGCAATATCGGCTTGCCGTCGCGCAACACCGCCTGATCGTAGGTTTTGCCGGGCTGATCCAGCGATTCCAGCCTGAAGGTCGGCACCGGCTTGCCGATCAGCGCCGATTCCAGCATGGTCGGATCTTCGCCGCCGGCGTTGCGCGTCAGCTGCACCATCAGCGCCGCCACCAGCAGCAGGAAGAGGACCAACGGGATAAACAGCAGATTGCGCTTCATGGTTGCGTCTCCAGCTTGCCTTCGCGCTTGAGTTTTTTGCTCATGCGGTAACGCGGGTCGAGGATGCACAGCAGGCCGCCAATCGCCATAAAGACGCCGCCGAACCAAATCCAGCGCACAAAAGGTTTGTAATACAGGCGCACCGCCCAGGAACCGTCCTCCAGCTCCTCGCCCAGCGCCGCATACAGATCGCGGCTGAAACCGCCGTCGATCGCCGCCTCGGTCATCATGCTGCGCGCCACGCTGTAGTAGCGTTTCTCCGCGCGCAGCGTCGCCTCCGGCTTGCCGTTGCGCGTGACGTCGATGATGCCGACGCCGCCGCTGTAGTTCGGGCCGCGAATGTCATGCACGTCGCGGAACACGAAGTGATAGTTGTGGATATCCACGCTGTCGCCGGCCTTCATCCGCACGTCGCGCTCCACGCTGTAGTTCTGGCTGAAGGCGATGCCGATCACCGTCACCGCCACGCCGAGGTGGCCGAGCACCATGCCCCAGTGGCTGCGGGACAGCTGCCGCAGGCCGCGCCAGAAACCGTGACGGTGGGTGGCACGCTCATGCAGTTCCATCAGCGTCAGGATGATCACCCACAGCGCCATGATCAGGCCCACCACCGTCATGCCGGCGATACTGTCCTGCAGCAGCCACGGCAGCAGAATCGACAGCGCCAGCGTCGCCAACAGCGCCACGCCGAGGCGGCGCCACAGCTTGCTCGGCTCATCGCGGCGCCAGCGCACCAGCGGGCCGATGCCCAACAGCAGCGCCAACGGCGCCATCAGCCAGGTGAACATGGTGTTGAAGAACGGCTCGCCGATCGAGATGCTGCCCAGCCCCAGCTGTTTGTGTACCAGCGGCAGCAGCGTGCCCAACAGCACCACCAGCATGGCGGCGATCAGCAGCACGTTGTTGCCCAGCAGGAAGGTCTCGCGCGAGAAGGTCTCGTGCTGCACCCGGCTGCGCACCTGGCCGCCCTTGACCGCGTACAGCAGCAGCGAACCACCGATCACGATCACCAGATAGGCGAGGATAAACATGCCGCGCGCCGGATCGGAGGCGAAGGAGTGCACCGAGACCAGCACGCCGGAACGCACCAGGAAGGTGCCCAGCAGGCACAGCGAAAAGGCGGTGATCGCCAGCAGCACCGTCCAGGCTTTGAACGTGCCGCGTTTTTCGGTCACTGCCAGCGAATGCATCAGCGCGGTGCCGGCCAACCACGGCATAAAGGAGGCATTCTCCACCGGATCCCAGAACCACCAACCGCCCCAGCCCAGCTCATAGTAGGCCCAGGCCGATCCGAGCACGATGCCCAGCGTGAGAAACACCCAAGCGGCGGTGGTCCACGGGCGCGACCAGCGCGCCCAGGCGGTGTCGAGCCGGCCGGCCATCAGCGAGGCGATGGCGAACGCGAAGGCGACCGAGAAGCCGACATAGCCCATATACAGCAGCGGCGGGTGGAAGATCAGGCCGATATCCTGCAGCAGCGGGTTGAGATCGCTGCCGTCGATCGGGAAGTTCGGCAACGTGCGGGTGAACGGATTGGAGGTCATGATGATGAACAGCAGGAAACCGGCGGTGATCATCCCCATCACCGACAGCACCCGCGCCACCGCATCCTGCGGCATCGCCCGGCTGCACAACGCCACCGCCAGCGACCAGCAGCTCAGCAGCAGCACCCACAGCAGCAGCGAACCTTCATGCGCCCCCCAGGTGGCGGCGATGCGGTAATACACCGGCAGTTGGGTATTGGAGTTGGTGGCCACGTAGGCGACGGTAAAATCGTTGACCACGAAGGCGTGCACCAGGCACAGGAACGCCAGCGCAATCGCGGCGAACATGCCGTAGGTCAGCGGCCGGGCCACCGCCATCATGCGGCTGTCCTGCCGCGCCGCGCCCCACTGCGGGTAAATGCTCAGCAGCAGCGCGATCGCCAGCGCCAGGCACAGCAGAAAACTGCCCAGTTCCGGCATCATGACTTGGCGCCCTCCGCCTGCGGCGCGTTATACGCTTCCGCCGGGCCTTTGTGGTTCTCTTTCATCGCGTCGGCCACTTCCGGCGGGGTGTATTTCTCGTCGTGTTTGGCCAGCACTTCGCGCGCATTGACCACGTTGCCCTCACCCAGCACGCCCTGCGCCACCACGCCCTGCCCTTCGCGGAACAGGTCCGGCAGAATGCCGGTGTAGGTCACGCCGATCGCGCCGCGCGCGTCGTAAATCTTGAAGCTGACCTGCAGCGTATTGGGATCGCGTTTCACCGAGCCCGGCATCACCATGCCGCCGATGCGCAGCCGCTGGCCGACCTCGGGCTTCTCATGATTCTCGCCCTTGCCCTGCAAAATTTCACCCGGGGTATAGAACAGATCGATATTGGAGCGCAGCGCGTACAGCATCAGGGTCGCGGTCAGCGCGATGCCGATCAGCACAACGATCGCCAGATAAAGGCGGCTTTTACGACGTGGATTCACAATGATTTCTCCCGCGGTGCGGCGGATTTTTGTTTTGATTGTTGCGCATGGCGAATGCGCCGCTCGCGCGCCTGACGGCGGCCGATCTCGGCGAGCAGCTGGCGCCGTTGCCAGACGGTGTGCGCCACCAGCCCCAACAGCGAAATCAGCGTGGCGGCGACCGCCAGCCAGACATAGAAGGCGTAACCGCCCATGGCGAAAAACGCCGACCAGGAATCGAATGCGGCATTCATGACTGACGCTCCTTATTCACCAGCCCGGCGACCCACGGGCGCTGGCGCTCCTGGAACAGGATCAGATTGCGCAGGCGCATCAGCGTCAGCGTGACGAACAGCAGCAGGTAGCCGAGGATCGCCCAGCGCAGCGGGGTGCGCATACTCGGCGCGATGGACTGCTGCATGTTGGTCGAACCCTGATGCAGCGTATTCCACCATTCGACCGAGAAATGGATGATCGGGATATTCACCACACCCACCAGCACCAGAATCCCGGCGGCGCGGCCCGCCAGGCGGCGGTCTTCGAAAGCGTTGTACAGCGCGATGACGCCCATATAGAGGAACAGCAGCACCAGCTCGGAGGTCAGACGCGCATCCCACACCCACCAGGTGCCCCACATCGGCTTGCCCCAGGCGGAGCCGGTCACCAGCGCGATAAAGGTGAACACCGCGCCGATCGGCGCCATCGCCGCCACTACGGTATCGGACATTTTCATCTGCCACACCAGGCCGATAAACGCCGCCACCGCCATCGAGGCGTAGATGCCCATCGACCACATGGCCGCCGGCACGTGAATATAAATGATGCGGAAGCTGTCGCCCTGCTGATAATCCTTCGGCGCGAAACCAAAGCCCCATGCCCAGCCAAGCAGCAGGCAAGCCGCCGCCGCCAGCCCCAGCCAGGGGATAAAGCGGCCGCAGACGTGATACAGCCGTTCAGGCCGCGCCAGTTGATGTAACCATTTCCACATTGTCGTCAGTGCTCACGGTAATTTTTATGCGTCGGCCGCCCCGAGCGATCGAAACGGCGAAAATCTTCTGCGGGGTACGCTCTTGTCGGCCTTGCCCGTCTGTTCATTCAATACGTTAGCTAGTGTACGCTCACTCGCAGCGCCGCCGCGGTGGCAAACGGCGCCAATGTCACGCTGCCCGCCAGCATCGCGCCGAGTATCGCCAGGTAACCGTCGATCGGCATGCCCATCGAAGCGGCGTCGATCGCCCCGGTGGCGAAGATCAGCACCGGAATATACAGCGGCAGCACCAGCAGGCTGAGCAGCACGCCCCCTTTGCGCAGGCCGACGGTCAACCCCACGCCGATAGCGCCGATCAGGCTCAGCGTCGGCGTGCCGAGCAGCAGCGTCCCCGCCACCGCCAGCCAGGTCTGCATATCGAGTGACAGCAGCAGCGCCACCAGCGGCGACAGGATCAGCAGCGGCAGACCCGTCACGACCCAGTGAGCACACACTTTGCCCAGCACCGTCATCGGCAGCGGCGTCGGCAGCAGCAACAGCTGCTCCAGCGAGCCATCGAGGAAATCATCGCGAAACAGCCGCTCCAGCGACAGCAGCGAGGCCAGCAGCGCCGCCACCCACACGATGCCCGGCGCAATGCGCGCCAGCAGCTGCGGCTCCGGGCCAATCCCCAACGGGAACAGCGTGATCACTATCAGGAAAAACCACAGCGGGTTGACGATCTCCGAGCCTTTACGGCAGGCGATCTTCAGTTCGCGGCGCACCAGGGTCAAAAACATCACAAACTCCCCGCGTCGTGTTCCGCCAAACGAACTTTGCCCACCGTTTGGCCGACGCCGGCCAAATCCTGATGGGTGGTCAACAATACCATGCCGCCCCGCTGCGCATGTTGTTCAAAAAGGCTAATCAACTCGGCCACGCCCTGTTTGTCGATCGCCGTCAGCGGTTCATCAAGGATCCACAGCGGCGCCGCGCTGAGCCACAGCCGCGCCAGCGCCACGCGCCGCTGCTGCCCGGCGGAAAGCTGCGCCACCGGCAGATCCTCGTAACCCACCAGCCCCACCTGCTCCAGCGCGCGCCAGATGGCCTGATGCTCGGCCGCGCCGCGCACCGCTTGATAAAACTGCAGATTTTCGAAGGGCGTCAATACGGCTTTGATGCCGGGCTGATGGCCGATAAACAGCAAATCTTGCTGGTAATTCGCGCGATCGCGCAGCGTGTTGCGCCCGCGCCAGCACACCTCGCCGCCGTCCGGCCGCGCCAGGCCGGCGAGAATGCGCAGTAAACTGGTCTTGCCCGCGCCGTTCGGCCCTTCTACCTGAATGATATCGCCCGGCTGAACTGAAAAGCTTAGCTCGCTAAACAGGATGCGCTCATCGCGCACGCAACTCAGACTTTTGGCTTCCAGCATCGGGGAACTCATATTTTTCTTTGGGATAGCGAATCATAGCATAAGCCTTTCCCCGCACGCAGCCCGCGGCGGGCGCGCCGACGGGCCAATATGGCGAGCAGGATCAAGAATGCGTGGAAAAAATCGGCGGATTTTAACTCTTGTTACCTTTTTCTGTATTTCGCCGCATTTAACTACGCTTAATGACGTGAACTCACCCTTATGAAGCAGGAGCGACAGCATGAACGAACAGCGACGCCAGGAGCACGAGCCGGATGAGACGATGCAGGTAGAGAGCGAAGAACAGGAACAGGGCAAGCGCGAAATCGAAGTCAGGGAAGAAAATCTGCCTTCGCGCGCGGCGGCGGTGCATGAACAGATCCGGATGGAAGGCGAAAAAGAGCTGGAGCGCGACTGGCTGGCATTGCTGTGGTCGGCGATCGCCGCCGGGCTGTCGATGGGCGCCTCGCTGGCGGCAAAGGGCATTTTCCACGCCCGCCTGCCGGACGATCCCAGCCGCTTTTTTATCGAGAACCTCGGCTACACCTTCGGTTTCATCATTGTCATCATGGCGCGCCAGCAGCTGTTTACCGAAAATACCGTCACGGCGGTATTGCCAATCATGCATAAACCCACGCCGCGCAACCTGCTGATCCTGCTGCGCCTGTGGGGGGTGGTGCTGCTCGGCAACCTGATCGGCACCGGGCTGGCGGCGCTGGCGTTTACCCATATGCCGCTGTTCGACGCCGAGACGCGCGGCGCCTTCATCAGCCTGGGCGAAGAGGTGATGCGCCATACGCCGGGAGAAATGTTCGCCAACGGCATCCTGGCCGGCTGGATCATCGCCACCATGGTGTGGATGTTCCCGGCCGCCGGCGCGGCGAAAATCTGGGTGATCGTGCTGATGACCTACCTGGTGGCGATTTGCGATCTGACCCATATCGTGGTCGGCTCTGTCGAGATCCTCTATCTGGCGTTCAACGGCGCGATTGAATGGCAAGAATTCATTTACCCGTTCGCCCTGCCGACGCTGGCGGGCAACATCATCGGCGGCACCTTTATCTTTGCGCTGATAAGCCACGCGCAGATCCGCAACGATTTGAGCGCCAAAAATCGGGCGGCGCGTCTGCAAGAGGAAAAACGGCGCCACGGCGGGGAAAAACCGTGATCGCCGTCGGTTAGCCGAGGAAATTTCGGCATGAACTGGCGAGGTATTGAGCAAACGCGCCGCTAAGCGCTTATTCTGCGGGTAAAAAAAGGTATAATGCCCCGGCAGCTTCGGTTGCCGGCCCGCAGCGTCCCCGTAGTTAAACGGATATAACAAGCCCCTCCTAAGGGCTAGTTACTGGTTCGATTCCAGTCGGGGACACCATTCTTTCTTGTCCAGCCATTCCCCGTCATCTGCACCCGCAATCCGCCCTTTTCCCCCGTTCAGATTCGATTTCCCCCGAGCGTTATGATTGGCATTAATTAAAAAACTTAATATCCGTCGGAGTAGAAACCGTCGTCGCCTGCCCTCTGGCCTGCAACTCGCCCTTCTCATCATCGAAATCGAACAACATAACGGTATTGGTAAACACATTCGTCACATAGAGATGGTTACCGCCGGCATCGAAAGCGAGCGCACGCGGCTCAATGCCACCGGCCTCATAGCGCGTTGGCACATCTGGCAGCCCATCCTCGCCAATTTTTAATACCAGCAGGTGGTTATCGGCACCGCGATTGGTGGCAATAAGATATCTGCCGCTCGGGCTGAGGATTATTGCCCCACCGCTTTTCGCCTCCGCTGAATCCTGCCCGCCGTTCAGTTTCACCTTCCCTTGCCGCGTCAATCGATGGTCGCTGACGGCAAACACCTCGATTTCACTCGCCATTTCAGTGATGACGTAGGCGTATTCCCCTTCTGGCGAGAACGCCATGTGCCGTGGGCCGGCGCCGGGTGCGAAGGCGACATCGCGCGAAGCATCCGCCTGCAAAGGCTGCGCGTTGTCCGAGCGATAGCGGTAGGCGCGCAGTTTGTCCCCGCCGAGATCCGCCGCGTACAGGTATTGGCCATCGCGGCTGAAGGTGGTGGAGTGCGCATGGCCCCCTTCCTGGCGCCCCTGCACGACGCCGGAGCCGGGCGTGAACGGAAAATGCTGCACCCGTTCTCCCAGTTTGCCGTCGCCGCCAATCGGTAATACCGTCACCCCCGCGCCGCCTTTGGCGACGGAGTAGTTGGCGACAAACAGAAACTTGCCATCCGGGCTGAGGGTGGCATGCGTCGGCTGCCGACCCGCGCTGCTCACCGTATTCAGCACCCGCACGGCGCCGTCTTTGTCTATCGCCAAGGCAGTGACCGTTCCCGCGTTCTCCTCATTGGTGACATAGGCGAAACGGCCATCGCGAGATTTTACGATCCATGACGGGCTTTTCATTTTAATCACGTCGAGCAGCGTTAATGTGCCGTCGCCATTAACCGCCAGACGATAGAGGCCTTCACTGGGGTGCGCCGGTTTCTGCACCGCAGGCGCATCCGGAATATGGGTCCAGGAGCCGACTAACGCTATTTGCTGATGCTCCCGATTATTTGCCATCGCATTTCCTGAAAACATGAAAAGAGTTAATGCCAACGCGAATTGAATGGCCTGCCTGGCTAAACCGGCCACGCTCGCTCCGCCAGACACAGACAATGTCAAAGGTAGCATACGGCGCGCATAATGACGCTTATTCATCGAATCGGGGGATTTCTCTATACTCATGATGTTTCCTTTTCTCAACGCTACGCTACAGGAATAAGTATATCGACATTGACGACGCGACTGTGTAAATGCTCATGTCTATATAGTTCGATAAAAAAACTTTCTCTCACCTTGACATTGATAGCCGGCAGATAGGCGTCATAGATATCTGCAAAAAAATCAATGTACTCAGACAACTCACCCATAAAGGGGATGACAATATATTTCCCTCTGGGTATGTAGAAATTGAAGATAGAATGAAAAACCTCTTGCTCCTTGCCGTTTGAATGCCATTTTCCCGCTCTGTTGTTTTCCGCACGATAAGCCTTCCCATGCTTGCTTAACCATTTCTCATTAGTCTGCGTAATGTCACCGGCATCTCTGTATTTCCTTATGGAGTGGAAGATCAATGCCTTGTACTGCTTTAACAGCTCGATATCATCCGGCATGACCGTGTGATAAAAATAGGGTTTCTTGTCAATGCCATACGGTGGGATCTGGGTGGAAAAATCCCATCCCCGGCTGTTCCTAAAGCTGTTGGGCGTTTCGCCAAAGAAACGTTTAAACGCCCGCGTGTAACATTGCTGAGAGGCAAAGCCCGATGCCAAGGCGACATCCAATATGTTCCCTTGATGTTGTTTAAGCAAGATTGCGGATCGGCTCAGCTTTCTGTTTCTGATATAAGTCCCTAACGTAATGCCAAAATAATGTTTAAACAGCCGCTGTAAATGCCATTTAGAGTAACCCGAGATAATAGACACTTTCTCAACGGAAAGTCCCTCTATAATATTCTTCTCTATATACTCTAACACCTGTAAAAGAATATCTTTTCGATAGTCCATGCGCGCTCCTTGCCTTTATAAAAATCGTGTCCTTTTCATTAAAATCGTTAACCAACCAAATCAAGTCATTAAGATTAATCCTAAAAAAAATCACCCTGACAACGCCATTTTTACGGCATGGGAAAAGTCATCATATAAATAACTGAAAATGATCATGTTATATAAATATGCTTGCGAAAAACACGTGAATAAAAAATGCGCCGCGCAAAGTGCATCCATTAAAGATGCATTTGCCACGCCAGGGCAAATCACACTTTATGTTAATTGTTTTATCTTAAAGTGTTTTTTTGCATCCCAATTGCATGACCAAATAGGAATTTCATCATTGCAAATTAAAATGCATTTTATAATCAGGCTGACTGATAAAACTTATTGAGACTAATAAATAAAATCATGAGCAGCGTTTGAAAAGAAGATAGGGACAGGCTCATTTTCTGAACATCGGGCCAGAAAATCACAGATCGTAATAGGGAGCTTCTTTTATCTTTTTCCTGCGCTGAGAAGAACCGATGTTTTAACACATCTTGCTCGATGCCCTATTTTACCCTCCACGCCAATTGGGGCGCTACTTTGCCCACCGTGAACCGCCGGCCCTCCAACGTAAAAGCCTCATGCCGACTCGCACCGTGCGTTGTTGCCAGAATAGCCTGATTGCCCAGTAAAAAGCCCAGCCTATAAGGCCGGGCCTTTCATTAACGGCCTGATTAATCAGCCAGGTTGTCGATCTCTGCGGATCTGTGCTTGCGCAACAGATACAGCAGCAAAGATACCCGCCGCTCGGTGCGTTCCGGGGTATCCGGCGGCAGGTTGTAGCGCAGGGTGTAGCGCTCGTTATTCTCGTTGCAAAAATCGATGACGAGCACGGGAGCAGAGGCCCCCGCTACTTTTCGATAATTCAGCGAGATGCACGACAGGTTTTTTTTCATCTCAACTTACCGCGACAGTGCGGCGGGTTGATTCGGCAATCCGCCCCACGCCGGCGCTCAGCGCGGCGCCCAACAGCAGCATCAACAGCGAACCCCAAGCGGCGCGCGACAGCTGTTTGGCCGCTTCGTCGGCCGCTTCACGCGCTTTCTGCTCGGCCTCGGCCTTGAGTTTTTCCACTTTCTGCACCGCCTGCTGGTAAGCCTGAGCATAGTTATCGACGATTTGACTCGCTTCATCGCGGCTTTTGCCGGTGCGCGCCGCAACGATATTCACCAGCGCATCCTTGTCGGCGGCGCTCAACGTCGGCTCACCGGACTGCTTGACGCGGTCGAACCACTGCTTGAGCTCGGAGGCGGCCTGCGCCGGATCGGCAGCCGCGTCCATGGCCGATTGCTTGCCGTCGGCGGTCGCCCTATCGGCCTTCTGTTCCAACCGAGCCGGATCCAGTTCCGGCTTGCCGGTCTGCTTGAGCGTGGCATTCAACTGGTTTTCCAGGCTTCCCCAGTCAAGGCTGATGCCCTTTTTATCCAGCTGTTGCTTGAGGCCTTCGCCCACGTTTGGCGCCGCCGCCGCCAGGCCGCTGCCCGCCAGCGAAAGCCCTTTGCCCACCGCGCTGCCCGCCAGCCCCACCACGCCACTCGCCAATGAAACCACCAGCCAGGTGGTCAGCAAGGTGGTGCTCGCCCAGCTCAGCAGGCCATGCAAGCCGCCGCGGTTCGGTGCGGTGCGGCCGGCGACGAACGCGCCTGCGGCCAGCGACGCCAGCGTTGAAACCAGCAGCCAGATCCCGGTGCCGGTGCCAAAGCCGCTCAGCGGGTTACCCTTTTGCATCATATCCACGGCCTGGGCGCCGATAGCCGTGCCCAGCACGCTGAAGATCAGATAAGTCACCAGCGCCACGGCACTCCCGGCCAATATCGAGCCCCATGACACCTGAAACGCAAAGCGATTTGATTCATAGACAGTGGTCATCGTTGTTCCTTATATTTTCTGGACAAGTGATTGCACGCACGGCGGATAACCGCGCAGACAGATGCAGTCTGCCGCGCGGCGTCGTCGGCCGTCCCGGTTCATTTGCGCCAGAATAACTAGTGCATTCACACCCTGCGAATACGCACGTTATGCACTAAGCTGCTCAGCGAGTAGCGTAACCCGCGGCCCCGGTCAGAGGCCGCTCCCTTCTGTCTAGCGGAGAACACATGAGCCAATCCGTCCTGGCCAGCGAAACCCACCGCGGCCACCTGCAGCAAATCATCTCCGGCTTGTCCGACGGCGTGATCCTGACGGATACCGATCGAACGCTGCTCTGGGCCAACGAGGCCGCGTTGGCCATGCATGGCGTGAGTCATCAGAAAGCTCTGGGGGCCAATGCCGGCGAGTACGCGGCGCGTTTTGCCCTGCGCTATCGCAACAATCATCCGCTGGCTTTGGAACAGTATCCGCTGAACCGGGTTGCCGATGGCGAGACCTT
This sequence comes from Serratia sp. CY27727, assembly GCF_052169275.1. NCBI lineage: Bacteria > Pseudomonadati > Pseudomonadota > Gammaproteobacteria > Enterobacterales > Yersiniaceae > Serratia > Serratia sp. CY27727. The sequence continues at coordinate 103,044 of NZ_JBJNLB010000002.1, read as the reverse complement.
CACCGATGTGGTGGTGGAGGTTCGGCAAGCCGACGATCCGGACAGCTTCTGGGTGCACCGCCTACGGAGCCTGATTATCACCGATGCGCAGGGGCAACCGGAGCTGCTGGCGCTGATCCTGAGCGACGCGACGGAGTGGGCCAGCGCCGAACAGCGCTTTGAAAAAACCTTCAACGCCAATCCGGCGCCGGCGGTCATTTGTCGGCTAAGCGACCTGCGCTACGTCAAGGTCAACCAAGGGTTCCTCGATATGACCGGTTACCAACGTGAACAGGTCATGGGCCGTTCGGTTTATGAACTCGACGTTTTGGAACAGGCGGAGCACAAAGATCTGGCGATACAGCGCCTGGGGGAAGGCGCCACCATTCCACAAATGGAGGCCGAGCTGAAACTGCCCGGTGGCGGAAGCAAGCTGGTGGTGGTTGCCGGCCAACCGCTGGACATCAATGAAGACGACTGCATGCTGTTCACTTTTACCGATCTCGAACCCCGGCGCCAGGCGGAATCGGCGCTGCGGGAAAGTGAAGAGCGGTTCGCCAAGGCATTTCGCCTGAGCCCGGTGCCGACGTTGCTGTGTACGGCGCACGAGCGGCGCGTGCTGGACGTCAACGAAGCCTTCACCCGCACCACCGAGTACGACGCCGAAGCCTTGATCGGCAAGACGGTCGATGAGATCCAATTTATTGACGATCCCGAGGCGAGCCGCCGTTTGTTTGCCGCGCTGGAAAAAAGCGGTAACGTCGAAGGGCTGGACATCCGGGTGCGCAAGAAAGGGAGCGAGTCGATCGACTGCGTGGCCTCGGCGGATGCCGTCAGCATTCACAATGCGCCCTGCTACCTGCTGGTGCTCATGGACATTACCGAACGCAAACGCTCGGAGCTGGAGCTGGTCAGCGCCATCGAAGAAGTGATGCAGGACGCCTCCTGGTTCAGCCAAACCCTGATTGAAAAACTGGCCAACGTGAAAAGCATCAACCGGCCCGACCAGGCCGGATTGACCGCCAGCGATCTCACGCCGCGCGAGCGCGATGTGCTGGAATTGATTTGCGAGGGGCTGCCGGACAAGAAAATCGCGGCGCGCCTCAATCTGGCGCTCAACACCATTCGCAACCATGTCGCGACGGTCTATTCCAAGCTTGGCGTGCACAGCCGCAGCGAAGCCATCGTCTGGGCCAGAGAACGCGGGCTGTTTACCGGCGGGCTGGCCGCCAGGAACGGAAAGTAGCCTGCAAATGCACTATCCGCACCGATGCAAACGCCCCTTATAGGCTCAAAGTGAAGTGCATAACATGGAGGTGCAAATGCAGGCTTTCGCCCTGTGCGGAAGCCAAACGGATCGAACCTTAGGAGCGCATCACAATGAACAGCGAAAAAGCCAATGGCATGATGGAAAAAGTGGCGGGCAAGGCGCAGGAAATGGCGGGCGACGTCACCGGAAACCCACGTTTGCAGGCCGAAGGCGCCACGCGCTATGCAGCGGGCGCGCTGCAAGAAAAATACGGCGACGCCCTGAGCTGCGCCGGCAGCATGATGAAGAAAAACCCCCTCGCCGCATTAGCCCTCATTGCCGGCGCTGGCCTGTTGACCGGCCTGCTGCTGCGCCGCCGTTGATACGCGCCGGCGAGCAAACCGCTTTTCCCTGAACGCCGCGCCCGGTTAACAACAACCGGGCGCGGTGCCATCGGCCAACGTGCAATGCCGTGCGGGCATATGGCCTTTTCGATTTATTCATCCGTTACGCCGACAATGATGATTAACGGCTATTCAGCGGCATCGGGTTATTATGGCGAAACGGCGATATCCCTCATGGAATAGGCGGCATTCTTTTTCATACCGTCGCACGCCGCCTTTACTCACTGCTTAACGACAGCCATTTTATTTTCCTCGCGTATTCCTGATTTTTATCGTCTTCTCAACCCAAACCCCTCGGCGGTTATTTACGGCCTTGGTGCAATAAATCGGCTTACCCTCAACATCATTAAAACCATCAGGTTAAAATTCGACTCCATTCGTCAACCTGGGTTTATCCTTCTCTCCATTAAATGTTAAGATCGCTGTATTGCGCGCACGGAGAAATAGCATGTTCCCCACTAAAAAACATTCACAGCGGGCCACCCCGCTGACCAGCTATCAATTTTCCCGGCTGCATACTTTCGAATGCGTCGCCCGTCATTTATCTTTTGCGCTGGCGGCGCAAGAATTGTCGATCACCCCCAGCGCCGTAAGCCACCGCATTAATTTGCTCGAAAAGGAGTTGGGTTTTCTGCTATTCCAGCGCTTTCATCGCAGAATTACCCTGACGCCGGAGGGCGAGCGCATGCAATGGGCGCTGGACAGCTCCTTCAACACGCTGAATCAGGAAATTCTGGACATCAAGAATCGCGAGCTGACGGGCACCCTGACCCTCTACTCGCATCCGTCTCTGGTGCAATGCCTGCTGCTGCCGCGCATCGGCGATTTTATCGCCCAGCACCCCACCATTCACCTCAACATTCTGACCGGGCAAGAGATCATCAACCTGGCCAACCGCGGCGTGGACTTGGCGATGTACTTCGGCAAACTGCCCTCGGGGCGGCATCTGGACGAGGCCTTTATGCAGGAATCGATGGTGCCGATCTGTACGCCGCAGTACGCCGCCGCACATAGCCTGTACGATGCGCCGGAAAATTTGGCCCACTGCACGCTGCTGCACGATCGCTACAACTCCGGCGAAGACGAGTGGCAAACCTGGTCGCAACACTTTGCGCTGGGGCTGGATACCGACAGCAAAAGCATGGAGTTCGACCGTTCCGATCTCGCGGTGCTGGCCGCCACGCGGCACCTTGGCGTCGCCATGGGGCGGCTCAACCTGGTGCAGGACTGGATCAAAAGCGGCGAGCTGATCATTCCGTTCACCGACATGACCGTGCCCTGCGAGCACTGCTATTTTACCTCGACCATCTCCGAGCGGCAGTGGCCGAAAATCCTCGCGTTTAAGCAGTGGATCATGAAAATCGCCCCTCTGGTCTGATGGCCGGAGGGCTAGCGCATTATTTTAGGGGAATAAGAAAAATTCAGCGCGCAGGCGTAGAGCCGGCCGGCCTTTGAATAAGAGATATATTTGCGGTTTTTATCCCAGGCCAGCAGGGAGTTATTAGCAAAATAATAAACCTCCAATTGCATCCCATTAGCCAACCTCGACCAGCCTCGGCTTCGTATCACGGTAAAATCACCGTTATCGCCGAGCGTAATCAGCGGCACGCCCCAGGCATAGCGGGATATTTGCAGCTGAATAATGAATTGGCTTTCGCAGCTTATTTGGTAGTTCTGTACATCAACATCCATAATTTATATTTTTGGTGCCACCCTTCGGTAAAAATAAATAAGATAAGAACAACTCACCACGCTTAACACCAGCGCGATCAGCAAACAGGCGCACAGCGTGGCGCGATCCCAAGTGAAGCGCTGGCCGCGGCGGCAACCCTGCCGTCGATTCCGATTCTCGCATTCATAATAGGGTTCTCGCCGCCGCGAGAATAATAACAGGCTACCGTCGCATTATTCTTTGTACACCACGATTTCCTGATAAAGCTTAATCACCTCACCATCGCTGTCGACGGAGTCGGTATATTCGGTTTGCTGCGCCAAATGAATCACCTTCCATCCTTTGCGTGCTAATTCGGGGATCGTCAGGCGCCCCACGCCGCGGCAGGAAAACAGGGTGTCGTCAGACAACCTGAGCTTACTAACCTCTGCATAATCATAGGCTTGAGAATGGCAAACGTGCGACTCCGCCGCCATCGCCGGCAGTGAAAACAGCCCCACTAACAACATTAACAGGTTTCTCATGGCGACCTCCCAATCGCTTATTCATGCCGGCCGATTACGCAGACAAAGGCTGACGTTAATACGCCGGCGAAAGGCTCGAATTAATTCTCTCTTGCACGGTTGAAATTACAGGCTGGCGCCGGTGACTGACAAATGAAAAATATAAACCTTGGCGTTAGATGAATTCATCCGAATCGCCAGACATGCGCAACGGCCCTTTTCACCGCACGAAATGGTTAAAAACCGGTCGATAATTAGCAAGAAAAGTAATTCTTTATGTCACTGTTTATGTTACAAATGCCGCCCGCCGCTAACACACCAAAAAAAACCGTCAAAATGCGTGAAAACGCAGCGTTCTGCGCAAAACATCGGCATGGCGGCGCTGATGGGGCGGTCATACATAAAACAGGGATAACACATGGCAATCAAATTGCGCGTATTGACTCAAGCGGTGGCGCTGGGTCTGGCGATCGGCAGCGCGTCGTTCGCCGCTCAGGCGGAAATCACCCTGCTGAAGCAGGATCCGCAGGCCGGCGATCCGCTCAGCCGCCTGAACTTCACCGTTGGCGGCAGCATCCGTCCACAGTTCAACAACATGACGGGCGACGGCGACAAGGGCTCCTACAAGCGTAACGGCTTCGACGGCGGCACCCGCTTCCGTTTCGCGGCGGACTACTACCTGTTCGACGATATCAGCTGGATTAGCTACTACGAGCTGGGCGTGAACATTCCGGCGCTGTTCGACTGGGATCACCACTATGCCGACGGCGCGAGAAACACCAGCCGCCGCATGCTGTACACCGGCCTGAAAAGCAACACCTGGGGCCAGATGACCTTCGGCCAGCAGAACAGCGTTTACTATGACGTGGTGGGCGCCAAGACCGATATCTGGGACTACGACATGCTGGCCCAGGCGCCGGGCAACGGCATCAACGGCGACTACGACGGTTCTTACCGTTCACGCAAAATGCTGAAGTACAAGAACCGCTTCGGCGATGCGGACGTTTATGCCTCGTACCTGTTCAGCGACAGCGACTACCTGCCGGGCAACGGCCTGCGCTATAAGCGCAAAGGCGGCGGCTCACTGGGCGTGGATTACCACATCACGCAGGATCTGACCTGGGGCACCGCCTGGAACTACACCCGCGCCGAAATGCGCAATCCGTCCACCAGCGGCAGCAAGAGCTACGATCAGCACATCGTCGGCACCGCCCTCAGCTGGAAACCGGACAACTGGACGCTGACTTTCGGCGGCGGTTACTACCACGACTTTCTGACCACCAAGAAAACCGACATCAACAATTACTTCGCCGGCGATGCCTGGGGTATCGAATACCTGGCCGGTTATACCGTGCCGGTGGGCCAGTACGCGGTGAAATCGGTAATGCCGTACTTTATGGGCGATCGCCTGGAATACATCAGCGGCCGCAACTACCAGCGCATCGACAACGGCCTTGGGGTTACCGTGCAGTTTGACTACGGCTTCCGCGTTGACGTAGAGCACGTGCTGACATCGAGCACCGACAACCTCGGCGATATGACCGTGGTGCGTCTACGCTACGATTTCTGATTGTTCCGCACGTAAAAAAGGCCGCGCAAGCGGCCTTTTTCGTTATTGAAGCAGCGTCAGAAGCCGCCGCGCGCCGAGCGCCCTACCGCTTCGCCCAGCTGCCATACCGCCATGGCGTAGTGGGTGCTGTGGTTATAGCGGGTGATGACGTAGAAGTTCGGCAGGCCGTACCAATACTGGTAGCCGGTGCCGACGTCCAGCCGCAGCAGGCTGGCTTCCTGATTGTCGCCGAGCGACCCCTGCGGGCTTAGGCCGGCTTCCGCCAGCGCAGCGACCGAGTAGCGGGTCTTGAAGCCGTTTTCCAATCCCGGCGCCTGGCCGTTGGCCTGAATCGCGACCGGCTCGCCTTTGGACCAACCGTGCGCCTTGAAGTAATTGGCCACGCTACCGATGGCATCGACCGGATCCCACAGGTTGATATGACCATCGCCGTTGAAGTCGACCGCATAGCTCTTGAAGGAAGACGGCATGAACTGCCCATAGCCCATCGCGCCGGCGAAGGAGCCGCGCAGTTCGAGCGGATCGTCGCCCTCGGTACGCGACATCAGCAGGAAGGTTTCCAGCTCGCCGGCGAAGTAATCGGCGCGGCGCGGGTAGTTGAAGGCCAGCGTCGCCAGTGCATCGATAATGCGGGTTTTACCCATTACGCGGCCCCAGCGGGTCTCCACGCCGATAATCCCCACGATGATCTCCGGCGGCACGCCGTACACCTGCCAGGCCCGCTGCAGCGCATCCTGATATTGATTCCAGAACACCACGCCGTTTTGCACGTTATCCGGCGTGATGAACTTGTTGCGGTAGCGCAGCCAGGAACCGTTCGGGCCGGTAGGCCCCTGGGTAGACGGTTTCGGCGCCTGCCTGTCCATCAGCCGCAGCACCGAATCCAGGCGCCGAGCCTGCGCCAGCACGTCGTGCAGCTGCTGTCGATCAAAGCCGTGTTCCCGCACCATCTTATCGATAAAGCGTGCGGTATTCGGGTTATTGGCGAAATCTCCACCCAGCGGCGCGCCGCTGTGCGCCGGGCTCAGCAAAAAGCCGCCCTTTACCGGGGTGCCCTGCGGCGTAGCGGTGGTACTGGGTTTCGGCGTGCTGCTACAGGCAGCAAGCAAGGTAATCAGCGGTAAAAGCGCAACCAGGTGACGCATCGGATATCCATATAGCCATGCAAGAGATAAGTGGGAGTTATGTTAATGCATTGTTCAACGCGAACAAACAGGATTATGCCGCCAATTACCGCGCCAGGTAGCCAAACGTGCCAAATTGTGACGTTTTGCACGGTGAAAGGACGCCCGGTGCGGCCGCGCGGAATCTCAACCGCGACTAAATGAGAAAAATTATCACCTTGACGCCCCCTTTTACCCCGATAAAATGCCCGGCTGCTTGCCATCCGGCTATCGCCGCAATGATCACGACAATGGACTGTAATGGAATCTCTCGGACAACTCGCCAAAGATCTTTACCGTGGGCGCATCTCGCGCAAACCCTTTGTTTTCTCGCTGGCGATCTTCGCCGTTGGCATCGTGTTGCTGTCGTTTCTGTCGACCTACCTGGATAAAAACCATTTTCGCGCCCATGCGCACGGCGATACCGAGGAATTCGTCTCGGTGCTGCTGTATCTGCTGTGCATTATGGTCTGGGCGCTGTTCTGTTTCGGCCTGGTGGCGTGGTTCATGGCCAAAACCGCGTTCCGGCTCAACGATATCGGCCTGCCCGGCTGGGCGCTGGCCGCAGCGTGCTATGTTTGCTCGGTGCTCAACAACTACTCCCCCGGCCCGGTGGCGCGCTGGCTGCCGCTTTTCAGCCTGGCCGTCATGATCTGCGCTCTGCTGTTGCCGCCGGGCGGGCTGCGCCGCAGGCCGGGCGGCGACGCTGACGATTAACGCAGCTGCACCACCTTGTTCGCGGCCGGTTCGACCGCCGTCAGCCTGCCGCTGACCTGGCTGATGCCACCGCCGCTGTTATGGGACACCACGGCGATCGGCAAACGCCGCAGCTGCCGGGTCAGCTCGGGCGTGATATAGCCGATGTGGGTGTTCTGTTGCTGTTTCCGCCAGCGGTCGGCCGCCCTGCGGCGGGAGAAATACTGGTTGTATTTGGCCCAGGCGATCAGCGTGACGGCATTGAACAACGCCACAATGATGTACAGCGAGATCACTTCCAGCAGCGACAGGGCGGAGCCCACCCCGTGCTGATCCATCACCGACATCAGGCCGCGGCTGAACAGATAAAGGAAGCCGCACCAGGCGAAAAGCGTCAGCAGGCTGTCTACCACGCGCGGCAGCAGGCCGCGTTCGGAATAAATCAGGACGTCCGTCATTCTTTGATCCTCCCAATGCCCCGGTCGGGGCTGATCCAGCGCGCACGCCCGCGCCGAGCTTTCAACATCACTTTGGAAAACGCCACCAGCGTGGTCAGCAGGCTGAGCAGCCAATACACCAGCGGATACCAGATGATCCAGAACAGCGAGCGGCCGAAGCCCTTCTCATAACGCTTCTCCAGCAGCAGGCTGACGGTGAACTGCAGCAGGCACACCACGCCCAGCACCAGGCCGGTAAACGCCGGCGTCAGCAACGAGTGAATGCGGATGCCCTCCGGCAGCGGCACCGCCAGCCCGACCAGGAAAATCAGCACGCTGACCAGGTAAGTGAACGCCCACAACGTGGAGAGGCAATACTCGGCGAACAGCAGCCACATATGCCGGTGCTCCCAGGCCCACAGGTTGCGCAGATTCTTTAAAAACACCTCGGCGCCGCCCTGCGCCCAGCGCAGGCGTTGCTTCCACAGCCCGCGCAGGGTCTCCGGCATCAGGATCCAGCACAGCGCCCGCGGTTCGAAGAAGATAGCCCAGTGCTTGAGCTGCAGTTTCCAGCTGATGTCGATGTCTTCGGTGATCATGTCCTGGCTCCAGTAACCGACATCGGTAAGCGCTTGCTTACGAAACGCGGCCACCACGCCGGAGATGGTGAACAGGCGGCCATAAACGCGCTGCGTGCGCTTGATAAGGCCGATGATCGATGAAAACTCACCGACCTGGATGCGGCCGATCAGCGTGGAGCGCGTGCGGATGCGCGGGTTGCCGGTCACCGCGCCGACGTGCGGATTGGCCAACAGCGGCGCCACCAAATAGGCCGCCGCATCGCGATCCAGCAGCGCATCGCCGTCGATGCACACCAGATACTCGCTGCGCGCCGCCGCCGCGCCCGCCTGCAGCGCGATCGCTTTGCCCTGATTTTGCGCCAGATGGATCACCCGCAGCCGGGGGAACTCCAGCGTCAACTGATCCAGCACCTCGGCGGTGTCATCGCTGGAGCCGTCGTTGATGGCGATCACTTCGATATTTTCATAGCGCTGCGCCATCGCCGCCGAAATGGTTTCACGCGCGTTCAACCCTTCGTTGAAACAGGGGATCAGCACGCTGATCGACGGGTTGCCCGGCAGCGCCGGCGCGGGCATGTCCGGGCTCCAGCGCCAGTGGCGCTCGCGGTGCAGCCAGAAATAGATGCCGCCGGCGATCCAGATACCGGACATGAACAGCGGCCAGAAGAACACAAAGTTGAGCAGCACTTCGCCGGTAAACAGCAGGACGATGCCGAAAGGCACGCTCAACACCAGACACAGGATGAATAAGGCAATTAAACGATCGGTCATGGCAGTGGGAACCAGGCTGAGGACAACACCGGGCGAACGGCATCCAGCTTAGGCCGATCGTCGAGGAAGTTGTCGGGGTAATAACCAAAGCTCTGAGCGCCATTGCGCTGCAGGCGACGCATCCATTCGGCCAGCAGTTGACCGTCATCCAGGCTTATCCGGCGCTCCTTGCGCCAGTCGACGGCCTGCAACTCAAACACCGTTTTATCGAGCGCGCCGGGGTAAGCGGCCACTTTGCCCACCAGTTGATCCAGCCAGCGGCCGCTGTCGGCGCGCGGCACGTTTTCCATCAGCGGCATCGCCATCGGCGCCACCCAGTCGTAGGCCTGCAGGAAATCCGCCAGATTCTGGCCGAACCAGGCTTCGCTGGCGGGATCGAGCACCGGCATCGCATAGATGTTGCGCGCGGTTTGCACCTGCGGGCCGCGGATCGCCCGCACCCGCTCGGTCAGCGACTGGGTAAATTCGATCAGCGCCCGGCTCTTGAAGCGCGTCCAGCGCGCCATCGCCTGCGGATCCTGGCGTATCGCCGCCACCGAATCGGCGAAGCCGGCCTGGCGGTAGGCCGCAGCGGCGTCGGGGCCGGCGTCTTCGAAGTCCGACAGCAGGGCATCGTCGTGGAACAGGATCCCTTTGAAGGTGGCGTGAGCCGCCAGATCCTCGTAGATCTCACCGATGCGCTGGCGCGCCACCGGGCTGAACGGCGACAGGCGGCGGTACTGCTTGTCGTCTACCGACAGCTGCCCGTTTTGCGGATCGAGGCGCTGTACGCGCGGCACGTCAGATCCCAGCTCGAACGCCAACACCGGCATCCAGGCATACACGGCCACGCCGGTGCGCGAAGAGAGCTGCCAGGAGACCCGGTTGAACAGGTCGGCCTTCATCGGCAGCCAGCGGTTGGGGAAATAGAGCTCGCGCACGTTGCCGTCGCCTTTTGGATCGGCGAACGCCTGCAGGAAAACGGTATTGATGCGCAGGTCGTAGATGCGCTGGATCAGCTTGTCGAGGTTTTTGGCCTGCTGCTGCGGATCGGGATCGTAAAGGTAGTCGAGATCGACGTGCGCCACCCGCATGATCTGCCGGTTCTGTATCTGCGTCAGCTGCTGGGCGAAGCTCGTCAGCGACGGGTTGCCGGCCACCAGCATGCGCGGCACGTTCTCAGGCGCGTTGACGTCTGCCAGCCCGTTCTCCAGCGTCAACGCCATGCGGTAACCGTGCTTGCGCGCGATGTCCAGCGCCACGCCGCCGGCCGCGCCGTACGGCCAGACCCAGACGCGCGGCGCCTTGCCGGTGGCGGCGGTGATGCGCTGGGTGATCAACGCCACGTCCTTCTCGATGCGTTGGCGATATTCCGCCTCGCTTTCGTAGCGGCCCTGTTTGGCGTCGTACAACCGATTGGCGACCGCCGGTTCGGTATTGCCCTGCGGGTTGGCGATGCCGCCGTAATGCGAAGCGTAGGTGTGCGCGCCGATCTCCACCAAGCCGGAGTCCGACACTTCCCGCACCTGCTGCCAGGTGAGGAAGCGATCGCGCGGCGTCATCAGGCCGCCGAAATCGACCGGCTTGTCGGCCGGCGCATCCAGCCAGACGCCGACCGGCGCCAGCACCGCCGGCCAGTTGTAGGCCTTCAGCAGCGGGAAGACTCGGCTGTAGAAGCTGCGGTAGCCGTCGTCGAAGGTCAGCAGCACCGCCTTGTTCGGCAACGCCGGGCCGCCGTTTTGCGCCTGCAGGATCTGCTCGACCGACACCGGCTGGTAGCCGTTTTGCTTCAGCCAGGCGAACTGTTCGTTGAGCGCGCTGGTGCGCACCGACATGTAGCGCTGGTCCGCCGCGCCGTCTTCCACGTCGTGATACGCCAGCACCGCGTAACGGTTGGCCGGCCACGGGCGTTCCATCGGCCCCACGGGCCGCTCCGCCGGCGGCGTGAAGCGCGGCACGTCCGCCTGGCTGCAGCCGGTGGTCAGCAACGCGGCCAACACGAAAAGCGAGGATCGAATAAGCATGATTATTCCTTTAAAAACGATAATTCAGATCAAACGTCACACCGATGTTGCGCTCGCGCTTGCCGTCGTAAGGATGCTTCTCAAACTGCAGCATCGCGCCGGCGTCCAGCACCCCGTTCCAACTGATTCGCTGGCCGTAACCCAGTTGGGTGATCGGCTTGCGCGCATAGTCCCGCTGCCAATAGCTGCCGGCGCCGGCCTGGAACTGCTGGCTCCACTCGGTCTGATAATGGCGATACAGGGTGTGATCGAGCGTTAACGACGGCAGCAGCGTGAAGTCGCGCTTCGGGTTGTAATACGGCACGTTCTCCTGGCTGTTGCGGCTGCCGGACAGCGTCAGGTTCATGTCCAGCCGATAACGGGCGCCGGCGAGCAGCCGTTGCCGCCCTTCCAGGCCGTATTCCAACCGGTTGTTGCCGTCCGAGAAGTGCGAAGGCGCCACGCTGGCGCGCAACTCGCGGCTTTCGTTCTGCTGCCAACGCAGCCACAGGTTGCCGCCGTTGGCGCTGATGCCGTTGGTCAACGCGCGCAGCGGCGTCTCGGCCGACAGGCGCGCCACCGAACCGCCGAGGCGCCATTGATCATTCAGGTCATACCAGGATGAGAGGCGCAGGCCGAGCTCATTGCCGTGGCCGTAGTTGCGGTTGGCCACCTCGGCTTCCAGCCACAGATCGCGCGAGCGCCACTCGGCGCCGGCGCTGAGATCGCGGTTGATGCCCTTGCCCTCGTCGAACTGGCCGGTGTTGAATCCCCAGCCGGTGAACAGCCGCCAGTTGTCGTCGATCGGCGGTGAATAGAGCGCGGCGTGAATGCCGAAATCGTGGCTGCCGCTGACCGGCCCGTCGGAATCGATGCCCTGATTGCCGCTGATGCGCAGTTCAGACATGTGGTGAATGCGGCGCGAACGCTCGAGCTGCTGAACGGCAACGCTTTCCGGCGCGCGTTGGATGACGTCGTCGGCCAGCAAATCCAGCTGCCGCCACTCCTGCAATTCCTGTGCGACATAGCCCTGCTGGATCTCCAACGGCAGGCTGCGCGGTTCCAGCCCTTCCACCTGCTTCAACTCGTCCTCGGCGCGGCGCGGCCAGCCGCGCGCCAAATAAACGCTGGCCAATGAGATGCGCAGCCCCTGATTGCCCGGCGCCGTGCGCGCCAGATGGGTCAGCTGCCGTTCGGCCTCGGCCAGATCGCGTTGATAAACCCGTGACTGCGCCAGCAGCGATTGGCCGACCAGCCAGTCATCGTTGTAGGCCAGCGTCGGCAGCTGGTACAGGCGGGTCGCGTAGGGATAGCGCTGGCTGACGCGCTGCGCCAGCAACGCCGCCCGATCGATGCGTTCGTCCTCCGCCTGCGCGTAAAACAGATCGGTTTCGTCTTCGGCGGTCACCGCCTGCGGCGCGGCGGCGTTCAAGCGGCTGAAAATGGCCTGCGCCTTATCCGGCTGCTGCAGGTAGAGGTAGGCGGACGCCGCCCAGCGCTGGGCATAATCCGGCACCGTGCGCCCTTCCGCCTGCAAGGTTTGATACTCGCTCACCACATCGGCCATGCGATAACGCGCCAGCAGCGCGCCCAGGCGATCGATACGCGCCTGCTGGTAGCTGTCCTGCGCCTCCGGCAGCGGCCGCCACTGCGTCAGCAGTTGGTCATAGCGCGCCAGCGCGCGGTCGGCGATGACGAAGCGTTCCTGTTCGCCACGAGCATCGATAAACGACAGCCGCACCAGTTCGGCGGCTTCATCCGCCTGCAGGCGCCGCTGCTGCGCGGGCGGCAATGCCAGCCCCTGGCTTGCACGCAGCGCCGGATCCGCGACCCGGTTCGCCGCCAGCAGCGTCACGTAATAAGCCTGAATGCCGGCGTCGGACGGCGCCAGCGCACGGGCGCGGGTCACGTTTTCCAACGCCGCCCAGCTGCGGCCGGCGGCCTGATCCACATAGGCGCGCGTCAGATACCACGTCGCCGGTTCCAGTAACTTCTCCGCTTTGGCCGCTTCCGTTTGCGCCTGCGCATCCCGCCCGGCATCCGCCAGCGTCATCACGTAGCCACGCTGCAGGCCGCCGTCGGCGGGAGCGAGCTGCAACGCCGCCCGCCACAGGCGCAGCGATGGTTGCCACTGCTTAAGATTGCGGTAGGCGCGGGCCGCCGTCGCCAGGCTGGCGCTATCCCGCTGCAGCGCGGCGCCGTCGGCACGCCAGAGTGCGACCACCTCTTCGTCATGGCCGGCCCAACCGGCCACCTGGATATAATCGGCTCGCTGCTGCAGGCTCAACCCCTCCCGAGCGCGCCGCTGCGATAAATACGCCAGCACCGGCGCGGTATCGCCCGATCTGGCCTGACGGATCAGCGCGTCATAGCGCTCATCCGCCAGCGCGGCGGCCGGCAGGGATAAACCGATAAACAGCAATGACGCCGCATATTTGGTGACGTGGCGTTCGGTAAAGCGTAATGAACGCGAGTTAACTTTAGGCACGAGGTATTCCTTTAATCCGTGAGCTGCTGTCCTGGCAGAGTGCAAATGCGAGCAGGCACCCGAAAAGTCGGCTAGAGCCGTCGGGTAATAAGCATGGAGTAATGAATATTTCTGTCTGGCGCAGACATAAAGAGAATCGAATGCGCCTTTGCCTAAAAAGAGTATTTTATAAAGCTGCCGGTGAATACCGCAGCCAGGTGATATCTGCCTGAAACTGGAATTTCACAATTGTTAATAAGTGAAATAATAAAAATTAAACCACCACAAATCAAACACATGAACTTTTATCATGATCAATATTCTTATTTTCACCCTTCCGTGTGAAATTGTATAAAAACCGGCGTGATATTTGATTTTAATTCTCATTATCACCCATCAACAGGGATATTAATCCAAACACCTAATTAAATAATCTGCCTTCATGGAAAAAATAATAAGAATATTGCTCACCAGGAAATTAAATTTCCCTGCTAATAATTATTATTTTCAATTTAAATTCCCCCACGGCTGCGTTCATGCTGGCTATCTCCCGGGCATGCCGTCACAATAGCGCCTCATTCAGGCCTCAATCAGGGATTGCCATGTACAGCCACTACCCCGCCCATTACACCTTCGATAGCGACAGCGACGCTTGGCAGATCGGTTTTCACGACTTCCCCGAGTGGCAATCTGCCTGCTATAAACGCGAAGACATCGAACTGGAAGCGCAGGAAAGCCTGCTGGCCGCCATCGCTGCCGCGATGGACGAAGGGCTGCCCCTGCCCGCCCCTTCCCCTGTGCAAACCGATGATCTGAGAGTACATCTGCCGGCGCTGGTGGCGCTGAAGATCGAGCTGCACAACGCCATGCTGCGCAAAAACACCGGCAAAGCGGCGCTGGCGCGCAAGCTGGGATTCAACGGCGGGCAAATGGAGCGGTTGCTGGACATCGGCTACGCCTCGAAGGTTGAGGCGTTGGAGCAGGCGCTGTATCTGCTGGGCTACGAAGTGCGCGTGACAATAAACGAAGTTTGCCAATAGGTTAGCGGCAGGTAAGCGAAATATTATCCAACGGGGCTAAATTTTCCCCGTTTTGCGCCGATATGATCGCTACCTAATCACTTGTCGCAACAACGAAGGCTAAAAATGGAGTGGAGTCGCCGTCATATTTGGGCCGTTATTCTGCTGTCTTGTCTCGTTTTTTGGGTCATTTTGGCGACCGGCATCAACGCCGTCGCCTGAGCGCCTGCCGCCGCATTGCAATACCTAACGCTTAACGTCGCCCATGACTGAGTGATATCAGCCATGGGCGATGAAACAAAACCCCGTGCAGGCCTAAAGACCTAATATAAAAATATTATTTAATATCAAACAATTATCAATTAACCCTAAGCCTTCTTTCAATAACACGAATGATTACTGGGCTGACTATAAGCGTAATAACCAAGCAGCCGATAAGTAGCGCTATACCTACAAACCCCTCAATATCGCGTTCACCGAACAAGTTTGCTGCTTTTATCCAAAATGCACGCTCCCCCTGAGTCGAGGGGTCTGAAGGCCTCGCAAGCAAAAATGTCAGTATATAAATGCCAGCCCCTATCAGAAGTTTAATCCCTATTGGGACACGTCTGCTTTCCATTAAGAATGACCTCAATCGTTCCATAAGACATCAGGCCGTTAACTAACCTGACTGGCCGGGTAGAGACTAATGCCTGACGAATAGCTAAAAAGTCAGTCCGATGCTGCAATGTAATACAGCCCAAAGAAATACCTAAAGGGCCTGATGGATGCAAACGGAAATTTCCCCGCTTTACCCCATTGATCCATGTATAGTCGTCGATTTTCCCATCTTCACGATAGAGGGCAAACCACTCATATTTGATAACCGGTGTCGATGTCGGCCACGAATAGAAATCACGAAGATCGGTTCTCAACATTCCTTTCCAGCCGCCCGTTAGCCTGTTGACGATGTGACAATGGCCCTGAGGGATTGGGCCATTGTCAGGAACAGCCACGCAACCGGCTTGGTTACGATATATTCCATTGCCCGAGTAAGCCAGAAAAGTGCCAACACCGTATATGAGTAAAGGGGAGAACTGAGCATCATTAACGATAAACTCTCCATGTAGCGGCATAGGTAAAACTCCTTTTTACCGTTCATTAGTATAAAATTCACACTAACACAAAAATCATCTACCGAAAAAGAATACCTGCGGCTATCGTGGGTCAGAAAGTTGGCCTATCCCGACTTAAAAAGCGTTATAAAACAGCCCTCACTGTGCAAAAAACAGCCAAAAATTGTGATCAAAAACACAGTATTGAAATCAGACCAGTATTGAGAGTACATTAGCGCCGATCCTGTCGCGGTTCGGATTTTACCTCACGGAGCATGAGGCGCGACAACCGGACAACCCGCGCTCGAGGACGTTGTTCTTTCGCTTGGAAGAATCCGCCCGACAAGCAGGTTGCCCATAAAATACTCAGCACAACAATCGGGATCATTGCTGGCGAGGACTCCAGACAGGAGTTGTTCAGTGAAATATTTTTTGATGGGCGTGTCATTCATGCTGGTTGCCTGGGTTGGCACCTTCATGTTGATGGTTGCCTGACCGGGAACACAGCCAAAGGGACGCGCAAGCGTCCCTTTGTCGTTTCGGCTAGCGATCATTTGCCCGGCATCATGCGGCGCAGGGTGTCGTCCTTGCGCAGATAGTGATGATACAGCGCCGCCAGCGCATGCGCGCCAATGATAAAGTAGCCAACGTTTGCCAGCGTCTCATGCACCGTTTTGACCAGCCGGCGCATCACCGGATCCGGCGTCATCCACTGCGGCACCGGCCAGCCCAGCAAAGACCACGATTTACCGCCGTAGGCCAGGGTTAACATACCCAGCAGCGGCAACATCAGGAAGACCACGTACAGCAGCCAATGGAAGATCTTGGCGCCCACTTCCTGCCATTCCTCCAGCGGCGGCGTGGTCGGCGGCGCAGCGCGGAAAGCGCGCACCGCCAACCGAATCAGCATCAGGGCAAAGACCGATACCCCGAAATTAAAGTGCAGATTTTTGACCACCGGCCCCCACGCCTCCGGCACCGAATCCTTCAGCAACATCGTCGAATAGGTGAGGATCACCAGCAGCAGCGTCAGCCAATGTAAAACGATTTGCGATCGCGCGTAGCGGTTGCTCATACACTCAGTCCAAAAAATAAAACTCAGCGTAGTCGAGCATAATGGGGAAATAATGAAGAAAACCTTGGGACGGAAAAAATAAGGCCGGGCGAACGCCCGGCCTGACAGGATTATTTGGCGCTGCCGCCTTTCCCCGGCTTCAGCAGCCCGTCCGCGCGGAACATCGCCTTGATGCCGCGCACCGCCTGGCGGATACGGTCCTGATTCTCGATCAGCGCGAAGCGCACGTGGGTATCGCCGTAGTCGCCGAAGCCGATGCCCGGCGAGACGCAGACCTTGGCTTCCGCCAGCAGGCGTTTGGCGAACTCCAGCGAACCGAGGTGGGCATAAGGTTCGGGAATTTTCGCCCAGACGTACATCGACGCCTTCGGATTTTCCACCATCCAGCCGGCCTCATGCAGCCCTTTCACCAGCACGTTGCGGCGCTGCCGATACTGCTCGGCGATATCGCGCACGCACTGCTGATCGCCTTCCAACGCAGCGATGGCCGCCACCTGCAGCGGCGTAAAGGTGCCGTAGTCGTGATAGCTCTTGATGCGCGCCAGCGCGCTGACCAGCTCGGGGTTGCCGACCATGAACCCGATGCGCCAGCCGGCCATGTTGTAGCTTTTCGACAGGGTGAAGAACTCCACCGCAATGTCTTTCGCCCCCGGCACCTGCATGATCGACGGCGCTTGCCAGCCGTCATAGACGATATCGGCATAGGCCAGATCGTGGATCACCAGCACGTTGTACTGCTTGGCCAGTGCCACCACCCGCTCGAAGAAATCCAGCTCCACGCACTGCGCGGTCGGGTTGGACGGGAAGCCGAGGATCATCATTTTCGGGCGCGGAATGGTTTCCCGAATGGCGCGCTCCAACTCACCGAAGAAATCCACACCGTCCACCAGCGGCACGGAACGCACCTGGGCGCCGGCGATCACCGCGCCGTAAATGTGGATCGGGTAGCTGGGGTTCGGCACCAGTACGGTATCGCCGTGATCGAGGGTCGCCAGCATCAGGTGCGCCAGCCCCTCTTTCGAACCGATGGTGACGATGGCTTCGCTTTCCGGATCGATATCCACCTGATAACGGTCGGCATACCAGCGCGAAATGGCGCGACGCAGGCGCGGAATGCCGCGCGAGGTGGAATAACCGTGGGTGTCGTCGCGCTGGGCGACGGCGCACAGTTTTTCCACGATGTGCGGCGGCGTCGGGCCGTCGGGGTTACCCATGCTGAAGTCGATAATATCCTCGCCGCGACGGCGCGCGGCCATCTTCAGTTCGGCGGTGATGTTGAATACGTAAGGGGGAAGACGTTCAATGCGCGTAAAACGGCGCTGTGGACTGTTATCAGCCATAGGGGATTCCTCGATAGACGTTAGCGCCCGGACCGTCCGAGCGACGCTGGCCAGCGAACTGACCGAATATCGAACATAGCGCAGCGCCGACGAGCTTGTCGATACCCGGCGCGATATTTTTATTTGCCGCCCTGAAACTCCGCCGCCAGCAGCCCGAACAGCCAGTCGTCGCACCACTGCCCCGCCAGACGGTAGTTGTCGCGCAGCGTGCCTTCCAGCTGAAAACCGCACGACTCCAGCAGGCCGCGCGAAGCAAGGTTGCCCGCGGTCACGGTGGCGGTCAGCTTGTGAAAACCGCAGGCGTTCACCGCAAAATCCAGCACCGCCCGCAGCGACTCCTTGCCATAGCCCTTGCCCTGGCCGGCAGGCAAACTCCCGTATCCCACTTCCGCCTGCCGATACGGCACCCACTGCGGGCGAAAGCCGGTAACGCCCACCGCCTCCCCGCTGTGCTTCTCACGCATCACCAGGCACAGCCACTGCTCACCGTGTTTGTCCCAGGCCGGCAACCGCTCCTCGAACCGGGCGCGGATCTCCGCTTCGCTGCGCGGATCGGAGATGTAACGGATCACCTCGGGATCTTGGTACAGGCGCAAAAACAGCGGCCAATCCTCGGCGGTTATCGACTGTAAGTGCAGACGTTCAGTGACCAGCTTCATAAAATCTCCGAAAAACGAAAAAGAGGAACTTACGAATGAAAGATATCTCTTTATTTTCCCCGATTGGTTGCCGATAATCATTCACGTTAAAACCACAAAACCATAACGTCTTGCCCGATTCCCTACAACCGCTCGCCGCAGTCACTCACGCGGCACGAGGAGAACACCATGGCCTCTTTAGTCATCGACGATATTCCGCAGACGATCGTTAACGTCAAGCGCCAGCTGCGCCAGGCATTGCCGAACTACCGCGACGTATTTCTGGCGCTGGAAGAGAACATCCGCGGCCAGGTCGAACAGATCCGGCGCGAGCTGGCCGCCGGCCACAATCCGGTGCCGCAGATCGACGCGGAAGATATCCTGCAGCAGCGCGTCAGCGAGCAGCAGATAGCGCTGATCAAACAGCGCGGCGCCTGCGCCATTCGCGGCGTGTTTCCCCGCGCCAAGGCCGAGGGCTGGAACCGGGAAATCGGCGACTACCTCGAGCGCAACAACTTCGTCGAGCGGTTGAAAAACGCCGCCGAAGACAACTATTTCGGCAAGCTGGCCGCCAGCAAACCGCAGATCTACGGCATCTATTGGTCGAAACCGCAGGTCGAGGCGCGGCAGGATGCGCGCATGCATGCGGTGCAGGTGTTCCTCAACAGCCTATGGGCCACCGAGAGCAACGGCAAACAGCATTTCGATCCGACCCGCGTCGCCACCTATGCCGATCGCACCCGCCGCCGCCCGCCGAACTCCTCGTCGCTGGGTCTGTCGCCGCACGTCGACAGCGGCACCATCGAGCGCTGGCTGGACGAAAACTTCCGCTATGTGTATCGCCACGTTTTCTCCGGCGACTGGCAGCAGTACGATCCCTTCGCCGCCGACGGCCGCACCGAGGTGCGCGAGATAGCCTCGCCGGCGGTCTGTTCGATGTTCCGCACCTTCCAGGGTTGGACGGCGCTGACACCGCAGCGCACCAATGCCGGCACGCTGAACCTGGTGCCGATCGCCAATGCCATGGCCTATGTGCTGCTGCGCGCGCTGCAGGACGACGTCGCAGACGACGATTTGTGCGATGCGGCGCCGGGCCGCGCGCTGTCGATCTCGGAAAAATGGCATCCCCTTTTATTAAGTGGGATTTCCCCTATTCCCGATCTGGAGCCGGGCGACACGGTATTTTGGCACTGCGACGTGATCCACGCGGTGGAGAACGAGCATAACGGCGAGTTCGACAGCAACGTGATGTACATCGCCGCCGCGCCGGGCTGCGAGAAAAACGACGCCTATCTGCAGCGCCAGCTGCCGAGCTTTATCGACGGCAGAACGCCGCCGGACTTCGCCCCCGACGACTTCGAGGTGGATTTCGACGGCCGCGCCACCGCCGACCTGCTGACGCCGCTGGGCAAAGCGCAGCTCGGCATGGGCTGATCCCCCGTCCGTGGCGCGCGCCACGGCCCCCTTTCGCTGTGGTATACTGCCGCCATCCGTAGGCCGCAGCGAGAACCCGTCGTGCACCCTTTTTTTGAAATGCTGTTGGCGGTGTTTGATCGCGCCGCGCTGATGTTGATCTGTCTGTTTTTCCTGACCCGCACCCGGCTGTTCCGCCAACTGCTGCAAAAAGAAGACCATACGCCGCTCGAGCTCGGCATCGTCACGGCGATCTTCTCGCTGTTCGCGCTGTTCAGCACCTACTCCGGCATCAACGTCGAAGGATCGCTGGTCAACGTGCGCGTCATCGCCATCATGGCCGGCGGCATCCTGTTCGGCCCCTGGGTGGGGATCGTCACCGGCATCGTCGCCGGGGTGCACCGCTATCTGATCGACATCGGCGGCATCACCTCGGTGCCTTGTCTTATCACCAGCATCATCGCCGGCATCAGCGCCGGCTACATCAACCTCAAGGTGAAAAAAGAGCAGCGCTGGCGCGCCGGCATCGTCGGCGGCATGCTGTGCGAATCCCTCACCATGCTGCTGATCGTGCTGTGGGCCAAGCCGACCGAGCTTGGGTTGGACATCGTGTCGCAGATTGCCCTGCCGATGATCCTCGGCACGGTGTGCATCGGCCTGATCGTGCTGCTGGTGCAGAGCGTCGAGGATGAAAAAGAGGTGATCGCCGCGCGCCAGGCCAAGCTGGCGCTGGATATCGCCCACAAGACGCTGCCCTATTTTCGCAACATCAACAGCGAATCGCTGGCCACCATCTGCGATATCATCCGCCAGGACATCCGCGCCGACGCGGTGGCGATCACCGATACCCATCAGGTGCTGGCCTACGTCGGCGTAGGGCGCGAAGCCTACCCGATCGGCCGCGAAGGGCTGAGCCGCGTCACCCGCGAAAGCATTCGCCACGGCAAAATCATCATCAAGAACAACCTGGAAAACCCGGCCGCGCCGCAGATCCATTCGCAGCTGGTGGTGCCGCTGTGGGAAAAAGGCGAAGTGACCGGCGCGCTGAAAATTTACTACTGCCACGCCCACCAGATCACCAACACGCTGAAGGTGATGGCGGTCGGGCTGTCGCAGATCATCTCCACGCAGATCGAGGTTTCCCGCATCGAGCATCTGCGCCAGATGGCGGACAAAGCCGAAATGCGCGCGCTGCAGAGCAAGATCAACCCGCACTTCCTGTTCAACGCGCTGAACGCCATCTCTTCCTCTATTCGCCTGAATCCGGACACCGCGCGCCAGCTGATCATCAATCTGTCGCGCTACCTGCGCTACAACCTGGAGCTGAACGACGAACTGATCGATATCCGCAAGGAGCTGCATCAAATTCAGGACTATATCGCCATCGAACAGGCGCGCTTCGGCGCCAAGCTGACGGTGATTTACGACATCGACGACGACGTCTCGGTGCGCATTCCCAGCCTGCTGATCCAGCCGCTGGTGGAAAACGCCATCGTGCACGGCATCCAGCCGTGCAAGGGTAAAGGGGTAGTGGTGATCGCGGTGAAAGATCAGGGCGACCGGGTGAAGATTTCGGTGAAGGATACCGGCCACGGCATCAATCAGGAAACCATCGACCGGGTGGCGCGCAACGAGATGCCGGGCCACAATATCGGCCTGCTCAACGTGCACCACCGCGTGTCGCTGCTGTACGGTGAAGGGCTGCATATCCGCCGCCTGGAGCCGGGCACCGAAATCGCGTTCTACATCAGCAAAAACGGCGGCAAGCTGCATCAGGAACCGAGCGCGCCGCCGGTCGGGGAGGCCTCATGAAAGCCATCATCGTGGAAGACGAATTCCTCGCGCAGGAAGAACTCAGCTACCTGATCAAGAAACACAGCAATATCGATATCGTCGCCAGCTTCGAGGATGGCCTCGACGTCCTGAAATACCTGCAAACCCACCAGGTCGACGCCATTTTCCTCGACATCAATATCCCGTCGCTGGACGGCGTGCTGCTGGCGCAAAACATCAGCAAATTCGCGCATCGCCCGTCGATCGTGTTCATCACCGCCTATAAAGAGCACGCGGTGGAAGCGTTCGAGATCGAGGCGTTCGACTATATCCTCAAGCCCTATCACGAGGCGCGCATCGTCACCATGCTGCAAAAGCTGGAGGCGCTGCACCAGCGCCCCGCCGGCGCGGCGGAACCGGCCAACGCGCCGAGCCGCGGCAGCCACAGCATCAACCTGATCAAAGACGAGCGGATCATCGTTACCGACATCAACGACATCTACTACGCCGCCGCCGATGAAAAGGTGACGCGGGTCTATACCCGCCGTGAAGAGTTCGTGATGCCGATGAACATCACCGAGTTTTACGGCCGGCTGCCGGAAGCGCATTTCTTCCGCTGCCACCGCTCTTACTGCGTTAACCTGGCGAAGATCCGCGAGATCGTGCCCTGGTTCAACAATACCTACATTCTGCGGCTGAGCGATCTTGAGTTTGAAGTGCCGGTCAGCCGCAGCAAGGTGAAAGAGTTTCGCCAGCTGATGCGCCTGTAAGCGCTTACCAGCGCGGGCCCGGACGGTAGTAATAGCCGGGCGGCGGCGGTGGCGGCATGCGGTAATGCGGCCGATCTCGCCAGTCGCGCCGCGGCGGCCCGTAGTAAATCACCCGTGGCGGCGGGCCATAATAGTACCCGCGCGGGCGTTCATACCGGTGGTGATCGGCCCACCAGCGCGGGTCGCGCCAGCGATAGCCGTCCCAGTAGTGGCCGCGATTATCGCGATCGCCGATATGCAACGACAGGCCCGGCACGTTCACGCCGATGGACACGTCGGCCTGGCTCGCCAGCGGCAGCGCCAACAGCGCGGCCAGTAACAACAGCGTTTTTTTCATTTCATGGACTCCTGCAGAGCGGACCTCGTCCGATCGCAGATAACATAGTCCCGCGCTCATCGCCGCTCTATAGGCGCAATGCCGATTTACGCCTTTCAGACGCATCCTTCACAATCTCACCACAATCGTTCACCGGCAGTTAACAATAAATCGTTGATATCTTTGATGTAGATCACGTGCCACCCACGGCATTTCACGCGCTTTTCGGCGCAAAAACGGCAACTCACGCCGCATAACATGCATTTCATTCCTTCCGCCGTGCAACTCATTCCCGATCCGCCGCCCGCCGGGGGGGCCGGCCATATAATAAGCCCATACCGCGGGAACACAGCTTCACCCCGCAAATTTCAGCCAGCGGCTCACGCCCGGCAACGCACACACAGGAAGGAGACCGGCCATGAACACCAAACCGGCAAATCGCAGCTTAATCGTTCTCGGCACCATCATCTGTCAGATGGGCCTGGGCACCATCTACACCTGGAGCCTGTTCAACCAGCCGCTGGTCGACAAGTTCCACTGGGGGCTGGCGGACGTCGCCACCACCTTCTCCATCACCAGCTTCTTCCTGGCCTTCGCCACGCTGTTCGCCGGCAAGCTGCAAGAGCGCTTCGGCATCCGCAACCTGACGCTGTGTTCCGGCATCCTGGTCGGCCTGGGCCTGATCGCCAGCGCCCACGTCAGCTCGCTCGACATGATTTACCTGCTGGCCGGCGTGGTGGTGGGTTTTGCGGTCGGTATCGCCTACATCTCCACCCTGTCCAACCTGATTAAGTGGTTCCCGGCCAATAAAGGCCTGATTTCCGGCATCTCCGTCGGCGCCTTCGGCAGCGGCAGCCTGCTGTTCAAATACGTCAACGCCGCCCTGATCGCCGACGTCGGCGTTTCCGGCGCCTTCTTCTACTGGGGTGCCATCGTGATGGGTCTGATCGTCGTCGGCTCCCTGCTGCTGAAAGAGCCGGTGCTGGCGACCAACGCCGCGCAGCAAGGCGCCAACGGTCTGGGCAACGACTTCAGCGTGCGCCAGATGCTGGCCACCAAAGAAGCCTACCTGCTGTTCACCATCTTCTTCGCGGCCTGCATGAGCGGTCTGTACCTGATTGGCATCGTGAAAGACATGGGCGTTCAACTGGCCGGGATGGATTTGGCCACCGCCGCCAACACCGTGTCCGCCGTCGCCATCTTCAACACCGCCGGCCGCATCATCCTGGGTACGCTGTCCGATAAAGTGGGCCGCATGCGCGTCATCAGCTTCACCATGCTGGTTACCGTGCTGGCGATTGTCGCCCTGAGCTTCATGACCCTGAACCACACGCTGTTCTTCATCTGCGTCGGCGCGGTGGCCTTCTGCTTCGGCGGCAACATCACCGTGTTCCCGGCGATTGTCGGCGACTTCTTCGGCCTGAAAAACCACAGCAAAAACTACGGCATCATCTACCAGGGCTTCGGCCTGGGCGCGCTGGCCGGTTCGTTCGTCGCCAAATACTTCGGCGGCTTCCACGCCACCTTCATGGTGATTGGCGTCCTGTCCGCCGCCTCTCTGCTGATTACGCTGTTCATCAAAGCGCCGAAGGCGGTGGAAGCGGAAACGGCAGAAACCACCCAGACGGCGGAATTGGCCAAAGCCTGATCCCCCGCGAAAACGACAAGGGGCGCAACCTGCGGGTTGCGCCCCTTTTTTTATTACTTCATCTCTGGGCTTACAGATGCATGCCCAGCGTCTGGCGCAGATGCGCGCCGGCACCCAGCAGGCCCGGCTGGCCGTGCGTTATCATGAACACCGGGATGTCTCGCACATAGTCGCGGAAGCGCCCCTTGTCTTCGAAGGCGGCGCGAAAGCCCGAGGCCTTGAAGAATTCCATAAAGCGCGGCACGATGCCGCCGGCGATGTACACGCCGCCAAAGGTGCCCAAATTCAGCGCCAGGTTGCCGCCGAAGCGCCCCATGATCACGCAAAACAGCGACAGCGCGCGGCGGCAATCGATGCAGCTGTCGGCCAGCGCCCGCTCGGTGATGTCCTTCGGCTCCCATTTTTCCGGCAGGCGGTTGTCCGCCTTGACGATGGCGCGATACAGATTGACCAGGCCCGGCCCGGACAGCACGCGCTCGGCGGAAACGTGCCCCACTTCACCGCGCAGTACCTCCAGAATGATGTCCTCTTCTTCGCTGTTCGGCGCGAAATCGACATGGCCGCCCTCGCCCGGCAGGCTGACCCAGCGGCGATCGACGTGCACCAGGTGGGCGACGCCCAGCCCGGTGCCGGCGCCGTACACCGCGATAGGTTTGCCCGGCTGCGCATCGCCGCCGCCAAACTGCAGCACGTCATCCGGCGAAAGCATCGGGATCGCCATCGATACGGCGGTGAAATCGTTGATCACTTCCAGGTGGCTCAGCCCCAGGCTGGCCTTCATTTCTTTGATCGAGAACGCCCAGCTGTGGTTGGTCATCGCCACCCAGTCTTCGGTCACCGGGCAGGCGATCGCGATACAGGCGTCCTGCACCTCGATATCGCACGCTTTCAGGTATTGGCGGATCACCGCCTCCAGGCTGTCGAACTCCAGGCCGGAATAGGTTTTCGCCTGGGTAATTTCACCCGTCGCAACAGTGCACAACGCCAGGCGGGCATTGGTGCCGCCAACATCACCCACGAGGGCATAGGTCATTGATTTCGTCTCCGCAAAATGAAAAATAAAAAGCTGCCCACACTGTAAAATCCTGCTGCGAAAACAACAATCACCCGCCCCGGATCTGCACCCCAATAGCGATCCGGATCACAAAAAACGTTTCAGCTTACCCGCGACGCCGCGCCTTGAAACAAATTGCGGCAAAAAACGCCCCCCGGCGACTGTTAACCGTCATCGCCGCCGGGCAATATCAATGCGTGCCTGCGCGCCGATAGTCTGGCAAGCTGTGGCCACAGCCCAACCACCCGCTCTCCCTGCCCTGTAGGGAGGCATCGACAAGGGATTACCCATGCTGCATCCGCGCGCCAATGCCATGTTGGCCTTTGCTTTGCCTGCGCTGATTATCGGTTCCGCTTCCAGTCTGGTGCTGCTGCTGGTGATGAAAGTCGCCGCCGCGCTGCAGCAATTACTGTGGGTAACCCTGCCCGATGCGCTGAGCCTGGATGCCCAGTCGCCCTGGTGGCCGGTCGCGATGCTGACGCTGACCGGCGTGGCGGTGGGCATTATCGTGCGCTATATGCCGGGCCACGCCGGGCCGGACCCGGCGACGGAATCGCTGATCGGCATGCCGCTGCCGCTCTCCGCCCTGCCGGGGCTGGGGTTGGCGCTGATCGTCGGCCTGGCCGGCGGCGTCAGCCTGGGGCCGGAGAACCCGATCACCGCCATCAATATCGCGCTGGTAGCGGCCGCCGGTGCGCGCCTGCTGCCGAAGGTGCCGCGCATGGACTGGATCATCCTGGCGGCCGCGGGCACCATCGGCGCGATGTTCGGCACGCCGGTCGCCGCCGCGCTGATCTTCTCGCAAACCCTGGCGGGCAATAACGAAACGCCGCTGTGGGATCGCCTGTTCGCCCCGCTGGTGGCCGCCGCCGCCGGCGCGGTCACCACCCAGATGTTCTTCGTGCCCAATTTCGCCCTGCAGCTCGACGCCTACGACGTGACGCGGCTGCCGGACATCTTCAGCGGCGCCATCGTGGCGCTGATCGCCATCGCGCTCGGCATGGTGGCGCTGTGGTGCTTCCCGCACGTTCACCGCCTGTTCCATTCGATGAAGAATCCGGTGTTGATGTTAGGGCTGGGGGGTTTTGTGCTGGGCCTGCTGGCGCTGGTGGGCGGAGAGATTACCCTGTTCAAAGGGCTAGATGAAATGAAGCGCCTCGCGCAAGACGACGGCTATTCGGTGCCGGCGCTGTTGGCCATTACCCTGACCAAGCTGGCGGCGCTGGTGATCGCCGCCGCCAGCGGCTTTCGCGGCGGGCGCATCTTCCCGGCGGTGTTCGTCGGCGTGGCGCTGGGGCTGATGCTGCACCAGCACGTTCCGGCGGTGCCGGCGGCGATCACCGTCTCCTGCGCCATCATGGGGCTGGTGCTGGTGGTGACGCGCGACGGCTGGCTCAGCCTGTTCATGGCAGTGGCGGTGGTGCCGGATCTGCACCTGCTGCCGGTCTTGTGCATCGTGATGCTGCCCGCCTGGCTGGCGCTGGCGGGCAAACCGCTGATGCTGGTGAACCGCCGGCAACCGCCGCACGACGATTAGGCCAGCGCGAACGCCGCGGCGGCGCGGGCGTGGATCGCGGTGGTGTCGAACACCGGCACCGAGGCATCCTGCTCGCTCACCAACAACCCTATCTCGGTGCAGCCGAAAATAATCCCCTGCGCGCCCTGCTGCTCCAGATCGCTGATGATCCGGCGATACTCGTCGCGCGAGGCGTCGCGAACTTTACCGAGGCACAGTTCGTCATAGATGATGCGGTGTACGATGTCGCGATCGGCGCTGACCGGCGTCACCACCTCAATGCCGTGCAATTCCTGCAGGCGGCCACGGTAGAAGGTCTGCTCCATGGTAAAGCGCGTGCCCAGCAGCCCGACGCGGCGAATGTTTTTTTCCCGCACCTGCAGCGCCGTGGCGTCGGCGATGTGGATCAGCGGCAGGCCGCTGGCCTGCTCGACCGCCTCCGCCACCTTGTGCATGGTGTTGGTGCAGATCACGATGGCTTCGGCGCCGGCGGCGCGCAACGCCACCGCGGCGGCGGCCAGCAATCGGCCGGCGCCGTCCCAATCGCCCTGATGCTGCAATCGCTCGATCTCCTGAAAATCGACGCTGTAGAGCACGATTTTGGCCGAATGCAGCCCGCCGAGGCGCGCCTTTATCTGCTCGTTGATGGTGCGGTAATACGGAATGGTGGATTCCCAGCTCATGCCACCCAGCAAGCCCAACACTTTCATTTTTCTTTCCTCAGCCTGTTGCGACAATCCTCTGACCTTACCTGAGAATCGCCGGGCTGACGACGCCTTATTCAGCGCCGGAATTGATCGGCTGGCGCGCTTCGAACCAGCGCTGGCGCAGCGTGTCGTACAGCCAGTTATAGGCCATGGTGTAGGGCAAGAAGAACAGGAAGAAACCGATTTCCAGCATAAACGCCTGCGCCCAGGAGATGCTCAGCATCCAGGCGGCGATCGGTACGCCGATCAGGATAAAACCAGCTTCAAAGCCGACGGCGTGCAGCGCACGCACTTTCAGGTTACGCACCACCCGGCTGACCGGCCACAGGCGGTCGAACACCGTGTTGTAAACCATGTTCCACAGCATAGCGACGGTGGAGAGCATCACCGCCAACGCACCGACCTGCACCATTGAGCGGTTCAGCAGCCACGCGCCCAGCGGGGCGCAAATCATCACGGCGATGGCCTCGAAACCGACGGCGTGGACGATACGTTCAATGAGAGACTTGTTTTGCAGTTGCATACATCACCTTTTTTCCGACAGTTGTTGCGAAAGTCAGGTGATTATCATCGCTTTTTTGGGTAGATTAAAAATAGATACCATCGATAAAGTAGATAGTTTATGCACTATTCCCCGGAAGCGCTGCACGCGTTTGTCGAAGCCGCCGCCCTCGGCTCGTTTTCCGCCGCCGCGCGCAAGCTGCGCAAAAGCCAATCCACCATCAGCACCGCCATCGCCAATCTGGAGGCCGACCTGGCGCTGACGCTGTTCGATCGCAGCGCGCGCCAGCCGGTGCTCACCGCAGCCGGCCGCAAAGTGCTGGGGCATGTGCAGGCGATCCTCGCCGCCAGCGAGCGGCTCGACGCCCTGAGCATTCAACTGGCGGGCGAGGTCGAACCGCGCCTGAGCATGGTGTTCTCCGATACCTATCAACCCAAGCATCACGATCAATTGATGCAACAATTCGAACTGCGTTACCCGGAGATTGAGCTGGAGTGGATGATCGCCGAAGATGGCGACGTTATCGATCTGCTGCAAAGCGGCCGCGCGCATTTGGGCATGGTGGAAGTGCAAAAAAGCTACCCGCCGGATATCGCCTTCTCTCGTTTGCCGGAACAAACCGACATGGGGCTGTTCGTCGCCCACCAGCATCCGCTGGCGCAGGCCGCCGCGCCGACGCCGGAGCAGTTGTCCAGCACCCGACAGCTGATCCTGAACACCTACACCGGCGCCGAAGCGGCCAGACAAGGCGGCTTGGTTTGGTCGGCGCCCAGCTATCTGCTGCTGCTGGAGATGGCGGAACAGGGGTTCGGCTGGGCGGTATTGCCGCACTGGCTGGTGCAACAATACGGCCACAATATGCTGACCGAGCTGCGGCCGCGCGGCTGGCCGAAAATGATCTCGGTGGATGCGGTATGGTCAAAACTGACCCCGCCGGGCCCGGCGGGGTTCTGGGTGCTGAAGCGCCTGCTGGGCGATTCCCTGCCTTAAGCGGCGGCGTTGCGCGCCTGGATGGCGCGCGAAACGGTGTCGAGCAGCTCGGGAATGTCCATCTTCGGCAGCATCACTTCAATGAAGGCCAGCCGCTCGCCGTCGGCTACCTCGCGCAGCGCCTGGCGCAAGCCGTCCGAATCGCTGACCCGCAGCGCCTTCACCGGCCGCTCGCCAGCCAGCGCAGGCGGCAACTGCGTCCAGTTCCAGCGCGCGATGTCGTTATAACGTTGCTCCGGCCCGTGGATGGCGCGCTCGACGGTATATCCCTGATTATTCAGCACGAAGATCACCGGTTTAAGTCCGTCGCGCAACATCGAACCCAGCTCCTGAACGGTCAGCTGCGCGGCGCCGTCGCCAATCAGCAGCACTGCCCGGCGCTGCGGTTCGGCGGTCTGCACGCCGAACGTCGCCGGCAGGGTATAGCCGATCGATCCCCAGAGCGACTGCACGATCAACCGACAGCCGCGCGGCAACGTCAGCGCCGCCGCACCGAAACAAGCGGTGCCCTGATCGGCCAGCACGATATCCCCGGGCCGCAGGAAATCCTGCATCTGCCGCCAGAAGGCGTGCTGATCCAGCCCTTCCCCATCGCCTTCCGGCAGCGCCGGGCGGACGATCGGCGGCAACGGCCAACGCGACGCCAGCGACAGGCTCAGGCGATGTAGCGCCCGCACCGCGTCGCGCATCGGAATGCGGCTAAAGCGCTGCCGCCCGACCCAGGCTTCGAACGGCTGAATGTCGATGCATTTTTCCACCGGCAGATGATGCGTGAAACCGGCGGTAATGGTGTCGGTCAAACGCACGCCGACGTTGATCACCACATCGGCGTTTTCGATAAGCTGTTTCACCGCCGGATCGCTGGCACCGCCGCAGTAGGTACCGACAAAACCGGCGCGGTTCTCATCCAGCACGCCTTTGCCGAGCAGCAGCGTAGCGTGCGGAATGTCGACCTCCTGCAGCCACTCGTCCAGCGCCGCTTCGGCGCCGAAGCGATCGGCCAGGAAGTCCGCCAGCAGCGATACCCGCCGCGCCGACAGCAGCTTTTCGCGCGCCGCGGCGATAAACGCCTGCAATGCGCTGCGCGACAGTTTGGCCTGGCGCAGCATCAGCGGCGCCGGTTTACTCGGCAGCGGCGCCTGCGCGACGTCGCTGGGCAACATCAGGTAAACCGGGCGATGCTCCAGCAAGGCGGCGCAGATCAGGCGGTCGATCTCCTCTGCGGCGTTGTCGGCGGTCAGGTCGGCCTGCGCGACGGTTACCTCTTTGGCTATGCGGGCGAAGTGGGTGAAGTCGCCATCCCCCAGCGAATGGTGCAGCAAATCACCGGCGCGCTGAGCGCGCTGCGCCGGCGTGCCGACCACGTGGATCACCGGCAGGTATTCGGCGTAGCTGCCGGCCACCCCGTTTAACGCGCTCAGCTCGCCGACGCCAAAGGTGGTGAGCAGCGCGGCCGCCGGTTTGCAGCGCGCATAGCCGTCGGCGGCGTAGGCGGCGTTCAGCTCGTTGGCGCAGCCTACCCAGGTGATTTGCGGATGGGCGAGGACGTGATCGAGGAATTGCAGGTTGTAATCCCCCGGCACGCCGAAGAAATGACGGATGCCGATTTGGGCCAGACGATCGAGCAGATAATCGGCCACCGTATAGGTCTGAGTCATGATCATCACCTGTCTGCAGCTGGAGCGATTACCTTTAAGTATCGAAGATGCTGTTCAAATTTCGAACAAGGATTCCTGCATCGATCGGCAACCTGGCGTTACATGCCGACGCTGTGATCGCTCCCCCGACAGCGCGGTGTGAAAGCGTATACACTCAAAGCACTTCACCTCTCGCCGACAAGGATAACTATGTCCTACCCCGCCTCCCCCTCACGTTATCAAGACATGGAATACCGGCGCTGCGGCCGCAGCGGGCTGAAGCTGCCCGCCGTCTCGCTCGGACTGTGGCACAATTTCGGCGACGCCACGCTGTACGACAACGCCCGCGGCCTGATCCGCTGCGCCTTCGATCGCGGCATTACCCATTTCGATCTGGCCAATAACTACGGCCCGCCGCCCGGCGCCGCCGAGGAGAACTTTGGCCGCATACTCAACGCCGATCTGCGGGCCTGGCGCGATGAGCTGATCGTCTCATCCAAAGCCGGTTACACCATGTGGCCCGGCCCCTACGGTGATTGGGGCTCGAAAAAGTACCTGGTCGCCAGCCTCGATCAGAGCCTGAAGCGCATGGGGCTGGAGTATGTGGATATCTTTTATCATCATCGGCCGGATCCGGAGACGCCGCTGGAAGAAACCATGGCGGCGCTGGATTTGTTGGTGCGCCAGGGCAAAGCGCTGTATGTCGGCCTGTCCAACTACCCGGCCGAGCGCGCGCGGCAGGCATTCGACATTCTGCAGCGGCTCGGCACGCCGTGCGTGATCCACCAGCCGAAGTATTCGATGTTGGAACGCGGGCCGGAGACGGCGCTGCTGGATACGCTGGCAGAGCATGGCGTCGGCTCGATCGCCTTCTCGCCGCTGGCGGGCGGCCTGCTGACCGACCGCTACCTGCACGGCGTTCCGCAAGATTCCCGCGCCGCCAGCGGCAGCCGCTTCCTGCAGCCGGAGCAACTGACCGCCGAGCGGCTGGACAAGGTGCGCCGCCTCGATGCGCTGGCGCGGCAACGCGGGCAGAAGCTGTCGCAAATGGCGCTGGCCTGGGTGCTGCGCGGCGATCGCGTTACCTCGGTGCTGATCGGCGCCAGCAAGAATGCGCAGATAGAAGACGCAGTGGGCATGCTGGCCAATCGCCACTTCAGTGAAGAAGAACTCGCGCAGATCGAGAAAATCTTATTGTAATCGCTTACAAATTCCGCCGCTCAATCGAGCGGCGATCCCCCAGAAAAATCTCAAATCTTGGCCTTCGTCGCCGTTTTCAGAGTGGCTCTCAGATTCAACCCTATGCGCCGGCGCTATGATGCCGATATTGCAGCAAAAATAACGATAAGGCCGCTTTTTTAAACTGATGAACGCGCTTCATAAAGTGACAAACGGCCAGGCCGCGCAAGCGGAAAGGAGAAGTCATGTTTAAACCTCTGCTCTTGGCCGCCATCTTGGCGGCGACGGTACTGCCCGCCGCACAGCAGGCGCACGCCGAAGGGATCAGCATCGATCTGATGCCGGGCGTTTCACTGCGCATCGGCGATCGGGACAATCGCGGCCGTTACTGGGACGGTTACGACTGGCGCGATCGCGACTGGTGGCAAGGCCATCAGGGGCGCTATCTCGGCGACCGCAGCCGCCGCGGTTACTACTGGGACGGCTATCGCTGGCGCGACCGCGACTACTGGCGCAAACACTATTACTATCATGAAGGACGCTATCGTAAATACGACAGGCATTACGATAAGCACCACTGGAAGAAAGAGAAAAAGCACCACCACGATCATGACCGCGATCGCTGGCGCCGCCACGGCGATGACGACCGCGATTAACGACGACGGGCCGGCGCAATGCCGGCCCGCGCTATTTTCGCCTACAGCACGCTGCCGATCAGCAGGTAGCCGTTCAATCCCACCACCACCAGCACGATCAGCTTGCCCAGGTTTTGCACCACAGGGCCGTTGACCATCTCCCCCATTAGCGCCCGATTGCCGGTGAAAGCCAGCAGCGGCACCAGCGCCAGCGCAATGCCGAAGCTGAGCAGCACCTGGCTCAGCACCAGAATGCGCGTGGCGTCCATCCCCAGCATGATGACGATAAACGACGGCAGCATGGTCACCGCACGCCGCAGCCACAGCGGAATATGGAAATGCACGAACCCCTGCATCACCACCTGCCCCGCCAGCGTGCCCACCACGGTAGAGGAGAGGCCGGCGGCCACCAGGCTCAGGCCAAACACGGTGGCGGCGGCTTGCCCGAGCAGCGGTTGCAGCGTCAGGTAGGCCACGTCGAGATCGGCGATGCCGCTGTGGCCGCTGAAATGAAACGCGGCGGCGGCGGTGGCCATCATCGCCAGATTAACAAAACCGGCAATGGTCATGGCCACGGCGACGTCGACTTTGGTGGCGGCATAGCGCTCCGCCTTGTCGTGCTCGCCGCCGATTTGGGTGAGCGAGGAATGCAGGTAGATCACGTGCGGCATGATGGTGGCGCCCAATACCCCGGCGGCCAGAAATACCGCATCGCCGTTGGGCAGATCGGGCAGCGCCATGCCCTTCAGCAGCGGCGCGAGCTGCGGCTGAGAGAACGCCAGCTCGACGATATAAGCGGCGGCGACGAACAGCAGCAGGCCGCCAATCACCAGCTCCAGCGGTTTTTGCCCGCGCTTTTGCAGCATCAAGATTAAAAAGGTGGCGATGCCGGTCAGCACGGCGCCCTGCAGCAGGGAAACGCCGAGCAGCAGCTTGAAGCCGATCGCCGCGCCGATAAACTCGGCCAGATCGGTCGCCATGGCGATGATCTCCGCCTGCACCCAATAGGCCCACACCGCCGGCCGCGGAAAGCGATCGCGAATGTGCTCGGCCAGATTTTTCCCGGTGGCGATGCCCAGCTTGGCGGACAACAGCTGGATCAGCATCGCCATCACGTTGGCCCAAACCACAACCCACAGCAGGCTGTAGCCGAACGAGGCGCCGGCCTGGATGTTGGTGGCGAAGTTACCGGGATCGATATAGCCGATAGCGGCGATGAAGGCAGGCCCCATCAGCGAGAGTTTGATTTTTCTGGCGGAGCGACCGGAGGTGGTTTCAACCACGCGACTGTTCAGCATATGTTGAACCCTTACTGAAATTACGTTTATCTCCACTCTATATAAATGATAATAATTATCAAGCGCATTTAGGGCGGTAAAACTTATCTCTGTAATAGCCAACATTAACGGTTTTATCGAAGGGTTCAGCGCGGAGCTTGCCGATTTCCGTGCTTTTCTGATGGGATTTTGGCTGCAATACCCCTGAAAGACAGGTTAGCACAAGAATACGAATTTCCTATTGCCGATTTAACGTCTTGATTTTTTATGCTTTTGCGCAACACTTTAGGAGAACTCCCGCTATGATTTTCCATATTTGCAATAGAAGTCTCGTTTTTAAACGTAGCGTTACATAAAATGACAGCCGAAATTCAGCCTGCCTCAAATTTGGAGCAAACATGTCCCATATTGCGCACTTTGCGTTGGCGATAGTGGTGGTGGCGATCCTGGCCCTGTTGGTGTGCCGCGATCGCAAAAGCATCCGCATTCGCTATGTTATTCAATTACTGGTTATCGAAGTACTGCTGGCCTACTTTTTCCTGCATTCGGAAGCGGGTTTGGGCTTCGTAAAAGGATTCGCCGCGCTGTTTGACAAACTGCTCGGGTTTGCGGGACAAGGGACTGATTTCGTATTCGGTGGCATGGGCGACAAAGGCCTGGCGTTCTTCTTCCTGAAGGTGCTGTGCCCGATCGTCTTCATTTCGGCGCTGATCGGTATTCTGCAGTACATCAAGGTGCTGCCGTTCATCATCCGCATTATCGGTACCGTGCTGTCGAAAGTGAACGGCATGGGCAAGCTGGAGTCATTCAACGCCGTCAGTTCGCTGATCCTCGGCCAATCCGAAAACTTCATCGCCTACAAGGATATCCTGGGCAAGATGTCGGAAAAGCGCATGTACACCATGGCGGCGACCGCGATGTCTACGGTGTCCATGTCCATCGTCGGCGCCTACATGACCATGCTGGACGCCAAGTTCGTGGTGGCGGCGCTGGTATTGAACATGTTCAGCACCTTTATCGTGCTGTCGCTGGTCAACCCGTACGACACCAATAAAGAAGAAGAGCTGCACCTCGGCAACCTGCACGAAGGCCAGAGCTTCTTCGAAATGCTGGGTGAATATATCCTGGCCGGCTTCAAAGTAGCGATTATCGTTGCCGCGATGCTGATCGGCTTCATCGCCCTGATCGCCGCGCTCAACGGTGTGTTCAGCGCCATCTTCGGCCTGAGCTTCCAGGAAATCCTCGGCTACTTCTTCTATCCGTTCGCCTGGATCATGGGCATTCCTAAGCACGAAGCCCTGCAGGTTGGCAGCATCATGGCCACCAAGCTGGTTTCCAACGAGTTCGTGGCAATGATGGAGCTGCAGAAAGTGTCTGCCGAACTGTCGCCGCGCAGCCTGGGGATCCTGTCGGTGTTCCTGGTGTCCTTCGCCAACTTCTCTTCCATCGGTATCGTGGCCGGTGCGATCAAGGGCCTGAACGAACACCAGGGCAACGTGGTGTCGCGCTTTGGCCTGAAGCTGGTGTACGGCTCTACGCTGGTCAGTATCCTGTCCGCTTCCATCGCGGGTCTGGTGCTGGGCTAAGCCTCGAACCGACTGCGATAACAAGGCGCCTGCGGGCGCCTTTTTTGTTGGCCTGCATTCGGCGAAAGTGAAATGACGCAAAGCAAAAAGCCGACCCTGAGGTCGGCTTTTTAAATGGTGGTGGAGCTAGACGGGATCGAACCGTCGACCTCTTGCATGCCATGCAAGCGCTCTCCCAGCTGAGCTATAGCCCCACAAAAGTGGTACGCTTTGACCGGCGTTACGGTATTCCCCAACCTCTCTGAGAAGAAGGTTGGTGGAGCTAGACGGGATCGAACCGTCGACCTCTTGCATGCCATGCAAGCGCTCTCCCAGCTGAGCTATAGCCCCGTTC
This sequence comes from Serratia sp. CY27727, assembly GCF_052169275.1. Lineage (NCBI taxonomy): Bacteria > Pseudomonadati > Pseudomonadota > Gammaproteobacteria > Enterobacterales > Yersiniaceae > Serratia > Serratia sp. CY27727. The sequence goes on along the minus strand of NZ_JBJNLB010000002.1, from coordinate 67,067 downwards.
CACAATCACTTTGTGCTGTGAACGGGGCGCATAATATGAAACCCGCTCAAAGCTGTCAACGGCTAAATTGAATTACTGAATCAAGCGTTGAAAAAGCCGCCAAATCAGCATGTTTGGCGCTAAAAAATCATCACTTAGTGCAGAGTTCATCCATTTTGCGCGCTACATCTCAAAATGGTAAAAGACCCTGCATATCACGTTGATTTTTAATTAACGGAATGTTAGTGAAATGCGCTTGAGTCGGACTCCCGAGCGGCATAGACTGCCCGCGCCATAAACTTCATTACTATAAACCGAGTCCGTCATGTCTTTGCATTCACCAAAAGAAATCGCCGCCCTCGCCGTTCAGGCCGGGGTAAATAAAAGCCGCGCCCCTCTCGCTAATCTGTTGATTCTGGGCTTTCTCGCCGGCGCTTTTATCGCCACCGGCTTTCTGCTGGATATTCACGTCATCGGCACCCTGCCGGCCGAATGGGGCTCTTTTGGCGCCCTGTTGGGTGCCGCGGTCTTTCCTATCGGGTTGATCCTGACCATTCTGGCCGGTGGCGAACTGCTGACCGGCAACATGATGACCTTGCCGATGGCCTGGTTTGCCCGCGAAATCCTCGCCATCGCCGTGCTGCGCAATTGGTTTTGGGTCACCCTGGCCAACCTGGCCGGCAGCCTGGCCGTCGCCTACTTCTTCGGCCATTTGCTGGGCCTGACCGAAGGCGCGTTCTTGCATAAGACGCTGGCGATCGCGCAGGCTAAAGTGGATGCGGACTTCCTGCACGCCTTTATTTCCGGCGTCGGCTGCAACTGGCTGGTGTGCCTGGCGGTATGGTTAGCCTTCGCCAGCAAGGATGTGCCGGGCAAAGTGATCGGCATGTGGTTCCCGGTCATGGCTTTTGTCGCCATCGGCTTCCAGCACGTGGTGGCGAATATGTTCATCATCCCGGCGGCCATCTTTGCCGGCGGCATGGGCTGGGAGCAGTATCTGCCCAATTTCGTCGCGGTATTTCTCGGCAACGCGCTGGGAGGCGCCGGCTTTGTCGGGCTGATGTATTTCCTCGCCTACCGCCCGGGGCTGCCGGCTAGCGAGCAAGCCTGACGCACCGCCATGAAAAAAGCCCCGGGATCGCTCCACGGGGCTTTTTTTTAAGGCGTATCAGCGAATCAGGCTTGCGCTTCGCGCTCGGCGATGTAAGCCAGCGCCATGTCGATGCGCTGCAGCGAACGCTTCTGGCCGATCGCATGCACGGTCACGTCCATGCCCGGCGACTGACCGGCGCCGGTCACCGCAACGCGCAGCGGCATGCCGACTTTACCCATGCCGACACCCAGCTCATCCGCCGTGCCCTGAATGGCGTCGTGCACGTTTTCCGGCGTCCAGGCGGTGATGGCGGCCAGCTTGGCGCGCACCGCTTCCAGCGGCTGACGCGCCACCGGGCGCAGGTGCTTCTTGGCGGCGTCTGCGTCGAACTCGCTGAAGTCTTCGTAGAAGTAACGGCAAGACTCCGCCATCTCTTTCAGCGTCTTGCAACGCTCGCCCAGCAGTTTGACGATGTCTTTCAGTTCCGGGCCGTTGCGGGTTTCAAGGCCCAGCTGCTCAACGTGCCATGCCAGATGCACCGCCACTTCTTCCGCCGGCATATGGTTGATGTAGTGGTGGTTCAGCCACTGCAGCTTCTCGGTGTTGAACGCGCTGGCGGATTTGTTGATCGCTTCCAGCGTGAAGAACTCTTTCATCTCATCGATGGAGAAGATCTCCTGATCGCCGTGGGACCAGCCCAGACGCACCAGGTAGTTCAGCAGCGCCTGGGGCAGATAGCCGTCGTCGCGGTACTGCATAACGCCCACGGCGCCGTGACGCTTGGACAGCTTTTTACCGTCGTCGCCGAGGATCATCGACACGTGCGCGTATTCCGGCACCGGCGCGCCCAGCGCTTTGAGAATGTTGATCTGGCGCGGGGTGTTGTTGATATGGTCTTCGCCGCGGATCACGTGGGTGATTTCCATGTCCCAGTCATCGACGACGACGCAGAAGTTATAGGTTGGCGAACCATCGGTACGGCGGATGATCAGATCGTCCAGCTCCTGGTTGCTGAATTCGATCGGGCCGCGAATTTTGTCATCGAAGATCACCGAGCCTTCCTGCGGGTTGCGAAAGCGCACCACGTGCGGCTCGTCGTCGGTGTGGCTGCACTGGCTGTCGCGGCAGTGGCCGTCGTAACGCGGCTTCTCGCCGTTTTCCATCTGCTTCTCGCGCAGCGCTTCCAGACGTTCCTTGGAGCAATAGCATTTATAGGCAGTGCCCTGCTCCAGCATCTCGTCGATGACCGCGTTGTAACGATCGAAACGCTTGGTCTGGAAATACGGGCCTTCATCCCAATCCAGGTTCAACCAGTTCATGCCATCCATAATTGCGTCGATCGCGTCCTGGGTGGAACGTTCCAGATCGGTATCTTCGATACGCAGAACGAACTCACCGCCCGCATGGCGGCTGAACAACCAGGAATAAAGTGCGGTACGCGCGCCGCCGACGTGAAGATAGCCGGTTGGGCTCGGTGCAAAACGGGTTTTGATTTTCATTGGGTTCACTGCCTTATTACGCAACGCGTGTCGGCGGTTGCCGACGATTGCTCGGAATTGAAAAAAGAGTGGACGACATTGTATCACCACGCGCTAATTCCTCAACGCCGACACGATATTGCGCCGGTCGATTTCGCGCGTTTTGCGGTGAGTTTCGCATAGCGTTGCGCAAAGAATCGGCGCCGTTGGCGATAATTATCGCGCCCTGCCTAAATTTGCGGCGAACGATTGAAATCATTTTAAAAACCGTTGACTCACTTTGAACTATCCCTATAATGCGACTCCAACAAGACGGGGCGATTAGCTCAGTTGGTAGAGCATCTCCTTTACACGGAGGGGGTCGGCGGTTCGAGCCCGTCATCGCCCACCATCTTGTTGAGAAAAATGAGAACGAATGAGGGTGATTAGCTCAGTTGGTAGAGCATCTCCTTTACACGGAGGGGGTCGGCGGTTCGAGCCCGTCATCACCCACCATCATTCTCTCGTTTAGCAGTGCCTGGAAGTCCTGAAGTGGGTGATTAGCTCAGTTGGTAGAGCATCTCCTTTACACGGAGGGGGTCGGCGGTTCGAGCCCGTCATCACCCACCATTTCTGCGGGTCGTTAGCTCAGTTGGTAGAGCAGTTGACTTTTAATCAATTGGTCGCAGGTTCGAATCCTGCACGACCCACCAATTCAGAGAAAAGCGCCTTTTGGCGCTTTTTTCGTTTCTGCGCCACCCAACTCTGACTTCATCTTCTTGCAGGCATGGCTTACCGAGTCGTGAAGGATGAAGAACCGTAGAGGTTCGAGCATCGCGCAGCGATACGACAACGCGCAGCGTTGCCCGCAGGGTGAGGCCAAAGGCCGAATCAATCCTGCACGACCCACCAATTCAGAGAAAAGCGCCTTTTGGCGCTTTTTTCGTTTCTGCCGATCGATATTCCTTTATTCTTCATTCACCACGCGCTGAGATACGAATGGTTATCATTTTGCCGGCTTGGATGGTAAATTAGCGGGCATCCACCACGCAGCCAATCCGCCGCCGGATTGATAAGCCTTAGTTCAAGGAAAGAAAGAGCCCGCTCATGACCCTATCCTTACGCCAGCTGTTCATTGCATTTATCGCCACTTCCAGCCTGCTGCTCAGCGGCTGTGGCCCGGACGACCAGAGCGACGGGCAGAAACCGTCCGCCCCCGCTGCCGACAGCAGTTGGCCGCGCACCATCGACAGCGCCAAAGGGAAATTCACGCTGGAAAAACCGCCGCAGCGCATCGTGTCCACCAGCGTCACCATTACCGGCACGCTGCTGGCTATCGACGCCCCGGTGGTCGCCAGCGCCGCCACCAGCCCAAATCCCCTGGTGGCCGATAAGCAAGGCTTCTTTACCCAGTGGAGCGAAGTGGCCAAACAGCGCCACGTCGAACGACTGTACCAGGTGGAGCCCAATGCCGAAGCCGTTGCTGCCGCCGCACCGGATTTGATCGTCGTCGCCGCCACCGGCGGTGATTCGGCGTTGAAGCTGTATGACCAGCTGTCCGCCATTGCGCCGACGCTGGTGCTCGACTATGGCGACAAGAGCTGGCAGCAGCTGGCCAGCGAGCTCGGCGAGATCACCGGCCATGAAGCCGGCGCCAAACAGGCGGAGGATCGTTTCGAACAGCGCGTGGAGCAAGTGAAGCAGGCGATCGCGCTGCCGCCGCAGCCGACCACTCCGCTGGTGTATGCCGACAACGGCCGCGAGGCCATGCTGTGGACGCCGGGTTCCGCCCAGGGCAAGCTGCTGACCCAGCTCGGCTTCCAGCTGGCCACACCGCCGGAAAGCGCCAAAGGCAACACCAGCATGGGTAAACGCCATGACATCATCCAGATCTCCGGCGAAAAAATGGCCGAGGGCCTGAACGGCAAAACGCTGATCCTGTTCGCCACCAACGAGCGCAAAGTGCAAGAGGTGCTGACCAACCCGTTCCTCAAACATCTGGAGCCGGTGGAACAGCGGCACGTCTATGCCGTCGGCAACGACACCTTCCGCCTCGATTACTACAGCGCCACCAACATGCTGAATCAAATCGAACGGCTGTTCAAAAAACCCTGAATCACGCCGTCGGCAGGCCAGACTCCTGCCGACGCGTTCCGCAAACGGGGCGGCAGTTCACATTCAATCAATTGAAATATCAATAGTTATTAACATCGTCAACGCACCTGTGCCACCAACCGGCGGGTGCATGCGGGCGCAAGCTCGTGCTACTATTGGCACCCCGCATGAACGCAAATAACAATGAGAATAAAAATCATACAGGAGTTACCGGTGTGAACGTACCCACTCCGACTGAGCGGACGCTTTCGTCCGCACCGCACGCAGCTTACGCCAGTGGCTTCAAACGCATCGCCGGGTTCGGTATCGGCTTGGCGCTGTTGCTGCTGTGCATCATTGCCAGCCTGATGCTGGGTTCCAAAGCCATCCCCTTCCACACCGTCTGGCTCAGCCTGCAGGGCGCCGCGAGCGGTTCCGACAGCACCATCATTCTCAACGCCCGGGTGCCCCGTACGCTGGCGGGCATCTTGGCCGGCATGGCGCTCGGCGCCGCCGGCGCGCTGATTCAGGCCTTGACGCGCAATCCGCTGGCCGATCCCGGCGTGCTCGGCATCAACGCCGGCGCCAGCTTTGCCGTGGTCATCGGCATCATGTTTTTCGGCGCCGCCACCACCGAAAGCTATATGGCCTACGCCTTTGTCGGCGCCGCCCTCACCACCCTGCTGGTCTACCTGATCGGCACGCTGGCGGGCGGGCGCATCAACCCGGTGCGGCTGACGCTGGCCGGCGTGGCGATCGGCGCGGTGCTGCTCGGCATCACCACCGGGCTGTCGCTGATCGATCCGCAAACCTTCGACCAACTGCGCTTCTGGCAGGCCGGCACGCTGGATATCCGCACGCTGTCCACGCTGCCGGTCACCGCCCCCGCCATTTTGCTCGGCTGCCTGCTGACGCTGCTCATCGCCCGGCCGCTGAATACCATCGGCATGGGGGAAGATCTGGCTATCGCGCTCGGCGCGCGCGTGGTGCTGACTCAGGTCATCGCGGTGATCGCCATCACGCTGCTGTGCGGCGCGGCAACCGCCACCGTCGGCCCAATCAGCTTTATCGGCCTGATGGTGCCGCACATCGCCCGCTGGTGGGTCGGCCCCGACCAGCGCTGGATCCTGCCCTACTCCATGCTGCTGGCGCCGATTTTACTGCTGTGCGCCGACGTGGTCGGCCGTCTGCTGGCGGCCGGTGAGCTGCGGGTTTCCATCGTGGCGGCCTTCATCGGCGCGCCGGTGCTGATCTGGCTGGTGCGCCGCAAGAAAACGCTGGGGGGGCTGTGATGAGTCTGCCCCACACGTTGCATATCGGCCGCCCGGACGGCGTCATCAACTGGCGCATGCCGCTGCGCCTGCTGCTGGTCAACCTTTCGCTGCTGGCGTTGTGCCTGGCGATGGCCGTTGCCGCGCTGTGCTACGGCACGCTGCAGCTCTCGCTGGAGCAGGTCTTTGCCGCGCTCAGCGGCGAGGCGCCGAAGAATCTGGTCACCGTGGTCACCCAATGGCGCTTGCCACGTATCGCCATGGCGCTGCTGTTAGGCGCCGCGCTCGGCATGAGCGGCGCCATCTTCCAGTCGATTATCCGCAACCCGCTCGGCAGCCCGGACGTGATTGGCTTTAACATGGGGGCTTACACCGGCGCGCTGATCGCCATCACCCTGTTCAACGGCGGCTATTACTACATCGCCGGCGGCGCGCTGGCCGGCGGCATTCTCGCCGCGCTGGCCATCTACCTGCTGGCCTGGCGGCAAGGCATCGCCGGCTTCCGGCTGATCATCGTCGGCATCGCCATCAGCGCGGTATTGGTCTCCACCAATACCTGGCTGATCATCACCGCCTCACTGGAACGCGCCATGGACGCCGCCATGTGGCAGGCCGGTTCGCTCAACGGCATGACCTGGCAGAAAGCCCAGCCCGCCACGGCGTTCATCGTGCTGGCGGCCGCGGCCGCGCTGCTGATGGGCAAACGGCTGCAGCTGCTGGAAATGGGCGACGACACGGCGCGCGCGCTGGGCGTGAACGCCGAAGGCAGCCGGCTGTGGCTGATGCTGTTCGGCGTCACCCTCACCGCCGCCGTCACCGCCACCGCCGGGCCGATTTCCTTTATCGCGCTGGCGGCGCCGCAGATCGCCCGCCGCCTGGCCGGCCAATCCTCGGTCACCCTGACGTCCTCGGCGCTGATGGGTGCGGCGCTGCTGCTCGGCGCCGACGTAGTGTCCCAACATCTTTTCGCACCGATCCAACTGCCGGTCGGGGTCGTGACCGTCTGCATCGGCGGCCTGTACCTGATTTGGCTGCTCATCCGTGAGGCCCGCAGATAATGAAGAATGACAATGCCATGAGCCACCGCCTGCACGCCTCGCATCTGAAGCTGGGCTACGACAATAAAATCATCGCTGACGATCTGAGCGTGGCGATCCCCGACGGCGCCTTCACGGTGATCGTCGGGCCGAACGCCTGCGGCAAATCGACGCTGTTGCGCGCCCTGTGCCGCCTGCTAAAACCCAGCGCCGGCGAGGTGATGCTGGACGGCAAGAACATCAGCAACTTCGCCACCAAGGCGCTGGCGCGCGAGCTTGGGCTGCTGCCGCAAACCTCGATCGCACCGGACAGCATTACCGTGGCGGATCTGGTGTCGCGCGGCCGCTACCCGCACCAGAGCCTGCTGAAACAGTGGACGCAGGCCGACAAACAGGCGGTGGAAGCCGCCATGGCGGCCACCAACGTCGGCCAGCTGGCGGACCGCAGCGTCGACGAGCTGTCCGGCGGGCAGCGCCAGCGCGTCTGGGTGGCGATGGCGTTGGCGCAGCAAACGCCGCTGCTGCTGCTGGATGAACCGACCACCTATCTGGACATCGCGCATCAGATCGAGCTGCTGGATCTGTTCCGCCAGCTCAACCGCGAGCACGGCCAAACCCTCATCGCGGTGCTGCACGATCTCAACCACGCCTGCCGCTATGCCGATCACATCATCGCTATGCGCGACGGCAAGATCGTGGCGGAGGGGAAACCGGCGGAGATCATCACCGCCGAGCTGGTTGAGCGGGTATTCGGCATGCCGTGCATGATCATCGACGATCCGCTGTCCCACACGCCGCTGGTGATCCCGCGCGGCCGCTACCACTGCGACACGCCGCAGGCATGAAAAAGGCCGGGTTAACCCGGCCTTCGTTTATCCATGACTAGGGTGCCAACAGCGCCCGCAATCCGTCGAGCAAACCGCCGCGCCAGCAGACGGCATCATGCCCGCCGGCGAACACGCGATAATCGACCCGATGCCCCGCCTCCACCAGCGCCCTATGCATTTGGCGATTGACCTGATGAATATCCCTCTCCCCTTCACCGGCTTCCTGAAAGACGCGCAGCGGCGTCGCGGCGCACAAGCCCCGCCGCACTTGTTCAGTCAACCAGCCGACGTCGGCGTCATACTCCTCAGCCGGGTTAATCATCGCTTCAATATGCGGCCACCAGAAAGAACCCGACTGGGTCAATACGCAGCCGAAACGCTGCGGCCAATGCAACCCGGCATACAACGCCGCCAACCCGCCGTAACTCTGCCCCGCCACCACCGTGCGCTGCGGATCGTCGCTGTAAGGCGCACGCGCCGCCACCTGCGGCAGCAGCTCCTCTTGCACCGCCCGCCAGAAAGCCGCATTGCAGGCCAATTCTTCCGCACGCCGCGTCATGTCTATCACGTCGATAAACAGATAAAGCGCCGACGGCAGCCTTCCGTTAAGCGTCTCGGCGTCCAGTGCGGAAAAAATCGGTATGCCATGCAGCCAAAATTGCCCGTCCAGCAGTACGACTAACGGGCGGTCTTCCCCTGCGCCGGTGGCGTACAGCCAGATGTTGCGTCGGTTAGCCAATCGTTCGCTGTGCCAAAAGAAGTGCTGCAAACGCCCAGACGCGGCGGGAAATGCTTGCCCGGCGTCCAACGCCCGCCACGCTGATTGATCCGGCGCCGCCGGCAAATGTATCGCAGACAACGGGAAGCCGCGGCTGCTGCAGTGTGGCGCCACCGGATTGAGCGGATCATGGCGCATCAACGGAAACAACGAACACCACCACTGACGCTGCTGCTGCCGACGCTGAGCCGCATCGCCGGTAAAAGCGGGCGGCAGTTGCGCCGTCTCAATGGGTATAAAACTGTAACTGCCTCGCCAATCTTCGCGAACAGTGAACTGCCACCACCAAATATCGCTACCCGGCCGGCGTTCCAGACTCTGTGGCGAAGGGCTGTGATGGTCGGTCACGCAGTTGATATCGACATACACCTTTTTAATCGGCGAGCGCCGTTCATCGCCCCACGGGTCGCGCCAGAAAAAGGTAACGCGCACCTGCGCTGCGGGCAGCGATTCGACGAGCGGCGTTCCCAACTCCGCGACCTGACGCCACCAATCTTCTCCGCCGAGATCGGGCCTTTGCAGCAGGTTGAGCACCAGGCCATCGGCATGAAGCGAATGCATTTTTCCTTTTTCCCCTGTTCACCGCACCCGGCGTTTTTTGTTTTCTTGAATAATGCAAATGGTATTGAGAATCATTTGTATTTTCAATAAAATGTAACCAATTATAAATCAACGCGCCTGAGGTCAACAAGGCCACTTCGAAGCGTGGCTCTGCAAAACGGTAAGCGATTCGTCCACCGTTCATTTATGGCAAGGAACTGCGCGGCCCTTCTCGGCGGCGCCAAATGAAAAAAGACAGCAATAGCTTGATATAAAATTGTTTTTTAAGGGATGAAAAATGTCAGAACACCCCCAAAATACCGCCAATCAACCTCTGCGTCACCCAGTCGCCAAGCTCTTGCTGACCTCAGCCATGCTGCTGGCGCCGGGCGTACAGGCCGGAACCGACAACGTTGAGCGTGATATCACCGTCGTCGCCGGCGCACAGGAAAACGTCACCGCGCCGCTGCAGGGCATCGTCGCCAAAGAAAGCGCGGCGGGAACCAAAAGCGCCGCGCCGTTGGTAAAAACGCCGCAGGCCATCACCGTCGTCACGCGCGATCAAATGGATCAGCAGGATGCGGCTTCCGTCGCTCAGGCGCTGCGATACTCCAGCGGCGTCGTGGCGGAATACCGCGGCACCTCTAACCGCAGCGACGAAGTGATCGTACGCGGCTTTCGTTACGCCCCAAAATATCTGGACGGCCTGAGCTATCAAAGCGGCCAGATCGACCCCTGGCTGCTTGAACGCGTTGAGGTGGTGCGCGGCCCGGCTTCTGTGTTGTACGGCCAGGCCAACCCGGGTGGGCTGGTGGCGATGACCAGCAAGCGGCCCGTCGCCCAGGCTATTCGCAAACTGCAATTGAGCGCGGGCAACCTGCATCAAGGAGAGGCCGCTTTCGACTTCGGCGGCGCATTGGACGAAGATGCCAAACTGCTGTATCGCCTTAACGGCATCGCCGGCACCAAAGAGACCGGTATCAAAGATCACAAGGAAAAACGCTTCGCCATCGCACCGGCGCTGACCTATATCGCCAATGAAGACACGACGTTCACCCTGTTGACCAGCTATCAAAAGGAACCGGAGAACGGCTACCGCAACTTCCTGCCGACCTCCGGCGTGGCGATCAAAAGCAGCGCCGGCTATCTGCCGTATGATTTCAACGTCAGCGATCCCGGTTTCAATCAGGCTCGCCGCGAACAAACCTCGTTCGGCTATATCTTCGAGCACTATATTAACGACGTTTTCTCTTTCCAGCAGAACATGCGTTACACCACGGTGGATGAACGTTACAAATATCTGGTGTTCATGTCGCAAGCCAAAAACAGCACGCTGCTGCAGCGCCGTCCGCAAAAAGATATCGTCAAATCCCATGAGCTGGGGTTGGATAACCAACTGAAAGCGCAATTCAGCACCGGCGACGTCGAGCACAGCGTGTTGACCGGCCTTGACTACAAGTGGAGCAAGGTCAATACCCAAAACTGGCGCGGCGACAGCGCGGGCTATTTCCTCGACTGGACTCGGCCGGTTTACGGCATGCCGGTCAACGAAAGCGCATTGCCGAAGGTCACCGATAACCGCAAGGTGCTGGACCAACTCGGCGTTTATCTGCAGGATCAGATGAGCTACGGCGGTTGGAATTTGTTGTTGTCGCTGCGCAACGACTGGACCGAGCTGCGCACTCAGGACATGTTGAGATCCAGCGACAGTCAGCAAAACGACACCAAGCTGACTGGCCGCAGCGGCCTGCTGTACGCCTTTGACAACGGCATTGCCCCGTACATCAGCTACAGCACATCGTTTGAACCCAACCTCGATACCGGCGCGCCGGGCACCGATCCGTTCAAGCCCACCACCGGTGAACAAACCGAAATCGGCGTGAAATTCCAGCCGAAGAACAGCAACACGCTGCTGACGCTGGCGTTGTTCGATCTGACGCAGAAAAACGTCAGCTCCACCAACCCGGTAACCAAATACAAGGAGCAGATCGGCAAAGTGCGCTCCAAGGGGCTGGAAGCCGAAGTGCATTCACAGCTCACCCCGGCCATCGCGCTCATGGCGGCCTACACCTATACCGACATCGTTACCAAAGAAACCTATGTCGACGATCAGCGCGGCAAGACGCTGGTGATGGTGCCGACGCACGCCGCCTCCGCCTGGGGAACCTACAGCTTCCTGCAAGGGCCGCTGAAAGGCTTCTCCACCGGCGCTGGGGTACGCTACAACGGCGCCAGCCAAGGCGATGCGACCAACACCTACAAAGTGCCGGCCTTTACGCTGTATGACTGGATGGCGCGCTACGAATTGGCAGAAGTGGCTCCGAGCCTGGCAGGCGCCGCGCTGCAGGTTAACGTCAACAACCTGACCGACAAGCATTACGTTTCGTCCTGCGGCGGCGTGGACGCCTGTTTCTACGGCAGCGGCCGCACCGTCACCGCCACGGTCAGCTACAGCTGGTAAAACCTTTGGGCGCCGCATTGCCGCGGCGCCCTGCTTTATTTCTCCAGCGATACCTGCTTGAAGATGTGTTTGCCGAACGGGTCTATCTCGTAGCCTTTCACTTCCTTGCGCACCGGTTCGAAGATGGTCGAGTGCGCGATCATCAGCGCCGGCATCTGATCGTGCATCATCACCTGCGCCTGCTGGTACATCGCCACCCGCTTGGCATGATCGTTCTCCTCGCGCGCCTGCAGGATCAGCTGGTCGAACGGTTTATAGCACCATTTCGCCGAGTTCGAACCACCGAGCGAAGCGCAGGTGAACAGCGGCCCGAAGAAGTTATCCGGATCGCCGTTGGCGGTGGTCCAACCCATCAGCGCGGTCTGATGCTCGCCGTTTTTAATCCGCTGCAAATATTCGCCCCACTCGAAGGTGACGATTTTGGCGCGCACGCCGATCTTGGCCCAGTCGGCCTGGATCATCTCCGCCATGCGCTTGGCGTTGGGATTGTATGGCCGCTGCACCGGCATCGCCCACAGATCGATGTCGAACCCCTGCCCCAGCCCGGCCTCCTGCAACAGCTGCTTCGCCCGCTCCGGCGAATACGGGTAATCTTCAAGCTGCGCGTTGCTGCCCCACTGGGTCGGCGGCAGCAGATTCTTGGCCGGCTGGCCGGCGCCGTGGAACACCGCCTCGATGATCGCCGGCTTGTTGACCGCCAGCGCCAACGCCTGGCGCACCTTGACGTTATCCAACGGTTTCTTCTGGGTGTTGAACGCCAGGAAGCCGATATTCAAGCCGGATTTTTCCATCACCTGAAGGTTGCCGTCCTGCCGCATACGCGCCAGATCCGCCGGGTTGGGGAAAGGCATCACCTGGCACTCGTTCTTTTGCAGCTTGGCGTAACGCACCGTCGCATCCGGCGTGATCGAAAACACCAGCCGGTCGATCTTCGGTTTGCCTTCCCAGTAACGATCGAACGCCTTGTAGAGGATTTTCGCGTCTTTCTGATACTGCACCAGCTGGAACGGCCCAGTGCCGATCGGATCGTTGTCCACCCGCTGCGGCGTACCGGCCTTCAGCATCGCGTCGGCATATTCCGCCGAAAAAATGGTGGCGAAGTACATGCCCAGATCGGCGACGAACGGCGCCTCGGCGCGGGAGAGCTCAAAGCGCACGGTGTTGTCGTCCACCTTGACGATCCGGTCGATCAGCGTGCCGAACTCCATCGACTCGAAGTTGGTGTAGGCACCGTTGGAGACCTTGTGATACGGGTTGTTGGCGTCCTTTTGCCGCATAAACGAGAAGATGACGTCATCGGCGTTGAAATCGCGGGTGGGCGTGAAATATTTATTGCTCTGGAATGCCACGCCCTTGCGCAGGTGGAAGGTATAGCGCTTGCCGTCCTCGCTCACCTCCCAGCTTTCCGCCAGGCTGGGTTGCAGCTCGACGGTGCCGGGTTTGAAGTCCACCAGCCGGTTGTAGATCGCCGCCGAACTGGCGTCCACCGTGGTGCCGGAGGTGAACAGCTGCGGGTTGAAGCCTTCCGGCGAGCCTTCGGAACAGTAGACCAGCGTATTGGCCCGCGCGCCGCCGGCAATCGCCAACGCCAGCAGCCCGATCGTTATTGCTTTTCTTTTCATTGCGCTATCCCCAGTGGTGAAAAAACAGCCCAACGGTTAGCAATAAATCATGCGGTTAGCGATGTAAAGGACAAATTCCGCGCATAAAAACGGGCAGGCGCGCATGCGGCCTGCCCGGTGAAACGGCGCGAGGATGATGAAATTAAATCATCTGGCTGAAGTTCATCTGCGCCATCAGCTTATAGTTGTCAGCGTAGTCGACCGGAATGGCCACCACCACCGGCCCCTGGATCGCCATCGCCTTGCGCAGCATCGGCCGCAGATCGTCCACCGACTGCACGGCGAAACCGACCGCGCCGCAGGATTCCGCGTAGGCTTTGAAGTCGATCGGCCCAAACTCCACGCCGGATTTGCGCTGGTATTTGTTCACTTCCTGCATCTCCACCATGTTGTAGGCGTTATCGACCCAGATGACGTGCACGATGTTGTTTTTCAGCCGCACCGCGGTCTCCAGTTCCATGCTCGACTGCATGAACCCGCCGTCGCCGGAGATCGACACCACTTTATCGCCAGGGCGCACCAGCGCCGCGCCGATGGCCCACGGCAACGCCACCCCCATGGTTTGCTGGCCATTGGAGATCAACAGCTGACGGGCGCGGAAACTGTACAGGTAACGGGCGATCCAGATATGGAAGCTGCCCATGTCCACGCACAGGGTTACGTCGTCGCTGACGATGTCCTGCAGCTCCTTGACGATGCGCAGCGGGTGGATCGGCATGCCGCCGCGGCGCGCGGCGCGCTCCGCCAGTTCAGTGCGCTGGCGGCCAAGATCGGTGAGGATCAGCTCCACCTCCGGCGGCACGCAGACCGCCTCAGTGAACGTTTCGGTCATCATGTTCAGCGTGGCGCTGATGTTGCCCACCAGCTCGACGTCCGGCCGATAGCAGGTGTCAATATCCGCCGGCAGCACGTCGATGTGTACCAGTTTCAGCCGCCCGTGGCTGTTCCACATGCAGGGATCGTATTCGATCGGATCATAGCCGACGCTGACCACCAGATCGGCCTTCTGCAACAGCTGATCGGCCGGCTGGTTGTTGAACAGGCCGACGCGGCCGGCGAAACGTGCGAAGTGGTTGACGTCGATCACCCCCGCCGCCTGATAGGTGCCGACCACCGGCATATGGGTGCGGTACAGCAGATGGCGCACCGCCTCGCTGTTCTCCGGCCGGCTGGCCTGCAGGCCGAGCAGCAATACCGGGCATTTGGCCTGCCGGATCAGTTTCACCGCCGCCTGAATGTCGTCTGCCGCGGCGGCCCCCATGCGCGGCAAGCGGCAGCCGGCCAGCACCGGCGCGCTCACCGGTTCATTGACGATATCCATCGGCAGGCTGACGAACGACGCCCCCGGCCGGCCGAACTCGGCGCGGCGAAAGGCGTTGGCGATCACCTCGGAAATTGCCGAACCGGCATGCACTTCGGCGCAATACTTGGTCACCGGCCGGAACATGCTGACGGTATCCATGCTCTGGTGCGTCTGTTTCAGGCTGTCGGCGCGCTTCACCGCCCCGCCGAAGGCCACCACCGCGTCCCCTTCCGAAGTGGCGGTGGCCAGCCCGGTGATCAGGTTGGAGCTGCCCGGCCCGGAGGTGACCAGCGCCACCCCGGCCTTACCGGTCAAGCGGCCGACCGCCGCCGCCATAAAGGCCGCGTTGGCCTCATGCCGCACCACCACCGTTTCAATCGATGGCGCGTCCTCCAGCGAGTCGAACACCCGGTCGATCTTGGCGCCCGGAATGCCGAAAACGTGTTTGACGCCCTGCGCTTCCAGGTTTTTCACCACCAAATCGGCGCCGCATTGCCAGTCATTGCCTGTTTTTTCCTGTGCCATGGTTCCACCTCCTAAGAAAACGATCGCCGGGGTTAGCCCTCGGCGGAACGAATCGCGCGATCCAAATCCTCTGGACAGAGATTGGCGCGCAAGAAATCCGCATCATACGGTAACTGAAGATTGAGACGCGTGATGACGCCGAACTGCAGACGGCCATGATCGAGCTGGTAGTCCAGCACGTGGCCGCCGCCGCTGCGGTCGTCGGTAACGAAGTGTTCGTGATAGCCGGCCACGCCGATGCCCTGCATGTAATCCGGCGAGCGGAAGCCGACCAGCGTGCCGCGCCGCTGATGGAACGAGAAGGTCGGCTGCTCTTCTATCGCCTCCAGCATCGGGCGGTAGGGCCGCTCCTGGCGCGGCACGGTGCGGGTTTCCACGTGGCTGAACTCGCCGTCGACCCGCACCGCGCAAAACAGGTTCGGCGAAGCGACCTGCTCGTCGATGCACTGGTGCAGCTGCGCCTTGGTGATCGGCCGGTCGAATTGCTGGCTGACGCTGGGCTGGAAAAAGGTGACGACGGCGAAGGGGGTTTGCTGTTGCAGGCCGGCCGGCCGGGCGCTGCCGTCGGCGCGCAGCTGGTGTATTTCCTGGTCGAAAGCGATCAGTTCGCCATCCAGGTGATTGAAGGTGCCGAGGCCGAAATCGCCGTGCTTGAGCAGCTCGGCAATAGTTGTTTCACCCTCGTAGACCCCGTCGATGAGCGCGCTCATCAGCGAGATTTGATAGATTTCGCCCTCCCCGGCGTTGATCGACTGCCTGGCAAAACCCTGCGCCAAATGGCGCGCACAGGCACACCCGTGTTTTTCGTTCATGACTGACTCCTCCACCAGCGCGAAACCGCGGTTCCGCGCGTTCAAAAGACCCACCGACGGTGAGCCAAGATGCCCCCCAAGGCGCGTTCATCAGTTGGAACGATTCAGCCTGAGGCGACAAAAAAACCGGCACGGCTGGCCGGCCGATAACCAGGCATCAGATCAGAATGAGATAAAGTAAAGGCTTACTAATCATTAAGACTGAACCGGTTATCAAATTGAACGGTTAATCTGGTGTTGGAGCGGCAATCAACTCCGCAGGCGGCTCACGCGGCCTGGGAAAAACATCTGCTATTTGGTGCTAAGCGCCGCGAGTTTTATGCGTTTTCTCTCTATGCGGCCGGGATGGGACGGCGCCGAAGCCCGTCATCAACCCGCAGCCAGAGTAGCCGCCGCGCCGTCGGCAGAGAAGCGGGTATTCATAAGAAACGCTTTTGCATATAATGCAAAAATGAATGACGCCCGCTATGTAGAACATCTGCCAATTTTTCTCGACGTCGCCCGCCTGGGCAGCTTTTCCGCCGCTGCGCGCCGGCTGGGCATGGTGCCCTCCTCGCTGGTGCGCCACATCGACGCTCTGGAAAGCGCGCTCGGCGCCGCGCTGTTCGTGCGCTCCACCCGTGGCCTGCTGCTGACCGACGCCGGCGAGCTGCTGCTGACGCGCGCCGCCGCGCTGATGACGGACATCACCGGCCTTCGCGCCGAGCTGAGCGCGCTGAACGAAACGCCGCAGGGCACGCTGCGCATCAGCTGCCTGCCAACCTTCGGCAAAACCTATGTGCTGCCGCTGCTGCCGACGCTGGCGGAACGCTACCCGCAGCTGTCGGTCGACCTCGATCTGACCGAACGCCAGACCGATCCGACGCAGGAGCGGCTCGACGCCGCCCTCCGCATCGGCGAGCAGAAGGACAGCGCGCTATATGCCAACCGCATCGCCACCCAACGCTGGGTGATGTGCGCCAGCCCCGCCTATGTCGCCCGCTATGGCCTGCCGGCCGATCTGGAAGCGCTGCCGCAGCATCGGCTGATCGCCCGCTACCACAAGCAGCAGCCGGCCTGCTGGGCGCAGATCCTCGACGCGGCGCTGATGAGCCGCTGCACCATGGCGCTGCGCTGCGACGACTTCACCGCGCAGCGTCAGGCGGTGCTGCTCGGGCTCGGCATCGCCTTTCTGCCCAACTGGGTGGTGGGGCCGGACGTGCAGCACGGGCAACTGGTGCAGATGCTCGAAGATCCGCGCCATGAGCAGCAAGGCATCTATCTGCTGCGCCCGATGGCGAAGGTGTCCGCCCGGCTGGCGGCCTTCACCGCCCTGCTGCAGCAAACCCTCGGTCAGCCGCCCAACTGGGGGTAAAGCGGCGTTACCCGGCCGCGCAGCGCCGGGTTGTCACTCTCGTCTTTCAGTTCGACGCCGGTCAGCCGGCGCTGGAACGCCTGCTCCAGCAGCCAGGCCAATTTGAACGCCGCCTGCGGGTAATCCAGCCCCTCGGGGCGCACGTTGGAGATGCAATTGCGCTCGGCGTCCGTTCTGCGCGCGTTCGGCCCCCAGGTCAAATAGACACCCAGGCTGTCCGGCGACGACAGCCCCGGCCGTTCGCCGATCAGCACCGCCACCGCCCGGGCCTGCAGGCATTCGCCGATCTCATCCCCCAGCGCCACCCGCGCCTGATGCGCCAGCACCACCGGCGCAACGGTCAGCCCCAGCGTATCGAGATAGGGCCGCAGCGCCTGCAGCAGCGGCAGCGCCTGGCGGTGCACCGCCTTGGAGGAGAGACCGTCCGCCACCACCAGCAGCAGATCGACGCGGCGCGATGGCGAACCGAGCAGCAGGCTGCGGCTATCCGACGCTAATCGCCGCCCCAGATCCGGCCGGCGCAGATAGGCGGCGCGGTCGGCGGCCTGGCTGTGCACCGCCAGCGTGGGCCAACCGGCATCGTGCAAATCCGCCGCCAGCCGCTCGCTGTCGAAAGGCTGATGCACCGCGTCGCGCGCCTGGGCATGAGCGAGGCCGAAGCGCAGCAGTTCGTCGGTCGGCAGGCTGGCGCCGGTGCGCCCCAGCGCGATGCGCGCATCGGTAAAGGCGCGCAGCGCGTCCCAGCTGTTGACGTGAACCGGTTTGCTCATGTGCGTTCTCCCTGCAGCGCCAGCAACAGCGGATGATTGGCGGCGGCATCGCGCAGCCGCCCGCGTTCGTCGGTAATGTTCATCGCCGCCAGCCAGGCGGCGAACTCTGGCGCGTGCTTCAGCCCCAGCAGCTCGCGGATATAGAGCGCGTCATGGAACGACGTGCTTTGGTAGTTGAGCATGATGTCGTCCGCGCCCGGCACGCCGATCAGGAACGTCAACCCGGCGGCGGCCAACAGCGTCAGCAGCGTGTCCATGTCGTCCTGATCGGCTTCGGCATGGTTGGTGTAGCAGACGTCGCAGCCCAGCGGCAGGCCGAGCAGCTTGCCGCAGAAGTGATCCTCCAGCCCGGCGCGGATAATTTGCTTGCCGTCATACAGGTATTCGGGGCCGATAAACCCTACCACGGTGTTGATCAGCAGCGGCGAGAAATGGCGCGCCACCGCATAGGCGCGCGCCTCGCAGGTTTGCTGATCGACGCCGTGATGGGCGTTGGCCGACAGGCAGCTGCCCTGCCCGGTTTCGAAATACATCACGTTGTCGCCCAGCGTGCCGCGCCTGAGGCTCAGCGCCGCCTGCTGCGCTTCCGCCAGCAGCGCCAGATTAATGCCGAAGCCGCGATTGGCCGCTTCGGTACCGGCGATCGACTGAAACACCAGATCCACCGGCGCGCCGCGCTCTATCAGCCGCAGCGTGTTGGTCACGTGGGTCAGCACGCAGGATTGGGTGGGAATGGCGAAGCGCTGGATCACGTCGTCCAGCATGTAGTTGAGCTTTTCCAGCAGCGGCAGGCTGTCGCTGGCCGGATTGATGCCGACCACCGCGTCGCCGCTGCCGTACAACAGGCCGTCCAGCATGCTGGCGGCGATGCCCTGCAGGCTGTCGGTCGGGTGATTGGGCTGCAGCCGCACGCTGAGGTGGCCCGGCAAGCCAATCGTATTGCGAAAGCGCGTCACCACCCGGCACTTCTTGGCCACCAAAATCAGATCCTGATTGCGCATGATCTTGCTCACCGCCGCCGCCATCTCCGGCGTGATGCCGGCCGCCACCTGCGCCAGCATGGCGCTGTCCGCCTGCTCGCTCAACAGCCAGTCGCGAAAATCGCCGACCGTGAGGTGCGAGATGGGCTCGAAGGCGGCGGCATCGTGGCCGTCGATAATCAGGCGTGTCACCTCGTCCTGTTCGTACGGCACCAGCGCCTGCTGCAGGAATGCCTTGAGCGGCAAGTCCGCCAGCGCGATGCGCGCCGCCATGCGCTCTTCGGCGCTGTGCGCCGCCACCTCCGCCAGATAATCGCCGGAACGCGCCGGCGAAGCCTTCGCCATCAGCTGACGCAGATCGCCGAAGCGATAGCCGCGTTGGCCCACCGTTGCCTGATACATAGCCCCCTCCCTTGCCCCGAGTGACGAGATAAAAACCCTGCACCAAGTGTAGTCAGTGAGAGAAGAAAATTAATTTGCCTGCGATCGCCGTCATCACGCCTCCCGCCATTTCACCCGCCGCCGCTTCGGGTTACAGTAGCCGCGAAAACAGGAGGGGTGATGGATCCGCAACGGCAAATTATCGACTGGCTGCAACAAGATGACGCGCGCATGGCCGCCCTACGCACCGTGCGCCGGCTCGGCCTGAATGACTGGTGCCTCGGCGCCGGCTTCGTACGCAATCTGGTGTGGGATCGGCGCCACGGCTATGTGGAGCCCACGCCGCTCAACGATATCGACGTGATCCACTTCGATGCAGAGCGTGCGGACGCCGAGCGCGATCGCATGCTGGAGGCGCGGCTGCAGCAATGGCTGCCGCAGCCGTGGTCGGTCAAGAATCAGGCGCGCATGCATCTGCGCGGCGGCCGGGCGCCTTACCGCAACAGCGAAGAGGCCATCAGCTTCTGGACCGAAGTGGAAACGGCGATCGGCGCGCGCCTGAACGCCGACGACAGCCTCACGCTGGTGGCTCCCTTCGGGCTCGCGGCGCTGTTCGGCGACACCATCACCTTCAACGTGAAAAACGGCGATCGCGCTGCCTATGCCCAGCGGGTGCTCGACAAAGGCTGGCTGCAGCATTGGCCGCGCCTGCGGCAGGTAAAGATTTAGCCGCCGCTGCCGATACCCTGAACAGCGATATACCGACTCAGGGAGAGCATCCATGTCGACCAGCATCACCATGATCGTACCGATCAAAAATACCGTTCCCGGCGTCAGCAACGTCTTCAGCGCGCCGGGCCATCAGGGCGAATTGCTGATGGCCAAACCGGTCAACAACCAGCCGGAAGGCGGCAAGGCGAAGAAAAGCGAAGGTGCCAACGGCAATGACGAACCGGCAAATCTCAACGAAAGCCGCGCCTCGGCGCGCATCAAGGCGCTGAACCGGCAGATTCAGGCTCTGCAGCAAAAGCTGGTGGAGCTGAAGGACTCCAGCGCCGATCCCAAAGAGATCGAGAAGCAGAAACAGCTGATCGAAGCGCAGATCAAGATGCTGCAGGCCGAGATCGCGCGCATCCAGAAAGAAGAAATGGAAAAGCAGCAGCAGGAGCAAATGGAAAAAGCCGCGGCGCAAGCCGGCGACGGCGTAAACCGCCCGACGCCGCTCAACGCGGTGGACGTCTATATCTGAGTCAATATTCCGCGTTTTCCTGCCGGCGCTGGTGCAGCAGCGCCGCCTGCTGACGCGCGACCTGCCAGATGGCCTCCGCCGCCGGCGTCAGCGAGCGGTTCTTGCGCCGCACCAGCATCAGCGCGCGATTGATCTCCGGCACCAGCCGCCGCACCCGGAGACGCCCCCCTTCCGGCAGCGGCAGCGCCAACGCCGGGAAAATGCTGATGCCAATCCCTTCCGCCACCATCGGGAACAGCGTGGCCGGATGGCCGATTTCCTGCACCACCTGCGCCTCGACGCCCTGCTGCCTCAGCGCGCTGTCGATCAACGGCCGGCTACCCGACGCGTAATCCTGCAACACCAGGCGGCAGCCGTTTAACGCCGACCAACGCACCTCTTGCTGCGCAGCAAACGGGTGGTCGTCGCGGCACAGCAGCAGGAACGGTTCATGCAGCACCGCTTCGCACTCCAGATCCACCGCCTGCACCGGATCGACCACGATGCCGAAATCCACCTCGGCGTTGCGCACGCTGTGCAGCACCTGCTGCTGCGCCTGATCGCGCAGCATGATGCGGATCTCCGGGTATTCACGCTCGCCGGCGGCGATGCACTGCGGCATCAGGTGGGCGGAAATGGTCTGGCTGGTCGCCACCCACACCGTGCCGCTGCGCTGTACGCCAAAGCTGCGCGCATCCAGCAACGCGGCCTGCAGTTCGTCCAGGAGCCGTTCGACCCGGTTGGCCAGCCGCAGGCCGGCGTCGGTCAACACCACTTCACGCGTGGTGCGATCCAGCAGGCGCACGCCGACCTCCGCCTCCAGCTCTTTCACGCTGTGGCTGACCGCCGATTGCGTCAGGCCGATCGCCTCGCCGGCGCGGCTGAAGCTGCCGTGGCGGGCGACAGCGACGAACACCCGCAGCTGTTTAAGTGAGTAATTCATGTGTTTTATTCATATATAAATTAAATAAATCAATTTAATTATTATATGCCCACGCGGGAGAATAGCCCCATCGATTTTCTACCCGAGCGCATCGCCATGAGATTCCTGCCCGATCGTTTTACCCTGACGCTGATCGCCACCGTGCTGCTGGCTTCTTTCCTGCCGGCGCGCGGCGAGTTCGTCGGCTGGCTCAACGTCCTGACCATCGCCGCCATCGCCCTGCTGTTCTTCATGCACGGCGCCAAGCTGTCGCGCGAGGCCATCCTGGCCGGCAGCAATAACTGGCGGCTGCATCTGTGGGTGATGTTCAGCACCTTCATCATTTTTCCGGCGCTGGGGATGCTGTTCGCCTGGTGGGCGCCGATCGACGTCAGCCCCGAGCTGTACGCCGGTTTCATCTACCTGTGCATCCTGCCCGCCACCGTGCAATCGGCCATCGCCTTCACCTCGCTGGCGGGCGGCAACGTGGCGGCGGCGGTGTGCAGCGCCTCCGCCTCCAGCCTGCTGGGGATCTTCGTGTCGCCGCTGTTGGTTGGCCTGCTGATGAACGTGCACGGCGATACCGGCAGCCTGCGGCAGGTGGGCTCGATCGTGCTGCAACTGCTGGTGCCGTTCGTCGCCGGCCACCTGCTGCGGCCGCTGATCGGCGGCTGGATCGAGCGCCATCGCCCGCTGATCGGCAAAACCGACCAGACCTCGATTCTGCTGGTGGTGTACGCCGCCTTCAGCGAGGCGGTCACACACGGCATCTGGCATCAGGTGGGGATCGGTTCGCTGGCGTTTATCGTCGGCGGCAGCATCGTGCTGCTGACGATCGTGCTGGTGGTGAACACCTATATGGCGCGCTGGCTGGGATTCAGCAAGGCGGACGAGATCACCATCGTGTTCTGCGGCTCGAAGAAGAGCCTGGCGAACGGCATTCCGATGGCCAATATCCTGTTCCCGCCGGCGACGGTGGGGATCATGGTGCTGCCGCTGATGGTGTTCCATCAGGTGCAGCTGATGACCTGTGCGGTGCTGGCGAAAAGGTATCAGCGCAAGCAGCGGGCGCAACAGGCGGTACCCAACGCCAACGCGCAGGCGTCGCGCGGGTAAAAAAAGACGGGCCGGGGCCCGTCAGTTCAACTTTTCTTCAGCGGCTTGACCAGGTGGTCAAGCCCTTCGATTTTAATCGCCAGCGTCATCTCCATCAGCATGCCGAGCTTGCCTTTGGGGAATTCGCCCTTGCGGGCGAACCACAGTAGGTACTCTTCGGGCAGATCGATCAGCACCCGCCCCTGGTACTTGCCGAACGGCATCACAGTATTGGCGATCTCCAGCAGGTTTTCCTTTTCCATCAGTCACCCAGCAGGCGGATCATCTCCGCTTCGTCGATCACGGCGATACCCAGCTCCTGCGCCTTCGCCAGCTTGGAGCCGGCCGCTTCGCCGGCGATCACCAAATCGGTTTTCTTCGACACGCTGCCGCTGACCTTGGCGCCCAGCGCCGTCAGGCGATCTTTGGCCTCGTCGCGCGACAGCTGGCTCAGCGAGCCGGTCAGCACCACGGTTTTGCCGGCGAACGGGCTGTCTATCTCTTCGGCGACCACCACCACCGGTGCCGGCCAGTGAATGCCGATCTCGGCGCCCACCAGCTCGTTGATCACCTGCTGATTGAGCGCTTCATCAAGGAAATTGCGGGTGTGTTTGGCCACCACTTCGCCGACGTCCGGCACCTCTTTCAGCGCCTCGATATCGGCGGCGAACAGCTTCTCGAGCGAACCGAAATGCGCAGCCAGGTTGGCGGCGGTCGCCTCGCCGACCTCGCGAATGCCCAGCGCATACAGGAAGCGAGCGA
This sequence comes from Serratia sp. CY27727, assembly GCF_052169275.1. Lineage (NCBI taxonomy): Bacteria > Pseudomonadati > Pseudomonadota > Gammaproteobacteria > Enterobacterales > Yersiniaceae > Serratia > Serratia sp. CY27727. Next base: position 43,776 of record NZ_JBJNLB010000002.1, on the reverse strand, counting down.
AGGTGGTCTGTTTGGATTTCTCCAGCGCATTGACCAGATTCTGCGCCGATTTTGGCCCCATGCGATCCAGGCCGGTCAGAATGCCGGCGGACAGGCGGAACAGATCGGCCGGGTTCTTCACGTACTCTTTGTCCACCAGTTGCTCAATGATCTTGTCGCCCATGCCTTCAACGTCCAGCGCGCGGCGGGAAACGAAGTGCTTCAACGCCTCTTTGCGCTGCGCGCCGCAGATAAGACCGCCGGTGCAGCGCGCTACCGCCTCGCCTTCCACGCGCTCAACGTCGGAGCCGCACACCGGGCAGTGCAGCGGGAACACCACTTCACGCGCATCCTGTGGCCGACGATCTTCCAGCACCCCCACCACCTGCGGGATGACGTCACCGGCGCGGCGCACGATCACCGTATCGCCGATGCGCAGCCCCAGACGCTCAATTTCATCGGCGTTGTGCAAGGTGGCGTTGCTGACGGTCACCCCGGCCACCAGCACCGGCTCAAGGCGCGCCACCGGCGTAATCGCGCCGGTGCGGCCAACCTGAAACTCCACTTCGCGCACCACGGTGATCTGCTCCTGCGCCGGGAATTTGAACGCCGTCGCCCAGCGCGGCGCACGCGCCACAAAGCCCAGCGTTTCCTGCAGATCGATGTCGTCAATCTTGATCACCACGCCGTCGATGTCGAAACCGAGCTGCGCTCGGTCCTGCTCGACCTGGCGATAAAACGCCAGCACTTCCTCGCTGCCGGTGCGGCGCTGGGCGCGATCGCTGACCGGCAGGCCCCAGGCCTTGAACTGCATCAGGCGCTCAAAGTGGCTGCGCGGCAGCTCGCCGCCTTCCAGCAGGCCGACGCCGTAGCAGAAGAAGGTCAGCGGGCGTTTGGCGGTAATGCGCGGATCGAGCTGGCGCAGCGAGCCGGCGGCGGCGTTGCGCGGGTTGGCGAACACCTTGCCGTCTTTGCGCCTCGCCTCTTCGTTCATCTGTTCAAAACCGGCCTGCGGCATGAACACTTCCCCGCGCACTTCCAGCCGGCGCGGGATGTTGTCGCCGGTCAGGCGCAGCGGAATGGCGCGGATGGTGCGCACGTTGGAGGTGATGTTTTCGCCGGTGGTGCCGTCGCCGCGCGTCGCCGCGCGCACCAGCTCACCATCTTCGTACAGCAGGCTGACCGCCAGGCCGTCCAGCTTCAGCTCGCAGCAGAAGGTCAGCGGATCGCTGCTTTTGAGCCTGTCCTGCACGCGCTTGTAAAACGCCAGGAAGCTTTCTTCGTCGAACACGTTGTCCAGCGACAGCATCGGCACTTCGTGGCGCACCTGGTCAAACGCCGCCAGCGGTGCAGCGCCCACGCGCTGGGTCGGTGAATCGGCGGTGACCAACTCAGGATGCGCGCTCTCCAGTTCCCGCAGTTCGCGCATCAGGCGGTCATATTCCGCATCCGGCACTTCCGGCGCATCCAGCACATGATACTGGTATTCATGATGGCGCAGTGTGGCTCGTAGTTGATTGATTTGTTGGATTATCGATTCCATGGCTCACCATCAAAGATAAAAAACCCCCGGCTAGCGGGGGCTTTGTTGTTACGGATGTTCAGTGCGCGCGGCAACCGGGTCAGGCGTTGTTTTCCAACACTTCACGGATGCGCGCTTTGTAGGTTTCCAGCTTCTGCGGCGTCATCATGCGGCGCTCGTCGTCCAGCACCACGCCGCCCACGTCGTCGGCGATGCGCTGTGCCGACTGCAGCATCAGCTTGAAGTTCTGATTGGCGTCGCCGTAAGACGGCACCATCATGAACATCGACACGCCCGGCGTGGAGAAATCGGACATCATGTCAGGATCGAACGACCCCGGCTTGACCATGTTCGCCAGGCTGAACAGCACCGGGCCGCTGCCGGCCGGGCTGATATGGCGGTGGAAGATGCCCATCTCGCCAAACTGGAAGCCGGCCTGCAACACGCTCTGCAGCAGCACTTCGCCGCCGATCACGCCGCCCTGGTGGGCCGCGACGTGCAGCACCAGCACGGTCTCTTTCAGTTTAGCCTGAATTGGCGCAGCCGCCGGCTGCGGTGCAGGTTCCGGCGCAGGCTTCACTTCCGGCGCTGGCTGCACAGGGGCCGGCTCGGCGTGGAATGCCGGTTCCGCCACCTGCGGCGCCTCATGTTCATGCGGCAGATCGTCGACGCGCGGCTCACGGCGCGCGGCCGGTTGCGGTTGCTGCGGTTCGGCCGGTTCTTCGTCCGGCGCGTAGTTGTTCAGCAGGATATCATCATACTCCGGCCGCTGAGACAGCGGAGGCGGCGTCTGATGGGCAGCCGGCTGAACGGCGCGGGGCGCTGGCGCAGCCGCCGGAGCGGGCTTCGGCGCGGCCACGGGGTCTTCGCGTGCGGCATCGAAATGGCCGAATGACGGCTCGTCTTGCGGGTGAGCGGCGCGTACGCGCACCTCACCGACGCCTTCTTCGAGATCGTCGATCGGAGTTTGTTCACGTTCCTTTTGGGAACGTTTGGCTGGGCGATCGCGGAAGAGCGCTGACCGTTCTTTGCGACTGGTCCACAGACCGTGCAATAACAGCGCTATTATGGCGATCGCGCCAACAACGATTAATATCAGACGCAAATCCTGCATCATTGCTATCTCTGTTGTTCCAATACATTGCCACCGCGGCAAACATTCACTCTTTAACTCTATTTGCCCGCGCACACAAGTGCAAGTCCGTGCTGAACTTTATGCCAATAAAGATGATTATACTGCCTTTTTCTGCTGGTTTTTCAGCCAACCCTACCCTAGCCAGTGGAAAATCATCCCTATATGATAATGATGCCTGTTCAGACAACGAGATAACTTAAGATATGTCCTATACGCAGCCCCCTTCCCGTTCGACCAGCGGCATTCACTATTTCGCCGAGGGTTGGCGCCTGATTTCGCGCCCGGGGATTAAACGCTATGTGGTCCTGCCGTTGCTGGTCAACGTGCTGCTGATGGGTTCCGCTTTCTGGTGGCTGTTCAGCCAACTCGGCGACTGGATCCCGGCGATGATGAGCCACGTTCCCGACTGGCTGCAATGGTTGAGCTACCTGCTGTGGCCGCTGGCGGTCATTTCGGTGCTGTTGGTGTTCAGCTATCTGTTCAGCACCATCACCAACCTGATCGCCGCGCCGTTCTGCGGCCTGCTGGCCGAGCAGCTCGAAGGCAGCCTGACCGGCAAACCGCTGCCGGACACCGGCCTGCTCGGCATCGCCAAAGATTTGCCGCGCATCATGGCGCGCGAATGGCGCAAGTTGATGTATTACCTGCCGCGCGCGCTGCTGCTGCTGGCGCTGTACTTCGTGCCCGGCATCGGCCAGACGGTGGCGCCGGTGCTGTGGTTCCTGTTCAGCGCCTGGATGCTGGCGATCCAGTATTGTGACTATCCGTTCGACAACCACAAGGTGAGCTTTGCCGACATGCGCCGCGCCTTGCGCCAGCACAAACCCGCTAACCTGCAGTTCGGCGCGCTGGTCAGCCTGTTCACCATGATCCCGATCCTCAACCTGGTGATCCTGCCGGTCGCCGTCTGCGGCGCCACCGCCATGTGGGTCGATCGCTACCGCTCACAGTTCGTCCGATAACCGCCGCTTTTTACCGCCGATAGCGCGGGAATTTTCGACAGGGCGCGCATTTCGCGCCCTTATCATTGTGCTTAAAACTTATTTCCTAATAACATATAGATATACCAATTCTTTACTTCCCTGCCGGTACTGTTAGCGTATGCTTTCGATGTTCCCCACATTTTCATAGAGTTAAAGGACGGGCTATGAGCAAGATATATGAAGACAACTCATTAACAATCGGCCATACGCCGCTGGTTCGTCTGAACCGTATCGGCAACGGACGCATTCTGGCCAAGGTTGAATCACGCAACCCGAGCTTCAGCGTCAAATGCCGCATCGGTGCCAATATGATTTGGGATGCGGAACAACGCGGCGTGCTGACCGCCGGCAAAGAGCTGGTGGAGCCGACCAGCGGCAACACCGGCATCGCGCTGGCCTTCGTGGCCGCCGCGCGCGGTTACAAGCTGACGCTGACCATGCCGGAAACCATGAGCATCGAGCGCCGCAAGCTGCTCAAGGCGCTGGGCGCCAATCTGGTGCTGACCGAAGGGGCGAAAGGCATGAAAGGCGCCATCGCCAAAGCGGAAGAGATCGTCGCCACCGACCCGAACCGTTACCTGATCCTGCAACAGTTCAGCAACCCGGCCAACCCGGCGATCCATGAAAAAACCACCGGCCCGGAAATCTGGGAAGATACCGACGGCGACGTCGACGTATTCATCTCCGGCGTCGGCACCGGCGGCACGCTGACCGGCGTCAGCCGCTACATCAAGAACACCAAAGGCAAGGCCATCACCACCGTGGCGGTCGAGCCAACCGACTCGCCGGTCATCAGCCAGGCGCTGGCCGGTGAAGAGCTGAAGCCGGGCCCGCACAAGATCCAGGGCATCGGCGCCGGCTTCATTCCGGGCAACCTCGATCTGGATCTGGTGGATCGCGTCGAGAAAGTCTCCAACGACGAGGCCATCAGCATGGCGCGCCGCCTGATGGACGAAGAAGGCATCCTGGCGGGCATTTCCTCAGGCGCAGCGGTCGCGGCGGCGGTGAAACTGGCCGAAGAACCGGCGTTCGCCGACAAGACCATCGTGGTGATCCTGCCCTCTTCCGGCGAACGTTACCTGAGCACCGCGCTGTTCGCCGATCTGTTCACCGAGCAGGAATTGCAGCAGTAATTCCGCCACTGCACAAATCGCTAAAAAAGCACCCTGCGGGGTGCTTTTTTGTGGACTGGATCAAACTTTATAGCAGTCCAAGATTGCTTTTGCCCGCCGGCTTTAGTATTTAACGGTGCATTATTTCGATGCGCAAAATTAATCCCCCCTGAGCCCGGTCAAGGCTGAATCGATTTACTCATCTGTCGCCGACGCGGCGAATCGGGCATAATGGGGAGCGGATTGGAACGACGTCTAAAGCCGAGTTTTTTGATCTGAAGTGCCTAACGCGTCGTTTTCTGTTGCATCAACGTTCGCCCCTGTCCATAGTCAGGCGCTATAACCAGACAAGCTAAAGTCAGGCCCCTGGGCTAAACTTTAGCTCCACAACATTAATCCAATAAGTTGGGGAAACATCAATGTTCCAGCAAGAAGTTACTATTACCGCTCCGAATGGTCTGCATACTCGCCCTGCCGCTCAGTTCGTTAAAGAAGCCAAAGGCTTCGCGTCTGACATCACCGTGACCTCCAACGGCAAAAGCGCCAGCGCTAAAAGCCTGTTCAAACTGCAAACTCTGGGGCTGACTCAAGGGACCGTAGTGACAATCTCCGCTGAAGGTGAAGACGAGCAGAAAGCCGTTGAGCACTTGGTAAAACTGATGGCAGAGCTTGAGTAATCGGCCCGTCTTTTTAGTTAACACCAGTCAAGAGTAAGGTAGGGTTATGATTTCAGGCATTTTAGTATCACCGGGCATCGCTTTTGGTAAGGCTCTCTTGCTGAAAGAAGACGACATCGTCATCAACCGGAAGAAAATCTCTGCTGATCAAGTAGAGCAGGAAGTCTCGCGTTTTCTGGCCGGCCGCGCGAAAGCGTCCGAACAGCTGGAAGCGATCAAGACCAAAGCTGGCGAAACCTTCGGCGAAGAGAAGGAAGCTATCTTCGAAGGCCACATCATGTTGCTGGAAGACGAAGAGCTTGAGCAGGAAATCATAGCCCTAATCAAAGACGATCTGGCCTCCGCAGACGCCGCCGCCTACACCGTGATCGAAGGTCAGGCGAAAGCGCTGGAAGAGCTGGACGACGAGTACCTGAAAGAACGCGCCGCCGACGTGCGCGACATCGGCAAGCGCCTGCTGCAGAACATTCTGGGCATGCCGATCGTCGATCTGGGCTCCATTCAGGACGAAGTGATCCTGGTGGCCACCGATCTGACCCCGTCCGAGACCGCGCAGCTGAACCTGGACAAAGTGCTGGGCTTCATTACCGATCTCGGCGGCCGGACTTCCCACACCTCTATCATGGCGCGCTCCCTGGAGCTGCCGGCGATCGTCGGCACCAGCGACGTGACCAAGCAGGTGAAGAACGACGACTACCTGATTCTGGATGCGGTTAACAACCAGATTTACGTTAACCCGACCGCTGACGTTATCGATCAGCTGAAAGCCGCCCAGAACCAATACATCACCGAGAAAAACGATCTGGCCAAGCTGAAGGACCTGCCGGCGATTACGCTGGACGGCCATCAGGTTGAAGTCTGCGCCAACATCGGCACCGTGCGCGACGTCGCGGGTGCAGAGCGCAACGGCGCGGAAGGCGTCGGCCTGTATCGTACCGAATTCCTGTTCATGGACCGCGACTCGCTGCCGACCGAAGACGAGCAGTTCCAGGCTTATAAAGCCGTGGCGGAAGCCATGGGCTCGCAGGCCGTGATCGTCCGCACCATGGACATCGGCGGCGACAAAGACCTGCCGTACATGAACCTGCCGAAGGAAGAGAACCCGTTCCTCGGCTGGCGCGCCATCCGCATCGCGATGGACCGCCGTGAAATCCTGCACGCCCAGCTGCGCGCCATCTTGCGCGCCTCGGCGTTCGGCAAACTGCGCATCATGTTCCCGATGATCATCTCCGTGGAAGAAGTGCGCGATCTGAAAGGCGAAATCGAGACGCTGAAGGCGCAGCTGCGCGAAGAAGGCAAGGCGTTTGACGAGAGCATCGAAGTGGGCGTGATGGTGGAAACACCGGCTGCGGCGGTCATCGCTCACCACCTGGCGAAAGAAGTCGACTTCTTTAGTATTGGGACAAACGATCTAACCCAGTATACTCTGGCGGTAGATCGCGGCAACGAGCTGATTTCTCATCTCTATAACCCGATGTCCCCATCAGTGCTAGGCCTGATCAAACAGGTTATTGATGCATCTCACGCGGAAGGCAAGTGGACCGGCATGTGCGGCGAACTGGCTGGCGATGAGCGTGCTACACTGTTGTTATTGGGCATGGGGCTGGATGAGTTCAGCATGAGTGCGATTTCAATCCCGCGCATCAAGAAAATTATTCGTAACACGAATTTCGAAGATGTGAAGGCGTTGGCAGCGCAGGCCTTGGCACAGCCAACGGCACAAGACCTGATGAATTGCGTCAATAAATTCATCGAAGAAAAAACGCTCTGCTAAACTTCCACGACACTGGAACGCCGCCCAATTTAATGCTTAGGAGAAGATCATGGGTTTGTTCGATAAACTGAAATCTCTGGTTTCTGATGACAAGAAAGACACGGGCACTATCGAGATCGTCGCTCCCCTTTCTGGCGAAATCGTCAATATCGAAGATGTGCCGGACGTAGTGTTCGCTGAAAAAATCGTTGGCGACGGTATCGCCATCAAACCGGCCGGCAACAAAATGGTTGCTCCGGTTGACGGCACCATCGGCAAGATTTTCGAAACCAACCATGCATTCTCTATCGAATCCGACAGCGGCATTGAGCTGTTCGTCCACTTCGGCATCGATACCGTAGAACTGAAAGGCGAAGGCTTCAAACGCATCGCCGAAGAAGGCCAGCGCGTCAAGAAAGGTGACGTGGTTATCGAGTTCAACCTGCCACTGCTGGAAGAGAAAGCCAAGTCTACCCTGACGCCGGTCGTTATCTCCAACATGGACGAGATCAAAGAGCTGATCAAACTGTCCGGCAGCGTGACCGTTGGCGAAACCCCGATCATCCGCATCAAGAAGTAGCGCGGATGAGCAAGAAAAACGGCGCCCTCGGCGCCGTTTTTTTATCCCCTTCGTCGTATCCCGATTTCGCTACGTTATGACGGCCAGCGCGGGATGCGCAGGGTAATGACCAGCCCCTCTTTATCGCCGTTGCGCGCCTCAACCTGGCCGCCGTGCGCCAGCACCACCTTGCGGGTAATCGCCAGCCCCAGGCCGTAGCCCTTGCCCGACAGCGCCGACTTCACGCGCACGAACGGATCGAAGATGCTCGACAGCTTCGCCTCCTCGACCCCCGGCCCCTGATCGCTGACGGCGATCTGGAACTGGTTATCGACGCGCGTCAGCGCTACCGTCACCCGCTGGCCGTGGCTGGAAAAGCGCAGCGCATTGCGCACGATGTTGTCCACTGCACGCCGCATCAGCTCCGCATTGCCCTTAACGGTGTACTCCACGTCCGATTCGGCCTGCAGCACGATATCCACGCCGGGCACCTGCGCCTCGTAGCGCGCATCGCTCACCACCGCGTCCACTAACCCATAGAGATCGAAATACTCTTCGTCCGGCAGGCTGCTGTGTTCGGTACGCGACAACGCCAGCAGCTCGCCGATCATTTTGTCCAGCCGCCCCGACTCGTGTTCGATGCGCTTGAGCGAGGTTTCGACATTGCCGGCATTCTGCCGCGCCAGACCGATCGCCAGCTGCAGGCGCGCCAGCGGCGAACGCAGCTCATGCGAAACGTCGTGCAACAGCTGCTCGCGGGCGCTGACCAGCAGCTCCAGCCGCTCGGCCATGGTGTCGAAATCGCGCGCCACGTCGGACAGCTCGTCATGGCGGCGCCGCATTTTCGGAAACAGCCGTACCGAGAGATCGCCCTGCGCCACCCGATCCAGGCCGCCGCGCAGCTGACGCATCGGCCGGGTCAGGTTCCAGGCCAGTACGGCGCTGAACAGCAAACCGCCCAGCCCGCCGACCCACAGCATCGGCGCAGGAATGTTGAAGAAGTGGGAACGCCGCTCCGGCCGATACTCTTCCCGCAGCCCGCGCACGTTATAACTCAGCCAGTATCCCTGCCCTTCCCCGGTCTGCACCCAGGCAGAGATCTCTTTCGGCATCCGCCGCCCTTCAAACGCCGGTTCTTCCGGCGCGGGCGGCGGCGGTTGGGTCATCGGCGTCACCGACAGCAAACGCCTGTCGTCCTCGGGCCAGTCGCGCATCAGGGCTTCCAGCGCCGGCATGCCACCGCTGCGCAACTGGGTGGCGGCCGAGGCCAGCTGCAGGCCGATCACCCGCCGCGCCATGGCGTTCTCCGGCGGCACATAGCGATCGCCATAGAGAGAAAACGCCACCCACAGCGCCTGCGTCATGATGAGGAAAGTCAGCCAAAAGCCGAGCAAAATTTTCCAGAACAGTCTTCCGCGCATATCAGGTTACCGAATGCGATAGCCGATGCTGCGCACCGTCTCGATAATGAGCTTACTGCCAGCCAACGCGCTCAGCTTCTGGCGGATATTGCTGATGTGCACGTCCACGCTGCGGTCATAGGCCTCGCGCGGGCGCCCCAGCCCCTTCTCGGACAGTTCGTCCTTCGACACCACGCGATCCGGCGCGCGCAGCAACAGCTCCAGCAGATTGAATTCCGAAGCGGTCAGATCAAACGCCTTGCCGCGCCATTCGCTGCTGCGGGTTGAAGGGTTCAGCGTCAGCTCGCCGAAGCTGATGGCGGCCTCGTCGTCCGCCTCTTGCGGCCGCTCTTCGAAACGGCGCAGCACCGCGCGCAGACGCGCCACCAGTTCGCGCGGGTAGCACGGCTTGGGCATGTAATCGTCGGCGCCCATCTCCAGGCCAATCACCCGATCGATGTTGTCGCCTTTGGCGGTCAGCATGATGATCGGCAACCGGCTCTTTTTACGCACGTCGCGCAGCACATCGATGCCGCTCATGTCCGGCAGCATGATATCGAGGATCATCGCGGTATAGTCGCCCGACAGCGCGCCCTCTACTCCCGCCTTGCCGGTCAGCACCAGCGTGGCGTCGAAGCCTTCGCCCGTCAGGTATTCGCTCAGCATGGTGCCAAGCTCCAGGTCATCGTCGACCAGTAAAATTTTCATGCCTTGCTCCTTCACCGATTTTCGTTATTTTCCCGCCAATTCCGCCGGCCCGCAGCCGGTTTTACTCAATCCTTACACATCGCCGTTCGCGTCTCGCCACCGTTAGTGTGGCTGCTGTCGCGCGATTTCTCTACTTCAGTCAGGGCATTGGCATGCAGGCAGGCGCCAGCCGCCATGCTGGCGGGGCGGATATGCCGTCGGTCAAAAGGGAAGTGAGAGGGGGTTTCCCGGCGGAACGCGCCGCCGGGACGGAGCGCTCAGTCGAACACGCCGGTGGAGAGGTAACGGTCACCGCGATCGCAGACGATCGCCACCACGACGCTGCCGGGATGGGCCGCCGCGACGCGCAGGGCACCGGCCACCGCGCCGCCGGAGCTGACGCCGCAGAAGATGCCTTCACGCTGCGCCAGCTGGCGCATGGTCTGCTCGGCATCGCGCTGCTCGATATCCAGCACCTGATCCACCAGCTCCGGGCGGAAAATGCCCGGCAGGTAAGCGGGCGCCCAACGGCGAATGCCGGGGATGCTGCTGCCTTCCGCCGGCTGCAGGCCGATGATCTGCACCTGCGGATTCTGGCTCTTCAGGTAACCGCCTACGCCGGTAATGGTGCCGGTGGTGCCCATGCTGGAAACAAAGTGGGTGATGCGCCCTTCGGTCTGGCGCCAGATCTCCGGGCCGGTGGTGGTGAAGTGGGCGTAGGGGTTGTCGAGGTTGTTGAACTGGTCCAGCACCTTGCCCTGCCCCTGGCGCTGCATCTCCAGCGCCAGATCGCGCGCCCCTTCCATTCCCTGTTCACGGCTGACCAGGATCAGCTCGGCGCCGTAGGCGCGCATCGCCGCCTGCCGCTCCAGGCTCATGTTCTCCGGCATCAGCAGCTTCAGCGTATAGCCTTTGAGCGCGGCGATCATCGCCAGCGCGATGCCGGTGTTGCCGCTGGTGGCCTCGATCAGCACGTCGCCGGGCTTGATCTCGCCGCGCAGCTCCGCCTGCTGGATCATCGCCAACGCAGCGCGATCCTTCACCGAGCCCGCCGGGTTATTGCCTTCCAGTTTGACCCATACCTCGCTGCCCGCCTGGGCGGCCAGCCGTTGCAGTTGTACCAGCGGGGTATTCCCGATGCATTGTTCGAGCGTTGTCACGATCTTTGCCTGTGTGTTGGTGTGCGTAAAGTAAAAAGGCAACCCGGGGGTTGCCTTGAATAAAAGGGCAGCTAAAACCTATCAGGCGCTTTTGGCTAACGCAACAGGTTGCAGCAGCTGATCGCCGGCATACAGCCGCGCATTGAGGCTGCCGACGTAATAACGGCCGCCGCGCACCGGGGTTGGGTTGCCTTCCGGCAACACCACGCCGATCGGCTCCTGATGCCAGCCGATTGGCTGCACCGTCAACTGCCAGAAGTGGCCACGCGGGCTGACTTCCAGCACCTGCACCGGCAGCGGGCAGCGCTCGCTGCTTTCGGTCGCCACTTCCATTTCCCACGGGCGCAGGAACAGATCGACGCTGCCCTGGTGCATCGGCTGGAACGACAGCGGCCACTGGTGCGCGCCGACGAACAGCTGGGAGCCGCGGATCTCGCCGTTCAGGCGGTTCACTTCCCCCATGAACTCCAGCACGAAGCGGCTGGCCGGTTCGCGCATGATCTCTTCCGGCGAGCCTACCTGTTCGATATTGCCCTGGCTCATCACCACGATGCGGTCGGCCACTTCCATCGCCTCTTCCTGATCGTGGGTGACGAACACGCTGGTGAACTTCAGCTCTTCGTGCAGCTGACGCAGCCAGCGGCGCAGCTCTTTGCGCACCTGCGCATCCAGCGCGCCGAACGGTTCGTCCAGCAGCAGAATTTGCGGTTCCACCGCCAGGGCTCGCGCCAACGCCACGCGCTGTTTCTGGCCGCCGGACAGCTGCGACGGATAGCGGTTGGCCAGGTGGGCCAGCTGCACCATTTCCAGCAGCTGGGTGACTTTCTGTTTGATCGCCGCGGCGTTCGGCCGCTCGCGGCGCGGCAGCACGGTCAGGCCGAAGGCGATGTTGTCGAACACCGTCATATGGCGGAACAGCGCATAGTGCTGAAATACGAAGCCCACGCGCCTGTCGCGCGCGTGCATGTGGCTGACGTCGGTGCCGTGGAAGCCCAGCTTGCCGCCGCTCTGGCTTTCCAGCCCGGCGATAATGCGCAGCAGCGTGGTCTTGCCGGAACCGGACGGCCCGAGCAGCGCCACCATCTCACCGGAAGCAATATCGAGCGAGATATCGTTCAATACCTTGGTGCGACCGAAGTACTTGTTGATGCCGTTAATCTCAATGCTCATGATTTTCCTCCCGCTCGAGGCGCGCATTTTGACGTTCCAGACGCCACTGCAGCGCGCTCTTCAAAAATAGGGTAACGATCGCCATCAGGGTCAACAGCGCGGCGGCGGTAAAGGAGCCGACGGTGTTGTAATCCTGCTGCAACAGCTCGACCTGCAGCGGCAGGCTGTAGGTTTCGCCGCGAATCGAACCGGACACCACCGACACCGCGCCGAACTCGCCGATGGCGCGCGCGTTGGTCAGCACCACGCCATACAGCAGCGCCCAGCGAATGTTAGGCAGCGTCACGCGGCGGAACATTTGCCAGCCGGACGCCCCCAGCAGAATGGCGGCCTCGTCTTCCTGGCTGCCCTGGCTGAGCATCATCGGCACCAGCTCGCGCACCACGAAGGGGCAGGTGACGAAAATGGTCACCAGCACCATGCCCGGCCAGGAGAACATGATCTGGATGTTATGCGCATCCAGCCAGCCGCCCAGCAGGCCGTTGCTGCCGTAAAACAGCAGGTAAATCAGCCCCGCCACCACCGGTGAAACGGCGAACGGGATATCGATCAGCGTCAGCAGCAGCTGGCGGCCGGGGAAAGTGAAGCGCGTCACCAGCCACGCCAGCAACGTGCCGAACACCAGGTTGAACGGCACGGTGATCAGCGCGATCAACACCGTCAGCCAAATGGCGTGCAGCATGTCCGGATCGAGCAAGTTGCTCCACATCGCGCCGAATCCTTTGGAAAAGGCCTCGGCGAAAATCGATATCATCGGCACCACCAGCAGCAGCACCGAGAACAGCGCGCCGATGGCGATCAGCGTCCACTTGCCCCAGTTGACGCGCGGGCGCTCGGCGCCGTTGAAGGCGGAAACATCAGCCATCAGTGCCCTCCTCCCAAGCGTCTGCCGAAGCGGCTTTGCAAGACGTTAATGCTGAACAGCAGCAGCAGCGACGCCGCCAGGATCACCGAGGCGATGGCGCTGGCCGCCGGATAATCGAACTCCTGTAAACGCACAAAAATCATCAGCGAGGTCACTTCCGTCTTCCAGGCGATATTGCCGGCGATGAAAATCACCGCGCCAAACTCGCCCAGGCTGCGGGTAAAGGAAATGGCGGTGCCGGCCAACAATGCCGGCGCCACCTCGGGCAGCACCACGCGGCGGAAGCTCTGCCAGCGCGTGGCGCCCAGCGTCTCGGCCGCCTCTTCGTATTCCGGCCCCAGCTCTTCCAGAACCGGCTGCACGGTGCGCACCACAAACGGCAGGCTGGTGAACGCCATCGCTACCGCGATCCCAAGCCAGGTAAAGGTGACCTTGATGTCGAAGTGCGCCAGCCACTGACCGTACCAGCCGGTGGTGGAAAACAGCCCCGCCAGCGTCAGGCCGGCCACCGCGGTCGGCAGCGCGAACGGCAGATCGATCAGGCCATCCAGCAGCGAACGGCCGGGAAAACGGTAGCGCGTCAGGATCCAGGCCATCAGCATGCCGAACACCGCGTTGAACAGGCTGGCGACGCCGGCCGCCAGCAGCGTCACTTTATACGCCGCCACCACCTGCGGGTTGGAAATCACTTCCCAGTATTGCGCCAGGCTCATCTGCGCCAGCTGCATCACCAGCGCGGTGAGCGGCAGCAGCAGGATCAAACAGGTATAAAACAGGCTGCTGCCGAGGCTGAGGCCAAATCCGGGCAGCACCCGCTTACTGGACGACAACGCCAACATTTACTTGCGCCCTGCCGCTAACAGCTGATCCAGCTCGCCGCCGGTGGCGAAGTGGGTTTTCATCACCTGCGGCCAGCCGCCGAATTGATCTTCCACGCGGAACAGTTGGGTGTCCGGGAATTGCCCCTTCGCCGCCGCCATCGCTTTCTGGTCATACACGCGATAGTAGAAACTGGTGATCACCTGCTGCGCCGCCGGGCTGTAGAGATAGTTCAGATAGGCTTTGGCCGCCTGTTCGGTGCCGTTGCGCTCGACGTTTTTGTCGATCCAGGCCACCGGGAACTCCGCCAGAATATCGACCGGCGGCACAATCACTTCGTACTTGTCTTCACCGTACTGCTTGCGGATGTTGTTCACTTCGGACTCGAAGCTGATCAGCACGTCGCCCAAGCCGCGCTCGACGAAGGTGGTGGTCGCGCCGCGGCCGCCGGTATCGAACACCAGCACGTTTTTCAGGAAGCGGGTCATGAAGGCGCGGGTCTTGGCCGCGTCGTTGCCGTCGGCCTGGCTGGCGGCGCCCCAGGCGGCCAGATAGGTGTAACGGCCGTTGCCGGAGGTTTTCGGGTTCGGGAACACCAGCTTCACGTCGTCGCGCACCAGATCGTTCCAGGTGTGGATGCCCTTCGGGTTGTCCTTGCGCACCAGAAACGCCATGGTGGAATAGAACGGCGAACTGTTGTTCGGCAGGCGCGCCTGCCAGTCCGCCGGGATCAGCTGCCCGCGATCGTGCAGGATTTGCACGTCGGTGACCTGGTTATACGTCACCACGTCGGCGCGCAAACCCTGCAGGATCGCCAGCGCCTGCTTCGACGAGCCGGCATGCGATTGTTTGATGGTCAGCTTGTCGTTCGGATGCTGTTGATTCCACTGCTGTTCAAAGCCGGGATTCAGCGCGACGAACAATTCACGGGAAACGTCATAAGAGCTGTTCAGCAATTCCGCCGCCGACGCGGCGCCGCTCGCCAACAGCGCAGCCGCCAGCCAACCTTTCAGCACGAGATTTTTAACCCGGTTTTGTTTCATTCTGCACCTTATCACTGAGTCATTCCTTCAGGCTTTCGCCTTATTGACGACCAGTGTATTTATAACTCGGTGCGGAGCTGTAACGCTTTTATATACCGTTTAGTGATTTACAAGCATCAAACGCTATAAGGCAGGGAATGCGAGGCGTTTTGGGGCGGGAAAACGGACCGAAGCCGGGCGTGCCGGCTTCGGCAACGGCGTCAAAGTGACAACAGGCGCGTCAGCGATGGCGCGAAGTAGTAGCTGCCGGTGACCGCGCGGCTGAAACGCAGCATGGCGTCGCGTTTGCCGTCCAGATCGCCGAACATGCTCAGCAGCTGCTGCTCGATATTGTGCAGGCGCGCGCAATACGCGATGAAGAACAGGCCGTGCTTGCCGCTGGCGGTGCCGTAAGGCAGGCTCTGGCGCAGAATTTTCAGGCCTTTGCCGTTCTCTTTCAGATCGACGCGGCTGACGTGCGAGGTATCTGGGCGCTGGTCGGCCGGCAGCTCTTCGCTGTCGTGCTTGGTGCGGCCGATAATCTGCTCCTGCTGTTCGGTGGTAAAGCGCTGCCACTGGCGCAGGTTGTGCTCGTAGCGCTGCACCAGCACGTAGCTGCCGCCTGCGTCCTCTTCGCCTTCGGCGATCGTCGCCACTGCCGGGCGCTGCTCGCCCTGCGGATTTTCGGTGCCGTCGATGAAGCCGCTCAAATCGCGCTCTTCCACCCAGCGGAAACCGTGGGTTTCTTCTTCAATCTTGATGGCGTTGCCAAACGCCGCCAACGCGGCCTGCGCCAGCGTGAAGTTGACGTCATGGCGCAGCGACTGGATGTGGATCAGCATATCGCGCTGGGTGGCCGGCGCCAGCCCTTTGCCGAGCGGCGTGAACGGCTTCAGCTCTTGCGCGCCCTGGCCGCTGGAGAGATCGTGCCAAACGTCGTAGCCGAAAGCGATCACCGCGCCGAGGCGTGCATCGGGGAACTGCTGCTGCAGCTCGCTCAGCGTCTGACAAAACTGCTTGCAGCCCTGGCGCAAGTCGGCGAATTCGCCCTGTACGCTGGCTTCCATAAAAATGGCGAAACGGCAGTGCTCCAGCAGAATGCCGCTCTGAACCTGTGTCATGTTGTTATCCTCAATACCAGAATCCGGCAACAGGTAAGGTATGGCGGTTGACGCGCGGGTTCCCTGTTACAAACGCGCGCTATCATACCGCAAGCACGGGCGATTGCCTTGCAGCAGCGCAAAGAAAATAGGGGTAATGGCTTGAAAAGACAGGCGCCGCGAACCGACGCCCGTTGAACGCGTTACTGCTGCGGCTTGGCGTGCCAGATGATTTTGCTGACCGTCCAGCTTTTCAGGGTGTCGTCCGGCGGGATGATATCCTGCGCCCCGGCCCACTTGCCGCTGAAGATGTAGGTGACGTACTTGCTCTGCTCCGCCACGCACTCCACTTTACCGGCGTCTTCGCCGCTGCCCGGTTTACAGGAACCGAACGCCTTGCTGTACATGTCGCCGAACGGCGTGCCGAGCTTGTTGCCCCACTCCGTCGCCACTTGCGGATCCAGCACGTCTACCCGCTGCAGGCGCCCTTTCGGTTCGCCGGTGATCACCAGCTTCACCTCGTCGCCGGACAGCGCCTGGTAATAAGAGACGATCTGGCCGTTGCTGGTCGCCATGCCGCCGCGCAGGCGGTAGTTGCCGTCCAGCCCGTCGTTGATGGCGCTTTCCGACATCGGCGTGCCGGCGTTGAGCTTGCCGACGCCCTTGGCGCCGACCTCCAGGCTGCTGCCGAACCAGTTGAACGGCGACAGGCTGGACCAGGAGAAATTGGACATGCTCGAACAGCCGGTCAGTAACAGCGGAAGCCCTAACAGCAGGGGGCGAATATTCATCTCTAGCTCCTTAAACATCAATGGCACGGGGCGGTAACCCGCCCCCGCCGCACTCGGCATTTTGCTGCGTGCCAGCCTCTCACAACGGCTCGCACTACGCCAACGGTTGCCAGCTTGGAGTGCGGAAAATGCGAAAAGTGCCGCACTTCTCGGCAATTAGTCGGCGTGCTCCGCCGGCGCAAAGCAGGCTTTCAGGCGCGCATTCAGCAACAGATAGCTTAGCGCCAGCGCATCGAGCAGCGCCAACGCCAGCTCCAGCCCCGGCGCATCGCCGTCCTGGTGCCACAGGCTGAACAGCGAGCCGCCGAGCGACGCCAGCAGGGAGACAGCCAGCCCCCAGCGCCAGCCGCGCCACAGCCGCGGCCATTGGTGGCGGCGGCCGCTCAGCAAAAACGCCAGCGCCGCCGGCAGGCCGAGCAGCATGCCGTACCAAAAACGTTGGGTATCCGGATAAAATAGCGCCAGCAAGCTTTCGCCCTGCTCGCGCGAAGCGCCGGCCATCACGAACAGCAGCCAGGTGCGCGCCTGCAAAATCAACACGGCCCAAAATCCCAGCGGCAGCCGCAGAGCGCCGTGCTGGTCGTAATCGTCCGGGGAAAACCGGGGTGAGAATGGCTTCAACGATCGTTCCTTGCCAACAGAATAAAGACTATGGCTACAGATGGGCGCCGGCGGCGAGAATTTCAATGCGTCGGCTTAAGAAGCTCTTAAGATCGGTGTGTTTTAATCGTTAGCACTTAACAAGCAGCCCGATATCAGCGGGATGTGATTTTCGATAACGATGATAAGGAAGCGCAACATGAAAAAACTGACTCTGGCCGCTCTGATCGCGCTGTGCAGCGCACCGGTACTGGCGCAGCAAGGCGGGTTCCTCGATCCGGCCGCGCCGCAGGCCCAAACGCAACCCGCGCCTCAGGGCGGTTTCTCCGGCCCCAGCGCGGCGCTGACCACCGTGGACAAGGTGAAATCGCTGAGCGACGACACCTGGGTGATGCTGCAGGGCAATATCGAGCAGCGCATCGGCGACGACACCTATACCTTCCGCGATGCCACCGGCACGCTGACGGTCGAAATCGATCGCAAGCGCTGGAACGGCCAAACCGTTACGCCGAAAGACAAGGTGCAGTTGGAAGGCAAAGTGGATAAAGACTGGAGCAGCGTCGAAGTGGACGTGAAAACCGTCAAAAAACTGCCGTAATGCACTGCGGCGGGCGGTGCAACGCCGCCGCCCGCCGCCCGCTCAATATTCCTGATCTTCGATCAGCCGCTTACCCAGGCTGGTGATGCCCTGGATCTCGTAGCCGAGTTTCTCGTACATCTCGACCACCGTGTCGTTGTCTTCGCGCACCATAATCTGGATTTTCGGGCAGCCACGGGCGATCAATTTCTTCTCCAGACGGTTGATCAACGCATTGGCGATGCCGCGCCCGCGATAGTCGGGATGCACCCCGAGGTAATACGCCGAGCCGCGGTGGCCGTCATAGCCGCCCATCACCGAACCGACCACTTCGCCGCCGACTTCCGCCACCAGGAACAGCTCCGGATCGTGGTTCAGCTTGCGCTCGATGTCCATTTCCGGATCGTTCCAGGGCCGCAGCAGATCGCAGCGCTCCCACAGGGTAATGACTTCTTCAAAGTCGTCTTGTCGAAATACGCGAATTTCCATCGATGTTGGCCGCTGTTAATTAAGGTGTTTATCTGATTATCGCGTGATTATTCACTTACGCAATATCAAACTGCGATTTACCGCGCTATTTGCCCAGAAATCGCCGGTAACAGGCGTAATAAATGGAAATAGTTATCGGGTCGATTAATGATTATCAATACGATATAACGTCGCAAAATAGAAACGTCGACGGAGCGTTGCGTAATGAAAAAGCAGGGTAAACCCTTCCTCAATTTTAAACCGCTTGCCGTTTCCCCGACGCGACGCCAACTTTTGCTTTCCGGCCTGGCAGTGGCGCTGCTCGGCGTGAAAAGCCAACGCGCCAGGGCGGAAGGCCTGCTGCGCAATCAGCACAGCAAGCCGGCGGCGAAACCGGCCGGTGCCAAGAAGCTGGTGATGATCGATCCCGGCCACGGCGGCATCGACTCCGGCGCGGTCGGCCACGAAGGCTCGCAGGAAAAACACATCGTGCTGGAAATTGCCAACCACGTGCGCCGTTTCCTGCATGAGCGCGATCACGTCGAGGCGCGCCTGACGCGTGAAGAAGACGAGTTCATTCCGCTGTTCCAGCGGGTGGAGATCGCCCACCAGCACCAGGCCGACCTGTTCATTTCGATTCACGCCGACGGCTTCACCAGCCCGTCGGCCTCCGGCGCTTCGGTGTTCGCCCTGTCCAACCGCGGCGCCAGCAGCGCCATGGCGCGCTACCTGTCCAACCGTGAAAACGCCGCCGACGACGTGGCGGGCGGTAAATACAAGGATCAGGACAACTACCTGCAGCAGGTGCTGTTCGATCTGGTGCAAACCGACACCATCAACAACAGCCTGACGCTCGGCCGCCACGTGCTCGGCCAAATTCGCCCAGTACACCATCTGCACAGCGACAGCACCGAACAGGCGGCGTTTGCGGTGTTGAAATCGCCGTCCATTCCCTCGGTGCTGGTGGAAACCTCGTTCATCACCAACCCGAACGAAGAGCGGCTGCTGGGCACCACCGCGTTTCGCGAGAAAATAGCCCGCGCCATCGCGGACGGCATCGTCAACTTCTTCGACTACTTCGACGCCCACCAGCGCAAACCCCGCTGATGCCGCGGGCGGCGAATAAGAGTATACTCAGCGCCTTGTTCAGCCAGACGCTATAAAGACCCCGCATGAGTTTACCTAACATCGCTGAAGTAAAATCCTTCCTGCTGGCGCTGCAGGATCACATCTGCGCGCAGCTCGCCCAGGCCGACGGCGGCGCCGTGTTCACCGAAGACCAATGGACGCGTGAAGAAGGCGGCGGTGGCCGCAGCCGCGTGCTGACCAACGGCGCGGTGTTCGAACAGGCGGGGGTCAACTTCTCGCACGTCTCCGGCGCCACCCTGCCGGCCTCGGCGACCGCGCACCGTCCGGAGCTGGCCGGGCGCAGCTTCCAGGCGATGGGCGTCTCATTGGTTATCCACCCGCTCAGCCCCTACGTGCCCACCAGCCACGCCAACGTGCGCTTCTTCATCGCCGAAAAGCCGGGCGAGGTGCCGGTGTGGTGGTTCGGCGGCGGCTTTGATCTGACGCCGTTCTACGGTTTCGCAGAGGATGCCGTGCATTGGCACCGCACCGCGGCCGAGCTGTGCGCGCCGTTCGGCGACGAGGTCTACCCCAAATACAAACAGTGGTGCGACGATTACTTCTTCATCAAGCACCGCAACGAAGCGCGCGGCATCGGCGGCCTGTTCTATGACGATCTGAACACCCCGGACTTCGACCACTGCTTCGCCTTCACCCGCGCGGTGGGCCAGGGCTTCCTCGACGCCTATCTGCCGATCGTGGAAAAACGTAAGGCCTTGACCTGGGGCGAGCGCGAGCGCCAGTTCCAGCTGTATCGCCGCGGCCGCTACGTGGAGTTCAACCTGGTGTGGGATCGCGGCACGCTGTTCGGGCTGCAAACCGGCGGGCGCACCGAGTCCATTCTGATGTCGATGCCGCCGCTGGTGCGTTGGGAATATAACTACCAGCCGGAAGACAACAGCCCGGAAGCGGCGCTGGCGCGCGATTTCCTGCCGGTGCGCGACTGGCTGCAGGAGCCGAAATGATGCAGATTTGGGTCGATGCAGACGCCTGTCCGAACGTGATCAAAGAGGTGCTGTTCCGCGCCGCCGATCGTACCGCCATCACCGTGACGCTGGTGGCGAACCAACCATTGCGCACGCCGCCGTCGAAGTACATCCGTTCGCTGCAGGTGGCGGCCGGCTTCGACGTGGCCGACAACGAGATCGTGCGCCGCTGCGAAGCGGGCGATCTGGTGATCACCGCCGACATTCCGCTGGCGGCGGAGGTGATAGAGAAAGGCGCGGTAGCGCTGAACCCGCGCGGCGAACGCTATACGCCGGACACCATCCGCGAGCGCCTCAACATGCGCGATTTTATGGATACCCTGCGCGCCAGCGGCATCCAGACCGGCGGCCCGAACGCCCTGAACCAGCGCGACCGCCAGCAGTTCGCCAACGAGCTGGACAAATGGCTGCTGCAGGCAAAGCGGGCGCAGTGATGAATGAACTGCGCCCTGCTCTGCTGCGGTTTAGAAGCGCAACTCCCCCCCGAAGATATAAGTCCGCCCACGGGCGGTGTTGGTCGGCGTGAAATCTTGTGACTGCGAAGGCAGCGAATTCATCTTGTTCAGCGCGTCCGAGTAGTCCTTGTCCATCAGGTTTTGCACGCTGAGCTTCAGCAGCAGATTGCGATTCACCTGATAGGTGCCGTACAGATCGATAATGGTCGGAATATGCGGCGCCGGCTCCTTCATCAACTGTTCGTTTTCATCGAGAGTGGAATCAGGCGACAGGCGCACCGATTTGCCGGTGTATTTCACCACCCCGCCCAGCGTCAATGTCTCGTCCAGCAGGCGCACCCCGCTGTCCAGCGTGAAGTAGAATTCCGGCAGTTCACTGACATCACCCGCGCCGAACACGTTGCTGGCCTGGTTGGTCGGCTGGGAGGTATGCTCCTTGCTTAACGACAGCTTGGTAAAGGCGAAACCGGCGTCGTACAGCGCTTCGAGCTCCACCCCGCGCATTTTGACCGGTTCTGGGGCGTTGCTGTACATGGTCATGCTGACGTTGACATCCGCGTTATCCCACTCCTCCTGCGTCGCCTGCGAACGGTTACACTTCTGGCGGTTTTTACACACCAGGTAGGTTTGGCTGGATATGTAGTTTTTGATCCTGGTTTCGAAATAGACCGCTTTCAGTTGGAAGCTGTCCTGCTTGAACAACAGATCGTGGGCATTGGCGTTGAAACCGCCCTGCCAGGTCTCCGCTTTTTCGCCTTTCAGGAACGGGTTCATCGACTGGCCGCCGCTGTTGGCGAAGAACACCTCCTGGATATTCGGCCCGCGCATCGACTTGCTGTAGCTGACGAACGGCTGCAGCCACGGCGTCACCTGCGCCGACAGCATGACCGACGGATTGAAACCCTGTTCATTGCGAGTGATATTGCTGGCGCCCTGCGGGAAGCACTCTACGCGTTCGTCACAGGCCGGCTTATAGCCGGAGAGGCGATAGGCGGTGTAGTTCAGATCGAAATTCCCCTGCCAGATGCCGTAATTGGCCTGCAACCCACTGTACAGGCTGGAGATATCTTGTTTGCCGGCAATGCCCACCGGCATGCTTTCCGCCTGATTGTCATCCGTCACCAAACCGGAGGCCTTTTTCTTATACTCGTTGCGCACCAGCTTGCCGCCGTAGCTGAAGGCGAAATCGACATCCTGCAGGCTGAAACGGCTGGTGTTGTTGATATCCAGCGCATCGGAGATGTTTTTCGCCGTGCTGTCGCTGAATCCCGCCATGTTGTCGGACATAAATTGCTGCTTGCCGCGGCTGGTACTGGCGGTCAGGTTGAAATCGATCAGTTCCGAGAACGGCGCGTAGTGATATTTAAGGTAAAAATCGTCGCTGTCGATGTGGCGGCGGGTGATTTTATTCTGGTAGCTGCGCGCCGACAGTTCGATGCTGTTAAAGGCATCCGGCTTGATGTCCACCTTGAACAGCTGGGATTTCGGGTTCTGGCGGTAGGTTTTATCGACGTTGAACACCTCGCTGTCGAAACCGGCGCCGTTTTTGTAGTTGGAGGTGATGGAGCTGCCGCTGATGGCCGCCATCGCCCCCAGGCTGCCGCCATCGGCAAAGGCGGCGGTTTTGGCACCCACGGCGATCATGCCGCTGCGGCCGATGCCGTTATTGCCCACCGAGAATTTGGTGCGCACGCCGAACGGGTTATCGGAAAATACTACGTCGTCCACGCCGATAGTGCGGAAGTTGGCGCTGCCCGCCAGGGCGTTCACCCCAGCGGAGCCGGTGGCATTGCCGCGCGCCACGTCGACGCCGACGATAAAGTTAGGATCGATCAGCGCCCCGAACTGGCTGGTGGGCAATCCCCCGTGCGCTGCGTCGCTCGGCGAGTTGCCGTAGTAGTTTTGGGTGATGCCGTCGACCATGGTGTTGACCCGGCCAAAGCCGCTCAGGCCGCGGATATTGACGCTGACCGATCCCTGGCCGGGATCGATCTGGGTATAGGTGCCCGGCATGCTGCGCAGAATGCTGTCCACCGACTCCAGATTCTTGTTTTCGTCGCGCGAGCTGAACGCACCTGGCCTCGCCAACGCGTCTTTTTCGCTGCTGTTGCCGCTGTCGGCGGCCGAGACGTTGAGCGGGCTGAACGCCACGCTGCCTTTATTATTTTCCGCCTGTTCCTGCGCGGCCGCAGCCGGCCCGTACAGCGCCAGTCCCGCGCCGATCAGGCTCGCTATCATTTTGATTTTCATATATCCCCAGAAATAGCCAATAAGGTTTGATGGCCGACAATGCCCAGCAAAAAGCCCGCCGAAAGCGCGGTAAAAGATTGTTATTGTTTTATTGCGCCGCAGCGTGCCGCGGCGCTGAAGGTTATTTCTGCGCCTGCCGATCCGCCGCCAAAATAAAGGCGTACTCCAGCGCGCCGTTTTCCAGCCGCGCCAGGCGGCCCGATTTGCCGCCGTGGCCGGCGGTCATGTCGGTGGAGAGCAGCAGCAGCGAATCGCCCTGCTTGAAGCGCCGCAGCTTCGCCACCCATTTGGCCGGCTCCCAATACTGCACCTGCGAGTCGTACAAGCCGCTGGTAACCAGCAGGTTCGGGTAACGCTGCTTGCGCACGTTGTCGTACGGGCTGTAGGACTTCATCAGCGCATAGGCGGCCGGCTGGTGCGGGTTGCCCCACTCCTCGTACTCCCCGGTGGTGAGCGGAATGCTGTCGTCCAGCATGGTGGTCACCACGTCGACGAACGGCACCTGCGCCACCACCGCGTTGTACAGCTGCGGCGCCTGATTGATCACCGCACCCATCAGCAAGCCGCCGGCGCTGCCGCCCATGGCGTAGATGCGCCCCGGCTGGCCGTAGCCGTCTTTGATCAGCGCCTGGGTGGCGTCGATGAAGTCGTTGAAGCTGTTCGGTTTGTGCGTCAGCTTGCCCTGCTTGTACCAGCTCTGCCCCAGCTCCCCGCCGCCGCGCACGTGGATCAGCGCATAGACGAAGCCGCGATCCAGCAGGCTGATGCGGTTGGCGCTGAACGCCGGATCCATGCTCATGCCGTAAGCACCGTAGCCGTACACCAGCAGCGGGTTATGCCCGTTTTTGAACAGCGATGTGCGGTACACCAGCGAGACCGGCACCTTCACGCCGTCACGCGCCGTTACCCAGATGCGCTCGCTGTGATACAGGCTGGGATCGACGCCTTTCACCTCCTGCTGCTTCAGCAGGGTGCGCTCGCCCTTGTTCAGATCCCACTCATAGGTGCGGGTCGGCGTGGTCATCGCCGAATAGCCGTAGCGCAACCGATCGCTGTCCGGCTCGGGGTTATAGCCCAGCCAGGCCATGTAGCTGGCGTCGTCGAACGGGATGGCGCGCTCGGTTTTGCCGTCCCAGCTGATTTGCCGCAGCTGCACCAGCCCGTTGGCGCGCTCCTGCACCACCAGCCAGTCGCGGAACAGGCTGAAGTTCTCCACCTCGTGCTGCGCCTGCGGTGCGATCAGCGTCTGCCAGGGTTTGCCCGCCGCCGCCGTGCGGTACAGCCCGAAGTTCGGATCCTGATGGTTGGAACGCAGATAGAACTCGCCGCGGTAGTGATCGAGATAGTACTCGCGGCCGTTCTGCCGGGCGGCGAACAGCTGCGGCTCGCGCTGCGGCTGGTTGGCGTCGATCAGGCGCACTTCGGAGGTGGTGTTGCCGCTGATGGTCAGAATCAGGTAATCACGCGAGGACGAGCGGCCGAGGCTGAGGTAGAACGCCGGATCGTTTTCCTGGTACACCAGCTTATCTTCCGCCGTCGGCGTACCGTACTGATGGCGATAAACCTGGTATGGCAACAGCGTTTGCGGGTGGTTGCGCACGTAGAACAGGGTTTGGTTGTCGTTGGCCCACACCATGTTGCCGGAGGTGTTTTCCAGCGTTTCCGGCGACCAGCGTTCGCTGCCTATCTCGCGCAGGGAGATGCGGTATTGGCGGCGGCCCTGCAGATCTTCGGCCACCGCCAGCCGGCGGTTGTCCTGGCTGACGTCCATCGCCCCCAGGCGATAGTAGGCGTGGCCGGCCGCGCGCTGATTGGCGTCCAGCAAGGTTTGCCACGGCGCGTCGGCGGTCAGCGCCTGGCGCTGATACCGCGCGAAATCTTTACCGGCGGCGTAGCTTTCCTGATAGCGATAGCCGTTGAGCTGATACGGCACCGAACGATCGTCAGGGTTCATGCGGCCCAGCATCTCCTGATACAGCGTGGCGCGCAGCTTCTGGTACGGCGCCATCATCTGCTCGGTGTAGCGGTTCTCCGCCTTCAGATAGTCCAGCACCTTCTGCTCTTTTCGGCTGTCGTCGCGCAGCCAGTAGTAATCGTCGGTGCGCGTCTCGCCGTGGGCGGTCAGCGCTTTCGGCGCGCGTTCCGCCAACGGCGGCTGCGGTTGCGCCAGCGCGGCGCCGGCGACGCCTAAAGAAAGCCAGAGCGCGGCCGCGATGCGACGGCGCGGGGTGGATAACAGCGGATTCATAATCCCTCACGAAGTTTGAAAAGGCGCACGACGGCGATACGGCGCCTGCGGGCATTAACGGCGGGCATTCAGCTCCGCCAGATTGAAATCGATCGGCATCGTCACCCTGACGGCCCCCTGCTGCAGCATCTCCGGCGGCGGCGGCGGCAACGGCTGAGCGCGCGACACCACCGCTACCGCTTCCCGATCCAGCGACGCAGTGCCGGAGCGCACCAGCAGCGTAACGTTCGAGACCCGCCCCTGCGCGTCGACGCTGAAACTGACCTGCGGCATGCCGCTGCGCCGGCGGCTGCGGGCATCCAAAGGGTAATCCTTGATGCGGTTCAGTTTGCCTTTCACCAGGCTCTCCCACGACAGTTTGGCCTGCGCGTTGCTGTTGGCGTCGCTGTTGATCGGTGCGGCGGTCTGGTGAGAGAGCGTCTGCGCCTGCGGCGCGGCGGCGCTGGACGCGGCGGCGTTGCGCGTCTCTTTGGCCTGTTCCTGCGGCTTAGGCTGCGGCTGCGTTTTTTGCGGGGGGCGGCGTTCGGCGCGCTTCTTCTGCGCCGTCACGATTTTCGCTTTCTCGGCGCGCGCCAGCTTGGGCAGATCCGGCTGTTGCTGCTGCTCCGCCGGCTGCGCCGCAGCGGATTCCGCCTGCTGCACGCCCAGCGGCAGCGGCTTGCTTTCCGGCGCTTCAATCTGCGCCGCCCAGCTCATCATCACCGCCGGCGGTGGCAACACCACCGGCTCCAGCGCCGTCTGCGGCCAGTAAAACAGCAGCACCAACGCCGCGTGCGCCGCCAGAGCGAGCAGCAGGCCGCGCGCCCAGCGCGGCTGCGGCAGTTCAAAGGCCGGGAGGGAGTAAGACTGACTTAACATAGGGGCATTAGCTTGCTTAATTGCGAATGATTGCAGATCACATTTACTAATGATAATCATTTGCAACTATAATTAATACCCCTTTTCACTCTCTTAACGTATTCATTTCACTGATGGTGTGATCCACAGGTAGTCTGCGGTGTTCGCATCGACCTGTACGCCCGGCTCCGCCAGCATCAGCACCGTCAGCGCCGCCGCCGGTTGCAGATCCCGCACGTGCAGCGGCACCCCCACCGATTTGGCGGCGTGATAGCCACCGGCGATCAACAGCGCGGGCGTGGGCGCCGCCAGCAGGCGCTCAGCCATGCGCCGGTCGCGCTGCTGCTGGATCGCCAGCATCGCACGCAACTGGTCGGCCTCAATCTTGCCGCCGTGCGAAGTGCGAATGGTCTCTTCCAGCGCCTTGCGCACCGCCGGCTGCGCCGATAGCTGCCCCGCCGGGAATTGCGGCTGCTGATAGAACGCCGTAATCTCGCTGCGATCCAGGTTGGCCGACCACAGCGGGTAAGGCGCGCGCATCGCCGCCATCGTCACCCCGCCATACAGCTCCCACTTCCAGCCCGGCTGCCAGGCGATCAGCTCCGCTACGCGGCCGTCGCGCACCGTCGGATCGCTCTGCAACCACTGCTTGACCTTGTCGACCTGCGCCTGTTGGTTCGGGTTGATCATCTCCATCAGCACGCTGCCCTGCGGCCGCCGCTGCGGCAGCTGCTGCACCAGCCATTGCTCAATCTGATGGTGGTAAGGATTGTCATGTTTCTCACCCAGGATCACCCGCGGCTGCTGCGCCAATCGCGTCAACAGCTGCTCCGGCGTCAGGGTCGCGCCGCTGTGCAGATCGGTGATGCTCCCCAAACTCGCGACGTCGTTGGCCGGCGCCTTCACCGGCGCCTGGCTGCAGGCGCCGAGCGCCAACGCCGCCAATAAAATCAGGTATCTCATCATGTTGCCCCATTATCGAAAATGGCGACATTATAGATAATAATTATCATTTGCATATAGATCCGGCTTAACGATTTTTTTACGCGCCGATCGCCGGCTGCGCATTGCGTTGAAAAAGCATTGCGGGTATAACCAATAGCCATTCAGATATTTAGACGTCTATACGGATAGATTATTATGCAACCATCGGCACCCGCCGCAGGACAGTTCAAACGCAGCATGAAGGCCCGGCACCTGGTGATGCTGTCGCTGGGCGGCGTGATCGGCACCGGGCTGTTTTTCAACACCGGCTACATCATCTCCACCACCGGGGCGCTCGGCACGCTGCTGGCCTACCTGATCGGCGCGCTGGTGGTGTATCTGGTGATGCTGTGCCTGGGCGAGCTGTCGGTGGCGATGCCGGAAACCGGCGCCTTTCACGTCTATGCTTCGCGCTATCTGGGGCCGGCCACCGGCTATACCGTCGCCTGGCTGTATTGGCTCACCTGGACGGTGGCGCTCGGCTCCAGCCTGACCGCCGCCGGATTCTGCATGCAGTACTGGTTCCCGCAGTCGCCGGTGTGGCTGTGGTGTTTGATCTTCTGCGTGGCCATTTTCCTGCTTAACGTGGTGACCACCCGCTTTTTCGCCGAAAGCGAATTCTGGTTTTCGCTGATCAAAGTGGTGACCATTCTGGCGTTTATCATTCTGGGCGGCGCCGCCATGTTCGGCCTGCTGCCGATGAAAGACGGTACCCCGGCGCCGTTCCTGCATAACCTGACCGCTTCCGGCTGGCTGCCGCACGGCACGCTGCCGATCCTGATGACCATGGTGGCGGTGAACTTCGCCTTCTCCGGCACGGAACTGATCGGCATCGCCGCCGGCGAAACCGAGAACCCGGAAAAAGTCGTGCCGCTGGCGATCCGCACTACGGTGATCCGCCTGATGCTGTTCTTTATCGGCACGGTCTTCGTGCTGGCGGCGCTGATCCCGATGGATCAGGCGGGGATCGTCAAAAGCCCGTTCGTGCTGGTGTTTGAACGCATCGGCGTGCCTTACGCCGCCGATATCTTCAACTTCGTGATCCTGACCGCCATCCTGTCGGCGGCCAACTCCGGCCTGTACGCCTCGGGGCGCATGCTGTGGTCGCTGGCCCACCAGCGCACCCTGCCGGCCTACTTTGCGCGCGTCAATGCGCGCGGCATTCCGATCAACGCCCTGACCTTCAGCATGCTCGGCGGCGTGCTGGCGCTGCTGACCAGCGTGATCGCGCCGGACACGGTGTTTGTCGCCCTGTCGGCGATCTCCGGTTTTGCGGTGGTGGCGGTGTGGCTGAGCATCTGCGCGGCCCACTATGCTTTCCGCCGCGCCTACCTGCGCAGCGGCCAGCCGATAAGCGGCCTGAAATACCGCGCGCCCGGCTACCCATTGACGCCGATCCTCGGCTTTGCGCTGTGCCTGCTGGCTTGTATCGGGCTAGCGTTCGATCCGGAGCAGCGCATTGCGCTCTACTGTGGGCTGCCGTTCGTCGCCCTGTGCTACCTCACCTATTTCCTGACCCGGCGCGCCGGGCAAAAAACCGCTTTGGGAGAACAACATGTCGGTTAACAACCCCGTCGCCCGCCTGCTGGCCGAACATCACACGCTGATCCTGGACGGCGCGCTGGCCACCGAGCTGGAAGCGCGCGGCTGCGATCTGACCGATCCGCTGTGGTCGGCCAAGGTGCTGATTGAAAATCCCGAGCTTATCTATCAGGTGCATCTCGATTATTTCAACGCCGGCGCCCAATGCGCCATCACCGCCAGCTATCAGGCCACGCCGCAGGGCTTCTTGCGCCGCGGCCTGGATCAGGATCAATCGCTGGCGCTGATCGCCAAAAGCGTGCAGCTGGCGCAGCGGGCGCGCCGCGATTATCTGGCCGAACACCCGCAGGCGGCACCGCTGCTGATCGCCGGTTCGGTGGGCCCGTACGGCGCCTATCTGGCCGACGGCTCGGAATACCGCGGCGATTACCGGCTGGCGCAGGATGACATGATGGCCTTCCACCGCCCGCGCATCGCCGCCCTGGCGGCCGCCGGCGTCGATCTGCTGGCCTGCGAAACGCTGCCGTCGTTCGCCGAACTGCAGGCGCTGCTGACGCTGCTGCAGGAATTCCCGATGCTCGGCGCCTGGTTCGCCTTCACCCTGCGCGACAGCCAACACCTCAGCGACGGTACGCCGCTGACGGAGGTCCTGTCCGCGCTGCGCGGCAACCCGCAGGTGTTGGCCATCGGCATCAACTGCATCGCGCTGGACAAGGTCGCCCCGGCGCTGCGTCAGCTGAACGCGCTGGCCGACAAGCCGCTGCTGGTTTACCCGAACTCCGGCGAGCACTACGATGCGGTAAGCAAAACCTGGCACGCCTGCGGCGGCGAGCACGGCAGCCTGGCCGATCAGGCGACGGAGTGGCGCACGCTCGGCGCACAATTGATCGGCGGCTGTTGCCGCACCACCCCGCAGGATGTCCGCGCCATCGCTGCGCGCTGCAAGAAATGAGAAAGGCGGGGTTATTCGGTTAGCAGGCGCAGTTGCTCCACAACCTGTTCAACGTTGAGGCGGCCTTGGGTGGCCTCGACCGTCGTAAAGTACAGGCAATAAATTAAACATCGAATCAGTTTGGATGTCTAAACCGCATAACAAAACGCTCGACAATACTTAAATTGTCGAGCGGAGTAGATGCTAATGATATTTTTCTATTACCATTTATCTCTATAATTGAATGAAAGGAAGTAGTCAAATTTCTCGGTCGATATCTTACTTGTGAAATAGGGTTGAATCAAAGCTACCCAGCTCTCCTTTACATCAAACTCACCATTATTCATTGTATCGTCCAAGGGGAGGCCTAAAGCATCGATGAGAGAGTCATCGTCCCCAAAATCTTTTGAATACTCTTCGCCCTTAAAATCATCATTATTTTTGTCAAACCATGTAAGACGTAATTTTAATCCCATGACACTATCTCCCCTATAAATACTTTTTGATATTTCGTTTTGGATCTGGACTTTTCAACTGCTTACCCGTTTTGGGATCAAAAGCCCCCAGATGTTCACCGTCGCTGGCACGATATCCTTCCAACTCACCATGCTGTGAGTCCCACTCATAAATTTTACGCCCCTTGTCGCCATACCACCGAGCCCGGCGGCCCCCTCCTGACTGCTTGGGAGTTTTTGGTCTACCTGCTTTAAGCTCTCCCAACCCCTTAATTTCATCAGTTTTTGGGGCAGGATGATATTTGTGCCCGCGCTCCGGAGTTCCTTCTCGAGGTTTAATAAGCTCTGGCTTGTCTTCTCGAGCTGGTTTTTTCCGTGGTTTGTTGAACATGACATAAATCGGATCAAGACCACTTTCAACCGGTGGAACCAAAATATAGTCATGGATCTGCTGAACATCACCATTGGGCAATGCAGTCAGCGTTCCTTTCCCTGACACATCGACACTGCCTCCCGTCGAAAGCTTGCCTGCAGGCGCACCAACCGGCGTGACGGTAATAATATAACCGGATACGCCCTTGTCATTCGCCGGTGTCCAGGTCAGAGAGATAGCACCGTCATCAGTGGTAAAGCGTAACTCCCTTTTCACCGCATCCCATGATAGTGGCCTTAGTGGCACCGCACCTTTTACGTTCCGCTCATCAGGGCAAACGATGTTGATGTGGATTTTCTCTTCCCCGACATCCCCCGTCTCACGAGAAACCAGCCGATAGGGTAACCGCACCGAATTATAGTTGCCGAGTGCATTCCTCACATCGTCTCGCGTCAATCCGAACCGACCGACACCCAGGGATGACATGACGCTCAATGCAGGCACATCCAGACTCTCGGAAAAGACAAAAGAGAGCTGAGCAAACTCGGCCGTGGTGACTTGCCCGTTGGCATACAGTTTTTCCGCAGGTATCTTCGTCAACGTCGCCGAGGCCCGGGCAAACGCGCCACGGATACCGGCTTCCAGTGTCTCCGTCGCCGCCACCGAATTATAGTTGCTGATAGCAAATCCGCTTTCTCGCCAGAAGTAGGCCGGTTGATCCAGAAACAGCGGACTGGGTTTGCTGCCCATAACCGGAGGATATTTGGGCAAATCGCTATCGCCAACCGTAAGAACAAACTCTTTCTTTGCCTGGTTGCGCCAGAACGCCGCTTGCGCTTGCGGTGACAACGAAGCAATATCCGGATCAGTCGGCTGCCGAGCACGAATTTTGCTCATATTTTCTCGTGCTCTGCGCTCGAATTCGGCAATTTCTGCACGTTTGTCGGTTTCCGCCTGTCGTTGCGAGGCCAGCTGATTATTCAGTGCTTCCGTAGACGCATTGGTCCGGGTCAGCTCGCGGCGATACTGGTCAGCCTGAGCCGGTTGGTTACGGGCTCTGGCATTCGATTCCTGAACCGACTGGCGTTGCGCGGTAGCTTGCCCGAGAACAATTTGCGCCTGCGTTTCCGCAATTTGCTGCTGTATGATTGCCAGATCTTCTGGCAACAGCCAACCAAATTTCTTGGATTTTTCCTCGCGCGCCTTTTGCATTGCTTCACGCTCCTGGCGGATTTCCTGATAACTCAGAAGCGCTTTGCGTTCGGTCTCGCGGGCATTGACTTCATTTTGCGGAATGATCTCCACCACGGCAACATAAGCCGGCGGCAGATTACTGCCTGGAGGGAACACCACGATACCATCGTGCGTGTTGCCACCCGGTTGCGTCGCAGGCAACGGTTTGGCTTCAGCATTATTTATCTCGGTAACACCGTCCACAGGTTTCGCCGTGGTTGGCGGCGCCGGCGCATTGACGCGAATATGAATACCAGGCATGCCCGGTACAATTCCTACCGTATAGA
Source organism: Serratia sp. CY27727 (assembly GCF_052169275.1). NCBI lineage: Bacteria > Pseudomonadati > Pseudomonadota > Gammaproteobacteria > Enterobacterales > Yersiniaceae > Serratia > Serratia sp. CY27727. The sequence continues at coordinate 11,688 of NZ_JBJNLB010000002.1, read as the reverse complement.
CGTCCGGTCGCTTGGTGGGCTTGGCCTCCACAACCGGAACGCTCATCGGTAACGACGGTGAACGAACAACGGCTACTTTTTGCTGCCCCTCATCAACGAGGTCAGCAATACGAGCGCTGACCAGGGTTGCCGGTTGAGTGGGAAGTTGGCCCGGCGGCGTCTGAGTGACCAAATCCGCAGGGAGTGTCGTCACAATATGTCGCACCATAGACATATCATCAGGAGCAATCTTGGTTGGCGTAATGGCTTCCACGACCAATCCCCACAGACTAGTTCGCCACAATGTGCCTACCGTGGGAATATCGAGCGTTTTCACTTTGGCTATCGATTTCGTAATAAACGATTGCACCGTTTTGGATTTCAGTAGGCTGAATCCCCATGCGCCATCGAACAGCGAAAGATTAAATTGTGCCCCCACCGCGACGGACGCTTGTGCTTCCGGAAACAGACTCAGGTTAACATTGCCGCCACTGTTGGCGGGATCCCTGTCCCCTCCATTGTTGCCACCGCCAGTATGCCCGCCAGTGTCCTTATCCTTGCCTCCCCATGGATTATTCTCCGAACTCCAGCCGGAGTGATCGGAAGCATCAACCCCGCCCCCTTTGCTGCCATTGCCACCGATGCCGGTTGGCCCACCATTTACACCACCGCTAGGACCGCGGCTGTTTTTACCATCACCACCACTCATAACTCATCTCCTGTTGAAATTGCACACAAACACTGTATGTATGCACAGTAATTTAGAAGGATTTAAGAGGAGGTGCAATTCATTAACCCAGCAAGCTGTTGTGCTGTATATCAGACAAAACAGAGAGGGGATTTGCGTGAGTAAGTTCTTCGTCATGAAAACGGATACTATAAGTATGATATTTATTTTTATGATATGAACATCAAGCATTTTTAAAACTAAATAAGTTGTCGTCATAAGGACGAACAATGCAGATAAGATGGGGCGGCTAGGCATTACGCGAAGGAATTAAGCGAAGTCAATGAGCTGAAGTTTAACAGGCAAAATATGAGTTTAACGTACAATAACTATCAATATTGACACTCTCCCCTAAGCACACGGTTGGCTACAGCCTCAACTTTGCTGCCATCCTGGCGGCCGTGAGGCACAATTTCAGCATTGAATTCCGCAATATCCTCTGCGGTCAAAAAGATCATCTATTCGCCAGCGCCTTAATCGTATCCGCGTGTTTAGCCTGAATACGCGCTTTCACCTTGGCTTTGACCAAAACCTCATAGTCGGCCTTACTGATGATGTAAACCTCATCGTGTCCGCGGCGCGTCACTTCCACCGGCTGTTTTTGCGCTTCCAAAAGCACCTCGGCCAAATTGTTTCTCGCCGCCGTGTAGCTAATCGTAGTCATTTTCTTTACCTGTACATGTACATGTACATGTTTGACGATTATTTGTACCACGTTCGCTGAAAATAAAAAAGCCCCCGGCGCCAGCGGCGCAGGGGGCCAGTCACTCAACCCGGGCTTACAGCGGTTCGGTCTGCGCTTCCACCACCGCCAGCGCCACCATGTTGACGATGCGGCGCACCGAGGCGATCGGCGTCAGGATGTGCACCGGCTTGGCGACCCCCATCAGCACCGGCCCGACGGTCACCCCTTCCGAGCAGGAGACGCGCAGCAGGTTGTAGCTGATGCGCGCCGCTTCCATGTTCGGCATGATCAGCAGGTTGGCCGAGCCTTTCAGCGGGCTGTCCGGCATCAGATCGTGACGGATGCTTTCCACCAATGCGGCGTCGCCGTGCATTTCGCCGTCGATCTCCAGCTCGGGCGCCAGCTCGTTCACCAACTCCAGCGTTTTACGCATCTTGCGCGCCGCCGGGCAGTCGGAAGAGCCGAAGCTGGAGTGAGACAGCAGCGCCACCTTCGGCTCGATGCCGAAGCGGCGCACGGTTTCCGCCGCCATCAGAGTGATCTCCGCCAGCTGTTCCGGGGTCGGATCGTCGTTGACGTAGGTGTCGGCGATAAAGGTGTTGCCGCTCGGCAGCAGCAGCGCGTTCATCGCGCCGGCGACGTGCGCGCCTTCACGGAAGCCGAACACGTTCTTCACCACGTCGTAATGCTCGTGGTAGCTGCCGATGGTGCCGCAGATCATCGCGTCCGCTTCGCCGCGGTGCAGCATGATGGCGGCGATCAGCGTCGGGTTGCCGATCACCGCGCGGCGCGCCTGCTCTTGCGAGACGCCGCGGCGTTTCATGATCTGGTAGTACTCGCCCCAGTATTCGTTAAAGCGCGGATCCGACTCGTTGTTTACCACTTCGAAATCCTTGCCCGGCGTCAGCTGCAGACCCAGCTTTTTCAGGCGCATCTCGATCACGCTCGGGCGGCCGACCAGGATCGGGAAGGCCAGCCCCTGTGACACCAGTTCCTGCGTGGCGTGCAGCACGCGCTCTTCCTCGCCTTCCGCCAGCACCACCCGCTTCACCTCTTTGCGCGCCTGCGAGAAGATCGGCTTCATGAACAGGTTGGTTTTGTAGACGAACTCCGCCAGCTTCTCAACGTAAGCGTCGAAGTCTTCGATCGGGCGCGTCGCCACGCCGGAGTCCATCGCCGCCTTGGCTACCGCCGGCGCGATCTTGACGATCAGGCGCGGATCGAACGGTTTCGGGATGATGTATTCCGGCCCGAAGGAGAGATCCTGATCGTCATAGGCGGAAGCCACCACGTCGCTCTGCTCCGCCAGCGCCAGATCGGCGATGGCGTGCACGCAGGCCAGCTTCATCTCTTCGTTGATGGTGGTCGCGCCCACGTCCAGCGCGCCGCGGAAGATGAACGGGAAGCACAGGACGTTGTTCACCTGGTTCGGGTAATCGGAACGGCCGGTACAGATGATGGCGTCCGGGCGCACCGCTTTGGCCAGCGGCGGCAGAATTTCCGGTTCCGGGTTAGCCAGCGCCATGATCAGCGGATCGCGCGCCATGGTTTTCACCATATCCTGCGTCAGGACGCCCGGGCCGGAGCAGCCGAGGAAGATGTCGGCGTTCGGGATGGCGTCGCCCAGCGTGCGCTGGCCGTTATCCTCGATGGCGTAGGCAGCTTTGGTCTGCTCCATATTGGCGTCGCGGCCTTTATAGATGACGCCCTTGGAGTCGCAAACGGTGATGTTCTGTTGCCGCAGCCCCAGCGCCACCAGCAGGTTCAGGCAGGCGATGGAGGCCGCGCCGGCGCCGGACACCACCAGGCGTACGTCGGAGATATTCTTCTTCACCACGCGCAGGCCGTTGAGCACCGCCGCAGTGGTAATGATCGCCGTGCCGTGCTGGTCGTCGTGGAACACCGGGATCTTCATGCGCTCGCGCAGTTTCTGTTCGATGTAGAAACACTCCGGCGCCTTGATGTCTTCCAGGTTTATGCCGCCGAAGGTCGGTTCCAGCGCGGCGATAATGTCGATTAATTTGTCAGGGTTATGCTCATCCACTTCGATATCAAACACATCGATACCGGAAAACTTCTTGAACAAAACGCCCTTGCCTTCCATCACCGGCTTACCGGCCAACGCGCCGATATTGCCCAACCCCAGTACCGCCGTGCCGTTGGAAATCACCGCCACCAGGTTGCCGCGCGCGGTGTATTTGTAGGCCGCCAGCGGATCTTCGGCGATCTCGAGGCAAGGCGCGGCGACGCCCGGCGAATAGGCCAACGCCAGATCGCGCTGGGTCGCCAACGGTTTGGTGGGGGAAACCTGGATCTTCCCTGGGACAGGAAACTGATGGAAATCAAGGGCACTCTGTTTGAGCTGTTCGTCCATTATGGATTCCTTTGTTTTTTGCTTTTATGTTGAGGTAAGGCTTTGAGGCTGCGCCCTGCCGTGGGCCGTGGCGCCCAAGTACAATGACAGGGCGCAGCCTTGAAGTATAGTGAGAGAAACATCACAAACTTTGAAGCGTGCCATAACCTTGGCCGAAAGACCGTTTTAAAAGTAAAAAAAGGATCGCGAGACGAGTCGAAGAAGCGCCGCCGTCAGCGTGGCGGCAGCGTGGCGCGCCAGGCGTTGAGCGTCTCCACCTGGCCGGCGCAAATGTGTAACGAGGTTTGTAACGCCAGGGTATAGCTTACCGCATCGCCCCAGGTCTCCCCTTGCAGCCGCGGTTGCTCACAGGGCGCGAACACCGATTCAGGGGGCAACAGCGGCACGGCCTGCGGCGCCGGCGGCCGGGCGCAGGAGCTCAAGCACAGCGCCAGGCAGAGGCTGAGCGGCGCAGGGATCGTTTTTAATCGCTTCACGGTATTTCCTCTGATAGGCCTCGTGTTGTTGGCGCAGCTGCCGTTCCTGCCGCTGCTGCGCCGCCATCAGCGCACGGTTTTGCGCATCCTGGGTCTGCAGGGTGGCGATCAGCCCGGCCTGCTGCGCCAGGCTTTTCTGTAGCTCCGCCGCCTGTTGGCGCGCGGACGCCAACTGGTGCGACAGCAGCGAGCTGTAGCCGCCGAGGCAGATGGCCGCCAGCAACAGCAGCAGCAACCCGCCCTGCATCAGTTTTTGCAGCCAGCCGCTCATGCCGGATAGTCCCGGAACGCCAGCTGGAAGTGCGGGCCATCCTTGAGGGTTTTCCACTCGCCGCCCCATTCGACGTTGACCCCGCATTCACGCGCCGCGCGCCGCACCGCCACCGCAATCTGCGCGTAGTAATCCCACTCCCAGGAGACCACCCCCGCCGGCATCGCCACCACGTCCACCGCGTGGCCGGTCAGATGGCGGCTGCGCAGCGTTTGACTGCTGCCGGCGCGCACCATTTCCCGCTGGCGCGCCATGCTGCGCAGCCCCTCGCTGACGGAAAACGGCACCAGCGAATAACGCAGCGCCAGACGAATAACGCGCACCAGATCCGGGTGCACGCCGCGCAGGTTCTCTTCGCTGCGGGCGGTAAAACGAATCTCTTCGATGTCATTTAACATTTTTAAACCCCGTCTTTTTGCCGATGAATTTTTTAATTAAGGCGTTGATGTAATCTGCCCCCATAAAGCCAATCAGTACGCTGGCCAAATTCGCCCACTTTAATTCCAGGCCCATCAGCGCCAGCGCATCGCGCACCGTCCAGGCCAATAACGCGCACATCGCCGCATTCAATAAACGGCGCCGAATGCCCACGTTGCGGTAAGCGCCGTGCAATAGCGCCATGACGCCGGCCAAAATGGCGTTTAATACCGGCTGAAGATATTCACATACTCGCTGGACTATTAAGCCAACAGCGTCAGGCTCTATGCTGGACATAGCTCATCTCCTTTTTTATTTTTAATTAAATGCCAATCACGGCCGGTGGGACATCGGATAATCAGAATCTAGTTAAGGATGCTATTACAAAGCAAATGAATAAATACAGGCCCTATGGTCGAATTCATTCATGCTGAGCGCTGGCACAACGCATAAGCGCCAATGTTGACGGCAATGAATAAAATTTCATTGTTATCGTGATTTATTTCGACTTTCGTTTTCACGAAAAATAAACATTAATGGCTGCGGGAAATATGTCCCATCTTAAAAACATCCACTCTGGAGAAATACCATGTCCACACGCAAAGCCGTTATTGGGTATTATTTTATTCCGACCAACCAAATCAATAATTACACCGAGTCCGATACGTCCGTCGTGCCGTTCCCGGTTTCCAACATCACGCCGGCCAAAGCCAAACAGCTGACGCACATCAACTTCTCGTTCCTGGATATCAACAGCAACCTGGAATGCGCCTGGGATCCGGCCACCAACGATGCCAAGGCGCGCGATGTGGTCAACCGCCTGACCGCGCTCAAGGCGCACAATCCCAGCCTGCGCATCATGTTCTCCATCGGCGGTTGGTACTACTCCAACGATCTGGGCGTGTCGCACGCCAACTACGTCAACGCGGTGAAAACCCCGGCCTCGCGCACCAAGTTTGCCCAATCCTGCGTGCGCATCATGAAGGATTACGGCTTCGACGGCGTGGACATCGACTGGGAGTACCCGCAAGCATCAGAAGTGGACGGTTTCATCGCCGCACTGCAAGAGATCCGCACCCTGCTGAATCAGCAAACCGTCGCCGACGGCCGCCAGGCGCTGCCGTATCAGTTGACTATCGCCGGCGCCGGCGGCGCCTTCTTCCTGTCGCGCTATTACAGCAAGCTGGCGCAGATCGTCGCGCCGCTCGATTACATCAACCTGATGACCTACGATCTGGCCGGCCCCTGGGAGAAGATCACCAACCACCAGGCGGCGCTGTTCGGCGACGCGGCCGGGCCGACCTTCTACAACGCGCTGCGCGAAGCCAATCTGGGCTGGAGCTGGGAAGAGCTGACCCGCGCCTTCCCCAGCCCGTTCAGCCTGACGGTCGACGCCGCGGTGCAGCAACACCTGATGATGGAAGGCGTGCCGAGCGCCAAGATCGTGATGGGCGTCCCCTTCTACGGCCGCGCCTTCAAGGGCGTCAGCGGCAGCAACGGCGGCCAGTACAGCAGCCACAGCACGCCGGGCGAAGATCCGTATCCGGGCACCGATTACTGGCTGGTGGGCTGCGAAGAGTGCGTGCGCGACAAGGATCCGCGCATCGCCTCCTATCGCCAGCTGGAGCAGATGCTGCAGGGCAACTACGGCTATCAGCGGTTGTGGAACGACAAGACCAAAACCCCTTACCTGTATCATGCGCAGAACGGGCTGTTCGTCACCTATGACGATGCCGAAAGCTTCAAATACAAAGCGAAGTACATCAAGCAGCAGCAGCTGGGCGGCGTGATGTTCTGGCATCTGGGGCAAGACAACCGCAACGGCGATCTGCTGGCCGCGCTGGATCGCTATTTCAACGCCGCGGACTACGACGACAGCCAGCTGGATATGGGCACCGGCCTGCGTTACACCGGCGTCGGCCCCGGCAACCTGCCGATCATGACCGCGCCGGCCTACGTGCCGGGCACCACTTACGCGCAGGGCGCGCTGGTGTCCTATCAGGGTTACGTCTGGCAGACCAAATGGGGTTACATCACCTCGGCGCCCGGTTCCGACAGCGCCTGGCTGAAGGTGGGCCGCGTGGCGTAAGCCATAAAAAAAACCCCGTAGCCGAGCGCTGCGGGGTTTTCATTGAGTTAACCGTTTGATTTTCGCGTCCCTTCGTCTCTATTCCTTCAGTTGTGGCACCAAGGATAGCCGCCATCCCGCACCACTTCGCGGCCCATCAGGCTGTAAACATCGCTTTTGCGCGTCAGCCGCTCATGCCACCAGTTAAACCCGGCGCCCTTGCTGGCCGGATGCCACGCCAGCCAAATCATTTCGTCGCCCTTTTGCATCTCCACCGGCACCGTCACCAGTTCGCCGCTGGCCAGTTCCTTTTCGATCAGCGACGGCGGCAGAAAAGCGTGGCCAATGCCGCGTTTGAGCAACGCCAGGTTGCTTTCCACGTCGCACACCACCAGTTGGCGCTGCAATGGCAACGTGCCGTGATTGCGTTTGGGCAGTTCATGGCTGCTGTCGGCGATCGCAACCACGATGTCGTTCAAGCGCTGCTTCTTGCACACCGGCTTTTTCTGCGCCGCGAACGGATGCGAGGGCGACACGCACAGCACAAAGTTGAGCTTGCCAAGCATCAGGGTTTTGGCCTGTACGCTGTCGGGGATTTGGCCGATGGCGATGATCAGATCCGCCCGGTTGTTCTTCAGCGCATCCCAGGTGCCGTTCAGCGCTTCCCGCTGCACCGAGATATTGGCGTTCGGGCAATGCTGAATATAGTCGCGGATATCCTGCGTCAGGGTCTCCAACGGGAAGAAGGTGTCCACCGCCAGGCGGATATTATTGTCCAGCTTGGGGATGTTTCTTACCCGGCTTTCCAGATCCTGCACCGCATTTAATATCCAGCTGCCCTCCTGCAGGAGAAATTCCCCTTCATCCGTCAGGGTAATCATGGGGCCATTGCGATGAAAAAGTTTCACGCAGAGTTTGCTTTCAATATTGGAAACCCGATAAGAGATTGCCGAAGGCGTTTTATGCAGCGCCTCCGCCGCCATAGAGAAAGAGCCGGTGCTCTTAATGGTGCTGATTATTTTAATCGCATCCAGGGATAATCTAGTCATACAAATTCCTCTTTAAAATAAAACAAGAAAAATGACACTAAATTCCCAAGGTGGTGGCGCACAAAAATCGATCAAATCGAACAAGAATACTCAAGGCAACAAGCAATATACTTCATAAATGAGAGCGCTATCTTAAATACTATTCATCACGACCTGATATAAAATTCATCATAGCGCTCTATTTTTGCATTGTGACAGTTAAATAAATTCAGCCTAACGATCAAAGATCGTCATCATAATAATTTTCGTTAATAGCCGTTAAAACATTCCGCTCTGCCGCACGACCAGAATGATAAAAATAAAACAAGCCGACAAGAAGGGTTATTTCAAATTACGTTATTAGCCTCTCATTTTGTCGGTGAAATACGCTCAACTTACAACATAATTTCAGTCAGGAGTGACTTATGAACAAAACTTCCCGTACCCTATTCTCTCTGGGCCTGCTGAGCGCAGCCATGTTCGGCGTTTCGCAACAGGCGAATGCTCACGGTTATGTCGAATCGCCGGCCAGCCGCGCCTATCAGTGCAAACTGCAGCTCAACACCCAGTGCGGCAGCGTGCAGTATGAACCGCAGAGCGTCGAAGGCCTGAAAGGTTTCCCGCAGGCCGGCCCGGCTGACGGCCACATCGCCAGCGCCGACAAGTCCACCTTCTTCGAACTGGATCAGCAAACGCCGACGCGCTGGAACAAGCTCAACCTGAAAACCGGCCCGAACTCCTTTACCTGGAAGCTGACCGCGCGTCACAGCACCACCAGCTGGCGCTATTTCATCACCAAGCCGAACTGGGACGCTTCGCAGCCGCTGACCCGCGCCTCCTTTGATCTGACGCCGTTCTGCCAGTTCAACGACGGCGGCGCCATCCCTGCCGCACAGGTTACCCACCAGTGCAATATACCGGCAGATCGCAGCGGTTCGCACGTGATCCTTGCCGTGTGGGATGTAGCCGACACCGCCAACGCCTTCTATCAGGCGATCGACGTCAACCTGAGCAAATAATCGGCCAAATGAGGCCATCTTTGAGGGTTCAGCCTGGCGCTGAACCCTTCTTTTTTTGGCTCTCGCGCCACCGCCCCCCTCGCCTCCCCCGCCGTAAACCGCGCCCCGCCTGGGTTTACTCGGCATTCATTGTTATTATCCATCGCAACAATCAGAAAAAGCGCATTTTCATTCCCGACCCGATGATGCAGTGTGTTCCCCCTATGATGAAAAAGGTTCTCATTTCCCTACGTTGAGCTTGGTCAAGGAGCTTATCAATGAATCAATTAGACGCACTCAAGCAGCTGACCACGGTGGTCGCCGACAGCGGCGATATCGAATCCATCCGCCAGTTCGAACCCCAGGACGCCACTACCAACCCTTCGCTGATCCTGAAAGCCGCCGCGCTGCCGCAGTACAAGGCGCTGATCGTCGAAGCGCTGGACTATGCCCGCCGCCAGGGCGGCAGCAAGGAAACCCAGCTGATCAACGCCAGCGATAAGCTGGCGGTCAATATCGGCGTCGAGATCCTCAAAAGCGTGCCGGGCCGCATCTCCACCGAAGTGGACGCCCGCCTGTCGTTCGATCGCGGCATGTGCGTCGCCAAAGCGCGCAAGCTGATCGCCATGTATCAAGAACAGGGCATCGACAAATCGCGCATCCTGATCAAACTGGCTTCCACCTGGGAAGGCATCAAAGCCGCCGAGGAGCTGGAAAAAGAAGGCATCAACACCAACCTGACGCTGCTGTTCTCCTTCGCCCAGGCCCGCGCCTGCGCCGAAGCCGGCGTGTATCTGATCTCGCCGTTCGTCGGCCGCATCTATGACTGGTATCAGGCCAAACAGCCTGCCGCCGACTACGATGCCGAGCAGGATCCGGGCGTGAAATCGGTGCGCACCATCTATGAATACTACAAGCGTCATCGTTACCAGACGGTGATCATGGGCGCCAGCTTCCGCAAGGTTGAGCAGATCCTGGCGCTGGCCGGCTGCGATCGCCTGACCATCGCGCCGAACCTTTTGGAACAGCTGAAAAACAGCGACCGGCCGGTCGAGCGCAAGCTGACCCCGTCTACCGAGGGCTTCCACCAACCGGCCCCGCTGGCCGAAGCAGAGTTCCGCTGGCTGCACAACCAGGACGCCATGGCGGTGGAAAAACTCGCCGAAGGCATTCGCCTGTTCGCCGTCGACCAGCAGAAGCTGGAAGACATGTTGGCCGCTCAACTGTAACCGCACTGGAGTTTCGTTATGTCTTCTCGTAAAGAGCTTGCCAACGCCATCCGCGCACTCAGCATGGACGCCGTACAAAAAGCCAATTCCGGCCACCCCGGTGCCCCTATGGGCATGGCGGACATCGCCGAAATCCTGTGGCGTGACTACCTCAACCACAACCCGACTAACCCGCACTGGGCTGACCGCGACCGTTTCGTGCTCTCCAACGGCCACGGCTCCATGTTGATTTACAGCCTCCTGCACCTCACCGGCTACGACCTGCCGATGCGCGAGCTGGAAAACTTCCGTCAGCTGCATTCCAAAACCCCAGGGCACCCGGAGTACGGCTACACCCCGGGCGTTGAGACCACCACCGGCCCGCTGGGCCAGGGCATCGCCAACGCCGTCGGCTTCGCCATCGCCGAACGCACCCTGGCGGCGCAGTTCAACCGCCCGGGCCACGACATCGTTGACCACCACACCTACGCCTTCATGGGCGACGGCTGCATGATGGAAGGCATCTCGCACGAAGTCTGCTCTCTGGCCGGTACCCTCAAGCTCGGCAAGCTGACCGCTTTCTACGATGACAACGGCATCTCCATCGACGGCCACGTCGACGGCTGGTTCACCGACGACACCGCCCTGCGCTTTGAAGCCTACGGCTGGCACGTGGTGCGCAACGTCGACGGCCACAACCCGGACGCCATCAAGGCCGCGATTGAAGAAGCCCGCAAGGTGACCGACAAGCCGTCGCTGCTGATGTGCAAGACCGTTATCGGCTTCGGTTCGCCGAACAAGGCCGGCACCCATGACGTGCACGGCGCCGCGCTGGGCGCCGCCGAAGTGGCCGCCACCCGCGAAGCGCTGGGCTGGAAATACGCCGCCTTTGAAATCCCGCAGGACATCTACGCCCAGTGGGACGCCAAAGAAGCCGGTCAGGCCAAAGAAGCGGCCTGGAACGACAAATTCGCCGCCTACGCCAGGGCCTTCCCGGAGCTGGCTGCCGAGTTCAAGCGCCGCATGAACGGCGAGCTGCCGGCCGACTGGAAAGCCGACGCCAAGGCGTTCGTTGAAAAACTGCAGGCCAACCCGGCCAACATCGCCAGCCGCAAGGCGTCGCAGAACGCGCTGGAAGCGTTCGGCAAGGTGCTGCCGGAGTTCCTGGGCGGCTCCGCCGACCTGGCGCCGAGCAACCTGACCATGTGGTCCGGCTCGAAAGCGCTGAACGTTGACCCTGCGGGCAACTACATTCATTACGGCGTGCGCGAGTTCGGCATGACCGCCATCACCAACGGCATCGCGCTGCACGGCGGCTTCCTGCCGTACTCGGCGACCTTCCTGATGTTCGTGGAATACGCCCGCAACGCGGTGCGCATGGCGGCGCTGATGAAGCTGCGCAACGTGTTCGTCTACACCCACGACTCCATCGGTCTGGGCGAAGACGGCCCGACCCA